>NZ_FOTW01000066.1 GCF_900114705.1 Rugamonas rubra
GTAAGCGTCGGCTCACCACCGTCTTCCCTTGAGCGCCGCACGTCCCCATGATTGAATTTGGGACGCAAATTGATTGTGTCCACAAATTTATTTATGGACACAATAATTCAACCAATCACAACCAAGGCGAAACGCGGCCCGTATCGCCAACACAGCGATGAGTTCAAGCGTGCCGCCGTAGCGCGCACGCTGGTCGCCGGCGCATCGGTCTCGCTGATCGCCCGCGAACTGAAGATCAACACCAATCAGCTGTTCAGTTGGCGCAAGCGTTTCGGTGCCGAGACGCCGGTCGACGGCAACGCACTAGGCCGGTTAATGGCAGTCACAGTGGTCGATACACCGCTCGCACCTGCACCGGTCGCCAGCGCGCCCCCCGGCGTCATCGTGCTCAGCGTGGGCCAAGCCCAACTGCGCCTGGAGGGACAGGTCGACGCGGCCACGCTGACGTTGTTGCTGGCCCGGCTGCTGCCATGATCGGCCTGCCTGCAGGCACCAAGATCTGGCTGGCCGCCGGCGTGACCGACATGCGCGCCGGCATGAACGGACTGGCGGCCAAGGCGCAGACGGCGTTGGCCGAAGATCCGTTCAGCGGCCATGTGTTCTTGTTCCGGGGGCGGCGCGGCGACATGATCAAGGTACTGTGGTGGAGCGGTGATGGCCTGTGCCTGCTGGCCAAGCGGCTCGAACGCGGCCGCTTCGTCTGGCCACAGGCCGACAGCGGCAGCGTGGCGTTGACGCAGGCGCAGCTGTCGATGCTGCTCGAGGGCATAGACTGGCGCCGACCGGAGCGCACATGGCGTCCCACATCGGCCTTGTAAACGTCATGCAGCTCGCGTAAACTCGGACCATGCTCAGCTCAACCGACCTGCCCAACGACATCGACGCCTTGAAGGGGCTGTTGTTGGCCAGCGAGCGCCTGGTGCGCGAACGCGACGCGACTATCGCCACCCAATGCGACGCACTGCTGAACATGCAGGCCCAATTGACGACGCGGGCAGCCGAGATCGAACACCTGAAGCTGCAGATCGCCAAGCTGAGGCGCATGCAGTTTGGCCGCAAGTCTGAGAAGCTGGACCACCAGATCGAGCAGCTCGAACTGCAGCTCGAAGACCTGCAGGCCGACGACGCCGAGGCCGAGCGGGACATGCCGGCGGCGGGCTCGGCGCCACGCCGGCGCGCGCCACGCAAACCATTGCCGGATCACCTGCCACGCGACGAGAAAGTGCACTTGCCACCGGCTGACGCCTGCCCGGCATGTGGTGGCGCGCTGCATCCACTTGGCGAGGACGTGGCCGAACAACTCGAGTTCACGCCGGCCAGCTTCCGCGTGATCCGCCATGTGCGCCCCAAGCTGGCCTGCGGCTGCTGCGACGCCATCGTGCAGGCGCCGGCACCGAGCCGGCCGATTGAGCGAGGCATCGCCGGTCCCGGCCTGTTGGCGCACGTGTTGGTGGCCAAGTTCGCAGACCACCTGCCGCTGTATCGCCAGTCTGTGATCTACGCGCGCGAGGGCGTCGACCTGGACCGCGCGTTGTTGGCGAGTTGGGTGGGCGCCGCCAGCGCGCTGCTGCGCCCGTTGGTCGACGCGATCCGGAAACACGTGCTGGCCGCCACCAAACTGCACGCCGATGACACGCCGGTGCCGGTACTCGCACCCGGAAATGGCAAGACCAAAACCGGGCGCTTATGGACCTATGTGCGCGACGACCGGCCCGCCGGCGACACGGCACCGCCGGCGGTGTGGTTCGCCTACTCGCCGGATCGCAAAGGTATCCATCCACAGACACACCTGGCCCCGTTCCAGGGCGTGCTACAGGCCGATGCGTATGCCGGGTTCAACCTCCTCTACGAACGTGGCGCGATCCAGGAAGCGGCCTGTTGGGCGCACGCGCGCCGCAAGTTCCACGACCTGCATGCGGCCCGGCCATCGCCACTGACCACTGAGGCACTGCGGCGCATCGCCGAACTGTATGCAATCGAGGCCGAGATTCGCGGAAAACCACCCGACGAACGCCAAACCGTTCGGCAAGAACGGGCGCGGCCGCTGCTCGACGACCTCGGGCGCTGGCTGCGGACCGCGCTCGACAAGCTCTCGCGCAAATCCGACACGGCGGCGGCCATCCAGTACGCCCTGAACCTGTGGCCAGCGTTACTACGTTACTGCGACGACGGCGCCATCGAGATCGACAACTCGGCGGCCGAACGCGCGCTGCGTGGCATCGCCATCGGTCGCCGCAACTACCTGTTCGCCGGCGCCGACAGCGGGGGCGAGCGGGCCGCCGCGATTTACTCGCTGATCGGCACCGCCAAGCTGAACGGGGTCGACCCCGAAGCCTGGTTGCGCCATGTGCTGGCGCAGATCGCCGACCACCCCGTCAACCGCGTTGACGAGTTCCTGCCGTGGAACTACCTCCAGCAGATCAACCCTGCCTGAACAACACGCCGCTTCCCAGCGGTGTGAAGCTATCATCGGTCAAATTAAGTACCCGTTCAAGACGGTAGTGGCCGGACGCTTAC
>NZ_FOTW01000002.1 GCF_900114705.1 Rugamonas rubra
CTCTGGAAATAGGAACCGTAGCGGGTGATAGTCCCGTATTCGAAATGCGATGTGTGGAACTAAGCGTGCGACAAGTAGGGCGGGACACGAGAAATCCTGTCTGAATATGGGGGGACCATCCTCCAAGGCTAAATACTCGTAATCGACCGATAGTGAACCAGTACCGTGAGGGAAAGGCGAAAAGAACCCCGGAAGGGGAGTGAAATAGATCCTGAAACCGTGTGCATACAAACAGTAGGAGCGGACTTGTTCCGTGACTGCGTACCTTTTGTATAATGGGTCAGCGACTTACATTCAGTGGCAAGGTTAACCGATTAGGGAAGCCGTAGAGAAATCGAGTCCGAATAGGGCGTTCAGTCGCTGGGTGTAGACCCGAAACCAAGTGATCTACTCATGGCCAGGATGAAGGTGCGGTAACACGCACTGGAGGTCCGAACCCACTAATGTTGAAAAATTAGGGGATGAGCTGTGGGTAGGGGTGAAAGGCTAAACAAACTTGGAAATAGCTGGTTCTCTCCGAAAACTATTTAGGTAGTGCCTCAAGTATCACCATCGGGGGTAGAGCACTGTTATGGCTAGGGGGTCATCGCGACTTACCAAACCATTGCAAACTCCGAATACCGATGAGTGCGAGCTTGGGAGACAGACGTCGGGTGCTAACGTCCGGCGTCAAGAGGGAAACAACCCAGACCGCCAGCTAAGGTCCCAAAGATTGGCTAAGTGGAAAACGAAGTGGGAAGGCTAAAACAGTCAGGATGTTGGCTTAGAAGCAGCCATCATTTAAAGAAAGCGTAATAGCTCACTGATCGAGTCGTCCTGCGCGGAAGATGTAACGGGGCTAAGCCAGTCACCGAAGCTGCGGATATGCGTAAGCATAT
>NZ_FOTW01000018.1 GCF_900114705.1 Rugamonas rubra
CGAATGAAGGGAACCTGCCCGGATATATTGGCATGAAAAATGAGGCGCGTGGAGACTTCAGCCTGTCAGTTGGGGGAAATGAACCCACGAAATTGTTATTCCAGCTATTCATTGAAAGCGTCTCACTTGTGGACAACGAAGGTAGGCCAGCCACATAAAACTAGCACTGGCCGCTTGAAATGGACGTGTCCACGGCCCGGCCCGGCCCGGCCTAGCGCAGGCCCGCCGCCGCGTAGTCGCACACGCCGTCCGGAAAGATTTTCTGCAGCCACGCCCGCTGGCCGGCCGTGAACGGCGCGCCGGCGCCATAGCTGCCGTCGGCCAGCGCCGTGGCCAGCGGCTTGAGCGCGCACTTGAAGATGTCGCCCTTGATCGACTCGCCGGCCACCATGCGCGGGCTGGAAAAAATCGGATAGGCCTTGCTGCAGGCGCCGGGTGGGTTCTGGTTCAGGATGCCGTCCCACACCGCCGGCCCTGTGGCGATCGCGGCGCCACCGGCGTCTATGCATTGGTCGACGAAGGCGGCCGGCGCGGCACCGTCGGCCAGGTAGCGGTCGATCACGGCCAGGGCGTCCATGGCCATGGCCAGCGCGCTGTTGTTCGATCCCGCCACCCAAATCACCTGCTTGCTCGCCGCCGCCCGGTTCGCCTCCAGCAGGCGCGCCCGCGCCGAAAACGCTTGGCGGGCGTTGTGCATATTGAGCTCGGCCTCGAGATAGGGCCGCAGGTCGATCAACGGAATGTCTAGCCGCCGGCCGGTGAACACGTGGCCCGAGGCGAAGGCCTTGCCGATGGCCGCCACGTCGCCGGCGCGCCGCCGCGCCGGGGTGCCGGCGGGATCGCGGCAGGCCGTGCCGCGTTGCATGTTGGCGGCGTCGAAGGGATCGGCCGCCTGCTCCCAGGCGACAAAGTCGGCCTGCTCCTTCCAGCCGCCGACGCAGGCGTTGATGCGTAAAAACTCGTCGGCGTCGATCCGGCCCTGCGCCAGCGCGGTCAGGCCGTATTGCACGCCGACGTTGTCGATGGTGTTGGGCGCGAAGCCCTGGCTGTCGGTGCCGTAGATGTTGGCCAGGTCGTTCCAGTGCGTCCACTTTACATTTGCCAAGGCTCCGGGCGGGTAGTGGTAGAACGCCGCCGCCTGTTCGTAGCGGGGATCCTTGTACTGCGGATTGAGCACGGTCGGCAGCGCCATGCGCCAGCCGTTGATGCATTCCGTCGTTCCCGGGGTGCCGAGGATGGCGTTGCGCACGGTGTCGCTGGCGTTCATGCCTTCGATGAGGCGCTGCCGGCTCCATGTCGCCCATGGCGAGGCCGGGTCGAGCGCCACCGCGTCCCTGAAATACTGCCCCAGCAGCGGACAGTCCGAGATCGGCGTGGTCTGCGTCAGCATGTCCGGGTAGGATTGGATCGGCACGCCGCCGTCGAGCAGGCCCGGGCGGTTCTGCGCGAACAGGTATTGCTGGACGGCGCCGCCGGAACCACCCAGGCCTATCGTGTAGTCGGGCTTGCCGTAGGCCTTGATGAAATGCTCCTTCGTCATCAAGGCCGTCTCCTCGGCCAGGCGCATGTTGTAGTGCACGCCGGCCTCGTTGCCGGAGGAACTGACGACGGCGTAGCCCTGCGCCAGTATGCGCGGCAGCAGCTGCAGTTCGGAGCCGCTCAGGCCGTTGTTGAACCACATCGCCGTGCCCTGCTGGTGGCCGATGCCGACGCCGCCGCGCAGCCAATACACCAGCTTGCGGTTCCAGGCCGACTGGTCGAACACGGCGCTCGGCGCCAGCATGGCGATGGTGTACAGGAAGCGGTTGATCGAGCCTGCCTCGACCCGCACCACGAAGGGCACGGCGGCGCCGTTGACGGTGGTGCTGGCCAGGTCGGCCGGCGGGCTGGCGTAGCCGGTGGCCGGCTCGAAGGGCTTGAAGCCGCTGCCGTTGAAATAGAAGTGGCCGATGCGGCGGGGGATGTTGCAGTTCCGGCTGTGGCCGAGCAGTTGGCCGCTGGCGGGATCGAAGACGGGGTGGCCGACGCCGTCGTGGTTGTCGACCCGCGGTTGGCCCAGGCCGGATTCCTGCGAGCGGCAGATGAAGGGCTGCTGTTGCGGCCCGGTGAACAGCGGCCCGCTGATCGAATGGTTGGTCAGCGTGATCGCGTCGAGCAGGTCGTGGTCGCGACTGCCGTGCGAATGCCGCGCTTCGAGGCGGTTTTCGCCGTCCACCAGGCCCGTGAGGACGCCCTCCATGCGCTCGCCGTGGCGCGCCATCGCCGGCGCCACCGGCTTGCCGTTCAGCCAGAGCGTGACGTGCTCCAGCAGCGCAGGCGCCGCCGCCACCTCGATGCGGGCGTCGCCGCCGGACACCAGCTCCGGCGCGCTGGACAATACGCTGAGCCTCGCTCGGGGAGGCTGGTCCGGCGCGGCGGCACAGCCCGCCGTGCCGATGGCAATGGCGCTGCCCAAGACGAAACGCGCCCCTTGCCTGCCGATCGCTTGCATCATGATGTCCTCCCCCGTTGCAGATGTTTTTCATTTTTGCCTGCTAGCCGTCTAGCATATTGATGAAAGGCAGATTCATCAACTCTGGAAAAGGCGTCAAACCGCGTATGTACCGCGTGGTGTTTTTTGTTTGCGGCGACAGCATGGCCGACCGCAAGCGTTCGCTATGTGAAGGTGCTACGATGACGGTGCCTGCTTCCGCCGGGGGGCAACATCTTCTAAGGCATTCACCATGTCGTTCCTGTCTGATATCGCGGTGTACTCGGCAGATCGCCAGTTGCAGCTAGTAGTCGAAATCAAAGGCATGCCGAGCTCCGATGAGCAGTGGGCTGCCCAATTTCGCCGCAATTTACTGACGCATTATGCCGTCCCTCCTGCGCCGTTTTTCCTCCTTGTACTGCCAGACCAGCTTTACTTGTGGACAGCGAAGCATGGTGAAACAAGCGCTCTGCCTGATTATCATGCGAAAACCTGGTCCGCGTTGAAACGATATTTGCCGCATGCCCAGCAAGGCGCAATCAGTAAGCGCGGCCTTGAATTGGCGGTGCAATCCTGGTTAAGCGACTTGACCAATTCGGATGACGCGACGAAAGCTAACGGGGCCGAGCCGCGCTGGCTTGCCGACTCGGGGCTGTCCGAGGCAATTCGGACGGGCTCCATGCAAGTCGAGGCCATGGTGTGATCGTCTACGTCGAGTCCAATTTCGTACTCGAACTGGCGTTCATGCAGGAGGAGAACGCAGAGTGTGAAGGAATTCTTCAACTGGCGGAGGCCGGTGTCGTGCAACTTGCCATGCCGGCCTTCTCCGTCGGCGAACCATATGAAACTTTGGTTCGGCGCCATCGCGAGCGACGGGCACTTGCCAACAAGTTGACGGACGAGCTCAAGCAATTGCGGCGCTCCGCACCCTAGCAGTGTTTTGTCAACAAAAACGCCAAGGACTTCCTGATACCGAAAATCGAGGACGAGTTTACGACGTTCAACTGCAAGCTCATCCCTAGGTTTCCGCCGGCCTGGCCTATTTGCAGGCCGCGCTTGGCAAGGCGTCGCCGCAGGGCGCGCCCTAGCGGCGCCGGCTCGCCGCCGCCCTATTCCGCATTTCTTTGATGTAGCGTATATCTTTGCGATATTGCCGGTGGTAAAACATGGCCCTTTCCCTGACCGTGTCCGCCATGTCCACCTTCACCCTCGCCAACGTCTCGATAGACGACTTCCTCGCCAAGCACTGGCAGCAGCAGCCGCTGGTCATCCGTGGCGGCTTCGAACACTTCGCCGACCCGCTCAGCCCGGACGAGCTGGCCGGCCTGGCCTGCGAGGAGCAGATCGAGTCGCGCCTGGTCTACCGCCGCGGCGGCGAGTGGCAGGCCGAGCACGGCCCGTTCGACTCCTACGAGCGGCTCGGCGAGCGCGACTGGACGCTGATCGTCCAGGCCGCCAACCACTGGGTGCCCGAGGTGGCCGAGCTGGTCAAGCCCTTCGCCTTCCTGCCCAAGTGGCGCCTCGACGACGTGATGATCAGCTACGCCACGCCGGGCGGCGGCGTGGGCCCGCACATCGACCGCTACGACGTGTTCATCTGCCAGGGCTCGGGCCGGCGCCGCTGGCGCGTCGGCGCGCGCGGGCCGCACCGCGAGTTCGCCGCCCACGCCGCGCTGCTGCACTGCGACCCCTTCGAGCCGATCATCGACGTCGAGCTGCTGCCCGGCGACATCCTCTACCTGCCGCCCGGCTTCCCGCACGACGGCGTCACGCTGGAGGCCTCGATGAGCTTTTCGGTGGGCTTCCGCAGCAAGTCGCCTAGCGAGCTGGTCAGCGCGCTGGCCGACCACCTGCTCGACAAGGAGCTGGGCAACGAGCTGCTCAGCGACCCGGGCCGGCCGGCCCACCGGCAACAGGGCCGCATCGACGCCACCGACTTCGCCCGCCTGCGCGCGCAGATGCAGGCCATGCTGGACGACGAGGCGGTGCTGGCCGACGCCGTCGGCGCCATGCTGTCGCGCAACAAGTGCGAGCTCGACCTGCAGCCGCTGCAGGAGCCCTACACTTCGGCCGAGTTGCTGGAGTATTGGCGCCAGGCGCCGCTGCTGCGCATCGGCGGCTTGCGCTGCTTCTATGTCGACGCCACGGTGGCGGCCGGCGTCTGCTACATCGACGGCAGCCGCTACAACTTCGGCCCGGCCTGTCACGGCGCCGTGCTGGCGCTGTGCGACAACGACGAGCTGGACTACGCCGCCCTGGCGCCCTGGCTGGAGCAGCCCGAGCTGGTGCAGGCGCTGGCGCAGTGGGTCAACCGCGGCTACTGGTACTTCGACGACTGAGTCGACGGCGTCCAGTCGTACTCCATCTGGCGCGCCGTGGCGGCGGCCAGCGTGGCCCCCAGCACGCGCTCGACCAGGTGCAGGCTCATGCCGATGCCGGCGGAGATGCCGGCCGAGCTGACGATGCGGCCCTGGTCGACCCAGGGCGTGTTCGCGCGGATGTCGAGGTGGGGAAACTCGGCGCGCAGCTCGGCGATGTCGCTCCAGTGGGTGGTGGCGGCCAGGCCGTCGAGCAGGCCCAGCTGGGCCAGCAGAAAGGCGCCGGTGCAGACCGAGGCGGTCAGCGCGGCCTGCTCGCTGGCGCGGCGGATCCAGGCCAGGGTACGGGGGCAGCCGCGCGGTTGCTCGACCAGGCCGCCCGGCACCACCAGCAGGTCGAGCGGCGGCGTGTCGTCGAAGCCGTGGTGCGGCAGCACGCCCATGCCGTGGCGTGCCGCCACGGTGTCGCGCTCTGCGCCGATCAGCGCGACCTTGAAGGCCGACTCCAGGCCGAGGTCGCGCTTGGCGACGCGGGCGGCGACGGAGAACACCTCGAAGGGACCGGCGAAGTCGAGCACTTCGACGCCGGGAAACACCAAAATACCGACGTGCAGGGTGTGCAAACGGGCGCGGCGCGCGGCGATATCCTCGAACTGATGGTTCATTGCAATTCCTCTTCTGTGCTTGTGGCTGGGTGGGGGGAAACGGCTGGCGGCCGGCCGCGCCAGGCGCCGAAGCGCTCGCGGTAGTCGCCCGGGCCGACCTGTAGATAGCGCAGGAAGACGCGGCGCATCACGTCGGCGCTGCGGAAGCCGCAGGCCAGGGCGACCAGCTCGACCGGCGCGGCGCCGCTTTCGAGCCGGCGGCGCGCGTGCTCGAGGCGGCTGCGCTCGACGAACTGGGCCGGCGCCACGCCGGTGTCGCGTTTGAACACGCGGGCGAAGTTGCGCGGGCTCATGGCCGCCAGGCGCGCCAGCGCCTCCACCGACAGGTCGGCCTCGGGATGCTCGACGATGGCTTGCTGGACCCGGCGGATCGCCTCGTCGCGGCCTGACGGGGCCGGCGGCGCGACGCCGAACTGCGACTGGCCGCCCGGCCGGCGCAGGAACATCACCAGCTCGCGCGCGGTGCGCAGCGCCAGCGCGGCGCCGAAGTCGTCCTCGATCATGGCCAGCGCCAGGTCGATGCCGGCGGTCACGCCGGCCGAGGTCCAGACGCCGCCGTCGGCGACGAAGATGGCGGCGCCGTCCACCGTCACCTTGGGGTAGCGGCGCGCCAGGCGCTCGCACCAGTTCCAATGGGTCACGGCGCGGCGGCCGTCGAGCAGGCCGGCCTCGGCCAGCAGCAGGGCGCCGGTGCAGACGGCGCCGAGGCGGCGGGCGCGGCCGGCCTGGCGGCGCAGCGTGTCGAGCAGCCCGGGGCGGGCGCAGCAGTCCTCGATGGCCGCGCCGCCGGCCACCAGCAGGGTGTCGAGCGGCCCGGGCGCGGCGAAGTCGCGGGTCGCGGCGATGGCCAGCCCGGAGGCGGTGCGCAGCAGGCCGGGCCGCTCGGCGGCGATCTCCACCGTGTAGCCGGGCGCGGCGCCGCCCAGCAGCGCCGAGGCGGTGGCGAAGGCCTCCAGCGGCCCGGCCACGTCGAGCAGCTCGACGCCGTCGAAGGCGAACAGGACGATGTGGCGGCTGGCGCCGGGATCTGGCTTCATGGTGGCGGCGCTTCCTGGTCGGCATTGATATGACGACAACTATAGCGCAGCCGGTGTGCCGTGCGAAAGGACATCCACCCGACGATTCCTGCCAAGTCGATCTTATCTTGCTTGCCGCGGCTACGAGCGGCCGAGCTACACGGCGACCATCGCGGTCAGCCGAATTGTCTCCGCAGCGCGGAGACAATGACGCAATTGCTTGTCGTTCAAGGGAGGTGATAGGCCATAGTGGGGGCAACGCCCCGGCGCGCCGCTACGGCGCCAGCACGATGATGGCGACGCGGCGGTTCTCGGCGCGGCCGGCGGCGGTGGCGTTGTCGGCGATCGGGCTGCCCTTGCCGTGGCCGATGGCGACGATGTCCTCGCGGCGGATGCCGGCCTCGCTCATGGCGTCGGCCACGGCGTCGGCGCGCTGGCGCGACAGCTTGCTGTTGTAGGCCTCGCTGCCGGAGGCGTCGGTGTGGCCCTCGACGCGCAGGTGGACGATGCCGACCGACAGCAGGGCGGCGCTGACCTTGCCCACCGCCGCCCGGCTCGTGCCGTTGAGCTTGTGCGCGTCGAAGTCGAACAGCAGCTTCTCGGCGAAGCTCAGCTCCCAGCCCTCCTCGGTCTGGCTGAAGCCGAGCTCGCGGAACATGGCCAGTTGGCTGGCGTTGAAGCGCGGCGGCGGCGCCGGCGGCGCGCTCTGGCAGGCGGTCAGGGTCAGCGCGGCCAGCAGGGGCAGCGCGGCCGCCAGCAGGGCGCGGCGGCGGGGTTGGACGGGTGGTTTCATAAGCTCTTATCCTGGAATGGTGTGGGGAGGCCCGGCCACGTGGCGCGAGCCGCGGCGGCGCTGCTTGGCCTGGTACATCGCCTCGTCGGCGGCCAGCAGCATGGCGGCCGGGTCGGCGCCGTGCTGCGGGTACAGCGCCACGCCGATGCTGAGGGAGGTGTAAATGTTGTCGCCGCCGGGCAGGTGGATCGGTTGGGCCATGGCGGCGATGATCTGGTCGGCGATGGCCAGCGCGTCGGCGCCGTGGCGCAGCGGACGCAGCAGGATGGCGAACTCGTCGCCGCCCAGCCGGGCCACCAGGTCGTTGCTGCGCAGCAGGGTCTTGATGCGCGCGGCGATGTTGACCAGCACGGCGTCGCCGGCGGCGTGGCCGTACTGGTCGTTGATCTCCTTGAAGCGGTCGCTGTCGAGGTAGAGCAGGGCCACCAGGCCGTCCTCGGCGGCGGCCTCGGCCAGCGCCTTGGCCAGCTCGCTCTCGAGCATGGCGCGGTTCGACAGGCCGGTCAGGCTGTCGTGGCTGGCGCGGTGCGACAGCGTGGCGTGCTCCTTCTGCTGGTGGCGCTGCCAGGCCTCGAGTTCGTCGAGCAGGGCGTTGAAGTCGCCGTTGAGCGCGTTCAGCTCGGCGATGCCGGCGTCCGGCACGCGCAGGCCGAAGCTGCGGTCGCAGCGCACCCGGTGCGCCACGCCGGCCAGGTCGCGCAGCGGGCCGGTGATCTCGGCCTGCATGCGGCGCGCCAGCCGCGCCGCCACGGCGATGCTGATGGCCAGGCACAGGCAGACGCAGGCCAGTCCGCTGAGCAGGTACTGCAGCAGGCCGCGCCCCAGCGGCACCAGGCGGATCTGGCCGACCGCCTGGCCGTCGTGCAGCACGGGGAACAGCAGCGGGCTGGGGATCAGCCAGCCGGCCAGGGTCTGTTCCAGCCGGGCGCCGGCGCCGGGCGCGCCGGGCGACCAGCGCGCCAGCACGCGGCCCTCGATGTTGCCGACCTCGAGCTCGGCGACGTCCTCGTGGCCGCCGATCAGCGCCAGCGCCTCCTGCGCCGCCTGGGCGTCGTCGAACACCACGGCCGCCTCCACCGTGTAGCTGAGCGAGCGCGCCACCAGGCGCAGGTTCTGCTCGGAATAGAAGCGCAGCGCGCCGAGGCCGGCGACGGTCAGCGCCAGCCCGGCCAGCGCCACGGCGATGCAGGCGACGCGGCGGTGCGCCCGGGTCAGCACCTGGTCGAGCGAGGGGCGCGGACTGTGCGGCGGGTGCGGCGGCAGCGGCGTCATGGCGTGGCCGCCTTGCGCTTGGCCAGCAGCAGCACGTTGGGATGCACCCGCAGGCCGCTGCGGGCGACGGCGTCGAGGTCGACCTCGAAGGCCACCTGGTTGTCGCGGAACTTCAGGCAGAACATGCTGCCGGCGGCGCAGTTGGGGTTGGCCTCGCTGATCGACAGCACCGGCCGGCCGATGACGTGGGCCATCAGGCGCTGGTGTTCGAGCGCGCCCAGCGCGCCCAGGTAGGCGATCTGGCAGGCGCCGGGCCCGTCCTCGTGGTCGCCGACGGCGCGCACGGCGCGCAGGTGGCCGGCGCCGGCCGGATCGAGCAGGGCGTCGGCGTAGCGGGGGGTGCCGAACACGCAGACCAGGGTCTCCGGGTGCGGCGCCGGCCAGCGCACATAGCTGTTGATGCCGGCCACCACGCGGACCACCTCCTGGGCGCGCCTGGCGTCGGCCGCCGGCGCCTGGGCCAGGGCGGCGGGTCCGGCCATGCCCAGCAGCAACAGCGCGGCCAGGCGGAGCGCCGCCGGGCGCGCCATGGCGAACCGGGCGGACCGGGCGGCGGCGTGGCGGACGGGACAGGGTGGTGGGGGCGAGTGGGCGGCCATAGGCGGGGATAGCTGGTTATTGGGTGGACGACGGCCGTCCAGGGGGAGTATCGGCCGATGTTGACGTTTGTTTATACATGATTCCGAAAAAAAAGGTTGCTTCGCCGCCTAGGTGGCAAGGCGGCGAACGCGCCGCCATGATAGCGTGGAAGCGCGCGGCGCATTGCGGTACTATTTCCCGGACAGCCTGAGTTTCGCCCACGAGCCTGGAGGAAGCGCGCCATGAACGATACCGAAATTGTGACCTCACGCCAGTTCGCCGCGCCGCCGCCGCAGGTGTTCCGCGCCTTCAGCGACCCGGCCATCCTGGCGCGCTGGTGGGGCCCGGAGGGCTTTTCCAACACCTTCAAGGTGTTCGACATGGCGCCGGGCGGCCTGTGGCGCTTCGTCATGCACGGGCCGGACGGCGTCAACTATCCCAACGAGTGCGAGTTCGTCGCCGTCGACGCGCCGGCGCGCATCGTCTTCCGCCATGTGTCCGGGCCGCCGTTCGAGGCCACCCTGCTGTTCAAGGAGCAGGACGGCGGCACCTGGCTGGACTGGACCATGCGCTTCGACAGCGCCGCCGAGTGCGCCCGCATCAGCAAGTTCGCCGTCGAGGCCAACGAGCAGAACCTGGACCGCCTGCAGCAGCAGCTCGACAAGATGGCCTGAGCGGCCGGGCGGCTAGCGGTCCTCCTGCTCGAGCCAGGCGCGGGCCTCGGCCAGGGTCTGTTCGAGCACCCGCCGGACGGTGGCCAACTGCGCCTCGAGCTGGTCGGCGCGGCCCTCGTGGATGGCGCTCTCGGCCTCCAGCGTGGCCTGGATCAGGCGCTTGGCGCCGAGCACGCCGACGGCGCCGCGCAGGCTGTGCAGCACCCGGCCGGCGTCCAGCGGGCGGCCCTCGCGCAGCGCCAGGTCGGCCTGGTCGAGCGGCTCGAGGCCGCCGCCCAGGGCGCCGCGCACCAGCTTGAACATCACCGTGCGGCCCTTCGGGTCCCGGCCCATCACCCGCATCAGGCTGTCCATGTTGAAGACGGTGTCGGCCGCGCCGGCCGCCGCCGGCGCCGGCGCGAGAGCCGGCGCCGGGGCCGCCGGGGCCGCCGGGGCCGCCGGGGCCGCCGGGGCCGGCGCCGGCGCGCTGTCCTCGGCGGCGGCGGCGACGCGGGCGGCGCGCCGCGCGCCGGCGCGCCGCGCCGGCTCGGCCAGGTGGCGCAGGATCACCGCCAGCATCTCCTCGACCTCGATCGGCTTGGGGATGAAGTCGCTGATGCCGGCCTCGACGCAGCGCTCGCGCTCGGCCGTCAGCACCGCCGCCGTCATCGCCACCACCGGCAGCGCCAGGCCGAGCTCCTGGCGCAGGATACGGGTGGCGCTGAAGCCGTCGAGCACCGGCATCTGCATGTCCATCAGCACCAGGTCGTAGCGGCCGGCGTCGACGCGCAGCAGGTCGACCGCCTGCTGGCCGTCGCCGACCACGTCGAGCGTGGCGCCGGCGTGTTCGAGGATGCCGCGCGCCACCGCCTGGTTCAGCAGGTTGTCCTCGACCAGCAGGAAGTGGGCGCCGCGCAGGCGGTCGGGCGCGCCGCCCTGCTCGACCAGGTGGGCCTCGTCGCGGCCGTCGTGCTGGGCCAGCGCCTGGTGCAGCGCGTCGAACAGGTTGGAGCTGGTGATCGGCTTGACCAGCACGGCGTCGGCCTCGGGCGCGGCGGAGATCGCCGCCAGGTCGCCGCGGGCGAAGGCGTTGACCATCACCACGATCGGCTGGCGCGCGCCGGCGGCGGCGCGGCGCACCGCCTTGGCCGTGGCCAGGCCGTCCATGCCGGGCATGTGCCAGTCGGCCAGCACCACGTCGTAGCGCTGGGCGCGCGCCTGCAGCGCGCCGACCAGGGCGACGGCGGCCTCGCCGCTGGCGGCCTCGTCGGCGCTCCAGCCCCAGGCGCGGATCAGCCGGGCGATCAGTTCGCGGCTGGTGCGGTTGTCGTCGACCACCAGCAGGTTCAAGGGGCCGATGTCGGGCTTGCGGCGCGGCCCGGCCTGCTCGGCCACCACCTCGAAGGGCAGCGTGAACCAGAAGCGCGTGCCCTCGCCGGGCGGGCTGCTGACGGCGATCTGGCCGCCCATCAGCTCGACCAGGTGCTTGGTGATGGTCAGCCCCAGGCCGGTGCCGCCGAAGCGCCGGGTGATGCTCTCGTCGCCCTGCGAGAAGGCGGTGAACAGCTGGGCCTGCTGTTCGAGGCTGATGCCGATGCCGCTGTCGCGCACCTCGAAGCGCAGCAGCGCCCGCTCGCCCTGGCGCGCGCTGAGCTTGACGCTGACCAGCACCTCGCCCTGCTCGGTGAACTTGATGGCGTTGCCGGCCAGGTTGACCAGGATCTGCTGCAGGCGCAGGGCGTCGCCGCGCAGCCGGCGCGGCGCCGCCGGGTCGACGTCGATGGCCAGCTCGAGCTCCTTGTCGCCGGCGTTCATGGTCATGGTGGTGGCCAGCGCGTCCATGGTCTCGTCGAGCACGAACTCGACCGGCGCCAGCTCCATGCGGCGCGCCTCGATCTTCGAGTAGTCGAGCACGTCGTTGAGGATGCCCATCAGCGACTGGCCGGAGACCCGCACCATGGTCAGGTACTTGCGCTGCTCGTTGGTCCGCGCGGTGTTGCCGAGCAGGTGGACCATGCCCAGCACGGCGTTCATCGGGGTGCGGATCTCGTGGCTCATGTTGGCCACGAAGTCGCCCTTGGCGCGGTTGGCCGCCTCGGCGCGGTCGCGTTCGCGCTCCAGTTCGAGGGCGCGCGCGGCCACCTCCAGCTGCAGGCGGTGGCGCTCGGTGATGTCGGAGATCACCGACAGCGTCTTGGTGCCCTGGTCGGTGCGCACCGCGCTCAGGTTGATCTCCAGCGGGAACTCGCTGCCGTCCTTGCGCAGGCCCCACAGGGTGGCGTCGCGGCCCATGCGCACCGGCTCGGCGCTCAGGCGGGTCGAGAAGAAGCGCTGGCGGTGCACCACATGGCGCCCGCGCAGGCGCTCCGGCACCAGCGTCTCGAGCGGCTGGCCGAGGATCTCGCCGCGGGCGTAGCCGAAGTACACCTCGGCCTGGCGGTTGAAGGTTTCGATGCGGCCGTCGCCGTCGATCACCACGATGGCGTTGGGGGCGAACTCGATCAGGCCCTGCAGGCGGGCGTCGGCGGCCAGGCGCTCGTGCATCAGGCTGTTGAAGGCCATGGTCAGCTGGCCCACCTCGTCCTGGGTGCGCACCAGCAGCGGCACGTAGCTGCTGGCGTCGGCGCGCAGGCGGACGATGGCGTTGCGCAGGCGCACCAGCGGCGCCAGCAGGCGCGAGGTCAGCCAGCCGATCAGCGCCGCCGTCAGCAGCGCCGCCAGGAAGCTCCACAGCGCCAGCCGCGACAGCAGGCCGTCGAAGGGCTCGAAGGCCTCCTCCACCGGCAGCGAGGCGGCCAGCATCCAGTCGACCGACTTGAGCATCTTGTAGCTGACCAGGGCGCGCAGCTGGTGGCTGTTGGTGCTGATGGTGGTGCCCTCGAAGCCGTGGGTCAGCGCCTCGCTGGTGGCCGGGTTGGCGTTGGCCGGGCGCGGCTGCAGCAGGCGCTGCGGGTCCGGGTGCAGCACGTAGACCGGCAGGGCGCCGCGGGTCAGGGCGAAATAGTAGCCGCTCTTGCCGACCTTGGCGGTGCGCAGGTGGCCCAGCAGGTTGTCCTTGTACAGGCGCAGCACGCCGACCAGCACGCAGACCACCTCGCCCTTGGCGTCGAACACCGGGGCGACCATCTGCACGATCGGCTGCTTGTTGCCGCGGCCGATCAGCGGCTCGGTGATGAAGGGCTTGCGCTCGCGCATCACGCGCTGGAAGTAGGCGCGGTCGGCGGCGTTGATCAGGGTGCGGCCGGGCTGCTGCGGCAGGTCGGCCATGATCTGGCCGGCGCGGTCGAGCACCAGCAGGTCGTCGAACATGGCCAGCAGCACGCGGTCGCCGAAATGGGCGCGCAGCTTGTCGGGCGAGGCGGTGGCGGCCAGCGGCGTGGTGCGGGCCGACCGCGCCAGCACCTCGAGCAGCAGGCCGAGCTTGTCGTCCAGGTCCTGCGCGGTGCGCTCGATCAGCGCGTTCTGCTGGGCGAACAGGACGGTGGTGAAGTCGTCGCGCATGCGTTGCATCTGCACCACGGTCACGATGCCTATCATCAGGATCGACGTGACGCTGGTGGCCAAGGCGACCTTGGCTTTGATGCCGAGTGGCTTCATGGGGTCCTTGTGTGCGGGGGCCGGCGAACGCGCCGGCTGGCTGGAGAATTCTCCTATCAATACGCGACCTTGGCAAGGAGCAAAGATCGGCCCGCGCCGGGCCGGCGCCGCCGGCCGGCGGCGGCGACGCGGCGGCGCCGGCGCGCCGCCCGTTGTGCTTGTATTTTAGGCAATCAAACCTGCCGCCTAGCACAGGCAATCCGGGAAATTTTGATCTAAATCAATAAATTTGCCGCCCCGACTCCTTACACTGGGGCCCATATCTTGCTATATCACAAGAACACACCCCAGTCCCGGAGAGACGAGATGCGTAACAATCAACCTGTCACCAATCAAGAAGTCGAGGTCATGGACGACCAAGCCATCGTCTCCAAGACCGATCTGGATGGCAACATCACCTATGTGAACCCGTATTTCACCCAGATCAGCGGCTTCGGCGAGGCCGAGTTGATGGGCCAGCCACTCAACATCCTGCGCCACCCCGACATGCCGGCCGAGGCCTTCGCCGACCTGTGGCGCTCGATCAAGCACGGCTCGCCGTGGACCGGCGTGATCAAGAACCGCTGCAAGAACGGCGACTTCTTCTGGGTCAAGGCCAACGTCACGCCGATCCGCGAGGCCGGCCGCACCATCGGCTACATGGCGGTGCGCGTCAAGGCCGAGCGCCAGCTGGTGGCCAAGACCGAGCAGGACTACCGCGAGCTGAAGCGGGCCGGCAGCAAGCTGCGCATCAAGAACGGCCAGTTCATCCGCCCCGGCCTGGGCAACACCCTGGCGCGCCTGCGCCACGTCTCGCTGGCGATGCGCATCTGGCTGTGCACCAGCCTGGTCAACACGCTGCAGCTGGGCACCTGCCTGGCCGTGCTGCTGGGCCACGACGGCCCGCTGACCACGGTCAACTACGTGATCCTGATCACCACCTTCGTCGGCCTGCTGATCAACGTCTTCCTCTGGTGGACCCTGCGCTCCGGCGTGCTGCAGCCGCTCAACCGCGCCCTGCACGGCGCCCGCGCCATCGCCGCCGGCGACCTGTCGGGCACCTTCGAGACCGACTCCACCGACGAGGTCGGCCAGCTGCTGCGCGCCCTGCAGCAGATGAACAGCAACCTGATCGCCACCATCCGCGACGTGCGCGTCAACGTCGAGACGATGGCCGTGGCGACCCGCCAGATCGCCGCCGGCAACGCCGACCTGTCCGGCCGCACCGAGGCGCAGGCCGCCAGCCTGGAGCAGACCGCCTCCTCGGTCGAGCAGTTCTCCGCCACCGTCAAGCAGAACGCCGACAACTCGGTGCAGGCCAACGAGCTCGCCGTCAGCGCCTCCAGCGTGGCGGTGCAGGGCGGCGAGATCGTCGCCGACGTCATCGCCACCATGGACGACATCAACGCCTCGTCGAAGAAGATCGTCGACATCATCGCGCTGATCGAGGGCATCGCCTTCCAGACCAACATCCTGGCGCTGAACGCGGCCGTCGAGGCGGCCCGCGCCGGCGAGCAGGGCCGTGGCTTCGCCGTCGTCGCCGGCGAGGTGCGCAACCTGGCCCAGCGCAGCGCCACCGCCGCCAAGGACATCAAGAACCTGATCGACCTGTCGGTCGGCAAGGTCAGCGCCGGCATGGTGCAGGTGCACCGCGCCGGCTCGACCATGCAGCAGGTGGTCAGCTCGGTGCAGCGCGTCACCGCCATCATGCAGGAGATCTCCACCGCCTCGCGCGAGCAGAGCATCGGCGTCGACCAGGTCAACTCGGCCATCGCCCACATGGACCAGGTGACCCAGCAGAACGCCGCCCTGGTCGAGCAGGCGGCGGCGGCCGCCGCCAGCCTGGCCAACGAGGCCGGCGGCCTGAGCCAGGCGGTCAGCCTGTTCAAGTTCGGCCGCCCGGTGGCGGACGCGCGCGGTCGTCGTGGCGCGCCCGCCGCCGCCGCCAAGGCGACCCCGGCGCCGAAGCGCCTGGCCGCCTGAGGCCGGCCGCGCCGCCGCCCGACCGCCCTTTCCACCCGCAGCCGCACCCGCACTTGTACTCGCCACGCTAGATTGAAACGACCATGCCCACCACCGCCAGCCAGAACGTCGCGTTTTTCCCCTCGGTCCAGTTCGACGCCGACATCATCGGCAAACTGAGCCAGTCCGGGCCGCGCTACACGTCCTACCCGACCGCCGACCGCTTCCAGCCCGACTTCGGCTACGGCAACTACCTGGAGGCCGTCGCCGGCCTGCGCATGCGCGGCGGCCGCCGCCCGCTCTCGCTGTACCTGCACATCCCCTTCTGCGACACGGTGTGCTACTACTGCGGCTGCAACAAGATCGTCACCAAGGACCGCAGCAAGGCGGCCACCTACCTGAGCTACCTGAAGCAGGAGATCGAGATGCAGGCGCGCCTGTTCGCCGGCATGAACCAGATCGAGCAGTTGCATTTCGGCGGCGGCACGCCGACCTACTTGAGCGACCGCCAGATGGGCGAGCTGATGGCCCACCTGCGCCACCAGTTCGAGTTCGCCCCGGACGACCTGGGCGAGTACTCGATCGAGATCGACCCGCGCACCGTCTCCGTCGAGCGGGTCCACTCGCTGCGCGCGCAGGGCTTCAACCGCATCAGCCTGGGCGTGCAGGACTTCGACCCGGACGTGCAGAAGGCGGTCAACCGCATCCAGCCCGAGGCCGAGACGGTGGCCATCATCGAGGCGGCGCGCGCGGCCGGCTTCCGCTCGGTCAGCATCGACCTGATCTACGGCCTGCCACTGCAGAGCCTGGCGACGATGGAGCAGACCATCGCCAAGGTGATCTCGGCCAGCCCCGACCGCATCGCCCTGTACAACTACGCCCACATGCCGCACCTGTTCAAGCCGCAGCGGCGCATCCACGAGGCCGAGCTGCCGACCGCCCAGGTCAAGCTGGACATGCTGGCGCTGTGCATCCGCCGGCTGTGCGCCGCCGGCTACGTCTACATCGGCATGGACCACTTCGCCAAGCCGACCGACGAGCTGGCCATCGCCCAGCGCCAGGGCCGGCTGCACCGCAACTTCCAGGGCTATTCGACGCGCGCCGAGGCCGAGTTGATCTCCTGCGGCGTGTCGGCCATCAGCGCCGTCGGCGCCACCTACTGCCAGAACGAGAAGACGCTCGAGGCCTACTACGAGAAGCTCGACGAGGGCAAGCTGCCGATCGCCCGCGGCATCAAGCTGAGCACCGACGACCTGCTGCGCCGCATCATCATCCAGATGCTGATGTGCAATTTCGAGCTGTCCATCGAGTCGATCGAGCAGGCCTACCCGATCGAGTTCCGCAGCTACTTCGCGCCCGAGCTGGCCAAGCTGGCCGCGCTCGAGGCCGACGGCCTGCTGAGCATCGAGCCGGCCTGGCTGACCGTCACGCCCAAGGGCCGCCTGCTGATCCGCAACATCTGCATGGTGTTCGACCGCTACCTCAACGCCGCGCGCGACAACGCGCCGCAGCCCTTGCGCTACTCCAAAACGATATAAACGATATAAATCAACTAAACAATATAAACGATTTAAATTATATAAACGATATAAACGGTTTCATTCAAACATGAGCGGTCTGCAACTTCTACCGGTATTCCTGGTCGGCCTGGCCGGCAGCGTGCACTGCGTCGGCATGTGCGGCGGCATTGTCGGCGCGCTGTCGGCGGCGTCCCGGCCCAAGCCCCGGCCGCGTCCGGTGATCGCCATCGCCTTGGCCCAGCCGGCGGCCACGGCGCCGGCCGCCGCGCGGCCGGTGGCCCTGGCCGACCGCCTGGCCCGTGTGCTGGCCTACAACGGCGGGCGCATCGGCAGCTACATGCTGGCCGGCGCCTTGGCCGGCGGCGTGGCCGGCGGCGCGCAGAGCCTGGCCCGCATGGCCGGCGTGCAGATCGGCTTCTACTGGCTGGCCAACCTGATGCTGGTGGCGCTCGGCCTGTACCTGATGGACGCCTGGCGCGGCCTGGCCCGGCTGGAGGCGGCCGGCCAGGTGGTCTGGCGCCGCGTGCAGCCGCTGCTCAAGCCGCTGCTGCCGATGGACAGCGCGGCCAAGGCGCTGGCGCTGGGCGGCCTGTGGGGCTGGCTGCCCTGCGGCATGGTCTACAGCGTGCTGTTGACGGCCATGCTGAGCGGCTCGGCCGCCTCCGGCGCCGCCGTCATGCTGGCCTTCGGCCTGGGCACCCTGCCGATGCTGCTCAGCCTGGGCCTGCTCGGCGCCCGCCTGCGCGAGGCGCTGCAACGGCGCGCCGTGCGGGTCGGCTGCGGCCTGCTGGTGCTGGCCTTCGGCCTGCTCGGCCTGGCGCGCGCCGGCAACGGCGTCTCGCTCGGCTGGATCGACGCGCTGTGCCTGACGGGGCACCCGTGAGCGCCCGCCTGGACGCGCCGGCCGCCGCCGCGCCCGCCCACAGCGGCCCGGCGCTGGCCTGCTACCACTGCGGCCTGCCGGTGCCGGCCAAGTCGCACTGGCGCGTGCGCATCGACGGCGCCTCGCAGCCGATGTGCTGCCCCGGTTGCGAGGCGGTGGCGCAGACCATCGTCGAGCTGGGCCAGGAGGACTACTACCGCACCCGCTCGGCCTTCGCCGTCAGCGCCGAGGGCGCCCAGCTGGTGCCGCCCGAGCTGCAGTTGTACGACAACGCCGACCCCCGCTTCGCCCTCGACGAGGACAGCTGCGAGACCACCTTGGCGGTCGAGGGCATCCGCTGCGCCGCCTGCGTCTGGCTGATCGAGCGCCGCCTGGCCCGCCTGCCCGGCGTGCACGGTGCCCAGCTCAACGTCGCCACCGAGCGCCTCTATGTGCGCTGGAACAAGGCCGCCTGCAAGCCGGGCGACATCCTCGCCGCGCTGCACGCCATCGGCTACGCCGCCTACCCCTACGACGCCGCCCGCCACAGCGAGCAGCTGCGCCGCGCCGGCAAGACGCTGGGCCGCCAGTTGTTCGTCGCCGGCCTGGCGATGATGCAGGTGATGATGTACGTGGCGCCGGCCTACCTGGCCGAGTCCGGCACCCTGGACGACGACATGGCCAGCCTGATGCGCTGGGCCAGCCTGCTGCTGACCCTGCCGGCCATCCTCTACTCGGCCCAGCCCTTCCTGCGCGGCGCCTGGGCCAGCCTGCGCGCGCGCGCGCTGGGCATGGACGTGCCGGTGGCGCTGGGCATCGTCGCCGCCTTCGGCGCCAGCGTGGTGGCCACCTGGCGCGGCCAGGGCGAGGTGTACTTCGACTCGGTGACCATGTTCATCTTCCTGCTGCTGGCCAGCCGCTACCTCGAGCTGCTGGCGCGCCGCAAGGCCGCCGCCGCGCTCGAGCGCCTGCAGCACGCCCTGCCCGCCGCCGCCACCAGGCTGGCCGACTGGCCGGCCAGCCGCGCCGGCGCCGTGGTGCCGGCCGCCGCGCTGGCCGCCGGCGACTTCATCCTGGTCAAGCCGGGCGAGGCGGTGGCCGCCGACTGCGCCATCGTCGACGGCCAGACCGCGCTCGACCTGTCGCTGCTGAGCGGCGAGAGCGCGCCGCAGCGCCGCGGCCCCGGCGACGAGGTGCCCGGCGGCGCCATCAACGCCAGCGCCGCCGTGGTGGCCCGCGTGCTGCGGACCAGCGGCGACAGCACCCTGTCCGACCTGGTGCGCCTGATCGACCGCGCCGGCCAGGACAAGCCGCGCATCGCCCAGTGGGCCGACCGGGTCGCCGCCTGGTTCGTCGGCGCCCTGCTGGTGTTCGCCCTGGCCACCTTCGCCTTCTGGCGCTGGTACGAGCCCGCGCTGGCCTGGCCGGTGGCGATCGCCGTGCTGGTGGTGTCCTGCCCCTGCGCGCTGTCGCTGGCCACGCCGAGCGCGCTGGCCGCCGCCATCGACCGCCTGCTGCGCCGTGGCGTGCTGGTGGTCGGCCCGCAAACCCTGGAAACCCTGCACCGCGCCAGCCACATCGTGTTCGACAAGACCGGCACGCTGACCCTGGGCCGGCCGCGACTGCAGGACACCGCCCTGCTCGGCCTGATGCAGCAGGAGCACTGCCTGCACCTGGCCGCCGCGCTCGAGGCCGACAGCGCCCATCCGCTGGCGCGCGCCCTGCGCGCCGCCGCGCCGCCGGCCGACCCGCTGCTGCCGGCCCACTGGTGGCAGGCGGAAAAGATCGTCGAAGTGCCCGGCCAGGGCCTGGAGGGCTGGGTGCACGGCCGCCAATACCGGCTGGGCAGCGCCGCCTTCGTCGCCGGCCTGAGCGGTCCGCTGCCCGAACCCGGCCACAGCGTGCCCGGCGGCATGACCCCGGTCTACCTCGGCGGCGCCGACGACTGGCTGGCCTGCTTCCACCTGCAGGACGGCCTGCGCGACGACGCCGAGGCCACCGTCGACTACTTCCGCCGCGCCGGCAAGCGGATCGTCCTGCTCAGCGGCGACCAGCACGCCCTGACCCAGCAGGTCGGCGCCCGCCTCGGCATCGCCGAGGCCTGCGGCGGCTACCTGCCGGAGCAGAAGCTGGCCTACGTGCAGCGCCTGCAGCGGCAGGGCGCGGTGGTGGCGATGGTCGGCGACGGCATCAACGACGCCGCCGTGCTCAGCGCCGCCGACGTCTCCTTCGCCATGGGCTCGGGCGCCGCCCTGGCCCAGGCCCACGCCGACGCCGTGCTGCTGTCGGGCCGGCTGGCCTCGGTGGCCGACACGGCGCGCACGGCGGCCAAGGCGATGCGGGTGATCCGCCAGAACCTCGGCTGGGCCACCGTGTACAATCTGGTGGCGATCCCGGCCGCCGCGCTGGGCTACCTCAATCCCTGGCTGTCCGGCGTCGGCATGGCGCTCAGCTCCGCCGTCGTGGTGGCCAACGCTATGCGCCTGCGGCGCGACTGATCCCCATGGAAGCTCTGTTCCTCCTCGTCCCCCTGTCCGTCATCATGGTCTTCGTCGCCCTGTGGGTGTTCTTCAGCGCCTCCGACGGCGGCCAGTTCGACGACCTGGTCGGCCCCGGCATGCGCGTGTTGCAGGACGACGATTCCGGCGCCCCGGCCGCCCCGGCCGGCCCGGTTGACGCGGCGCAGCAAAATGGTGACGCTACGCATTAATTCAATCAGGCAATTTTGATCTGAATCAAAGTTTTTGAAGGTTCAAACCCGTATTCTGTGATTTACATCATCGAAGTAATCTCGGGAGAGAATCAAGTGGATCAAGCACTGAACTACAACTACAAAATCGTGAAGCAGTTCGCGATCGCAACGGTAGTCTGGGGGATCATCGGCATGCTGGTCGGCGTCATCATCGCCGCCCAGCTCGCCTGGCCCGCCCTGAACCTGGACATACCCTGGCTGACCTATGGACGCTTGCGTCCGCTACACACCAACGCCGTCATCTTCGCCTTCGGCATCTGTGGCCTGTTCGCCACCTCCTACTACGTCGTGCAGCGCACCTGCCAGGTGCGGCTGTTCTCCGACAAGCTGGCCGCCTTCACCTTCTGGGGTTGGCAGGCGGTGATCCTGAGCGCCGTCGTCACCCTGCCGCTGGGCCTGACCCGCGGCAAGGAATACGCCGAGCTCGAATGGCCGATCAGCATCCTGATCGCCGTCGTCTGGATCTCCTACGCCATCGTCTTCTTCGGCACGCTGATCAAGCGCAAGGTCAAGCACATCTACGTCGCCAACTGGTTCTTCGCCGGCTACATCCTGGCCGTGACGATCCTCCACGTGGTCAACGGCGCCAGCATGCCCGCCTCGCTGTTCAAATCCTACTCGGTCTACTCGGGCGTGCAGGACGCGATGATCCAGTGGTGGTACGGCCACAACGCGGTCGGCTTCATCCTCACCGCCGGCTACCTGGGCATGGTCTACTACTTCATTCCGAAGCAGGCCGAGCGTCCGGTGTACTCCTACCGCCTGTCGATCGTCCACTTCTGGGCGCTGATCTTCACCTACATGTGGGCCGGTCCGCACCACCTGCACTACACCGCGCTGCCTGACTGGACCCAATCGCTGGGCATGGTCTTCTCGCTGATCCTGTTGGCACCGTCCTGGGGCGGCATGATCAACGGCATCATGACCCTGTCGGGCGCCTGGCACAAGCTGCGCACCGACCCGATCCTGAAGTTCATGATCGTCTCGCTGTCGTTCTACGGTATCGCCACCTTCGAAGGTCCGATGATGTCGATCAAGACCGTCAACGCCCTGTCGCACTACACCGACTGGAACGTCGCCCACGTCCACGGCGGCGCCCTGGGTTGGGTCGGCTTCATCACCATGGGTTCGATCTACTATCTGCTGCCGCGCATGGCCGGCGAGACCAAGATGTGGAGCACCAAGCTGATCGACGTGCACTTCTGGGTCGCCACCATCGGCATCGTGCTGTACATCGCCGCGATGTGGATCGCCGGCGTGATGCAGGGCCTGATGTGGCGCGCGGTCAATCCGGACGGCACCCTGACCTATACCTTCGTCGAAAGCGTCAAGGCCACCTATCCCTACTACGTGGTGCGCTTCGGCGGCGGCCTGTTGTACCTGACCGGCATGTGCCTGATGGGCTACAACACCTACATGACGCTGCGCAACCGCGCCACCGTGACGGCACGCATTCCCGCGCTGGCCGCGGGTCACGCCTAAACCCTGGAGTTGACGATGAAATTTACCCATGAATGGATTGAAAAGAACCCCTGGCTGCTGATCGCCCTGGTGACCGTGGTGGTCAGCGTCGGCGGCGCCGTCGAGATCATCCCGCTGTTCTTCCAGAAGTCGACCACCGAGCCGGTGGCCGGCCTCAAGCCCTACTCGCCGCTGCGCCTGGCCGGCCGCGACATCTATGTGCGCGAAGGCTGCTACAACTGCCACTCGCAGATGGTGCGTCCGTTCCGCGCCGAGACCGAGCGCTATGGCCACTACTCGGTGGCCGGCGAGTTCGTCTACGACCGTCCGTTCCAGTGGGGCTCCAAGCGCACCGGGCCCGACCTGGCGCGCGTCGGCGGCCGCTACAGCGACGAATGGCACAAGACGCACTTGAACAACCCGCGCGACGTGGTGCCCGAGTCGAACATGCCGAACTACCCCTGGTTGGCGGCCACCAAGCTGGTGCCGCAGGACATCCAGCCGAAGCTGCGCGCGCTGCGCCGCCTGGGCGACCCGTACACCGAGGCCGAGATTGCCGCCGCGCCCGAGGCGCTCAAGGACAAGACCGAAGAAGACGCCCTGATCGCCTATCTGCAAGGCCTGGGCACACAAATCAAAACGAGGAACTAGCATGGTTATCGACAACCTGTTCGACCGCGCCAGCAGCGTGATGACGGTGGTTTCCTTCATCACCTTCATCGGCATCATGTGGTGGGCCTTCTCCCGCCGTAACACGGAGAATTTTGCCGAGGCGGCACAACTGCCCTTCGCCGACGAGGAGACCCCCCATGTCTGACTTCACTAGCGGTTTCTGGAACATCTACATCGTCGTGCTGACCATGCTCGGCGTGTTCGGCTGCGGCATCCTGCTGTACGCCCAGTCGAAGCACAAGCTGCAGCCCGGCGAGTCGGCCGAGCCCGGCGCGGCGGTGGGCACCACCGGCCACGTCTGGGACGAGGACTTGACCGAGCTGAACACGCCGATGCCGCGCTGGTGGATGTGGTTGTTCTACATCACCATCGTGTTCGGCCTGGCCTATCTGTTCCTGTATCCGGGCCTGGGCACCTACGCCGGCAGCCTGGGTTGGAAATCGACGGGCGCCTACCAGGCCGAGCTGAAGAAGGCCGACGCCGACTACGGCCCGCTGTTCAGCCAGTACCTGAAACAGGACCTGAAAACCGTGGCCGCCGATCCCAAGGCGCACGCCATGGGCGAACGCCTGTTCCTGACCTACTGCGCGCAGTGCCACGGCTCCGACGCGCGCGGCAACAAGGGCTTCCCCAACCTGACCGACAAGGACTGGTTGCACGGCGGCGCGCCGGACGTGATCAAGACCACGATCATGCAAGGCCGCAACGGCATGATGCCGAGCATGGCCGCCGCGCTGGGCAGCGACAAGGACGTCGAGAACGTCGCCCAGTATGTGCTGAGCCTGTCCGGCTCGACCTCCGACCCGATCAAGGCGGTGTTCGGCAAGGCCAAGTTCGGCGCCTGCATGGCCTGCCACGGCGCCGACGCCAAGGGCAACCAGGCGATCGGCTCGCCCAACCTGACCGACAAGGTCTGGCTGTACGGCGGCAGTGCCGACACCATCATGGAAACCATCCGCAAGGGTCGCACCAACGCCATGCCGGCCTTCTCGGACTTCCTCGGCGAGGGCAAGGTGCACGTGCTGGCCGCCTACGTCTGGAGTCTGTCGAACGACGTCAACAATCCCGCCGTCGCCGCCGCGCCCGCCGCACAGCAGTAAGAGTATCATCTAAGAAATGAACGCTCCAAAACCACAAGTCATCAAGATGTACGCCGCTCGCGAGGAGATCTATCCTCGCGAGACCAAGGGACGCTACGCCAACATCCGTTGGCTGTGCGTCTGGCTGACCCAGCTCGCGTTCTACGGGCTGGCTTGGCTGAGCTGGAACGGACGGCAGGCCCTGCTGTTCGACCTGGTCGCCCGCAAGTTCTATATTTTCGGCCTGGTGCTGTGGCCGCAGGACTTCATCTACCTGGCCGCCCTGCTGATCATCTGCGCCTACCTGTTGTTCCTGGCGACGGCGATGGCGGGGCGGGTCTGGTGCGGCTTCGCCTGCCCGCAAACGGTGTACACCGAGATTTTCTTGTGGATCGAACGCAAAATCGAGGGCAAGCGCAGCGCGCGCATGGCCCTCGACAAGCAAGGTCCGTCCGTCTCCAAATTCCTCAAGAAGACCGCCAAGCACCTGGTCTGGGGCGCCCTGGCGCTGTGGACCGGCTTCACCTTCGTCGGCTACTTCACGCCGATCAAGACGCTGGCGCAGGAGGTGCTGACGCTTAATTTCGGCCCCTGGGAATGGTTCTGGGTGGTCTTCTACAGTTTCGCCACCTACGGCAACGCCGGCTGGATGCGCGAGCAGGTGTGCAAGTACATGTGCCCCTACGCCCGCTTCCAGAGCTCGATGTTCGACCGCGACACCCTGATCATCACCTACGACAGCAAGCGCGGCGAGCCGCGCGGCGTGCGCCGCCGCGACGAGGTGGCCAACGCCAAGCTGGGCTCGTGCATCGACTGCACCTTGTGCGTGCAGGTCTGCCCGACCGGCATCGACATCCGCAAGGGTCTGCAGTACGAGTGCATCGGCTGCGCCGCCTGCATCGACGCCTGCAACGACGTGATGGACAAGGTCGGCCAGCCGCGCGGACTGATCCGCTACAGCACCGACCACGCCATGGCCGAGAACTACACCACGGCGCAGATCCGCGCCCACGCGCTGCGTCCGCGCGTGCTGATCTACATCACCATCCTCGGCCTGATCGTGCTGGCCGTGTGCAGCGCGCTGTGGTTCCGCATGCCGCTCAAGCTGGACGTGATCCGCGACCGCGGCACCCTGGGCCGCGAGGTCGAGGACGGCATGATCGAGAACGTCTACCGCCTGCAGATCATGAACACCACCGAGCAGGCCCACACCTACCGCATCGCGGTCAAGGGCCTGGACACGCTGACCCTGCTCACCGGCGACACCGTCAAGGTGGCGGCCACCGAGACGCTGGCCTATCCGATCCGCCTGCGCACCGCGCACGGCGTCGGCCAAAAGGGCTCGAACAAGATCGACATCGAACTGGTGGCCGTCGACGACCCCAGCCTGCACGTGCGTGAACACGCGGTCTTCTTTGTGCCGCGTTAAGGAGAACCAGATGGCCGAAGTGATTCCGCTCAACCCGCACGCCGAGGCCGCCGCGCCGTGGTGGCGCCACCGCTGGCCCTGGCTGCTGATGGCCGGCCCGGCCATCGTGGTGGTGGCCGGCAGCTACCTTGGCTACATCGCCTACCAGGGCCAGGACGCGCTGGTGGTGGGCGACTACTACAAGCAGGGCAAGGCGATCAACCAGGACCTGCGGCGCGACCGCGCCGCCAGCGCGCTGGGCCTGAAGCTGGCGCTGCGCTACGAGGCCGGCGACGGCGTGCTCAGCGGGCGCATCGCCGGCGCGGCGCAGGCCGTGCCGGGCCGTTTGCTGCTGCAGCTGTCGCACGCCACCCAGCCGGAGAAGGACGTCCAGCTGGCGATCCAGCCGGACGCCGACGGCGTCTTCCGCGTGCCGCTGCCGATGCTCGAGCGCAGCCGCTGGGTGGTCCAGGTGGAAAGCGAACAACGCGACTGGCGCCTGGCCGGCACCTGGCACTGGCCGGCCCAGCGCGAGATCCTGCTGCAGGCCGACCCGCAGTTGGCGCCGGCCGAGTAGGCCGCCGCCGCGCGATTGGGCGGATGTGAAAAGGGCGACCCCACGGGGCCGCCCTTGTTGTTTTTGCGCCGCCGCGGCGCGCTAGTCGCAGCTCTGCGTGCCGGCCGTGATGGCCTTCAGCATGGCCGGGTTGAGCAGCTCGATTTCGCGGTTGCTGACGCGCAGCAGCCCCTCCTTCTTGAACTTCGACAACAGCCGGCTGATGCTCTCGATGGTCAGCCCCAGGTAGTTGCCGATCTCCTCGCGCGACATGCGCAGTTGGAACACGTAAGGCGAGTAGCCGCGCGCCTCGTAGCGCGACGACAGGTTGACGATGAAGGCGGCGAAGCGCTGGGTCGCCTGCATATTGCCCAGCAATAGCATGACGCCCTGCTCGCGGGTGATCTCCTGGCTCATCATGCGGTGGAAATGGCGCAACAGCGTCGGCATGTCGACCAGCAGCTGCTGCAGGCTGGCGAAGGGGATCTCGCACACCTCGCTGTCCTCCAGCGCGATGGCGTTGCAGTGGTGGCGGTCGGCCGAGATGGCGTCCATGCCGAGCAGCTCGCCGGCCATCTGGAAGCCGGTGATCTGTTCGGCGCCGTCCGGGTTCAGCTGGTAGGTCTTGAAGTGGCCCAGGCGGATCGCGTACAGGCTGCCGAACGGGTCGCCGATGCGGAACAGCGTGCCGCCGCGGACGATCTTGCGGCGCCGGCCGATGATCTGGTCGAGCCGGTCCATGTCGGCCGTGTCCAGCCCCATGGGCAGGCACAGCTGGTGCATGCTGCAGGTGGCGCAGCGCGCGCGCAGGTGCTCCAGCGTGGCGCCGGGCAGGGTCAGGGAGGGGAGGGCTTGATTCATCCGGCAAGTGTAGCCTATTTGCCCGCCCGGAGCGCCTATGCCGCAGTCAGGCAATCAAGTATTAATGCTTTCAAGAATGTAGATCATGTGCAATGAACGATGTCGTTCTCGCCACCTTTGCGCCGCCCGCCGCCCGCCCGCCGCCGGCTCAGTCGCTGCCCGCCGTCAGCGGCCGCAGCGCGCCCACCGCGTAGCCCTGGGCGTAGTCCAGCCCCAGCTCGCGCACCATGGCCAGGGTGGGGCCGTCCTCGACGTATTCGGCGACGGTGCGGATGCCCATCACGTGGCCGACCTCGTTGATCGCCTTGACCAGCGCCCGGTTGATCGGGTTGTTGGCGATGTCGCGGATGAAGATGCCGTCGATCTTGAGGAAGTCCACCGGCAGCGACTTCAGGTAGGCGAACGAGGACAGGCCGCTGCCGAAGTCGTCCAGCGAGAAGCGGCAGCCGAGCAGCTTGAGGCGCTCCATGAAGGCCTGCGCCTTGGGCAGGTTGGCGATCACCGCCGTCTCGGTGATCTCGAAGCAGACCTGCTCGGGCGCCACGGTGTAGCTGCCGAACTGCTCGAGGATGTAGTCGTGCAGGCCCTCGTCGCCCAGCGAGGTGCCCGACAGGTTGATCGAGTACTGCGCCGGCAGCGATTGGTGGCTGGCAATGAAGGCCTGCTCGGGGTTGAGGCTGTCGCGCACCGTCTGGATGTGGTGGCAGACGGCGCGGATCACCCAGCGGTCGATCGCCGTCATCATGTCGTAGCGCTCGGCGGCGGGGATGAAGGCGCCGGGCAGCACCAGCCGGCCCTTGCCGTCCTGGATGCGGATCAGCACCTCGTCGTGGCATTCGTTGTGGCTGTTCAGGCTGACGATGGGCTGGGCGTACAGGCGGAACAGGCGGCGCTCGAAGGCCTCCTTCAGGCGCGACACCCACATCATCTCGCCGTGGCGCTGGGCCAGCCGCTGGTCCGACTCCCGGTACAGGTGGACGCGGTTGCGGCCGCGCTCCTTCGCCAGGTAGCAGGCCTGGTCGGCGGCGATCAGCAGCTCGGTCATCGACTTGCTGTTGTGGTTGATCTCGACCACGCCGACGCTGGCGCCCAGCTCGAAGGCGTGGCTGTCCCAGACGAAGCGGAAGTCCTTGACCGACTGGCGCAGCTGGTTGGCGATCAGCATGGCGCGCTCGGGCGGGCAGTGCGGCAGCAGCGCGCCGAGCTCGTCGCCGCCCAGGCGTGCCAGGATGTCGCTGTCGCGCATCTGCGTCTGCAGCATCTTGGCCAGCAGCTGCAGCAGCAGGTCGCCGGCGCCGTGGCCGCAGGTGTCGTTGACCACCTTGAACTGGTCCAGGTCCATGTACAGCAGGGCGTGGACGTGGCCCTCGTGCTTGGCGGTGTGCAGCGCGGCGGCCACTTGGCGCTCGAACTCGTGGCGGTTGATCAGGCCGGTCAGCGCGTCGTGGCTGGCGTTCCACGACAGCTGGCGGCTCAGCTTGCGCTCGTGGCTGACGTCGCGGAACACCACCACGGCGCCGAGCAGCTGGCCGTCGTCCGACCAGATCGGCGCGGCCGACTCCTCGACGGCGACGTGGCGCCCCTCGCGCGTGACCAGCTGCAGCGGGCTGTCGGCGCAGGCGTTGACGGCCTGGCGCTGGCGCAGGCATTGCAGGGCGATGTGCTCGTCGGTGGCGTGGCCGTCCTCGTCGACCAGGCGCAGCGTGGTGCCGATGTCGCAGCCGGCGGCCTGCTCGTTGCTCCAGCCGGTCAGCTGCTCGGCGACGCGGTTCAGGTACTGGGTGCGGCCCAGCTGGTCGGTGGTGATGACCCCCTCGCCGATCGAGCGCAGCGTGATCTCGGCCAGCTCGCGCTGGCGCACCGTCTTCAGCTCGTCGGCCTTGCGCAGCGTGACGTCCCAGACGATGCCCAGCGTGCCGGTGGGCTGGCCCTGCTCGTCGCAGAACGCGCGGGCGTGCGCGGCCAGCCAGTGCACGCTGGCGTCGGGCCAGCAGACGCGGTACTCGACCTCGTAGCCGCCGCAGCGGTCGACGCCGTCCTGCATCGCCTCGAGCAGCGCCGCGCGGTCGTCCGGGTGGACGCAGTCGAGGAAGCCGGTGAAGGGCTGCCGCAGCGGCTCCGGCGGCAAACCCAGTAGCGAGGCGCCGTGGCCGACCCAATTGACGTGGCTGTCGACGACTTTGCCGTTGTCCAGGCTGGAGTCCCAGACCGCCATGTGCGCGACGTCGAGCGCCAGATGCAGGCGTTGTTGCAGGATCTTCATCGTTGCGTCTCCGCCGGACCGGCAACTTTGTTAATATTTGTTAGACGGCAAGCACGGCGGAAAAGTTCCGCCCGCATGGCCGGCGCCTGCCGATGGCGCCAACAACCAAGGAGGTGGGCATGGCATCGAAACAAGGCACGGTGGATTACCTGGTCGACCAGATGGCGCCGGCCGGCGCCATCGCCGCCAAGCGCATGTTCGGCGAGTACGGCCTGTACTGCGATGGCAGGTTCTTCGCCCTGGTCTGCGACGACCAGCTCTACCTCAAGCCGACCGCCGCCGGGCGCGAGTGGATCGGCGCGGTGGTCGAGGCGCCGCCCTACCCGGGCGCCAGCAACTGGCTGCTGGTCGATGGCGAGCGCTGGGACGACGGCGCCTGGCTGGGCCGGCTGGCCGGGCTCACCGCCGCCGCCCTGCCGCCGCCGGCGCCGAAGAAGCCCAAGGCGCCCAAGGCGCCCAAAGCACCCAAGGCGCCGAAAGTTTGACCGGGAGCGGCAGGCCGCCATGCCGAAATCAAGAGGCCGGCGGCGAACACCACCCAACGGCACAAAGCCCGGGGCGGACCCGCCGGGTCCGACCCTAGATTTCGCTGCGGGGTTTTCTCGACTTCGCTGCGATCCCGCCGGAAACCTAGCCGCGCCCTTTGAGCAGACGCAACAGCTTGCCGCCCAGGCCCACCACGGCCAGCGCCAGCGCGCCGGCGGCCAGGCCGGCCAGGGCGTCGAGCATGCTCGGCGTCAGCCAGGCCAGCGCCGGGCCGACGCCGGCCAGCGTGCCGACGGCCTCGGCGGCGTGGTGGATCACCTCGTGCGCGCCGGGCGTGCCGTGGGTCAGGATGCCGCCGCCGACCATGAACATGGCCAGGGTGCCGACCACCGACAGCAGCTTCATCAGCTTGGGCGCGGCGGCCAGCAGCACCTGGCCGAGGGCGCGCGTGGCGGCGCCGCCGCGCCGGCTCAGGTAGAGGCCGGCGTCGTCCATCTTGACGATGGCGGCGACCAGGCCGTAGACGCCCACCGTCATCACCAAGGCGATGCCGGCCAGCACCGTCACCTGCTGGCCGAACGGCGCCCCGGCCACCGTGCCCAGCGAGATGACGATGATCTCGGCCGAGAGGATGAAGTCGGTGCGGATGGCGCCTTTGATCTTGTCCTTCTCCAAGGCCACCAGGTCGACCTCGGGATCGCTGACGGCGTCGGCCAGCTCGACCAGGTGGGCGGCCTGCTCGTCGGCATGCAGATACGGATGGGCCAGTTTTTCGAAGCCCTCGAAGCACAGGTAGGCGCCGCCGGCCATCAGCAGCGGCGTGATGGCCCAGGGCGCGAAGGCGCTGATGCCCAGCGCCGCCGGCACCAGCACCGCCTTGTTCTTCAGCGAACCCACGGCCACCGCCCACACCACCGGCAGCTCGCGCTCGGCCTTCACGCCGGCCACCTGCTGGGCGTTCAGCGCCAAGTCGTCGCCCAGCACGCCGGCGGTCTTCTTGGCCGCCACCTTGCTCATCAGGGCGACGTCGTCAAGGATGGCGGCGATGTCGTCGATCAGCGCCAGCAGACTGGAGCCGGCCATCTCAGCGGTTCTCCGTCATGGCGGCTGGGGGGAGGGCGGGACGGGTCGGGGTGCGCATCATGGTTCTCTTGGCAAAAATGGTGGAGCGGCAAGTGTAACCCAGGCCGGGCCGGCGCGGAATGCGCCGGCCCGCTACAATAGCCGATCGGCCGCGCCCGCCACACCGCGCCGCCGCCGAATCGCCGCCCATTCGGCACCGTTTCCACCCTCTCGCCCGGGACCAGCGCATGACCTTCGCCACTTGGATCACCTTTTTCGTCGCCGCCTGCATCATCGCCGTCTCGCCCGGCTCGGGCGCCGTGCTGTCGATGTCGCACGGCCTGTCGTATGGCGTGAGAAAGGCCAGCGGCACCATTTTGGGCCTGCAGGCCGGCCTGTTGCTGGTGTTGTTCATCGCCGGCGCCGGCGTCGGCTCGCTGCTGCTGGCCTCCGAGCTGGCCTTCAACGTGGTCAAGGTGGTCGGCGCGTTGTACCTGATCTACCTGGGCCTGGGCCAGTGGCGCGCCAAGGTGCAGCTCGGCGTCGGCGCCGGCGGCAGCGCCGCAGCGGCGCAAAGCGTGGCGCCGTCGCTGGGCAAGCGCGTGCTGACCGGCTTCCTGACCAACGCCACCAATCCCAAGGGCATCATCTTCATGGTCGCCGTGCTGCCCAACTTCATCAACCAGCACGCCCCGGTGTTGCCGCAACTGCTGATCCTGGCCGTCACCATGTGCTCGATCGACCTGGTGGTGATGCACAGCTACGCCTTGCTGGCCGCGTCGATGCAGCGTTACTTCCGCGACGCGCGCGCCTTGCGCAAGCAGAACCGCGTCTTCGGCGGCCTGCTGATGGCGGTCGGCGCGGCGCTGTTCTTCGTCAAGCGCGGCGGCGCCAACGCCTGACGCCGCCGGCCCCGGCCGGCTACAGCAGGCCGAGCGCCTTCAGGCTGGCGCGGCCCAGCGGCACGCGCTGCCCGGCGTCGCGCTCGCGGCGGATGTCCAGGTTCAGCGCGAAGCTGTACAGGCGGCCGTCCTGTTGCAGCCAGCCGACCCACCAGCCCAGGTCCTTGCCGTCGGCCGGCGACGACCAGCCGGTCTTGCCATACAGCGTGTAGGCCGCCGTGCGCTCGAGCTCGGCGATCGCGCGCGTCTGCGCCATCGCCTCGCGCGGGAAGGGCAGGCGGTCCTGCGCCAGCCGCTCGACGAAGCCGGTTTGCTCGAGCGCGCTGATCTGCAAGGGCCCCTCCAGCCAGAAGCTGTCGATGGCCTTGCCGGTCTGCATGTTGCCGTAGTTCAGGGTGGCCAGTTGGGTGCGCATGCGCTCGGCGCCGATGCGCCGCGCCAGCTCCTGGTAGATGCGCAGGTTCGACACCGGCATCGCCTGGCGCAGGCTCATGTCGTGCTCCCACTCCTTGCGCGCCAGCGGCTTGCCGCCGTAGGGCAGCGCCGCGTCGACGTCGGCCACGGCGCCGACGGTCAGGCCGATCAAGGTGTTGGCCAGCTTGAAGGTCGAGGCCGGCGCGTAGCGCGTTTTGGCGCGCGCCAGGTTGTGCACGGTGTAGCTGTCGGCCGCGACGTCGTGCAGCACGAAGGTGCCGCTGACGCCGGCCTTCTTGAACAGCTTGCCGACGGCGGCGCTGTCCTTCCAGTCGCTGGCCTGGGCCAGCGCGCAGGCCGACAGCAGCAGGCCGGCCAGCAGGGTCGATACGGGGAATCGCATGGGGTCTTTGGTGGGATGGCGGGAGTGCACATTCTACAATGTGCAATCATTTGTAACCCAGGTAGTCGAAAAATCATCTGCGCCGTTAAATAAAGATGGCGCGTCGCGCCCGCGCCTTGTGCGCAGAACCAACACCCCGAGGAGCGCAGCGATGAGCCGCACCGTATTCCACCGCCTGATCGTGTCCACCCTGGGCGGCGTGGCCGCCGCCGCGCTGGCCGCCGGCGCGGCGCTGGCCGACCCGCCGGCCCGCGTCGGCCGCATCTCCAGCCTGGAGGGCCAGGTCACCGTGCTGGCCGAGGGCGAGGCCAACGCCGCCCTGCTGAACTGGCCGATCACCAGCGACAACCACATCGCCACCGGGCGCGGCGCGCGCGCCGAGTTCCGCGTCGGCGCAGCGGCGCTGCGGCTGGACGGCGACTCCGACCTGGAAATCAGCCGGCTCGACGACGACAGCCTGCGCCTGTACCTGCACTACGGCAGCGTCAGCGTGCGCATCCGCGACAACGCGCTGGCCCGCGACTTCGAGCTGAGCACGCCGCAGGCCCGCGTCACGCTGGTCGAGCCGGGCTGGCTGCGCGTCGACGCCGGCCGCAGCGCCGACACCAGCGTCGTCAGCGTCTTCGCCGGCCTGGCCCAGGTCGACGGCGCCGGCAACACGGTGAGCCTGTGCGGCGGCCACCGGGTCGAGGTCGGCAACGAGGAGCTGCACACCGGCACGGCCAAGCGCGGCGCCTTCGACCACTGGGCCGAGGCGCGCGACCGCCGCGAGCAGGCCGGCACCGCCAGCCGCTACCTGTCGAGCGAGGTGACCGGCTACGAGGAGCTGGACCAGTACGGCAGCTGGCAGGACAGTAGCGACTACGGCCCGCTGTGGACGCCGCGCGTGGTGGCGGTGGACTGGGCGCCCTACCGCGACGGCCGCTGGATCTGGCTGGCGCCCTGGGGCTGGACCTGGGTCGACAACGCGCCCTGGGGCTACGCGCCGTCCCACTACGGCCGCTGGGTGATGCTCAACCGGCGCTGGTGCTGGGCGCCCGGCCGCGTGGTCGGCCGGCCGGTGTGGGCGCCGGCGCTGGTCGGCTGGGTCGGCGGCGACCAGCTGACGGTGACCTTCGGCGGCAGCGTCGGCCGGCGTCATGCGCCCGGCACGGGCTGGTTCCCCTTGTCGCCGCGCGACACCTATGTGCCGCCCTACCGCGTTTCCCTCGACCACGAACGGCGCCTGAGCTGGCGCCACGACGGCCGTGGCGGCGAGTGGCGCGACGGCCACAGACCCGGCGAGCCGCGTCGCGACCATCGCGACGGCGTCACGGTGCCGCCGCGCGACCGGTTCGATGGCCACCGGGTGGCGCCGGTCGGCAAGGGGCCGAAGGTCGTCATGGCCCCGCCGCTGATGCTCAACGCGCCGTTGGTGGGCGCGCCGGCGGCGCCGGCCCGGGTGCTCGACACCCGCCACCTCGAGCGGCGCGACGACGGCCGCGAGCCGGGACGCGGCGAGCGCGCCGACCATGGCGAACGCAACACCACGCCGGGCCGCTCCGAGCGGATGGTGTTGCCGCTGCGGACGCAAGCGCCGCCGCCGCAACAGCAGGCGCCTCAGGTGCAGCAACAGGCGCCGCAGGTGCAGCAACAGGCGCCGCAGCAGGCGCCTGCGGCGGCGGGCCGCGACGCCGGCCGGCCGGGCAACGAGTCGCCGGGCCGCAAAGAGGGCCGCGACAAACGGCGCGAGGAGGGGCGCGATGCGCGCTAGCGCGGCGACAACAAGCGTGGGCCGCCGGCGCGCTGGGCGCGACAGCCCAGTCCGGCAATTCGGCAACTCAGCACGTGAAAGGAGCAGTTCGTCACATTCCGCTGTCGCCGGGCATTGCCAATTGGATATAGTTTCGCCATTGCAATGACGGGGGCCGCGGCAGGACAGGGTGGAAGCACATCGCCCGCAGCGCAGGGCCGTCGAGACAGCACGCCTAGTTCCCGACTATTTTCTGCCCAATGAGAATAGTTTTTCGCCAGCCCACGGGCTGGCTTTTTTTTTACTTGCCCTCGGCCTGGGCCTTGATGCGCAGCCGCGCCCGCCACTCGCCCAGCGCCGACAGCGCGCCCTGGAACTCGCGCTCGATCAGGTCGGCCTCGGCCGCCGTGACCTTGCCGTCCATCAGCGCGTTGGAGACCGCCTCGGCCACCGCGCCGACCTGGCTCATCACCCGGCAGACGGTCTGCGATAGGTCGTCGCTGCCGATCTGCTCGGGCTGCGGCACGACGAAGGCGGCCATGCCGTGGCGCGTCAACAGCGCGTGCAGCGGCAAATGGGCCTCGGCCACGCCGGCGCGGTGGCACAGCTCGACGATGGCCGAGACCTCCTCGAACGAGGGGTAGTGCGAGGCGATGGTCGGCGCCAGCTTGTTGCGCAGCACGTTGACGGAGATTTCCATGCTCTGCGCCAGCGCTTCGATGCCGCCCGGGTAGTTGCGTGCCACTTTATACAGGGCATCGTGTTGATTCATGTCGAGGTATTTGCGCGTCATGGTGAAGTTAACCTTTTATTACCGATGCATGCCCCCCAAATGGGCGCTATGCTGATTCCAATGCAAGTCATGCTATGCTGTTTTTTGCCCAACTTAACTGAAAAGACATCATGAAGTCCTCTCATTTTGCCGTGGTCCTGGCCGTGCTGCTGTCGCTGGCGGGCCACCTGCCGGCCGAGGCGCGCGATACCTCGCATTCTGGCACATCGTCGTACAAGAGCGGATTTTCGTCGCAACGGTCGAGCACGGCGAAGAGCAAGCCGTCCTCGCCGCGCAGCGCTCCCGGCTCGTTCGGCCGCGGCGCCAGCCGCGACACGGCGCCCGAGGCCGCGCCTTCGCCTTCGCCGTCGTCGCAGCGCGGCGGCTTCGGCTCGTTCGGCCGCGGCGCCAGCCGCGACACGGCGTCCGAGGCCGCGCCGGCGCCTGCGCCGTCGTCGCAGCGCGGCGGCTTCGGCTCGTTCGGCCGCAGCGCCAACAGCGCGCCGCCGCCCGCCGCTGAGCCGGCACCGTCGTCGAGCCGTTCGGCCTTGGGCCGCGACATGAACCAGAGCACGGCCCAGCAGCGCGCCAACCAGACGCTGGAGGCGCGCCGCGCCGCCGCCGCCGCGCCGCCGTTGCCGCCGTTGACCGATCCGGTGTCGCGGCCGCAGCAGTCGCCGCAGTATTCGCCGGGGCCGCAATACCAGCAGCCCGGCCCCGGCTATCCGCAGCAAGCGCCGCCGGTGATCGTGCAGCAACCCAGCAACGGCCTGATGCACGGCCTGATGGGCTTCATGCTGGGCCGCGCCGTCAGCGGCGGTTCGCAGCCGACCTATTATCCGGGCAACAACGGCAATAACAACGGCGGCAACGCCAACAACGGCCACAACAACGGCACAGGCAACAACAACGCCGCCGACGCCGGCCTCGGCGCCGGCGCGGTCGCGGCGCCGCCCGCCGCGCCCTCGTTCGGCGCCACGGTGCTGCGCACCTTCGCCTGGCTGGTGCTGCTGAGCGTGCTGGGCTGGTTGGCCTACTTCACCGTGAAACGTCTCAAACGCGGCCGCACGCCCAGCGGCGCGAATTACTCCTTCGAAAGGGAATAGAAATGGGTTGGAGCAATGCATTTGATTATCTGCGCGGTGTCGCCGCCAAGCGCGGCGCCGACCCGAGCGAAGCACGCGCCGACGCCGACCTGCCGCTCGGCGCCCGCATCGGCAGCCTGTTCACGCTGCAGCAGTCGCCGCTGATCCGCGCCAACGCCGAGGGCTCGCTGATCCGCCTGCCGCTGCCGGGCGAGACGCGCATCCAGGCGGTGTCGCAGATCCGCCTGAACCTGGCCGGCGGCCTGTACCGCTACTACCTGAGCAAGGGCGACCTGGACGCCCGCGAAACCTTCCTGCAGGTCTACCAGAACGCCAAGGGCGAGGTGGCCGAGCTGATGTATTGTACCCAGCTGGCCCGGGTGATCCCGGAGACGGTGGAGGACCAGGAGGCCTATATGGGCGTGTCCGGCGCGGGCCTGGGCGACCGCAGCTACACGCTGTGGCGCAACCAGCTCGACGACTACGGCCTCGACCAGGCCGACCTCGACCTGATCTTCGGCCAGCACGAGGGCGTCGACTTCTGGCGCGACGCCGGCGACAGCCAGGCCGAGTTCGTCGCGCCGTTCTCCGGCACCGAGACGCGCATCGACGACGCCGCTGGCCGCAACGGCCTGCGCCAGGAAATGTATTTCATGCCGTATGTGCGCAAGTTGCCCAGCGGCGGCAGCGAGTATCTGCTGATCACCACGGAAGTCATCTCCAGCGTGAACGGCGACAACTCGAAGCGCGGTATCCATGTCGATTTCGTCATTGGCATACCGGTAGAGCAAGAGCGGATCGTCATCCAATAAGCGGTCCGCAGTGTGTGTGAAGTGTTTTACCCAAATTAACCTAGAAGGATACTGATATGAGCAACTCGAATGGCTGGGGTTTGACCGCGCGCCTGATCTCGAAACACTTCGGCGCGCTGGGCGACCGCGTGTCGGAAGCGATCGCCAACTTCGATCCCGAAACCGCCACCGAAGCCGACCGCGACCGCCTGGCCGACAGCCTGCGCAGCACCGCGCAGAAGCTGGCCGCCGCCCGCGCCTCCTTCGAGAAGGAGCGCACCGACGTGGTCAAGCTGCGCGAGCTGATCGCCACCGACGAGAAGGCCACCGGCACCCTGGCCGAGCGCCTGGCCGCCGGCAAGATCTCGGAGGCCACCATCACCCTGTTCTGCGACGAGCTGGAGGCCAACAAGGCCCGCATGCCGCAGGAGGAGCAGGAGGAGGCCGACGCCAAGCAGTACATGGACGAGCTGCAAACCATCGTCGACGCGCTGGCCAAGCAACTCTCCGAGTTCGACGCCGCCGCCAAGAAGGCCATGCAGCAGCTGGCCACCGCCAAGGCCCAGCAGGACCTGCAGCAGGTGCGCGCCGAGCGCCAGAGCGAACTGGCCGGCCTGTCCGGCATGCGCGGCAACTCCAGCGCCCTGAACGCGCTGACCCGGCGCGCCCAGACCGTCAGCAACGAGGCGGCCGGCATGCGCATCGTCAACGACATCGGCCAGCGCCCGATCGACCAGGCCGCCGAGATCGAGGCCATCCGCCGCTCCGTCAACACGCCGGCGCTGGGCGCCGAGTCGGCGCTGGAACGGCTGCAACGGCTGTCCGGCAAAAGCGCCGCGCCGGCCCCGCAGCTGGGCAATTCATAAGACGTCGACGTAATTGGCTACAATACCAAGTGTGGCGGCCGCGACGGCCGTCATGCTTGGTTTTTTTACATTGTTTTTGATTGGAATGATTATGGCAGCGATCCCACCCTCAGAGTCCCTCATCGAGTACCCGAGCGATTTCCCGATCAAGGTGATGGGCCCGACCCATGTCGATTTCGCGCCGACCATCGTTGAAGTGGTGCTCAGGTTCGACGACACCTTCCATGAAGGCAAGCTCGAAGTGCGTCCCTCGGCCAAGGGCAACTACACCGGCCTGACGGTGATCGTGCGCGCCACCAGCCGCGAGCAGCTCGACGCCCTCTACACCGAACTGTCGGCCCACCCGATGGTCAAGATCGTCATGTAACAGCGCCGCCGAGCTGGCGCTGGAAGTCCGCCACCTCGGCCAGCAGCCAGGCGCGGAAGGCCTGCACCTGCGGCTTGTGCGCCGCCGCCGGCGGGCTGACGAAGTAATATTGCTCGGCGCAGGGAACGGCCAGCTCGAACAGGCGCAGCAGTTGGCCCGAGGCCAGCTCCTGCATCGCCACCACGCGGCGCACCAGCGCCACGCCGTCGCCGTCGACGGCCGAGCGTATCAGCATCGACAAATCCTCGAACATCACCCCGCCGGACGGCTCCGCCAGCGCCAGGCCGGCCGCCTGCAACCACGGCGCCCACGGCTCCACCGAGCGCAGCAGGCAAGCCTGGTCCAGCTCGGCCGGCGTTGCCGGCAGGGCGCCGCCGCGATAGTGGGGACTCACCACCGGAAAATAGATGTCGCCCATCAGGCGTTCCACCTGCATGCCCGGATAGTGGCCCCGGCCGAAGCGGATGCCGACGTCGACGCCGTCGCGCGCCAAATCCTGCAACTGCCCGCTCGACTGCAGCACCACCTCCACCTCGGGATGCAACTCGATGAAGCGGCCCAGGCGCGGCGCCAGCCAGCGCGCCGCGAACGAGGGGATGGACGACACCGTCAGCCGGCGCGCGCTGGCGCTGCCCGGCCGCAGCGCCTCGGCCGCCATGGCGATCTCGGCGAAGGAGCGGCCCAGCACCTGGGCGAAGCGCAGCCCGTCCGCCGTCACCTTGACGTGGCGGCCGTTGCGCACGAACAGCGCCAGGCCCAGCTCCTCCTCCAGCGCGCGCACCTGGTGGCTGATCGCGCCATGGGTCAGGTGCAACTCCTCGGCCGCGCGCGAAAAATTCTGGTGCCGCGCCGCCGCCTCGAAGGCGCGCAGGGCGGAAAAATTGGGCAGCCGCGGGGTCTCGCTCATGGGTTTTTCTCGGGCCGGTTTTATGTGAATAGAACTAACAAGAAGCCCCAAAATATATCGTTATGTAGTTGCTTTGGCAAGGAATACCATGTGAACAGATTTCAACAACACGGAAACCGCCATGAGCCTAGTCTTGTACGCCAACAGCAGCTACACCAGCCCCTACGCCCTGTCCGCCTTCGTCGCCTTGACGGAGAAGGGCCTGCCCTTCACCCTGGAAACCCTCGACCTCGAGGCCGGCGCCAACCTGCTGCCCGCCTACCGCGACCTGTCGCTGACCACGCGCATCCCGGCGCTGGTGCACGACGACTTCGTGCTGACCGAGTCGAGCGCCATCTGCGAATACCTGGACGAGGCCTTCCCGGCGCCGGGCCACCCGGCGCTGTTGCCGCCCGGCCTGCGCCAACGGGCCCGCGCCCGCCAGCTGCAAGCCTGGCTGCGCAGCGACTTCCTGCCCCTGCGCGAGGCGCGCGACACCCGCACCGTGTTCTACCAGCCGGCCACCGAGCCGCTCGGCGCCGCTGCGCGCGCCGGCGCCGACAAGCTGATCCACGCCGCCGAGGTCCTGCTCGACGGCAACGGCGAGCACCTGTTCGGCGCCTGGTGCGTCGCCGACACCGACCTGGCGATGATGCTGCAACGCCTGATCAAGAACGGCGACGCGGTGCCGGCGCGGCTGCGCGACTACGCCGCCGCCCAGTGGCAGCGCGATTCCGTGCAGCAATGGCTGCGCCTGTTGCCTATCTATTGAGCAGCACCCCGCCCGCCCCGGTGTACCTGAGGCCGGCGGCGTGTTTGGGGTCGGACCCCGTACGGGGTCCGACCCCTGCTGTGTCTGTGGGGTGGCGTCCGCCCCTCGCCGCCCGCCCCGATTCGTCCCGCCGCGCCAGTCCGGCCGCGCCATTCCCGCCTCCGGCCCGCGCTGCCTTATAATGTCGCAGTTCCGGTTCCCCGGCCGTCCGGCCCCGAACCCCACCACCAGAGCAACCATGTCCACACCCCGCGCCGAACCGGCGTTGATCCGCCACCTCGGCCTCGCCGACTACGAAGCCACCTTCGCCGCCATGCGCGCCTTCACCGACGCGCGCACGCCGGACAGCCGCGACGAGCTGTGGATCGTCGAGCACCCGCCGGTGTTCACGCTGGGCCTGGGCGCCGACCGTGGCCACCTGCTGGCCGGCGCCGACAGCATCCCCATCGTGCAGACCGACCGTGGCGGCGAGGTCACCTTCCACGGCCCCGGCCAGGTGGTGATCTACCTGCTGATGGACCTGCGCCGCAACAAGCCCGGCGGCAAGCTGTACGCCCGCCAGTTCGTGCATAAAATCGAGCAGGCGATGATCAATGTGCTGGCGGCGTATAATCTCGCAGGCGAGCGCATCGACGGCGCCCCCGGCATCTACGTCGCCGACGGCGCGCACCAGGGCGCCAAGATCGCCGCGCTCGGCCTCAAGGTGCGCGGCAACGGCTGCACCTACCACGGCCTGTCGCTCAATGTGGCGATGGACCTGGCCCCGTTCTCCTGGATTAACCCCTGCGGCTACTCCGGCTTGGAAACGGTCGACATGCGCAGCCTCGGCGCGCGGGCGACCCTGGCCGAGGTGCAGCAGGCGCTGGCGCAAGAACTGACGCAAGTGCTGGACGTGGCCGCAGACCAGCCCGCCGGCAACCACCACGAATAACCAAACTACGCCCCTGTGGGCCCGCAGCCAATGACCTCTGAGACCACCGACAAGATCGCCCCCGCTTACAACCCGAGCGACAAGCAAAAAGGCGCCAGCAAGACCTCGCGCATCCCGATCAAGATCGTGCCGATCGAACAGGTCGAGCGTCTGAAAAAGCCGGACTGGATCCGCGTCAAGGCCGCCTCGGCCTCGACCCGCTTCTACGAGATCAAGGACATCCTGCGCGAGAACAAGCTGGTCACCGTCTGCGAGGAGGCCAGCTGCCCGAACATCGGCGAATGCTTCGGCAAGGGCACCGCCACCTTCATGATCATGGGCGACAAGTGCACCCGCCGCTGCCCGTTCTGCGACGTCGGCCACGGCCGTCCCGATCCGCTCGACAAGGAAGAGCCGGCCAACCTGGCCAACACCATCGCCAAGCTGCGCCTGAGCTACGTGGTGATCACCTCGGTCGACCGCGACGACCTGCGCGACGGCGGCGCCGGCCACTTCGTCGAGTGCATCCAGCACACCCGCGCGCTGTCGCCCAACACCCAGATCGAGGTGCTGGTGCCCGACTTCCGCGGCCGCCTGGACAAGGCCCTGGCCATCTTCAAGGACGGCCTGCCCGACGTCATGAACCACAACCTGGAAACCGCGCCCCGCCTGTACAAGGAAGCGCGTCCCGGTTCGGACTACATGCACTCGCTGCAACTGCTCAAGGAGTTCAAGGAGCTGTATCCGAACGTCAAGACCAAGTCCGGCATCATGGTCGGCCTGGGCGAGACCGACGAGGAGATCCTGCAGGTGATGCGCGACATGCGCGAGCACAACATCGACATGCTGACCATCGGCCAGTACCTGGCGCCGTCCAACAGCCACCTGCCGGTGCGCCGCTACGTGCACCCGGACGTGTTCAAGATGTTCGAGCAAGAGGCCTACAAGATGGGCTTCAAGCACGCCGCCGTCGGCGCCATGGTGCGCAGCTCCTACCACGCCGACGAGCAGGCCCACGGCGTGCTGGCGCCGCTGTAAATCTGCACCATCCAAGCTCGCACCCGGGGACGAGCGTTTCCGGCGGGCAAGTGGCGGCGTTCTGCGCCGCCGCTCGGCCGGCGCCCGGATCGGGTGCCGCGCATTCCCTCTTGCCCCACTCCCCCTGCAGACTTGAGCGCGCTGTGCCTTCGGCTGCGTGCCGCCATTTGGCGCCAGGATGTGCCAGCGAAGCACCACGATGCTATGATGATCTCGCGCAAACCGTCCAAACCTTGACCTCCGCGTCCAAGCAAGAAAACCTACGCTGGAGGCGTTTGCTCCACCGTGCCACAGCGCACGTCGAAAGGTGTCTATGAAGAACTCGACGGAAGACAGAGCTCGTATCGAGAATGGTTCACTTCGTGATGGTACTGGACCGCTAGGTAATTCTCCGCATGCGGAAGCGTATATGGTGCAGCTCAATGCCATTGAGCGTTTCCGTGCAGTCCCGACAAATTGGTCGACCTCGCCCGTGGTGGCGCCAAATGACGAGCAAATTGCCGCAGCCCAACATGGACTCCTCATGCTTCTTCTGGAAGAGGTTCCCGCCCCGAAGCTCATGCTGCTGAACGATGGCACGCTGGCCGCGTTCTGGCGTCATGGCGACGTGTACGCGAGCATCGATTTTGATGCCGATGGCGACTTCCCCTGGTCCGCCGCGAGGGAACTCGACGTCACGTCTGGCACGTGGTCGGGTGGCACGCTGCCACCTCCGTTGCGCGACGCCATCGGCGGCTAGGCTAGGCCGATGGCCTGCGAAGATATCGGCGACTACATTGGACCAGCGGACGAATTCGTCCGCTTTATCCTTGGAGTTGACCCGTTGGGCGACTGCCAGAGTGTCAAGGTGGGCAGAACATCGCCGGGTCCGGTCGAGGACGACGAGGTGCTTGCACGTTTCGTGTTCGCTCCTGCACACATGTCGACCCAGACAGGCGAAATTGACGAGACCGTTGTCTTGGATGCGTTTAAGTTCGGCGCATCGGTGAATCGCGTTCAAATTGATTGGGAACAAGCCCTTCCCGTGCTTCACCAGCGCGGGGAAGCTTTGGCCGAACAAATCCGCAATGGGTCGGCACAACGTCCACCTCAGCCTGACCGACAGTACCTCGGCGTTTTCCGCTTCGTCGCCCATAGTGCGCGTGCGGTGAATGTCGATGCCGTGCCGGCGCGCATCCGTCTTTACGACACGTCGTTGCCCGATGATCCACTCCATGGCGATATCGTTGCGAGTAACTTTGGCCTGTCGAAAGCGCATAAGAAGGAGTTGCGCGTGCGGCTGTTCCTGCTCGTGCAAAAATCAGGGCTGTTTCCATCGATAACGTGAGGTTCGTCGCGCCCAGGGGGGAACTTGTAGACGCCTATAGTCTGACTATAATTCCTTTATAGTTCGCTATAGTAGGTGACCACTATGCCCTCTGCAGCAGCGGTTTTCCACCGCCCGGAACTGGCCCGCAAGTTGGTGCAACAGATACTCCAGGTCGGCGTCGGCAGTGCCGCCGGTTCCGGCGTCTTCCTTTCCGCCCCCCGCCGCACGGGAAAATCCACCTTTGTCCGCGAGGACCTGCGGCCCGCCTTCGAGGCCGAGGGCGCCTTGGTCGTGTATGTCGACCTGTGGGCCAATCCCCCGGCCGACCCCGGCGATGCCATCGTCCAGGCGATACGCTCGGCGTTGCAGGGCCAAGACGGTGTGCTGCTGCGCCTGGCCAAGAGCGCGGGCCTGAGCAAGTTCAGCGTCGGCGGCGCCATGCAATTCGACCTGGACCGCGTGGGACTGGGCGCAACGGTGTCGTTGAGCGAGGCTTTGGTCGCCCTGTCGGACGAGATCGCCGCCATGATCGTGCTGGTCGTCGACGAGGCCCAGCACGCCATGACCAGCGACGCCGGCGTCGCGGCACTATTCGCCCTCAAGGCGGCGCGCGACGAACTCAACAGCAGCCGGCACCATGGCTTGCGCGTCGTCTGCACCGGCTCCAACCGCGACAAACTGGCCATGCTGCGCAACAGCAAGGAGCAGGCCTTCTTTGGCGCCCCGATGGTCAACTTTCCCCTGCTGGGCCGCGATTTCATCGATTGGTTCTGTGCCCGCATCGACCTGCCCTTCCCGCTCGATGCGGCGCAGGTGTGGCCCTTGTTCGCGGCGGTCGGCTGCCAGCCGGAATTGTTGGGCGCCGCCGGCGACCACTTCCGCTTCGACTTCGAGCTGGACCCGGCGGCGGGCCCGCAGCAGTTCGCCGAGGAGGTGCGCCGCCTCGCCGCCGAGATGGTTGAAGTCCAGCGCAAAGACATCCACAGCCTGACGCCGATCCAACTGGCGGTGTTGCGTGTCATGGCGGCATCGGGCAACACCTACGCCCCGTTCGAGACGGCGACGATGGGACGCTACCGACTGGCCATGCAGCTGGCCGGCCTGCCGGCGGACGAGGTCAAGGCCGACGTGCCCGGTGTGCAGCAAGCCCTCATCGCGCTGCAGGAGAAAAAGCTGGTGTGGCGCGCGGCGCGCGGCATGTATGCGCTTGAGGAGCAAAGCACCGTCGACCTGCTGCGCGCCGAAGGGCTGCTGGCCGGCCTCGACTAGGCGGCGAGCGGCGGCCAGCGATCTGCATCCGCCCCTTTCCGGCCGCCGTCGTGCGGAACCGGCTGCTGGTGCTGCTCAGGCCGCTTCCATCGGCCGCCGCCTCAAGGCATGCTGCACTTGCCGCGCATGGCGGCGGCGATGACCCAGGGCAGCGACAGCGGGCCGACCACGCCGATCGGTCCGATCTTGGCGGGCTGGTGCTTCAGCGCGTTGTCGTGCAGACAGTCCGGCACCCTGGCCTCGTTGAATGCCGCCGTCATCCGCGCGCTGGTCGGGTCGCCGCTGTAGATGTCGGGGCCGGATTTGAGCGCCGACACCGGCGCGCCCTCGGCGTGCAGCACATCGTTGATCGCCTGCTTGATGACGGCATCGGAAATATTCAACGGCGCCGTCGTCGTCGAGGCTGGCGCCGGGCGCGCCTGAGTGCTCTTGGCCGCCGCCGGTTTCGCCGCCGTGACGGCTGTGGCGGCCGGTGGCACAGCGGGTTTTGCAGCGGGGTTGGCGATAGTTTGCCGAGCCGACGCCGACGCCGATGCCGGCGCGGCCTCGGCCGCCACGGCGCCGGCGGCGAACGCGATATTGACTGCGAGAACAAACCCGGCGACTGCTGGCTGCATCATTCTTCCTGACCGTGGGAATCACTGTACAAAAACAATAACATAGCCGAAGCCCGTGGTGGCGTCCAACGGCGTCACCAATGCTCACATTTTCGGGAACACCCGCTCGCCCAGAAAGTCGATCAACACGCGCAGCTTGGGCGACAGCTGCCTGCTCGACGGCCACAGGATCTGGAACGAGCCGCTGTGCTTGCTGTGCGCCGCCAGCACGGTGCGCAGGCGGCCCTCGGCCAGCGCCGCGCGCACGGCGAAGTCGGGCAGGCTGGCGATGCCCAGGCCCTGCTCGGCGAAGTGGATCAAGGTGTCGATGGTGTTGCAGCCCAGTACCGTGGGCAGGCCGGCGCCGTGCAGCTGCTCCCAGCCCGCCACCGGCCACGGCTCGACCTTGCCGGTGCTGGGGAACTTGTAGAGCAGGCAGCGGTGGCGCCGCAGGTCGGCCGGCAGCTGCGGCGCGCCGTGCCGCTCCAGATAGGAAGGCGACGCCACCAGTTGCAGATGGAAGCTGCCCAGCTTGCGGCTCATCAGGCGCGAGTCGGCCGTGTCGCCGACGCGCACCACGGCGTCGAAGCCCTCTTCTATGACGTCGACGCGGCGGTCGGTGCAGTCGAGGTCCAGCTCGATCTCGGGATACTCGCGGGCAAAGGCCGCCAGCACCGGATTGAGCAGGCCGCCCACCAGCGGCAGGCTGATCCGCAGCCGGCCGCGCGGCGCCGCCATGCTGCTCGACAGCGCCAGCTCGGCCTGCTCGACCTCGCCGAGGATGCGGCGGCAGCTCTGCAGGAAGACGCCACCCTCGGCCGTCAAGGTGATGCTGCGCGTGCTGCGGTGGAACAGGCGCACGCCCAGCCGCAACTCCAGCCGCGCCACGCTCTTGCCGATGGCCGACGCCGACACCCCCAGCACCCGCCCGGCGCCGACAAAGCTGCGCGCCTCCGCCGCCTGCACGAAGGCCGACAGGCCCGCCAAATGATCCATGGATCTCCCCGATTACGGACGCCAGTGTCCGCTATGAGCGGAACTGTAGCCCATTTTTCTTCGACCCGCCCGCCGCTAAGCTGGAATCCCCACTTTTCGAGGAGTTCCCATGTCCAATCTCAACATCCCCGTCCAACATCCGGCCGACCCGGCGCTGGCCGCGCGCATCGACGCCGTGCTGGAGCAGACGCTGGCCGAGCAGCGCCTGGTCGGCGCCGTCGTCCTGGTCGCCCGGGGCGGCCAACTGGTCTACCACCGCGCCGCCGGCATGGCCGACCGCGAGGCCGGCCGGCCCATGCGGCAGGATGCCCTGTTCCGCCTGGCCTCCGTCTCCAAGCCCATCGTCTCGACCGCCGCGCTGGTGCTGCTGGCGCGGGGCAGCCTCGATCTGGAGCGGGCCGTCTCGCACTACCTGCCGCACTTCCAGCCCCGGCTAGCGGACGGCACGGCCGCCGCCATCACCGTGCGCCAGCTGATGACCCACACCGCCGGCCTGAGCTACCGCTTCTTCCAACCGGAGGACGGCGCCTACGCGCGCGCCGGCGTGTCCGACGGCATGGACGACAGCGCCGTCAGCCTGCGCGACAACCTGGCCCGCATCGCCGCCGCGCCGCTGCTGTATCCGCCCGGCAGCGAGTGGAGGTATTCGATCGCCACCGACGTGCTCGGCGCCGTGATCGAACAGGTCAGCGGCCTGCCCTTGCCGCAGGCCGTGGCGCAGCTGGTGACCGCGCCGCTGGGCATGCTCGACACCGCCTTCACGGCGCGCGACCCGCAGCGCCTCACGGCCGCCTACGCCAACGCCAGCCCGGCGCCGCGCCGCCTCGCCAGCCCCGACCGGATACCCTTCCTCGACGGCGGCGCCGGCTTCCACCTGGCGCCGGAGCGCGCGCTCGACGCCGCCGCCTACCCGTCCGGCGGCGCCGGCATGGTCGGCTCGGCCGGCGACCTGCTGCGCCTGCTGGAAACCCTGCGCCGGGGCGGCGCGCCGCTGCTGCCGGCGGCGCTGGTGGCGCAGATGACCAGCAACCAGATCGGCGAGCTGCCGATGGCCTTCTGGCCCGGGCGCGGCTTCGGCCTGGGCATCACCGTGCTGAAGGACCCGGCCGCCGCGCAGAGCCCCGAATCGGTCGGCACCTGGCGCATGGGCGGCACCTACGGCCATTCCTGGTTCGTCGATCCGCAGCGCGAGCTGAGCGTGGTGGCCTTCACCAACACCGCGCTGGAGGGCATGGCCGGCGCCTTCGTCGACCAGCTGTGCCACGCCGTCTACGGCAGCACGCCGGGTGCTGCGGCCACCACCACCGCCACCGCCGGAGCGCGGCCGTGACAAGCCGCCGGCCGGTCTTCTTCATCGCGCTGGGCCTGTTCGGCCTGTACTGCATCGAGTTCGGCGTGGTCGGCATCCTGCCGCTGATCATCGAGCGCTTCCACGTCACGGCGGCGCGCGCCGGCCTGCTGGTCGGCTTGTTCGCGCTGGTGGTCGCCGTTGCCGGTCCGGCGCTGGTGCTGCTGGCCTCGCGCTTCGACCGCAAGCGTGTGCTGGCCGCCGCGCTGCTGTTGTTTGCCGCCGTCAGCGCTCTGTCGGCCTACGCGCCCAGCTTCGGCGCGCTGATGGCGCTGCGCGTGCTGGCGGCGCTGTTCCATCCGGTCTACTTCTCGCTGGCGATGGTCGCCGCCGCCTCGATGTATCCGCCGCAGCAGGCCACCCGCGCCAGCGCCCACGCCTTCATCGGCACCAGCATGGGCATGGTGCTGGGCATCCCGCTGACCACCTGGGTCGCCGCCCGCTTCGGCTATGAGATGTCGTTCCTGTTCTGCGCCGGCGTCAACCTGGCCGCCGCCGCCGGCCTGATCGCCAGCCTGCCGCCAACGCCTGCCGGCGGCCGCCTGTCCTACGTCAAGCAGCTGAGTATTCTGCGCCGGCCGCCGCTGTGGCTCAACATCGCCGCCGCCACCGTGGTGTTCGCCGCCATGTTCTCGGTCTACGCCTACGCCGCCGAGTATCTGCGCCAGCGCACCGGCATGGACGGCGGCGGCATCGGCTTGACGTTGGCGATCTTCGGCCTCGGCGGCGTGCTGGGCAACCTGCTGGCCGGCCGCCTGCTCGGCAAGGGTCTGCTGGCGACGGTGCTGCTGCACCCGCTGGCGCTGGCCGGCGCCTACGCGGTGTTGTACTTCTGCGCCACGCCGGCGCTGACGACTATGGCCGTCATCGCCCTGTTCTGGGGCGCCGCCCACACCAGCGGCCTGATCGTCACCCAGGTCTGGCTGAGCACCGAGGCGCCGGACGCGCCGGAGTTCGCCACCGGCCTGTACATCGCCTTCATCAACCTCGGCGTGACCATCGGCTCGCTGGCCGGCGGCTGGTTCATCGAGCGCTTCGGCATCCAGGGCAGCATCGTCAGCGGCCTGCTGTTCGCCGCCTTGGCGCTGGCCTTGGTGGCCTTGAAGGTGCTGCTGTACGGCGGCGCGCCGCCGCTCGCCCGCCGCGCCGTGGCGGCGCGCGGCTAGCGTGGCGCCGGCGGCAACGGCGCCGCCGCGCCTCAGGCGCCGTTGCCGGCCTTGCGCAACACGATACCGCCGGGCGGCGGCGCGAACCGCCGCTCGGCGGGCGCGGCGGCGCGCGCGACGGCGGCCAGGATGTCGTCGTAGTCGAGCGCGACACGCAGATCGCCGGCCACCTGGAGCGTCTGCGGCGAAGGCTGGAACAGGAAGCCGAGATCGGCCTGGCGCAGCATGGCCAGGTCGTTGAGCGCGTCGCCCACGGCCAGCACCCGGTGGCCCTCCTGCTGCAGCTGTTGCACGGTTTCCTCCTTGCCGCGGCGGGGTAGGAAACAACAGCCGTCGATGAAGCCGTCGGCGTCGACCGACAGCCGGTGGCACTGCAATTCCACCGTCCCCAACGCCGCCACGAACGGCGCCGCCAGTTCGACAAAGGCGTCCGACAGCACCAGCACCTGGTGCTGGCGCCGCAGCGCCGCCAGGAACTCGGCGGCGCCGTACAGCGGCCGCAGCGTGGCGACGATGCGTTGGACGTCGACCAGGCGCAAGCCGCTCCTGCGCAACAAGGCTATCCGCCTGAGCATCAGTCGCGGATAGTCCGGCTCCTCGCGCGTGGTGACGGCCAGTCCGGGTATGCGGGCCAGTTGTCCAACGTGCGGCCACATCTCCGGCACCAGCACACCCTCCAGGTCTATGCATGCGATGTTCATTCCGCCCCCGCCTAGTGGCTCAAATTGGTGAAGGCCAGCGAGGTGCCGAGCGCCATCAGGACGCCGCCGATCAGCTTGTCGATGGCGCTTTGGTGGTTCAGCATGCGCGAGCGGAAGGCCTGCTGCGAGAAGAACAGCGCGACCAGGCCGAACCAGAAGAAATGGGTGGCCGACATGAACAGGCCGTAGCCGAACTGGGTGGTCCACGGCGTGCCGGCCTGCACCACCTGGGTGTAGGTGCTGACGACGAACAGCGTGGTCTTGGGGTTGAGCGCGTTGGTGAAGAAGCCGTTGCCGACCATCCGCAGCGGCGCGACGGCGTCGGCGCCGTGCAGGTCGATGGTCAGCTTGGACTTGTTGGCGAAGGTCTTCCAACCGATGACGATCAGGTAGAGGGCGCCTACTACCTTTATCAGGGTGAACAATGCCGGCGAGTGGGCGATAATCAGGGCGACGCCGAACATGGTGTAGAACACGTGCACCTGCACGCCCAGCGCGATGCCGAGCGCGGCGAGCAGGCCGGCGTTGCGGCCGTATAAATAGCTGTTGCGCGTTACCATCGCGAAATCCGGGCCAGGGCTAATGGTGGCGAGTATGGTGATCAGGGCGACGGCAATGAGCTCGGTCATGTTTCTTTCCTTCTGGGGTGGGGGGATCGCGCGGCGTGGCGCCGCGCGATGTTGCTGCGGCTATTTTTTACGGAAGGTCACCACCAACACGTCGCGGCTGGCCGCCTGCTCGACGTCGAGCTGGACGATCGGCGTCACGCCGTGCAGCACATGGTGGTCGTTGACGATGGCCGCGTCGAACAACTCGGTGAGGGTGAAGCTGTCGATCTTGCGCTTGTCCAGGTCGTAGATCTGGGTGCAGCCGTTGACCACGTTCTTGCGGTTGACCATCAACATCAGCACGAAGTTGACGCCGTCGCGGTGCACGCCCTCCGGCGTCGGCTTGCCCTCGGCGGCCAGCTTGGCGTCGATGCGGAACTGGTGCGCCTCGATGTGCCAGTGGGCGTACGGCGACAGGCGGCCGAAGATGCTGCAGCAAAAGCGCAGGATCGCCGTCATCGTCGGGCCGCGCAGGATCTCCGGCTCGATCGGCTGGTAGTGCCGCGCGATGCCGCCGTTGAGGTTGTTGTAGCTCAGGCTTTGGTAGTGCGGCTGGTGCGGCTCGACGTACACCACGTGGCTAGACGGCAGCGCGCGCAGCGTGGCGTGGCGGCGCGAGCGGTAGCGGCCGCCGTCGGCCATGTACTCGTCGCAGGGCATGTCGTTCCAGCTGTCGCGGAAGGCCGCCAGGTCGGCCAGCGCCGCCTCGTTGCCATCGAGCAGGTATTCCCGCATCCGCTCGGCGGGAATGAAGCAGCGGTCCTTGCGGGTGATCAGGTCGCACAGTCGATCGATGGCCATATCCGGTGCGCAAATCTGGCCTTCATCCAACAGAATAGTCATGTTAAAAGTTCCTCGTTACGCATCATTCGACGCAAAGTTATCGGTGAAAAATCATCGCCGTTCGGTGCCTGGCGACGATCCGGTTGTTCCAGTTCCTGAGCAAAATTATCGATACATTGCCGGCGCCGGAAAAGCGATTTATACTTTCGATAACATGTGAGGAAAACTAACAGAAAGCGAGGCGCCGATGAACCGCCAGCCACCGCTCAATGCGCTGCGTTTTTTCGAGGCCGCCGCCCGCCTGGGCAGCTTCGTCAAGGCGGCCGAGGAGCTGCACCTGACGCACGGCGCCGTCAGCCGCCAGGTGCGTTTGCTGGAGCAGTCGCTGGGCACCGCCCTGTTCGAGCGGCGCAACCGCGGCGTGTTCCTGACGCCGCAGGGCGAGCAGCTGTGGGCGGCGGCGCAGTACGCCTTCGAGCACCTCAACGCCGCCATGGACGCGCTGCGCCAGCCGGCGCGGCAGGCGCCGCTGGTGCTGTCCTGCGAGCCGACCATCTCGATGAAATGGCTGATCCCCCGGCTCGGCGACTTCTACCGCTGCCACCCGGAGATCCAGCTGCACATCTTCGCCTCCGGCGGCCCGGTCGCCTTCCAGCGCGACGGCGTCGACATCGCGCTGCGCCGCAACGACTTCAAGTGGGACGTCGGCGTCCATGCCGAAACGGTGTGCGACGAGTGGATCGGCCCGGTCTGCGCGCCGACCCTGTTGAAGCGCAAGCAACTGCACCTGCCGGCGCAGCGCATCCTGCACACCTCGTCGCGCAGGACGGCGTGGGCCAGCTGGCGCGGCGCCAGCAAGACGGCTGCCGAGCACAGCGGCAGCCAGACCTACGAGCACTTCTATCTGACGCTGCAGGCGGCCGGCGCCGGCCTGGGCGTGGCCATCAGCTCGGTGTTCATGGCGCAGGACGAGATCGCCGACGGCCGCCTGGTGGCGCCGTTCGGCTTCGTGCGCGACGGCTCGGCGTACTGCCTGCTGTCGCCGCTGCCCTTCGACGCCGACCCGCGCCGCGCCGCCTTCCTGCGCTGGATGCGCCGGCAGATGCGCTACGCGCCGGCGTAAGCTTTCCCGCCCCGCGCGCGGGCCTAGGTTCGGCTGTTTGGCCCAGTGGGTTTAACGGGAGTTGGCACCAGGGGGCTGAATTGTTCGGCGCAGCAATTCGGTTTTGAGCAAAGCCCAGTGCCAACAACGATCGCTGATCTCAATCGCACCGCCGCTGCTGGCATCCAGTTCTATCGCGGTATCTATGGCTTCCTGCTTCAGCAGCCATTTGGCATGGTTCAAGGCTCGTAGCGTGCCGCTTAACCAACATCTGCCGTCCAGCGACGTCATGAACAGAACGTCTTGGAAGCGGCAACCCAGTTTTTGCCGCAGATTGATCAGCGCAGCCTTGTCGCTTTTGTCGAAAGTCGGCGACAGCAGGTAGTGGCTCCCGTTGGCATCCTCGACGTCGTATTTGTTCTGTAAATACTCCTGCCAGCTTTGCCAGCTGCCCACCGATTTGACTGTCCCTGTCGCGACTTCGACTAGGTGAGCGGAGGCGCCGACCAAACATCGTTCCTGAATCCCATGAACGACATACGCTTCGCAGTTTCCGCGCAATACCCAGTAATCACCTCGTGGCGACAATTCACAAGATTGGATGACAATCCAATCTCCTCCGGCTCTTGCCACATCTCGGTTGGCGTGTTCAAGAAAAATGAGCTGCGCGTCATGTGATGTCATCATGGGATTGCTCAACCTTGACTAGGCTTGGACGGCGCCTTGCGCACGCGATACTGGACGTCGGTGGCGCCGGTCTGCGCTCCCCTGCTCCACCCTTGCGCCGCATAGAAACGGTCGGCGCGCGTGTTGGCGGCCGTGCTCAGCCGGACCTCGTCGTTGCCCAGCTCGAATAGCCAGTCGACCGCCAAGGCCAGCAAGCGCTTGGCGCAACCCCGCCCCTCATGCTCGGGGGCGATGAACAAGGCCCAAATCGAGGCGTCTTGGCTGGCCGCGCAACAAAAGCCGGCGATTTCGCCACGCACCTCGGCGACCCAGCCGCGCCCCAGGCGCTCAAGATAGTCCAAATACATCTGTTGGGTGATCCGGGCGGGATCGGCCAGAATGTTCTCGCGAACCTCCAGGCGTATTCTCGACATCGCGGGGATATCGGCGACGGTTGCCTGGCGAAAAGTGGCACTAGGGTTCAATGTTGACCTCGATGTTATTACGACGGTAATGTTGCATGAAGATATCAGCAATTCTCTTCGATGGTTGGATTTTGGCTGCTGGCACCGTGACCACGGGCCATGTGGGACGAATTCACCTCGCCCTCAAGCAGTCGGCGGAAAGTTGCTATCATCAAGAGCATTGGGCCGTCGTCCGGCCAGCCAGCGAGGAAGCGCCGCAATGAATCCACAATGTACCCCCGAGTATTTCAACCACATCAGCGAAGGCACCCTGCCGGCGCACCTGGGCATCGTCGTCACCGCCGTGGGCGACGGCGAAGTTCGCGCCGAGTGCGCGGTGACGCCCAAGCTGCTGGCGCCGAACGGCTTCCTGCACGCCGGCAGCGTGGTCACGCTGGCCGACACCGCCTGCGGCTTCGGCTGCATCAGCAACCTGCCCGAGGGGGCCAGCAGCTTCACCACCATCGAGCTCAAGTCCAACCACCTCGGCACGGCGCGCGAGGGCGCCATCGCCGTCACGGCCAAGCTGCTGCACCCGGGCCGCACCACCCAGGTGTGGGACGCCGTGGTGAGCAACCAGGCGAGCGGCAAGACGATCGCGATGTTCCGCTGCACACAGATGATCCTGTATCCCAAATAGCCGGTGGGAGCGCCGCCGCGACCCGGCGCCGCGCCGTCGCGCCCGCTGTGTGCGGACCCGAACAGACCGCTTCCGGTGTTTGGCGGACTCTGGCGCCTCACCGGGAGAAAAACATGTCGAACATCATCGCAGGGTATTTGCAGACGCAAGACCAGGTCAAGCGCGCCATCGAAAGTCTGGTGGTGGAGGGCGATTTCGCGCCCGACCAGATCAGTTCCTTCTTCGTCAATCCGGCCGGGCAGCACGACAGCTATGGGTTGGGCGGCGACCGCGACAAGTCGCCCGGCGCCAAGCAAAGCGGCGAGGGCCTGGCCGCCGGCATGGCCACCGGCGGCGCCGTCGGCGCGGCCATCGGCATGGCCGGCGTGGTGGTGGCCGGCCCGCTGGCGCCGGCCATGGGGGCCCTGCTCGGCGCCCACGTCGGCGGCCTGGTCGGCAGCATGCGTTCGATGAAGGAGCGCGGCGAGGAGGAAACGGGGCCGGATGGCGCCGACAACACCGAGCCGCAGCGCGCCTCGGGCATGCTGGTCGCGGTGGCCGCCAGCGGCCCGGAGCGGCAGGCGCAGGCGATGGACTTGCTGGCCCGCGTAGGCGCGACGCGGATCGAAAAGGCGGACGGGACTATCCGGGCGGGCGACTGGACCGACTTCGATCCGCTGACCCCGCCACAACTGGCGGGGCGCCCGGCGCCGGCCAGCGCATAGCGGCCCCGGTGGGGCCGACTTAGCCCTGCAGGGCTTTTTCCAGCAGCTTGTGCAGCGCCGGGAATTCCGGCTCGCCGACATAGCGCTTGAGGATCTTGCCGTTGCGGTCGATGACGAAGGTGGTCGGCGTCATGGCGACGTTGCCGTAGGCCTTGGCGGCGTCGCCGGCCGTGTCGAGCGCCACCTTGAACGGCAACTGGCGTGTTTCGGCGAAGTTGACCACGTAGTTCGGCGGGTCGTCGCGCATCGCCACGGCGACGAACTCCAGGCCCTGCGACTTGTACTTGTTGTAGGTCTCGACCATTTTCGGCATCTCGGCCACGCAGGTGGCGCAGGAGGTTGCCCAAAAATTGACCATCACCACCTTGCCGTGCAGGCTCTCGGGCGTGATCTTCTCGCCCTTGATGCTCATGAAGGTCACGGCCGGGGCGCTGCTCTGCTGGTTCAGCGCGGCGTAGGCGGCCACGCCGGCGGCGGCGATGACCACGGCGGCCAGCGCCGGCTTGAGCCAGGCTTTGGAGTTGGAGCTGGATGCTTGCATAGGATGTTCACCGTCGAATGGCAGGTGCGAACATTATAGGCCGGTATTCTTAAGACCGTTCGAACCCGCGCGCCGGGTGGACATGCCGTCCACCCGGCGCGGTTTTACGTCGGCTGGCTTAGTTGGCGGCGGCCTGCTGCTTGGGCGCGGCGGGGGTGGGCTGGTAGCTCTTCCACTCCTCCTCGGTGATGTACTCGAAGATCTTCACGACTTTTTGCACGCCGCTGACGCCGCGCGCCACGTCGGCGCCGATGTTGCCTTCGCGCTGGGTGACGCGGCCCATCAGGTAGACGGCGCCGCGCTCGGTCACCACCTTGAAGGAGTTGGCCGAGATGTCCTTCATGTCGACCAGGCTGGCCTTGACCTTGGTGGTGATCAGCGCGTCGCTCGAGCGCGAGGTGTAGCTCGACAGTCCGGCGATCTCCATCTCGTTGGCCACCGAGACCACGCCCTCGATGCCGCGCACTTCGCGTTCGGCGGCGTCCTTCATGGCCTGGTCGCGCACCTCGCCGGTCAGCAGGACGCGGCGGTTGAAGCTGTTGACGTTGATGTGGCCGGCGTCGCCGACCAGGTTCTGCAGCTTGATCTCGCCCTTGACGGCGATGGTCTTGTCCTCGGTCTGCGCGCCGAAGGTGCGGCGGTCCGCGGCGGCCACGGTGCCGATGACGGCGCTACCGACGATCATCTCGACACAGCCCGTCAGGGAAGTCAGCAGCGTGCCGCACAACAAACTCAGTACCAGCGGACGTTGCAGGCGTTTCCAGCCCGGGCCCTTGTCGAAACTAGTCATTCGCGTCTCCTCCGAATAGCGCGACGTCGATGCCGTCGCAAATGCAATGTATGGTGACCAGATGGACTTCCTGGATGCGGGCGGTGCGCTCGGCCGGCACGCAGATGTGCACGTCGGCGTCGGTCAGCAGCTTGCCGATGGCGCCGCCGCCCTTGCCGGTCATGGCGACGACGCGCATTTCGCGCTCCAGCGCCGCCTCGATGGCGGCGATGACGTTGCCCGAGTTGCCCGAGGTGGAGAACGCCAGCAAAATGTCGCCGGCCTGGCCGAAGGCCTGCACCTGCTTCGAGAAGATCTCGCGGTAGCTGTAGTCGTTGGCCACCGCCGTCAGGATCGAGGTGTCGGTGGTCAGCGCCAGCGCCGGCAGCGGGAAGCGTTCGCGCTCGAAGCGGCCGACCAGCTCGGCGGCGAAGTGCTGCGCGTCGGCGGCCGAGCCGCCGTTGCCGCAGACCAGAATCTTGTTGCCGTTCGACAGGGCGGCAAACATCATGTCGATCGCCTGGGCGATGGGCTGGGCCAGCACGGTGGCGGACTGGATTTTGATTTCGGCACTTTCGTGGAAGTGCGCCAGGATGCGTTGATTATTCATAGTGTCGTGATTATAGTGCAGTCGCCCGGCGCGCCGGACAAGCGCTGTTAAAAATGCTTACATTTGCAGCACGTTGCGCAGCCAGCTCAATTGCCCGCCGTCGATCGCCACCACGTCGAAGCGGCAGGGCGGCAGGCTGGCGTAGCGTAGCAGATAGTATTCGGCGGCGCGCTGCATGCGCTGCTGCTTGCGCGGGCCGATGCTGGCGGCGGCGCCGCCGTGCTTGCGGTCGGCGCGCCGGCGCACCTCGACGAAGACCAGCTGGGCGCCGTCGCGCATCACCAGGTCGATTTCGCCGAGCTTGCAGAGGAAGTTGCGCTCGACCAGGACCAGGCCGCGGCCCTCCAGGTGGGCCAGGGCGGCGTCCTCGCCCTGGCTGCCCAGGCGCTGGCGTTCGGTGCGCATGGCGGCTTGGCGCGCGCTGTGGCGGCGCTCAGGGCGCCACCGGCAGCGGCACGCCGTTCTTGTAGACGGCCGGCTGCTCGACCCGCTCGAAGCTGGCCGGCCCTTGGCCGAAGCTGACCGCCAGCCGGCCGGTCACGCCGTCCAGCACGAAGCGTCCGCTGGGTTGGCGGGCGATCTGGCGCGCCACGCGGAAGGCGTCGATGCCCAGCGCGTACAGGCGCTCCAGGTCGGCCGCGCCGGCGCGCCGCTCCTGCGACCGCGGCGGGTGCGGGTAGACCATCACCGCCGGATGGTCGCGCTGGATCTGCCAGGGCAGGTCGAGCAGGCGCACGCCGTCGAGTTCCTGGTCGGGGAAGTTGTTGCCGTTGCCGGGGTTCAGGGCCGAGGTGCCGTACAGCGGCAGCTCGGCGCCCAGCGCGGCGCGCAGCTGGCGCGTCTGGTCGGCGCCGAGGGCGGCGAACACCAGGCCGGGCGCCTCGCCCTGCACGCGGGCGCGCAGCTGCACCAGCTCCGGGTCGCTCAGGTAGCCGTTCGGCGCCGCCAGCTCGACCAGCCGCAACGGCCGGCCCAGGCGCTGCCACTGGGCGGCGAAGGCGGCCGCGCTACGGCGCTGCCACGGCGTGGCCGTGGCCACCACCAGCGCGCTGCTGTTCGGATGCTCGGCGCCGGCCCACTGCGCCGCCTGGCGCGCCTCCTCCTCGATCGACAGGCCCATCGCCAGCATCTGCGCCGGCAGCGCGGCGTCGGCGCCGCCGCCGTGGCCCTCGGGGTAGTTCAGGGCGATGGTCGGCTTGCTCACCAGCGCGCTGGCGGCCACCGCGCCGACGGCCGAGCGCGATAGCGGCCCGACCACCATGTCCTGTTGTTGCAGCGCGCCGGCGTAGCTGGCCAGCACGTCCTGCGCCACGTCGCCGGTTTCGACGACGGTGACGTCGATGCCGTCGCGGTCGCGCTCCCAGGCCGCCATGAAGCCGTCGCGCAGCGCCGCGCTGGCCTGGCCCAGCGCCTCGGAGCGCAGCGGCAGCAGCAGGGCGATGCGGGTGGCCGGGGCCGCCGGCGCGCCGTCACGGCCGGCCGCGCCGCCGGCCGTGGTGGTGGCGGCGGGCGGCTCGACGGCGTAGGTTTCGACGCGGGCCGGCTCGGCCTCGGCCGGCTTGGGCGCGGGCGCGTAGACCAGCACTGGCGGCGCCATGCTTGTGTTTGACGAGATAGGCGCGCACAATCGGCCGGGCGCGTCGCACGGCGTGCTGCAGCCGGCGACGACGGCGGCGCCCACGCCCACAAGCAGCAACTTCACACTTTTAGCCAGCATCCTACCCCCAAATGACCGTACAAGAATCCAGCCCCATCGCCAGCCTGCCCGTCATGGGCGAAACGGCGCACCAGACCTATCCTAGCGCAACATTGTATGTAGTGGCGACCCCGATCGGCAATGTGACCGACATTAGCCTGCGCGCGCTGCATGTGTTGAGCCTGGTCAACGCCGTGGCCTGCGAGGACACCCGCAACACGGCGCAATTGATGACCCGCTTCGGCCTGCACAAGCCGCTCATCGCCGCCCACCAGCACAACGAGCGCGAGGTGGCCGAGACGCTGATCGCGCGGCTGCAGGCGGGCGAGCGGATCGCCCTGGTGTCCGACGCCGGCACGCCGGCCGTGTCCGACCCGGGCGCGCGCATCGTCGACGCGGTGCGCGCCGCCGGCCTGCGCGTGCTGCCGCTGCCGGGCGCCTCGGCGGCGGTGACGGCGCTGTCGGCCAGCGGCCTGGTCAACGACCAGTTCTACTTCGTCGGTTTCCTGCCGGCCAAGGCCAAGCAGCGCGAGAACTTCCTGCAGACGCTGCGCGCGGTCACCGCGACGATGGTGTTCTACGAGGCGCCGCACCGCATCCTCGATTGCGCCGGCGCGCTGGCGGCGGTGTTCGAGCCGCAGCGCGAGGTGGTCTTCGCGCGCGAGCTGACCAAGATGTTCGAGGAGATCCACCGCTGCCCCCTGTCCGAGGCCGAGGCCTGGATCAAGGCCGACCCGCACCGCGAAAAGGGCGAGTTCGTCGTGCTGCTGGCCGGCGCCCCGGCCGCCGAGGACGAGCAGGACGTCGAGGCCGAGCGCATCCTGAGGATTTTGCTGGCCGAGTGCTCGGTCAAGCAGGCCGCCAACCTGGCGGCGCAGATCACCGGCCGCAAGAAGAACGCCTTGTACGACCGCGCCTTGCAGATGAAGGCCGACAGCGACGCCGAAGCCTAAGCGGCCGGCGTGGCTTTTCTGGCAAGTGCGGAACCGGCGCAAAGTCCCGCATTGAAAAAATATCGCAATGATCTAAACTGATTTCACGATGACCCTTGACGGAGTTCGATCCAACTTGTATTATCTTGCTTCTTCGGAGTGTGGCGCAGCCCGGTAGCGCACCTGGTTTGGGACCAGGGGGTCCAAGGTTCGAATCCTTGTACTCCGACCAAAATTTAAAATCCCCGTGTGATGGAAACATCACACGGGGATTTTTCTTTGCGCGCTCGGTTTGTGGTGGCACGGTAAATCAGCGGCGTAAATTTAGGGTCAGACCCTAGGGTCTGACCCTGGTTTCCGGCCAGTGGGTGGTCTGGTAACTAGCCGGCGCGCTTGGCGGCGATGGCGTTGCCGGCGCGGCTGGCGCCCTTGCGGCCGAGGAACTGGGCGATGAACTGGCCGGCGTCGACCACGATGTCGAGGTCGATGCCGGTCTCGATGCCCAGGCCCTGCATCAGGTACAGCACGTCCTCGGTGGCGACGTTGCCGGTGGCGCCCTTGGCGTAGGGGCAGCCGCCCAGTCCCGACACCGACGAGTGGAAGATCGCGATGCCTACTTCCAGGCTGGCGTAGATGTTGGCCAGCGCCTGGCCGTAGGTGTCGTGGAAGTGGCCGGACAGGCCGCCGATGGCGAACTCCTGCGCCGCGCGCCGCATCACCGCCTGGGTCTGGCGCGGCGTCGCCACGCCGATGGTGTCGGCGATGTCGATCTCGTCGCAGCCCAGGTCGCGCATGCGGCCCACCACGTCGGCCACCGCGGCCAGCGGCACCTCGCCCTGGTAGGGGCAGCCGAAGGCGCAGCTGATGCTGCCGCGCAGGCGCAGGCCGTGCTGCTTGGCCGCCTTGGCGACGCCCTCGAAGCGGGCGATCGATTCGGCGATCGAGCAGTTGATGTTCTTCTGCGAGAAGGCCTCCGAGGCCGAGCCGAAGATCACCACCTCGCCAGCCTTGGCCGCCAACGCGGCGTCGAAGCCCTGCATGTTCGGCGTCAGCGCGGAGTACACCACGCCGGGGTGCCGTTCGATGGCGGCCATCACCTCGGCGCTGGTGGCCATCTGCGGCACCCATTTCGGCGAGACGAAGGAGGCCGCCTCGATGTTGCGGAAGCCGGCGCTCGACAGGCGGTTGACCAGCTCGATCTTGACCTCGGCCGGCACGCTTTCCTTCTCGTTTTGCAGGCCGTCGCGCGGGCCGACTTCGACGATCTTGACGTGCTTGGGCAATGCGATGTTGCTGTTCATGTCGTTCTTCCTCGCTCAGTAACCACGGATGCGGTCGACGATGCCGTCGACCATTTCACCCGCCTCGATTTTCAGGATCTTCTCGGCGATCTGTTGTACGCTCTCGCGCCGCAGCGTCATCGCCGAGATGTGCGGCGTGATGCTGATGCGCGGCTCCTGCCAGAACGGGTGCTGGCTCGGCAGCGGCTCGTTGCGGAACACGTCCAGCGTGGCGGCGGCGATGTGGCCGGACTTGATCAGCGTGAGCAGGTCCGGCTCGGCGACGTGGGCGCCGCGCGCCACGTTGACCAGGTAGGCGCCCTGCGGCAGCTTGGCCATGTTGCTGCGGTCGACAATGTTGTTGGTGTCGGCCGTCAGCGGCAGCAGGCAGACCAGCACGCGGGTGCCGCGCAGGAAGGTGTCGAGGCCGTCGGCGCCGTGGAAGCACTGCACCCCGGCCACCTCCTTGGCGCTGCGGCTCCAGCCGCGCAGCGGGAAGCCGAACGGCGCCAGCGCCTCGAGCACGCGGCCGCCCAGCGCGCCCATGCCGAGCAGGCCGATGGAGAAGTCCTCCTTGTTATGCTGCGGCAGCGGCGCCCACTGGCCGGCGCGCGCCTGCGCCTCGTACTCGTCGAAGCGGCGGTAGTAGCGCAGCACCGCGTGGGTCACATACTCGGCCATTTGTATCGCCATGCCGGCGTCTTCCAGGCGGATCACCGGCACGTGGCGCGGCAGCTTGTCGCCGAAGCGCAGCAGGCCGTCGACGCCGGCGCCGGTGAGGAAGGTCGCCTTGACCTCGCCCAGGTCGGCCAGCATGCCCTCCGGCGGCGACCACACCACCGCGTAGTCGCAGGGCGGCGGCGTGGTGCCGGCGCGCCAGACCACCACCTCGGCGTCCGGCAGGTATTTGCCGAAGTCCTTGATCCAGGGCTCGGTCGCGCCGTCGGCGCGATGTAAGAGAATTCGCATATGTCCCCCTTTACGCCGCCGCTTTGAAGGCCAGCAGCGGCGCGCCGTCGGCGACCTGGTCGCCGACGTTGTACAACACCTCCTCGACCAGGCCGTCGTGCGGCGCGGCGATGGTGTGCTCCATCTTCATCGCTTCCATGATGACCAGGGCGTCGCCCTTCTTCACCTCCTGGCCCTTGGCGGCCAGCACGGCCACCACCTTGCCCGGCATCGGCGCGGTCAGGCGGCCGCCCTCGGCCTCGGTCTCGCCGGCGTGCGCCATCGGATCGTGGTACACCAGCGGGTAGTGGGCGCCGCCGGTGAACACGTGCAGCAGTTCGCCGTCGCGCCGCACGGTGCCGTGCACGGCGCGCTCGCCGACTTTGATGCTGAAGTCGTTGCCGTCCTGCGCCATCAGATTGACCACGCAGGGCGCGTGTTCTGGATTGCCGGGCAGGTCGAGCAGCCAGTCGCTGGCGCGGTAGGTCAGCTTGACGGCGTAGGCCTTGGCCGGCAGCGCGGCGGCGTACTCGTCGCCGAACGACAGCGTGCGGGTGTAGGGATTGTTCATGCGCCAGCCCAGCGCCTGGCCCCACGGGTCGGCGCGGTTGGCGCCGGACTGCGCCGCCGAGACCTCCTTCTCGGCCTCGATCAGCGCCACGGCGGCCAAGGCCAGCGCGGCGGCCGGCGCGGCCTGGGCGGCCGGGAACAGCTCGGCCTGGTTGCGTTCGATCAGGCCGGTGTCGAGGTCGGCCGTCGAGAAGGCCTGGCCTTCGACCAGGCGCTTGAGGAAGGCGATGTTGGAGGCCAGGCCGACGATCTGGTACTGCGCCAGCGCCTGCGCCATGCGCGCCAGCGCCTGCTTGCGGTCGGCGCCCCAGACGATCAGCTTGGCGATCATCGGATCGTAGAACGGCGAGATGGCGTCGCCCTCGCGCACGCCCGAGTCGATGCGCACGCCGGCCGGCACGCCCAGGCCGGCGCCGTGGGCCGGCGTGCCGCCCAGTTCGAACACCACCGCCTGCGGCGTCTGCAGGTGGCGCAGCGTGCCGATCGACGGCAGGAAGCCCTTCTCCGGGTTCTCGGCGTAGATGCGCGCCTCGATGGCGTGGCCGTTGATGGCCAGCTCGTCCTGCCGCTTCGGCAGCGGCTCGCCGGCGGCGACGCGCAACTGCCATTCGACCAGGTCGGTGCCGGTGATCATTTCCGTCACCGGGTGCTCGACCTGCAGGCGGGTGTTCATCTCCATGAAGTAGAACGTGCCGTCCTGGTTGGCGATGAACTCCACCGTGCCGGCGCCGACATAGCCGACCGCCTTGGCGGCGGCCACGGCGGCCTCGCCCATGGCGGCGCGGCGCTCGGCCGGCATGTTCGGCGCCGGCGCCTCCTCCAGCACCTTTTGGTGGCGGCGCTGCACCGAGCAGTCGCGCTCGAACAGGTAGATGCAGTTGCCCAGCGTGTCGGCGAACACCTGGATCTCGATGTGGCGCGGGCGCTGCAGGTACTTCTCGGCCAGCACCTTGTCGTCGCCGAAGGAGCTGATCGCCTCGCGCTTGCAGGAGGCCAGCGCGGCCTTGAATTCGGCCGATCCCTCGATCACCCGCATGCCCTTGCCGCCGCCGCCGGCCGAGGCCTTGAGCAGCACCGGGTAGCCGATTTTGTCGGCCTGGGTGTGGAGGAAGTCGGCGTCCTGGTTGTCGCCGTGGTAGCCCGGCACCAGCGGCACCTTGGCCTTCTCCATCAGCGACTTGGCGGCGGACTTGGAGCCCATCGCCCGCATCGCCGAGGCCGGCGGCCCGATGAACACCAGGCCGGCCGCCGCGCAGGCGTCGGCGAAGTCGGCGTTCTCGGACAGGAAGCCGTAGCCGGGATGGATCGCCTGGGCGCCGCTGGCCAGCGCGACGGCGATGATCTTGTCGCCGCACAGGTAGCTCTCCTTGGCGGCGGCCGGGCCGATCAGCACCGCCTCGTCGCAGACGGCGACGTGCTTGGCGTTGGCGTCCGCCTCCGAATACACGGCGACGGTTTTGACACCGAGGCGGCGGGCGGTGGCGGCGACGCGGCAGGCGATTTCACCACGGTTGGCGATCAGGATTTTAGTGAACATGGTCTCTTTCTTTGCAGCTCGTGGCTGGAAGTTTTTTTATTCGAGTTCGTGACGCGGTACGTCTGTTCGGCGGCCGGAGCGCGTGCTGGTCGGCGTCGCGCTCCGGCTCCTAGTCAGCCGGCGGCGCCGCTTAGCAGCCGCACTTTTCCTTCGGCGCCGAGTCGAGCATGGCGCCACGGGTTTGCAGGCCCAGCTTGTTCAACAGCGTGCGGTCGTCCTCGGCCTCCGGGTTGTCGGTGGTGAGCAGCTTGTCGCCGTAGAAGATCGAGTTGGCGCCGGCCAGGAAGCACATCGCCTGCACCGGCTCGCCCATTTGGCGGCGGCCGGCCGACAGGCGCACGCGCGCCTTCGGCATGGTGATGCGCGCCACCGCGATGGTGCGGACGAACTCGAACGGGTCGAGCGGATCGAGGCCGAACATCGGCGTGCCCTCCACCTGCACCAGGTGGTTGACCGGCACCGACTCCGGATACGGGTTCAGGTTGGCCAGCTGGGCGATCAGGCCGGCGCGCTGCAGGCGCGTTTCGCCCATGCCGACGATGCCGCCGCAGCAGACCTTCAGGCCGGCTTCGCGCACGCGGCCCAGGGTGTCCAGGCGGTCCTGGTACTCGCGCGTCGAGATGACGTTGTCGTAGAACTCGGGCGCGGTGTCGAGGTTGTGGTTGTAGTAGTCCAGGCCGGCGTTCTTCAGGCGGTCGGCCTGGCCTTCCTCCAGCATGCCCAGCGTGGCGCAGGTCTCCAGACCCAGCGCCTTCACCTCGCGCACCATCTCCTCGACCTTGTCCATGTCGCGATCCTTCGGACCGCGCCAGGCGGCGCCCATGCAGAAGCGGGTGGCGCCGTTGGCCTTGGCCTGGCGCGCCGCGTCGAGCACGGTGTCGATGGCGAGGATCTTCTTGGCCTCGACGCCGGTGTCGTAGCGCGCCGCCTGCGGGCAGTAGCCGCAGTCTTCCTCGCAGCCGCCGGTCTTGATCGACAACAGCGTGGCCAGTTCGACGTCGCCGTCGGGGAAGTTGGCGCGGTGGGTCTGCTGGGCCTTGAACATCAGGTCGTTGAAGGGCAGGTCGAACAGCGCCAGCACGTCCTCCAGCGGCCATGTGGCGGCCGGGGGCAGGGTGATGGCGGCGGTCGGACGGTGCAGCGCGACGGATTTGATTTCTTGGTTCTGGGACATCGTGATTCCTTCTTCGTTCGATTGTTCTGGTGTTGCTTGTCTTGTACAGCGTGTCTTGTATTGCTAATCTGGTTTGCGTGGGCGGCTAGGCCTTGGCGTCGGCCGGCCAGTTCGGCAGTTCGGTGAAGTCCAGTTGCGCGGCGGCGGCGGCGGCGGAAGGCTCCTGCAGGCGCGGCAGGCGGCCCAGCAGCGGCGCCGGGATGCGCGCCTGCAGCGCCTCGATGTTCTCGTCGATGTAGGGCATGTCGTCGGACAGCTCGTTGGCGACCCAGCCGGCCAGCATCAGGTTGCGCGCGGCGATCGCCTCGACCGTCAGCAGGGCGTGGCTGATGCAGCCGAGCCGCATGCCGACCACCAGCACCACCGGCAGGTCGAGCTGCTCGGCCAGGTCGGCGGTGTCGAACTCCTCGTTGAGCGGCACGCGGAAGCCGCCCACGCCCTCGACCACCACCGCGTCCGAGGCGGCGCTCACTTCGATGTAGGCGGCCAGGATCGGCACCGGCGAGATGTAGGTGTCGTCCAGCTCGGCGGCGATGTGCGGCGCCGCCGGCGTCTTCAACAGGAAGGGCGTGGTCAGCGCCTGCGGCAAGTGGACGTTGCCGGCGGCGATGAGCTGGTCGGCGTCCTCGTTGTGCCATTTGCCGTTGCGCAGTTCGGCGCCGGCGGCGATCGGCTTCATGCCGCAGGCGCGCACGCCGCGCTTGACCAGCGCGTGCAGGATCGCCGACGAGACCAGCGTCTTGCCGATCTCGGTGTCGGTGCCGGTGACGAAGCAGGCGAAGCGCGGCGCCATGCCGGCGCTGGCCGGCGCCGGCTGCACCTGGGTGGCCGGGGCGGTGGCGGTGACGGGATCGTCGAGACTCATATCAGGTCCTTTCCAATGCGTTGAGCGCGGTGATCAGTTGCGCCACCTCGGCGCTGGTGTGGCCGGCCGACAGCGTGGCGCGCAGGCGCGCGGTGCCGAGCGGGACGGTCGGCGGGCGGATCGCGCCGACCCACAAACCTTGTTCGTACAGGGCGGCGCCGGCGTTCATGGTCTCGGCGTTGTCGCCGATGACGATGGGCTGGATCGCCGTGCTCGACGGCATGCGCTGCCAGCGCTTGAGTTGCAGGCCGGCGTCGAGCTGGGCCACCAGGGTTTGCAGGTGGGCGCGGCGGGCGCGGCCCTCCTCGCCCTCGAGCAGGTCCAGGCTGGCGAGCAGCGCGTGCGCCAGCGCCGGCGGCGCGGCGGTGGTGAAGATGTAGGGGCGGCTTTTTTGGATCAGCGTTTCGATGACGATCTCGTGCGCCGCGACGAAGGCGCCGCCGACGCCGGCCGCCTTGCCCAGCGTACCCATGTAGACCAGGTAGGGCGAACGCAGGGCGAAGTGCTCGAGCGCGCCGTGGCCGTTGGCGCCGAGGGCGCCGAAGCCGTGCGCGTCGTCCACCACCAGCCAGGCGCCGTGCTGTTCGCACAGGGCCAGCAGGGCCGGCAGCGGCGCCAGGTCGCCGTCCATGCTGAACACGCTGTCGGTCACCACCACCTTGGTGGCGGCGCCGCTGGCGGCCAGCAGCGCGTCCAGCGCGGCCAGGTCGGCGTGCGGATACACGCTGACCTTGGCGCGCGACAGGCGCGCGCCGTCGATCAGCGAGGCGTGGTTCAGCGACTCGGAGAAGATCTCGGCGTCCTTGTCGCCGGCGGTCAGGCCGGTCAGCACGGCCAGGTTGGCCATGTAGCCGGTGCAGAAGGTCAGCGCGCGCGGCGACTCCAGGTGGGCGCCGACGAACTGCGCCAGGCGCTCCTCCAGCTGGGCGTGGGCGCGGCCGTGGCCGCTGATCAGGTGCGAGGCGCCGCTGCCGACGCCGTACAGGCTGGCGCCCTCGCGCAGCGCCTCGGCCAGCGCCGGGTGGCCGGCCAGGCCCAGGTAGTCGTTGCTGCAAAAGGCCAGCAGCTCGCGCCCGGCGACGCGCACGCGCGGGCCGCAGGGCGTCTCGACGGTGCGCCGCCTGCGGATCAGGCTGTGTTGCTCCAGCGTCTGCAGCTGGCGGTCGAGGCGGTTCAGCAGTTCCATCACTGGCCCGCCATCACTTGATTGAACACGGCCAGCGTGCCGGCCGCCAGGCCGTCGATTTCCGCGTCGTCGAGTATGTACGGCGGCATCATGTAGACGGTCGAACCGATCGGCCGCATCAGCAGTTCCTTCTGCAGCGCGGCGGTGAAGAAGCGGCGCGAGAAGTCGGGCGCCGCGTCGATCGCGTCGAAGGCCCAGATCATGCCGCGCTGGCGGAAGTGGCGCACCTGTTCGTGCTCGGCCAGCGGCGCCAGCGCCGCCGTCAGACGCGCGGCGCGCAGCTGGTTTTGCGCCAGCACGTCGTCCTCCTCGAAGATCTGCAGGGTCGCCAAGGCGGCGCGGCAGGCCAGCGGGTTGCCGGTGTAGGAGTGCGAGTGCAGGAAGCCGCGCGTGACGTCGCTGCTGTAGAAGGTTTGGTAGATGTCGTCGCGCGTCATCACCAGCGACAGCGGCAGGTAGCCGCCGCTGATGCCCTTCGACAGGCAGACGAAGTCCGGCCAAATGCCGGCCTGCTCGCAGGCGAAGAAGGTGCCGGTGCGGCCGCAGCCGACGGCGATCTCGTCGAGGATCATGTGCACCTGGTGGCGGTCGCACAGTTCGCGCACCAGCTTCAGGTAGAGCGGATCGTGCATCGCCATGCCGGTGGCGCACTGCACCAGCGGCTCGATGATGATGGCGGCGATCTTGTCGCCGCGCTGCTGGAACAACAGCTCGACGTCGGCGGCGGCGCGGCGCGCCACGTCCTGCTCGGACTCGCCCTCGGCGGCGCGCCGCGTGTCGGGCGAGATCACCGTCTGCGTGGCGCGCAGCAGCGGGCCGTAGGCGTCCTTGAACAGGGCCACGTCGGTGACGGCCAGCGCGCCGATGGTCTCGCCGTGGTAGCTGCCCTTGAGGCAGACGAACTCCTGCTTGTCTGCCAAGCCGCTGTTGCGCCAGGCGTGGAAGCTCATCTTCAGCGCGATCTCCACCGCCGAGGCGCCGTCGCTGGCGTAGAAGCAGTGGCCCAGCACGCCGCCGGTCAGGGCGTTGAGTTTTTCCGACAATTGAACCACCGGCTCGTGGGTGAAGCCGGCCAGCATGGCGTGCTCCAGGCGGTCGAGCTGGTCCTTCAGCGCCGCGTTGATGCGCGGGTTGGCATGGCCGAACAGATTGACCCACCAGGAGCTGATCGCGTCGAGGTAGCGGCGCCCTTCGTGGTCGTACAGCCAGGCGCCACGGCCGTGGCTGACCGGGATCAGCGGCACGGTGTTGTCGTGCGCGGCGTGGTGCTGCATTTGGGTGCAGGGGTGCCATACACTGCGCAGGCTGCGGGCGACCAGATCGGTTTGTGTGTTCAATTCCAAAAAAGACTCCAGACGTTTTCAGTTCATATTCGTGTTCAACTGCCTAGCCAGTCGGGCTTGCGCTTTTCCAGGAACGAGGCGACGCCTTCGCGGCCCTGTTCGGAGGCGCGGATGAGGGCGATGCGCTCGGCGCTGTCGAGCAGCAGCGCGTCGCTGACCGGCTGCCCGGCCATGTCGCGCACCAGCACCTTGGCTAGCTGCACGGCGTGCGGGCTGTTGTGGCACAGCGCCTCGACGATCTCGGCCACCTTGGCGTCGAGCGCGTCGGCCTTGACCAGTTCGTGGACCAGGCCGATGCGGTGGCCCTCCTGGGCGGAGAAGCGCTCCGCCGTGAGGAAGTAGCGGCGCGCCGCGTTCTCGCCCATCGCCTTGATGACATACGGCGAGATGGTCGCGGGGATCAGTCCCAGCTTCACCTCGCTCAGGCAGAAGTTGACCTCCTCGGCCGCCACGACGATATCGCAGGCGGCCACCAGGCCCATGCCGCCGCCGTAGCAATCGCCCTGCACCTTGGCCACCACGGGCTTGGGGCACAGGTAGATGGTGCGCAGCATCTGCGCCAGGTGCAGCGCGTCGGCCTGGTTTTCGGCGTGCGTGTAGCCGGCCATTTTCTTCATCCAGTTCAGGTCGGCGCCGGCGCAGAATGCCGGGCCGTGGGCGGCCAGGACGATGGCGTGCACCGTCGCGTAGCGGCCCAACTCGGTGAAGGCCCGCGCCAGTTCGGCGATGGTGGTCTCGTTGAAGGCGTTGCGCACGTCGGGCCGGTCCAGCGTGACGGTGGCCAGCGCGCCGACGATGCTGATGTTCAGGGTTTGGTATGTCATCGTAGTCTCTCCATTACATGCGGAACACGCCGAACTGGGTGTCCGGGATTTCGGCGTTGAGCGCGGCCGACAGGCCCAGGCCCAGCACCATGCGGGTGTCGGCAGGGTCGATGACGCCGTCGTCCCACAGCCGCGCGGTGGCGTAGTAGGGGTGGCCCTGCTGCTCGTACTGCTGCTTGATCGGCTGCTTGAACGCGGCCTCCTCTTCGGCCGACCACTGGCCGCCCTTGCCCTCGATGCCGTCGCGCTTGACCGTGGCCAGCACGCTGGCGGCCTGGTCGCCGCCCATCACCGAGATGCGCGCGTTCGGCCACATCCACATGAAGCGCGGCGAAAACGCGCGGCCGCACATGCCGTAGTTGCCGGCGCCGAAGCTGCCGCCGATGATGACGGTGAACTTGGGCACGGCGGCGGTGGCCACGGCGGTGACCATCTTGGCGCCGTTGCGGGCGATGCCCTCGTTTTCGTATTTGCGGCCGACCATGAAGCCGGTGATATTTTGCAGGAACACCAGCGGAATCTTGCGCTGGCAGCACAGCTCGATGAAGTGGGTGCCCTTCAGCGCCGACTCGGAGAACAGGATGCCGTTGTTGGCGATGATGCCGACCTTCATGCCGAAGATGTGGGCGAAGCCGCAGATCAGCGTGGTGCCGTAGCGCGCCTTGAACTCGTCGAAGTCGCTGCCGTCGACGATGCGCGCGATGACCTCGCGCACGTCGAACGGTTTGCGGGTGTCCACCGGGATCACGCCGTACAGCTCCTGCGGCGGATACTTCGGCTCGACCGATTCGCGCAGCGCCATCTGCTGCGGCTTGACGCGGTTCAGGTTGGAGACGATGGTGCGCGCCAGCGACAGCGCGTGCAAATCGTTCTGCGCCAGGTGGTCGACCACGCCGGACAGGCGGGTGTGGACGTCGCCGCCGCCCAGGTCCTCGGCCGTGACCACCTCGCCGGTGGCCGCCTTCACCAGCGGCGGGCCGCCGAGGAAGATGGTGCCCTGCTCCTTGACGATGATCGACTCGTCGCTCATCGCCGGCACGTAGGCGCCGCCGGCGGTGCACGAGCCCATCACCACGGCGATCTGCGGGATGCCCTTGGCCGACAGGTTGGCCTGGTTGTAGAAGATGCGGCCGAAGTGGTCGCGGTCGGGGAAGACGTCGTCCTGGTTGGGCAGGTTGGCACCGCCCGAGTCGACCAGGTAGATGCAGGGCAGCTTGTTCTGGTCGGCGATCTCCTGCGCGCGCAGGTGCTTCTTGACGGTGATCGGGTAGTAGGTGCCGCCCTTGACGGTGGCGTCGTTGCAGACGATGACGCACTCCTGGCCGCAGACCCGGCCGATGCCGGTGATGATGCCGGCGGCAGGCGCGGCGTCGACGCCGTTGCCGTCCTGGTACATGCCGTAGGCGGCCATTTGCGAGAATTCGAGGAAGGGCGTGCCGGGGTCGAGCAGCATTTGCACGCGGTCGCGCGGCAGCAGCTTGCCGCGCGCGACGTGCTTGGCCGAGGCGGCGGCGCCGCCGCCCTCGGCGATCTTGGCGACCTTGTCGCGCAGGTCGTCGACGATGCTCTGCATGGCGGCGGCGTTGGCCTTGAAGTCGTCGCTGCGCGGATTGAGTTTGCTTTCGATGTGCGGCATTGCTGTCCCTTTTGTGGTCGCGTTGTCTCCGACGCGTTCTATTCTGGAAAACTACCGTCGACGTAATACCAGCGCAGGCCGTCCGCGCCCTGCTCGCGCACGAAGTTGCTCACTTCGTGGAGGCGCTGGGCGCGGCCGTTGACCTTGCAGCGGGCGACAAACTCGACCGTGTCGCGATCCGGGACGGCATCGCGGTCCGGCGATTCTGCTTTACGTTGACGTAAACGTAAAGCAGATTTTACCTCAAGTCCCAGCCAGTGCAATTTTTCATCTTGGCTCACGATCGGCTCGCTTGGAACGGTGCTGGCGTGCCAGCTGGCGCGCAGATACGCCTCGTTGCCCTGGGTGTAGGCGGTGTAGCGCGAGCGCATCAGCGCCTCGGCCGTGGGGGCGATGGCGCTGCCGTCGAGATACGGGCCGCAGCAGGCGGCGAGGGAGGGGCCGCCGCAGGGGCAGGTCGCGGGCGAGGAGGGCTTCTTGGGCATCGTGGTCGGGGGGGCGGGCTGCGGAACAATCCAGCATTATCCGCCAATTCCATGGCCCCGGTGCAAGCCGTGGCGTTGCGCGCAGTTTACCCCGCACCCCGCAACGCCACGGTCGGGGTCAGACCCCGCATGGCGCCAAGGCGGGGAGTCTGACCCCTGGCTTGCGGGGTTGGGGACGAGACGGCGTCAGCGCCGCAGGGTCAGCCCGTCCAGCGCGAACGGCGGATTCTTGCCGCGCATCAGCCCGGCCAGCAGGCTGGCGGTGCCGCAGGCGAAGGTGAAGCCGAGCGGGCCGTGGCCGACGTTGAGCCACAGGTTGTCGTAGCGGGTGGCGCCGACGATGGGCGCGCTGTTCGGCGTGGCCGGGCGCAGGCCGGACCAGGGCGTGGCGGCGGCATAGTCGGCGGCGGTAGGCATGGCCTCGCGCGCCAGCCGGGTCAGGCCGGCGATGCGGCCGGGGTCGACCCGGTGGTCCTCGCCGACCAGGTCGACCATCGCCGCCACGCGCAGCTGGCCGCCGATGCGCGCATACAACACCTTGCGTTCGAAGTCGGTCACGCTGACCTCCGGCGCGCGGTCCCGCGACCGGATCGGCGCGCTCAGGCTGTAGCCTTTGAGCGGATACAGCGGCAGATACAGCTCGGCGGTGGCGGCCAGGTCGCGGCTCTGCACGCCGGCCGCCAGCACGAACTGGTCGGCCGCCAGCCAGCCGGCGCTGGTCGACAGCGCGGAGATTTTGCCGTGCTCGCGGTGGAAGCCGTAGGCCTCGGCCTGCAGCACGCCCAAAAAGCCCGGGTGGGCGTGCAGGCGCCGCTCCAGGGCCAGGCAGAAGGCGTGGCAGTCGGCCACCGCCTCGCCGGCGGTGAAGATGCCGCCGGCCAGCTCGGCTTGCAGCGTGGCCAGCGCCGGCTCGCGCGCCACCGCCTCGGCCGGCGTCAGCACCTGCGGCCAGTGCTGGGCGGCGCGGGCCGGCTGGCCGGGCGGGGTGGCCTGGTCGGCCTGCGCGGCGCGCTCCTGGTCGGCGCGCGCCACCGCCGTGGCGAACACCTTGGGCGAGCGGTACACCACCAGCTTGCCGGCGTCGCGCCAGGCGAAGGCGGACGGCGGCACGGTCGGCGCCAGCTGCGCCATCGCCTGGCGGCTCAGTTCGCCCAGCCGCAGCAGGGTGGCTGTGGTGCGGCGGTTGCTGCCGGCGTTGCAGTTGCGCAGGAATTGCGCCAGCCAGCGCCATTGGCGCAGGTCGGCTTCCGGACGGAAGCGCAGCGGGCCGTCGCGCTGGGTCAGCCACAGCAGCGCCTTGAGCGGCACGCCGGCGTCGGCCAGCGGCGCCACGTAGCGGTAGCTGAGCTGGCCGCCGTTGCTGAAGCTGGCGGCGCCGGCCACCTTGGCCTCGCGCTCCAGCAGCGTCACGCGATAGCCGGCCTCGAGCAGCCACCAGGCTGTCGACAGGCCAATCACGCCGCCACCGATCACGATCACTTGCTGCCGCATTGCGCCTCGCTTGTGGCCCGCCAGGGGCCCTTGTGTTGGGAGTCTAGAGTGTGGCGGCTGGGCCGGCCGGCGGCCAATGAATCGTCGTGCGCCGGCCATAACCGGAAGGTATGCCGGACAGAGGTAGAATCGAGCCTACGGCCAGTTTTCCGGCGCGGCCGATGGGATTTTCCCCGTTCGCCCATCACTTCGGGCGATGTTTTGGGGCATAACCGTGTCCTATGCGCGAATACGCATTTTTCATGTAGCAAAATTACACCGGACGGGCATATCGCTATTACACTAGAGGCGATAGGAGAATTGTATGAGCCACACCAGTTTCGAATTCAAGGCCGACAGCAACGACAGCTCGCCCTTGTATATGCAAATTGCCCGCAAGCTGAGCGACGAGGTGCGCAACGGCCGCTACCAGGTCGACCAGGCGCTGCCGTCGGAGCGCAACCTGTCGGAGCTGCTCAGCGTGTCGCGCGTGACGGCGCGCAAGGCCATCGACCAGCTGGTCGACCAGGGCCTGGTGGTGCGCCGCCGCGGCTCGGGCAACTACATCGCGCCGCGCATCGAGCAGCCGCTGTCGAACCTGACCAGCTTCTCCGAGCAGCTGTCGCAGCGCGGCTACCAGCCCGGCTCGCGCTGGCTCAAGCGCGCCGTGGTCAGCGCCAGCGCCGACGAGCAGCTCAGCCTGGGCCTGTCGCCCAACGCCCGCGTGGCGCGGCTGGAGCGCCTGCGCCTGGCCGACGACGTGGTGATGGCCTACGAGGTCAGCGTGCTGCCGCACAGCATAGTGGCCGACCCGGAGGCGATCGGCGTCTCGCTGTACCAGTATCTGGACGGCATCGGCAAGCCGCCGGCGCGCGCGCTGCAGCACATCCGCGCGATGAACGCCTCGGCCGAACTGGCCGCGCGGCTCGACGTGCCGCTCGGCCAGGCGGTGTTGTTCATCACCCGCATCGCCTACCTGGAGTCGGGCGAGGCGGTCGAACTGACCCATTCGTATTGCCGCAGCGACCACTACGATTTCGTCGCCGAGATGCGCCGCGCCGGCGCATAACCTTTAGGCATGGCCGCGCCGCCAGCTTTCATGGCCTGGCGGCCGGGTTCGGTATTACACTGGTTTCATCGAATTCTATAGGCTGGCGTCGCGAGACGTTCGATATGGCGATGTTGAAAACCGAAACCCCCAGTCTGGCGCATAGCGGCCTGGACCAGTACGGCGCCGCCGAGCTGGTCCACGCCTTCGTCGACGAGCAGTTGCACGCGGTGCAGGCGGTGCGCGCCGCCTCGGCCAGCATCGCCGCCGCCATCGAGGCGGCCGCGCCACGGCTGGCGGCCGGCGGCCGGCTGATCTATGTCGGCGCCGGCACCTCGGGCCGCCTCGGCGTGCTCGACAGCGTCGAGCTCTACCCCACCTTCTCCTGGCCGCACAGCCGCGCGCTGGCCATCCTGGCCGGCGGCCGCGACGCCATGTTCACCGCCGTCGAGGGCGCCGAGGACGATCTGCGCCAGGGCGGCGCCGACTTGAACGCGCTGGCGCCGGGCGCCGACGACGTGGTGCTGCTGCTGGCCGCCTCCGGCGCCACGCCCTACGTGCTGGGCGCGCTACGGGCGGCGCGCGAGCGCGGCGCCTTGACCATCGGCATCGCCAACAACGCCGGCGCACCGCTGACGCGCGAGGCCGACGTCGGCATCACCCTCGACACCGGCGCGGAAATCATCTCCGGCAGCACGCGGCTGAAGGCCGGCACGGCGCAGAAGATCGTCCTCAACACCATTTCCAGCGCGCTGATGGTGCGCCAGCACAAAGTCTATGGAAACTTGATGGTAGACTTGAAGCCGACCAACGCCAAGCTGGTGCAGCGCTCGGTGCGGCTGACCATGCACGCCACCGGCGCCGACGAGGCGAGCGCCCGCGCCGTGCTGGAGCAGTGCCGCTTCCACGTCAAGGTGGCCATCGTCGCGCTGCTGCGCCAGGCCAGCGTGGCGCAGGCCGGCGCGCTGCTGGAGCAAGCCAACGGGAGCGTGCGCGCGGCGTTGGTAAAATGATACAGTTCAGGCTGTATTTGGCCTGAACCGAATCATGTTAAGGATGTATGCAAAGAGTGCAACGAGCTAGTCCGTGGTGGTGGATTCCCACGCTGTATTTCGGCCAGGGCCTGCCCTATGTGGTGGTGATGACCCTGTCGGTGGTGATGTACAAGAACACCGGTTTCTCCAACACCGACATCGCGCTCTACACCGGCTGGTTGTACCTGCCCTGGGTCATCAAGCCGCTGTGGTCGCCGGTGGTCGAGCTGCTGCGCACCAAGCGCTTCTGGATCGTCGGCATGCAACTGTTCATCGGCGCCGCGTTGGCGCTGGTGGCGCTGACCACCCACCTGCCCGGCTTCTTCCAGATGAGCCTGGCCATCCTGTGGCTGCTCGCCTTCAGCTCGGCCACCCACGACATCGCCGCCGACGGCTACTACATGCTGGCCCTGCCGCAACACCAGCAGGCCGCCTTCGCCGGCGTGCGCAGCACCTTCTACAAGCTGGCGATGATCGCCGGCCAGGGCAGCCTGGTGTATTTGGCCGGCAAGCTGACCGAGTCCACCGGCGACCCGCGCCTGGCCTGGTCGGTGGTGTTCGCCGTCCTCGCCGCGCTGTTCCTGCTGCTGTTCGTCTACCACCTGTTGATGCTGCCGGCGCCGGCCGCCGACCAGCCCGGCGAGCGCCGTGGCAGCCTGCTGGCCGACTTCCTGGCCACCTTCCGCAGCTTCTTCGCCAAGCCCGACATCCTCGTCGTGCTCGGCTTCCTGCTCACCTTCCGCCTGGGCGAGGCGCAACTGCTCAAGCTGGCCGTGCCCTTCCTGCTCGACCCGGCCGACAAGGGCGGCCTGGCCTTGAGCACGGCCCAGGTCGGCCTGGTCTACGGTTCGCTGGGCATGCTGTTCCTGGTGCTGGGCGGCCTGCTGGGCGGCCTGGTGATCTCGCGCTTCGGCCTGAAACGCTGCCTGTGGCCGATGGTGTTCGCCGTCCACCTGCCGGACCTGATCTTCGTCTACCTGGCCAGCGCGTTGCCGGAGAATATCTACCTGGTCGCCGCCTGCCTGGCGGTCGAGCAGTTCGGCTACGGCTTCGGCTTCGCCGCCTACGTGCTGTACATGATCATGGTGGCCGACGGCCCGCACAAGACGGCCCACTACGCCATCTGCACCGGCTTCATGGCGCTCGGAATGATGCTGCCGGGCATGGTCAGCGGCTGGATCCAGCAGCAGCTGGGCTACCAGCATTTCTTCATCTGGGTCTGCTTCGCGACCTTGCCGGCCTTCGGCATGGCCGCGCTGGTGCGCATCGCACCGGAGTTCGGCAAGAAATAAGGCCGCGCCGCATTACAATACGTTTTTTCAAGGCTGTACGGCTGCAACGATCGGGGAATGGTTTTGGTTTTTAATGCGAAGAAGCGGCAGTCCATGGCCGCCTGCGTGGCCGGCGCGCTGGCCGTTTTGGCCAGCGGCTGCGGCACCACGCCCATGCCTCCCGACACCTCCGGCCGGCCCGGCGCCACGCCCGGCGCAAGCGGGGCCAAGGCCGGCGGTTCGGTTCCCGGAACCGGAACCGAAGCGGCCCCCGTGGTGGACGGCAACACGCCGCCGCCGGCGCCGCGCGAGTTCCGCGCCGCCTGGGTCTCCACCGTCGCCAATATCGACTGGCCGAGCCGAAGCAACCTCAGCGTCGCCAAGCAGCAGGCCGAGGCGCTGGCCATCCTCGACCGCGCCAAGAACCTGAACCTGAACGCCATCGTGCTGCAGGTGCGCCCCAGCGCCGACGCCATGTACCCGTCCGAGCTGGAGCCGTGGTCGGAGTTCCTCAGCGGCCAGCAGGGCCGCGCACCGAGTCCGCTGTACGACCCGCTGCAGTTCTGGATCGAGCAGGCCCACGCCCGCGGACTGGAGTTGCACGCTTGGTTCAACCCCTACCGCGCCCGCCACGCCACCGCCAAAACGCCGCTGACGCGCGAGCACATCGCCAACACCCGGCCGGCGGCGGTCAAGTCCTACGGCCGCTACCTGTGGATGGACCCGGGCGAGGCGGCCGCCTCGGCGCACACGCAGGCGGTGATCCTCGACGTGGTGCGCCGCTACGACATCGACGGCGTGCACATCGACGACTACTTCTATCCCTACCCGATCGAGGCGCGCGGCGCCACGGCGGCCAACGGCGGCGCCGAGGCCGCCGCGCTGGACACGCCGTCCGGCGCCAAGAGCGAGCTGGAGTTTCCCGACCAGCCGAGCTGGCAGCGCTACCTGCTGGGCGGCGGCCAGCTCGGCCGCGCCGACTGGCGCCGGCAGAACGTCAACCAGCTAATCGAGGCGCTGTACCAGGGCATCCACAAGGAGAAATCCTGGGTGCGCTTCGGCATCAGCCCGTTCGGCATCGGCCGGCCCGACCGCCGCCCGGCCGGCATCGTCGGTTTCAGCCAGTACGACAAGCTGTACGCCGACGCCGAAACCTGGCTGGCCAAGGGCTGGCTGGACTACCTGTCGCCGCAGCTGTACTGGCCGGTGGCGCAGGCGCCGCAGGCCTTCGACGTGCTGTTCGACTACTGGCTGGCGCAGAACACGCGCGGCCGCCACGTCTGGCCGGGGCTGGCCACCAGCCGCATCGACAACTCCGCCAAGGCCTTCGCGCCGGAGGAGATCGTCAAGCAGATCGGCGTGCTGCGCAGCCGCGTGGGCGGCAACGGCCACGTCCACTTCAGCGTCGCCGCGCTGATGGAGAACCGCAAGGGCGTCAGCGACCAGTTGAAGGGCGCGTCCTACCAGAGCGCCGCGCTGGTGCCGGCCACGCCCTGGCTGGGCGCCGAGCCGCCGGCCGCGCCCAGCGTGGCGACGCGGCGCGAGAACGGCGGTCTGGCGCTCAAGCTGGGCGGCAACGGCGGCGCCGCGCGGCCGGCGGTGCAGTACGCGATTTGGTCGCGCTACGGCAACGAGTGGCGCTTCGCCGTGGCCCCGGCCGGCCGCGCCAACCTGCTGCTGGCCGACGACGCGGCGCGCGGCGCCGTCAGCGCGGTGGTGGTCAGCGCCGTCGACCGGCTGGGCAACGAGAGCGAGCGGGTGCAGGTGCTGCGCTAGAGCGTGGCGGATCGCCGCACCACCCCGCAATGCGGCCGAAAGGGGTCGGACCCCGTACGGGGTCCGACCCCGGTCTCAGGGGGCGGGGTCAACGCTCAATCCTAGGCTATAACCTTTTGGAATAGCATGCGCGCAAGCTTTCATGAACGACCACGCCGCGTTTGGCTTTACACTCGTTGGCGGCCCGCCCCATCCCGGGCCGCCGTAGACACCCGCAGGAGAGATTGGCAATCGACACGCTGAGCACGCCCCCCGACTCCGCCCCCGGCCTGGGCATCGACGCCGGCGGCAGCCGCACGCGCTGGGCGCTGGCCTCGGCGGCCGGCCACATTATGGCCGAAGGCAATGTCGACGGCCTGTCCGCCCTGCAACTGGCCACCCCGGCCGGCCGCGACGCGGTGCGCGCCATCTTCGCCACCCTGGCCGGGCAGGTGCGCGCGCTGGCCCGGCCGGCCGCCGTCTGCGCCGGCCTGACCGGCTTCGGCGGCGACGGCGCCCAGCTGGCCGCCTGGCTGGCCGAGCTGCTGGCCGTGCCGGCGCCCGCCGTGCAACTGCGCAACGACATCGAAATCGCCTACCTCGACAGCTTCCAGCCCGGCCAGGGCTACCTGGTCTACGCCGGCACCGGCTCGATCGCCGCCTGGATCGACGCCGCCGGCGCCTTCCACCGCGCCGGCGGCCGCGGCGTGACCCTGGACGACGGCGGCGGCGGCTTCTGGATCGCCCGCGAGGCGATGCGCCACATCTGGCGCCGCGAGGACGAGGCGCCGGGCGCCTGGCGGGACTCGGCGCTGGCGCGCGCCGTCTTCGCCCACGTCGGCGGCAGCGACTGGGACGCCTCGCGCCAGTTCATCTACGGCCAGGACCGGGGCGCCATCGGCAAGCTGGCGCTGGCCGTCGCCGCCAGCGCCGCCGACGACGCGCAGTCGCGCCAGATCCTCGAACAGGCCGGCGTCGAGCTGGCCCGGCTGGCGCTGGCGCTGGTGTCGCGCTACGGCGCGCGGCCCATCGTGCTGGCCGGCCGCGCCGCCCAGCTGCACCCGCTGATCGCCGTGTCGATGCGCGCCGCGCTGCCGCCGGAGCTGTTCCTGCGCCAGGCGGTGGCGCAGCCCCACCACGCGGCGGCGCGAATTGCAATACACTCCAGTCTGACCCCATTTTCCGGCCCGGCGGCGAGCGCTCCGCCCGGCCCGCCACGAGACCGCCCATGAAGAAGACCCTGCTGTTGACGTCGCTGATCGCCCTGCTGGCCGGCTGCGCCGCGCCCGGCCCCCGGCTGGACCACAGCTACACCGCGCGCAGCCAGAGCGACCGGGTCAAGTTCATCGTGCTGCACTACACGGTGAGCGACCTGCCGCGCTCGATCAAGATCCTCACCCAGCAGGAAGTGAGCGCCCACTATCTGCTCACCGACAGCGACGAGCCCTTGTTCTACACGCTGGTCGACGAGTCGCGGCAGGCCAACCACGCCGGCGTCAGCAACTGGAAGACCTACACCCACCTGAACGCCAGCTCGATCGGCATCGAGATCGTCAACCCGGGCTTCCGCGACACGGCCGAGGGCCGCGTCTGGTATCCGTTCAAGCAGGCGCAGATCGACCAGCTGATTCCGCTGCTCAAGCAGATCGTGGCGCGCCACAACATCGTGCCGGAGAACATACTCGGCCACAGCGACATCGCGCCGCAGCGCAAGCAGGACCCGGGGCCGATGTTCCCGTGGAGGCAACTGGCCGACGCCGGCCTGGTGCTGTGGCCGGACGCCGTCCAGGTCGCCGCCCGCCAGCCCGTGTTCGCCGCCCAGGTGCCGGACCCGGCCTGGTTCCAGAAGAAGCTGGCCCAGCACGGCTACGCGGTGCCGCAGAACGGCCTGCTCGACCCGGCCACGCGCAACGTGTTGATCGCCTTCCAGTCCAAATACCGGCCGGCCAAGTTCGACGGCGTGCCGGACGCCGAGTGCGCCGCCATCCTCGACGTGCTGACCAGCCCGGCGGCGCTGTCGGTGCGGCCGGCGGTGCCTGTGCCCGCTCCGGCATCCGCTTCGACGCCGGCCCCGGCGGCGATTCCGGTCGCCGTACCGGCACCGACGCCCGCTTCGCTCCCGGCTCCCGCCGCCGTCCCCGTGGCCGTCCCCGCCGCGCCGGCGGCGGCGGTGGTGCCGGCCGCACCACCGCCGGCCGAGCCGGTCGAGTCGAACTGAAGCGTCGCCCGGCACTGCCGCCCCACTTATGAAAGAAGCACATGCGTCTGCGCCACATTGAAGTGTTCCACGCCATCATGCAGGTCGGCACCATCAGTGGCGCGGCGCAGGTGTTGCACATCTCGCAGCCGGCCGTGACCAAGGTGCTGCAGCACTGCGAGCTGCAGCTGGGCATGCCGCTGTTCGAGCGCGTCCGTGGCAAGCTCTACCCCAAGCCCGAGGCGCACCGCCTGTTCGCCGAGACGGAAAAACTCAACCGCGACCTGCAGGGCATCCGCCGCCTGGCCGCCAGCCTGAAGGGGCGCGCCGTCGAGACCATCCGCCTGTGCGCCACGCCGACCATCGCCATCAGCGTGCTGCCGCAGGCGATGAGCGCCTGGCGCCAGGACTTCACGCAGACGCCCTGCCAGCTGGCCACCCACCACACCAGCGAGATCGTCAACACGCTGCGCCTGGGCGAGGCCGACCTGGCCCTGTCGCTGCAGGACCCGCGCCACCCCGGCATCGTCGCCGAGCCGATCGCCCAGGGCGTGATGACGGTGATCGCGCCGGCCGGCTACTGGCGCGCCGACGAGTGCCAGACGCCGCTGAGCGCGCCCGGCCTGGTCGGCGACCTGATCGGCCACGCCGAGAACGACCCGCTCGGCGAACTGGTGGTGGCCGCCTGCGAGGCGCAGCACATCCAGCCGGTGTTCCGCACCGTGGTGCAGACCTACCAGATCGCCCGCTCGCTGGTCGAGGCCGGCGGCGGCATGGCCGTGGTCGACCCGTTCACGGCGGCCACCGCCTCGGCCGCGCTGGTGCAGCGGCGGCCGTGGGCGCCGGCCATCCCGGTGCAGCTGTTCCTGTTGACGGCCAGCCACTCGCCGCTGTCGCACGGCGCCCGCCAGCTGGCCAACTGCATCGGCGGCGCCGCGCGCGCCTGCCTGGCGCGGGGGCCGGCATGAGCGCCCGCATCCCCTGCGAGGCGATCGCCGCCGACCCGGACTTCCGCCACCTGTCGGCGGTGGACGGCATCGGCATCGACCTGCGCTACGCCACGGCGGACAACTTCGTCGGCCGCGACCTGTACAACCCGCTCGACTGCGCCTGGCTGCACCGCGACGCCGCCGCCGCGCTGCAGCGGGCCGTCGCCTGGCTGGCCATGCGCCGCTCCGACCACCGCCTGCTGGTGCTCGACGCGCTGCGCCCGCAGCGGGTGCAGGAGCAGCTGTGGCAGGCGCTGCAGGGCACCGAGCTGCTGGGCTACATCGCCGAGCCGGGGCGCGGCTCGATCCACTCCTTCGGCATGGCGGTCGACCTCACCATCGTCGACGCCGCCGGCCGCGAGCTCGACATGGGCACCGGCTTCGACGACCTCAGCGAGCGTTCCCATCCGGCGCTGGAGGACCGCCTGCTGGCGGCCGGCGAGCTGGAGGCGCAGCACGTCGCCAACCGCCAACTGCTGCGCGACGCCATGTTCCAAGCCGGCTGGGTCGGCATCCACAGCGAGTGGTGGCACTTCGACTGCGGCGACCGCGCGCTGGTGCGGCAACACTACACGCGGGTGCTGTAGCGGGCGCGGCGGCTACTTGTTGGCCTCGAATGGACGGGACTCGCTTGCCTCGTGTTGCACCAGCCAATCGGAGAACGACAAGCGGTAGCCGCTGGCATCGCTGCGATAGCGCAGCACGTGGGGCGGCAAGCGTAGCGCGCCCGGCACCGGCACAGCGAGCTCGGCCAGCGTGGTCGGATAGCGTCCGTGCATTGAATGGTAGTGTGCCAAAGCCACACGCACCAGCTCGCCGTTTTCAACACATGCATTGAAAGCCAGTCTCGCCTCCCGCGCGCCAATTGTCCATGCCGTGCCGAAGATCAACACAACGCCAATAGCCGCAGCCACAGCCATGGCGCGGCCGCCGCGCCAAAGCGCCAATGCGGCAATGGCCGCGATTGCGATGGCGCCCAAAAGGTCGCGAACGGGTAGCGGCCCGGCTTGATGTTCGCCGAGCCACAGCCCGCAAACGGCGGTAAAACCAAGCAAGCAAAACGCGGTAGCGTATTGACGTTTAGAGTGTGACATCGTATCCATCTTAGTTGGCCGGATAGAGAATCGGGGTCAGTGCCGACATTCGGACACGGCCTCAGCTATTCGGCAATTTGAGTGGACTCGCCTACTGTAGGAACGGCTGAGCTTGTGTCCGAATGTCGGCACTGACCCCGCCTGGTTTTTGCGGTTCAGGGCAGGGTGTTGGCGTCGCTGCGCGCGACCCAGTCGACCAGGGCGTCGAGCACGGCGCGGCCGGCGCCGTTGGCGGCGTGGGCGTCGTTGATCATGGCCACCACCACGCATTGCTGGTTGGCCGCGTCGGGCACGAAGCCGGCCAGCGCCGCCACGCCGCTCAGGCTGCCGGTTTTGAGGCGCGCGCGCAGCGCCGCCGGGCTGTCCTTCAGGCGCTTGCGCATGGTGCCGTCGAGCGCGGCGATGGGCAGGCTGGCGGCGAACTCGGGCGCCCACAGGCTGCGCTGCGCCGCCTGCAACACCGCGGCCAGCTGGGCCGGCCGGATCCGCTCGACGCGCGACAGGCCGGAACCGTTCTCCAGCACCAGGCCTTGTTGGTCGATGCCCCGCTCGCTCATCCAGTTGCGCACCGCCAGGTTGGCGCGCGCCGCCGTGGTCTGGCCGGACGGCTCGGGCGGCAGGGGCTTGCTGCCGAGCGCGGCGTCCGCCTCCAGGCTGCCCAGGCTGAGGAAGAGGGTGTGGGCCAGGGTGTTGTCGGACTGCTTGTTGGTGTCGCGTAGCACCTCGGCCAGGGTGCGCGACTGGTGCGCGCTCAGCAGGCGGGCGCCGGCCGGCGTGGCCTGGTCGGCGCCGGCCTCGCGCACCTCGCCGCCCAGGCTGCCTCCCAGCCGGCCCCAGGTGGTGCGCAGCAGCCGCTCCAGGTAGTCGTGGCGGTCGAGCACGTTGATGCTGGTCGACTTGCTGCAATCCTTGGGGAAGGTGCCGCGCAGAACAACCTTCAGCTTGCCGCCGCGCCGTTCGACCTCGGGCGCTTTCCAGCCGGCTTCCCAGTCGGCGCAGGGGGCGTCGATCAGCTTGAGCTCGGAGGCCACGCTGACCTTGTCCAGCGCGGGCATCAGCACCAGTTTCATTCTGTTGCCGGAAGATTCCATGTCGAGCTTGAGCAGGTTGGTGTTGACCAGCAGCGCGTCCGGCACCACGTTGTAGTAGGCGTAGGGATATTCGTCGAAGGCCGGCAGTTCGGCGTCGAGCCGGGCCGGCTGGAACAGCTGGCGGTCGAGCACGATGTCGCCCTTGATCTTGCGGATGCCCTGGTTGCGCAGCGCTTGCAGCATGTGGTACAGCGCGTCCTCGTTGAGGTCGCTGTCGGCGCCGCCGCGCAGGTACAGGTCGCCATGCAGTACGCCCTTGACCAGCTCGGCTTCGCTGCGCAGCTCGGTGCGGCCACGGAACACCGGGCCGAGCTGCTCCAGCGCGGCCATGGTGGTCAGCAGCTTCATGGTCGAGGCCGGCTGCATGCTGCGCTCGCCGCCGTGCCACAGCAGGGTGCGCGGGCCGCGCAGCACGACGACGCCGACGGCGTCCTGCGGGATGTTGGCGGCCTGCAGCATCTGCCTTATCGGCTCGGGCAAGATGGCGTGGGCGGCGCCGGCGGCGGCCAGCAGGCCGGCCAGCAGGGTGGGCAACAGGAGGCGACGAATCATGGGCGTGCTCACGGTATCAATGGAAGAACAGGTAGGCGACGAAGATGGCCGCCACCACGCCGGCGAAGTCGGCGATCAGGCCGCAGGAGATGGCGTAGCGCGTCTTGCGGATGCCGACCGAGCCGAAGTACAGGGCGACGATGTAGAAGGTGGTGTCGGCCGAGCCCTGGAACACGCAGGCGAGGCGGCCGACGAAGGAGTCGACGCCGTAGGTTTTCATGGCGTCGATCATCATCGCCTTCGAGCCGCTGCCGCTGAGCGGCTTCATCATGGCGGTCGGCAGCGCCGGCACGAAGTCGGTGTTGATGCCGAGCAGGGAGAAGAACCAGTTGAAGCCCTCGACGACGAAGCCGAACACGCCGGCGTTGCGGATCACGCTGATCGCCACCAGCATGCCGACCAGGTAGGGGATCACCGTCAGCGAGGTTTGGATGCCGCCCTTGGCGCCCTCGATGAAGGCCTCGTAGACGTTGACCTTGCGGCGCAGCGCGCCGATGATGAACGTGGCGATGACCAGTATCAGCACCAGGTTGCTGACCACCTTGGAGACCAGTTCGATCTCCTCCTTGCTCAAATACTGGGTGAAGTAGAAGATCATGCCGGCGATGGCGGCGGTCATGCCGCCCAGCCAGCTCAGCACGACGCGGTTGAGCAGGTTGATGCGCTGGCGGATCGACACGGCGATGATGCCGACCAGGGTGGCGACATAGGTGGCGATCATGCAGGGGATGAAGATGTCCGACGGGTCGGCGGCGCCGAGGATGGAGCGCTGCGCCATGATGGCCAGCGGGATCAGGGTCAGGCCGGAGGTGTGCAGCACCAGGAACATGATCTGCGCGTTGCTGGCCTCGTCCTTGTTGGGGTTGAGGGTTTGCAGGCTTTCCATCGCCTTCAGGCCGAAGGGGGTGGCGGCGTTGTCCAGGCCGAGCAGGTTGGCCGAAAAATTCATCACCATGTGGCCGGTGGCCGGGTGGTTCTTCGGCACGTCGGGGAAGATGCGCGAGAAGAAGGGGGCGATGACGCGCGCCAGCAGGTCGACCACGCCGGCCTTCTCGCCGATGTTCATGATGCCCAGCCACAGCGTCATCACACCGGCCAGCGGCAAGGCGATGTCCATCACGCCGGACTTGGCCGAGTCGAAGGTGCCGTCGATAATGCGTTTGAAAATCTCGGTGTCGCCAAGGAAGATCCACTGCGCGAAGGCGGCGGCGAAGCCGACCAGAAAGAAGCCGGACCAGATGTAATTGAGCGACATAGATCGAAATTTTCCTGAAGCATATTGAGCAATGTTGAAAGTATAGGGCCAGCCCGCCTCCGCCTAGTGAAAGAATGCGCTTGGAACATGCCAAAAAGTTATATGCTGCCGGTCTGATTTCATTGGCGCGCCGTGCCGGCCGGGCTTAGCCTGCGCCCGGTGGACAGATCGGATCACGCTGGGCAGCCCTTATTGACTGGATCGCATATGAAGAAACTGTGTAACAAGGCAAGCATGGCCGCCGTGGCCGCCTTGGCCGCGCTGCTGGCGCTGGCCGGCACTGCCCATGCCGCCGCCGGCGCTGCCGATACCGCCGCCGCCGCCGCGCCGGCCAAGGTGTTGCACGCCTTCCTCAGCACCGGCGAGACGGGCCTGGACCCCGCCGTCGCCTCCGACCTGGCCAGCCTGAGCCTGCTGGAAAACCTGTTCGACCCGCTGCTGCGCTACGACTACCTGGCGCGCCCGGTCAAGTTGCAGGAAAACACGCTGCGCGCCATGCCCACGGTCGAGGACGGCGGCCTGAGCTACACCTTCGAGCTGCGACCCGGCATCTACTTCACGCCCGACCCGGCCTTCAAGGGCGTCAAGCGCGAGGTGACGGCGCAGGACTACGTCTACAGCCTCAAGCGCCTGTACGACCCGACCCTGAAATCGCCCTGGTTGTTCCTACTCGAAGGCAAAATCGTCGGCGACGGCGCCCTCGCCGCCGACAAATTCGGCTACGACAGCGCCGTCGCCGGCCTGCAAGCCGTCGACAAATACACCCTGCGCATCCGCCTGACCAAGCCCGACCCGAACTTCCTCTTCTACCTGGCCATCCCGGCCACCGGCGTGGTGGCGCGCGAGGTGATCGAGGCCTATCCCGGCCAAGCCGGCAACCACCCGGTCGGCAGCGCCGCCTTCATGATGGGCACGTGGAAGCACAGCGACAAGATCACCCTGCTGGCCAACCCGGACTTCCGCCCCACCGTGTTCCACGCCGGCGCCAACGTCGCGCCGGAGGACCGCGCGCTGGCCGCCGGCTTGGAGGGGCGCCGCCTGCCGCTGGTCGACCGCGTCGAGGTGAAGATCATGGAGGAGTACCAGTCGCGCATGCTGGGCTTCCTCAACGGCGAGTTCGACTACCTGGAGCAGGTGCCGGAATCGCTGAAGGACATGGTGTTGGCGCCCGGCAGCGGCGCGCCCGCGCTGAAGCCGGCGCTGGCGCGCCAGGGCCTGGTGCTGTCCACCTTCCCGGTGCTGCAAACCTACTACATGTGGATGAACATGGACGACCCGCTGATCGGCGGCTACGGCAAGGACAAGGTGGCGTTGCGCCGCGCCATCGCGCTCGGCTACAACAGCGCCGAGGACATCGCCCTGCTGAAGAAGGGCCTGGCGCTGCCGGCCGAAACGCCGCTGCCGCCCAACGTGCTGGGCTACGACCCGGCCTACCGCGCGCCCGAGGGCTACGACCCGGCGCTGGCGCGCGCGCTGCTCGAGCGCTTCGGCTACCGCCTGGGCAAGGACGGCTTCCGCACCCTGCCCGACGGCAAGCCGCTGACCCTGCTGATGCACTCCGAGCCGTCCACCGTGGGCCGGCTGCGCGACGAGTTCTGGCGCAAGAGCCTGAACGCCATCGGCCTGCGCGTGAGCTTCAAGAGCGACAAGAAAACCGAGGTCATCAAGGCCTCCCGCCTGGGCAAGGTGATGATGTTCGAAACCAACTGGATCGCCGACTTCCCCGACGGCGACAACTTCTACCAGCTGCTGTACGGCGCCAACAGCGGCCGCGCCAACTACGCCCGCTTCAACCTGCCGGCCTTCAACCAGCGCTACGAGCAGGCCCGCCAGCTGCCCGACTCGGCCGAACGCGCCCGCCTCTACCGCGAGATGGCGCAGTTGCTGCACGCCTACGCGCCGTGGGTGCTGCTGACCCATCCGATCTCGGCCGACATCCGCCAACCGTGGTTAAAAAACTACAAACGCCATCCAGTCGAGTTCACCGCGTGGCGTTACCTCGACATCAATATTTCCGAACGCCAACGATCCGCTAAGATAACACCCTGACGGACGGCGCGACCATTCCAAAAGGTTATGGTTGCCTTAGAACATTTCATTGGCTGGCCGGGTTTGCATGGCGCTACTCTGAATTGCTAGTAATAAAGCAATGATCTAGGCAAGGCGTGGATTTTGCCGCCATCGCCGGTCAACAAGTCGATAAAAAAGAGCGGAAACAAGCGCATTCGGTGCAAGCACATTTAGGGAGAACAACTTTGAAGGTCAAGAAACTGGCGCACATGCTTGCGCTGATCGGTGCCGTCGCACCGTTCGCCAACGACGCCATGGCGCAGGACGCCGCGCCCATCCAGCGGATCGAAATCACCGGCAGTAGCATCAAGCGCATCGCCAAGGAAGGCGCCCTGCCGATCCAGGTGGTGAGCTTCGACACCATCGAAAAATCCGGCATCACCAGCACCGAGCAACTGGTGCGCACCCTGTCGGCCAACGGCACCGGCGCCGACAACATGACCTCCGGCAACAACGTCTTCGGCGCCGACGCCGACCGCGTCAGCGGCGGCGCCTCCTTCGCCTCGCTGCGCGGGCTGGGACCGAACTCGACGCTGGTGCTGCTCAACGGCCGCCGCATCGCCAGCCACGGCGCCAGCGGCAAGGCGGTCGACCTGAACTCGATTCCGCTGGGCGCCATCGCCCGCGTCGAGATCCTCAAGGACGGCGCCTCGGCCATCTACGGCACCGACGCCGTCGGCGGCGTGATGAACTTCATCCTGCGCGAGAACTACGACGGCGTCGAGGCCAGCGCCTCGACCAACGTCACCCAACAGGGCGGCGGCCAGACCCGCCGCCTCTCCCTGCTGGCCGGCAAGGGCAAGCTGGCCGACGACGGCTACAACATCATGGCCAGCGTGACCTACGACAAGGACGACAAGCTCAGCTCGTCGGACCGCAAGTTCGTCAACGGCTTCCAGCCGGCGCGCGGCCTGTCGCCCGACACCACCGGCACGCCCTTCGCCACCCAACTGAGCGGCGCCGGCACGGCGCTGGGCACCGGCTTCCAGGTGCCCGGCGACAGCAGCACCTACCTGCAGGCCAACCAGCTCAGCCTGCAAGGCAAGTGCGACAGCGTGCCCGGCATGTCGCAGTACCAGACCGATCTGTGGAAGGACGTCACCTCCCCGCTGCGCAGCAAGTATTCCTGCGCCTACGACTACGGCGCCGACTACGCCATCAGCTTCCCGGTCGAGCGCCTCAACGCCATCTCGCGCGGCACGCTGCAACTGAACGCCGATCACAAGCTGGCGTTCGAGGGCATGTACTCGCGCACCAAGGCGACGGCGATCCTGACGCCGGTGCAGATCCAGACCAGCCTGGCCAACAAGAACGCCTACCCGGTCGGCGGCGCCTACTACCAGGACTTGTCGGCCTTCATCCCCAGCTTCGACAAGACCAAGCCCATCATCTACAAGTGGCGCGCCACCGAGTGGGGCGACCGCACCCAGGAGAACATCACCGACAGCGCCCGTCTGCTGATCGCCGCCGAGGGCACCTTCCTCGGCAAGTGGGACTACAAGGCCGGCCTGTCGCGCGCCGAGAGCCAGACCAAGACCGCGTTGACCGACGGCTACGGCTACACCAGCAAGATCTATTCGGCGCTGGCCAGCGGCGTCATCAACCCGTGGCTGGCGCCGGGCCAAAGCCAGACCGCCGAGGCGAGCAGCCTGATCGAATCGACCAAGTTCCGTGGCGACTTCCAGCACGGCAAGACCACGCTGACCCAGCTCGACGGCACCGTCTCCGGCGAGCTGCTGCAGTTGCCGGCCGGCGCGCTGGCCATCGCCGCCGGCTTCGACCTGCGCCGCGAGGGTTACGACTTCGGCCAGAACGTCGACGCCACCGGCATCCTGCTGGCGCCGGGCAACGCCGCGCTGACCAACACCAGCCGCGACGTGCGCGCCATCTTCACCGAGCTGCTGGTGCCGGTGACCAAGGACCTGGAGTTGCAACTGGCGCTGCGCCGCGACCACTACAGCGTGTTCGGCGCCACCACCAATCCCAAGCTGGCCTTCCGCTACCAGCCGGCCAGCACGCTGCTGTTCCGCGGCTCGGCCAACAAGGGCTTCCTGGCGCCCAGCTTCACCCAGCTGTATTCGGCCCAGCTGTCGCAGGAACTGCCAAACGGCATCATCGACCCGATCTTCTGCCCGACCCATCCGGGCGACCCGGCCTTCTGCGCCATCTCGCGCCAGCCCTACCAGACCGGCGGCAACAGCAAGCTGCGTCCGGAGACCTCCAAGCAGGGCACGCTGGGCATGGTGATCGAGCCGGTCAAGGGCTATTCCGCCTCGCTCGACTTCTGGGCCATCAACGTGCAGGACCGCATCCTGAACCGCACGCCGCAGGTGGTGCTGGCCAACGCCGCCGCGCTGTCCGCCAACATCATCCGCAACCCGGACAACACCATCAACTACATCCAGGCCGGCTGGATCAACGCCGCCGGCCTGCGCACCCGTGGCGCCGACCTCGGCCTGCGCGGCGAGGGCCTGCTGTCCGGCTACAAATGGAACGCCGCGCTGGACGGCACCTGGACCAAGAGCTTCAAGTTCGCCGAGATCCAGGGCCAGCAGTACAAGGAACTGGTGGGCAACTTCTACACCCGCGACATCTACCTGCGCTGGAAGCACAACGCCAGCCTGGGCGTGGCGCGCGGCGACTGGAGCGGCCTGTTGACGCAGAACTACAGCGCCGGCTACAAGGACCAGCTGCCCAACGGCGGCAAGGGCGCGCCGCCGGCCGGCTTCAAGGCCGACGTCAGCAGCTACACCACGTACGACGTGTCGGCCACCTACGGCGGCATCAAGAACGCCACCTTCACCGTCGGCATCAAGAACCTGCTCAACACCGACCCGCCGTTCACCGCGCACAACGTCGACGAGGTGGTTGGCGCCGGTTGGGACCCGCGCGTGGCCGACGCGCGCGGCCGCCAGCTGACGCTGCTGTTCAAGTACAAGTTCCTCTAAGCGGGAACCGGACGGCGCTGTTTCAACCCGACCCCGAAAATGCGCGACGGTCGGGGTCTGACCCCGTACGGCGCCAAGGCGGGGAGTCAGACCCCTGGTCTTTTGGGGGGGCCTTTGACGGCGTGTTGAACCAACAGAAAGGTAGCGATGTCCGATCCAGCACCACTGAGCCGGCGCCGCTTCGGCGCCCTGCTGGCCGGCGCCGCCGTGGCGGCGGCCCAGCCGGCCACGGCGCTGGCCGGCGCGCGCACCACCCGGGGAGGCAAGGCCATGAAACAACACCTGCTCAAGCCGACCAGGCTGCACAGCGGCGACCTAGTCGGCATCGTCGCGCCGGCCGGGCCGTCGAATCCGGCGGCCCTCGAACAGGCTGTGCAGAATTTGCAGGCGCTGGGCCTGCGCGCCAAGCTGGGCGCCCACCTGGGCGAGGTCTACGGCAACTACGGCGGCAGCGTCGAACACCGCGTCGCCGACCTGCACGCCATGTTCCTCGATCCCGAGGTCAAGGCCGTGTGGGCGATACGCGGCGGCTCCGGCTGCATCGCGCTGCTGTCCCATCTGAACTACAAGCTGATCCGCAGCAATCCCAAGATCCTGCTGGGCTTTTCCGACGTCACCGCGCTGCACCTGGCGCTGCAGCGGCGCGCCGGGCTGGTCAGCTTCCACGGCCCGGTGCTGTCGACGCCGTTCTCCGACTACACCCGCAACCATCTGCAGAACCTGCTGATGGCGCCGCAGGCCCACTACACCATCCCCATGGCGCAGGAGAACCGCGCCCGCGCCGTGGCGGCGCCGCAGTACGCTCTGCGCACCGTGCACGCCGGCCAGGCCAGCGGCCGCCTGATGGGCGGCAACCTGAGCATGGTCGCCGCGCTGGCCGGCACGCCCTACGCCGCCGATTTCCGCCAGGCCATCGTGTTCTTGGAGGACGTGAGCGAGGAGCCCTACCGCATCGACCGCATGATGACCCAGCTGCAATTGAGCGAGGGTTTCGAGCACGCGGCGGCGATGATGTTGGGCGTGTTCGAAAAATGCGCGCCGCCCGCCGACGAGGTGTCGCTGAGCCTGGAGCAGACGTTGGACCAGCACCTGCTGCCGCTCAAGCTGCCGTCGGCCACCGGCTACTCCTTCGGCCACATCCGCGACCAGTTCACCTTGCCGCTCGGCCTGCAGGCCCGCTTCGACACCGAGCAGCAGAGCTTGACCCTGCTGGAGCCGGCGGTGCTGTAGCGCCGGCAAAAGTGGATGTAAATAATTTGTGCGCTGCACAAATATCTGTGATACACTACGTTCAGTGGTGAGGTTTGCATGCAGACAGTCCCACTATCCAAGGCATGCGCCACAAACCGGGTTGTGTAAGTTTGGTTTGTGCATGGCGACAAAAGCTTGGATTTGTAATTCCGAATACGATGGTCGATTTACACGTTGGGGGCACCACGCAGATAGCATGGGCGCCCGAGACTCTGGAGGCACTTTGCAGATAGCACTGGCATCCGGCACACGATTAAACTATTGGTAATACATTGGAACAAAGCCCGCGAAAGTGGGCTTTTTTTTCGTCTATATATCCTCCTTCCCTGTTCTGGGAAGGTTTCCGCACTAGCGATGTCCAGCTGTTCGGTTTCAACCCCTCCCCCGGTTACCCGTGATGTGTTCGGGCGGCAACGGAGCATGTACGCAGGTGTGCGACGTGACGTAGCGGGCGTAAGTTATCAAGCGAGAGTGTCGGGTTAGATTGCCCCAGTCAACGCTGGCATGGTAAGCGCAGCCATGGAGGAGGTTTGCCCTCATTTCTTTGCTCGTTGAGCCAAAGTTGATCCGGTTGCACTTTTCGCTGCCGCGCTTGTAGGGCCATCGCGTAGCACAACTGACGCTGCAGTGGCTGCTTTTGCAGAGGTCGCTTTGGCTGGCGCGACTTGAGGCAGTGTGCCGCCAGCCGCGAATCTAAGAATTTCCGTGCGGAATAGGCAAATACTGATTGTTTACACAGCTATTTTGCCGTACAATTTGGACTAAAATTGAAGTATTGTTTTACAATTGTTCCACTATGCTTTGTAGTGCTATAGAATTAAAGGGGATTTTCATGGACAACATTTATTTGGATTCTGATGGTTTGGTCCATCTTGCTAGATTGGCGTTAGCAGGAAATCGTGCGGACATCGTCGCCTATGTGAGAAAAATTGCGAGAAAAGTTGCAAGATTTGACCCCGTTGTCGGTGAACAGTTGGTAACTCTTGCCCAAGATTCAAATCCATCGCGAAATGCAATGTTGAGAGGAGAGCAGCTTGACCGTTTGCCTGTTGACTTAGATTCGCGTCTTCAGCTGGCTCGCCTCGATGACGAGATTTCTTTAGATGTACTGCCAATTTGGCAAGAGCCAGTAAAGGCAAAACTAGAACAGGTATTGATTGAGCGTGCAAAGTTCAAAGAACTCGCTTTTGCGAATCTTGCGCCGACTAGGAGCTTGCTTTTCACTGGAGCTCCAGGTGTCGGTAAGTCGTTGGCTGCAAAGTGGCTGGCGAAATCATTGGGTTTACCATTGCTAACGGTCGATCTGGCAGCTGTCATGAGCAGTTTCCTTGGGCGTACCGGGAACAATATTAGAAATATTTTGGACTATGCGAAATCAGTCGACTGTGTGCTGTTTTTAGATGAACTGGATGCACTCGCAAAACGACGAGACGATGTTACTGAGGTAGGTGAGCTGAAGAGGCTTGTTACCGTGCTTCTGCAGGAAATTGACTCCTGGCCAGCGCACGGATTAATGCTTGCTGCGACCAACCATCCTGATCTACTAGATCCAGCTATTTGGCGCCGATTCGACATGATTGTTGAGTTCCCACTACCAAACGAGGTAAGTATTCGAGCCGCATTGAGCAGCTGGATAGGTGAAGAGCACGAAGTTCCAAAGGGACTTCTCGATGCGCTTCCAATTGTGCTTTCCGGAATGTCATTTAGCGATCTAAAACGAATCATATCGCAGTTGAGAAGGAATCAGGTCGTTTCAGGAGTTGCGCTTACTGATAGCCTAACTCTCTTAATTGAGCAACGCATTAATTCATTGTCAAAGGCCGAGAAAATTGAGGTCGCACAAAATTTGACAGATGCGGGTTTAAGCCAACGCTCCGTGAATTCACTGACTGGGTTAAGTAGGGATACCATTCGTAAGCATTGTGAAACAGTAAACTAAACTGAGGAGCTAAGTATGGCAGAGCGGAAGAATTTCCTTCTTGGGTACGGTGAACGGTTGACGGCAAAGATACTTCCACCTGGGGGAGGTGGACCAAAGTCGCACCCCTATACGTTTCAGGAAGCGCAAGCACGGTTAAAGCCAAAGCTCGATCATCTTGTAAGAGAAATTGAGCAATTGCCAGACTTGGCTTGTCCCAATGAACAAGTCGTTGCTGTTCTTACACTCCATCCGTCATACATTGCAAAATCATACTTCCCCGCAGATCTGTTGGGAGCAGTTGGACTACGGCATGTAGGCAGCCGTAGGCGCTCTGTTCGTCCTGAAAAGTGGGGAAAGAAGCGGCATAAGGATGTTGCAGTCACTACAGAATTGTTCGTTTCTGGTCCAAGGCGTTATTTCGCCGATTGGGCGAATTACCTCTCGAATTGGACGGAGCAGACACGCGGTGCAAGCGAGCTTATAGAACTTGAAGATATTTACTATATGGCTGCAGAAGACCGCGTTAGACCTTTGCTCGGTGATCAAGATCAACCACTATTTGAGGTTGTTCTGCACGCGAGTGCCTTGCCTGAGTCTCAGTTCATAATTTCCGGCTTTGCACAGTACCTTGCTAAATTGGGAATTAAGGCAGATCTGGACAGGCGCATTCATGTAGGCGGGTTGTGCTTTCTTCCAATTAGAACTACCGAAGAAAAAGTTAGTCAAGTTGCTCAATTTTCCTTCTTGCGTGTCGCTCGTGAAATGCCGAAACTGCGCGTTGTTGAGAACACCATGGGGATTGAATCCGATAGCCACAGGACGCCATTACTTGGGTTATCGGATAGTTCCGTTTTAGACGCGAACGTGCGAGTGGCAATTTTCGATGGTGGTCTACCGGCAAATTCCGTGCTGACACCATGGGCTACTGCGAAGGAACCAAAAGGAATTGGTAAAACAGTACCTGCGTATCTGTCGCATGGTCAACATGTTACTTCTGCACTGTTGTTTGGCCACTTAGGTGATGGGGGGGCAATCACTAAACCCCCTTGTCGTGTAGATCATTGGCGTGTACTTGATGAAGCGTCTGGAATAAATGACGTACAAATGCAATTGTTCGATGTTATTCAACGGATTCATGGTGTTCTTGCCACGAATAAGTATGATTTCATTAATCTTAGTCTTGGCCCAGATATGCCGATTGAGGATGATGAGATTCATGTTTGGACAGCGGTCCTTGATAGCTACTTAGCTGATGGTAATACATTGGCAACTATCGCTGTTGGAAACAATGGTGAAGCTGATGCTGCAGCAGGTCTGGCGCGAGTGCAGCCCCCATCTGATTGTGTCAATGCGATGTCAATTGGCGCATGTGACGCTATTTCAGGAAAGTGGCAGCGTGCGCCGTATAGTGCGATTGGTCCAGGTAGGAATCCGGGTGTGATTAAACCAGATGCAGTTTTCTTTGGCGGAGTGAGTAGTAAGCCATTCGTCGTTCTTGGTGAGTCGGGGATGTTGGAGGGCACCACGGGCACGAGTTTTTCATCGCCTGCGGCACTTCGGCTGGGGATAAGTATGCGTGCAATACTAGGGACGCCAATCTCTCCGCTCGCGGCTAAAGCGCTTCTCATTCATCACTGTGAGCGTGCTAAGCATGATCATGGAGAGGTTGGTTGGGGGCGTATTCGTGAGAGTGTTGAAGACTTGATTACGTGTGATGACAACACAGCTCACATCATCTATCAAGGTGAGCTCGAGCCGTCTAAGTATTTGCGAGCATCTATCCCTGTGCCGGCTGGGGCTTTGGCTGGAAAGTTGACTCTTAAGGCTACTTTCTGCTTTGCATCCGAGACAGATGCCCAAGATCCTGTGAATTACACGCGCAGTGGGCTTGAGGTTACATTCCGGCCTAACGATTCGGCGAAGAAGGATGCCAAGCAAAAGTATGCGGACTCTGCCCCCTTCTTTAAGAGTGATATTTATAGGTACGTGGATGAAATTGAATTGCGAGATGACCTTGCTAAGTGGGAGACCACGATTCATCGGTCAATCGAAATTGACGGCGCTAAGTTAAAAAATCCAGTGTTCGACATTCACTATAACGCGCGCGAGGCGGGGGGGATTGCGGCGACGCCAGGTCGAATGCCTTATGCATTGGTGGTAACAGTTCATGCCCCTGACATTCCTGACCTGTACGATAGGATTGTTCGGCGATATCGGACGCAGTTGGAAATGCTGCAACCGGTGATTCAGATTCCAATTCAGGTACGTTGATTCGAATATGGGTGAGCTCAGTTGAGTTCACCCTTTTTTTCGCATTTTCCACTTTCCGCCCAGTTGTAAGCGGATGTAAGACTCGGTAAGCGTATGTAATAGCCGTCAACTCAACCGTGGCGGCCGCCGTTTTCTGCTCAGTGATACGGGAATTGTCCCGGCGCCGAAAAACCAGATAAGGATTACATCATGCACAAAATCATCGCTTCCCTGATCGCCGCCCTGTTCGCTACCGCCGCATTCGCTCAAGCGCCTGCCGCCAGCACCGCCACCGTCGCCGCCAAGAGCGCACCCGTCGCGGTCAAAGCCGACACCAAGGACAGCAAAGGCGAGGTCAAAGCCGACGTGAAAGACGGCAAGGCCGTCGTCAAAACCGAAGCGAAGCCTGCGGCAAAAACCGAAGTCAAAGGCGAGGCCAAGACCGCCGCCAAGACCGAGGTGAAAGCCGAAACCAAGGCCGAAGCCAAAGCAGAGAAAAGCAAAGAACACCACAAGGACGACGGCAAAACCAAGCCGCACACCGAAGCCGCCAAGGTAGCGACGACGGAACCAGCGAAAGCCGCGCCTGTCAGCAAATAAGCCGGACCGGATTGAGCAGCACCAACACGCAAGACGCAGTAACAAAAACTAAAACGGGACTTGTTCCCACCACACCGAAAACAATGTAAAGGATTTATATCATGAGCAAAATCATCGCCAGCCTGATCGCCACCCTGTTCGCCACCGCCGCTTTCGCCCAAGCACCGGCGCCAGTCGCCAGCGCCACCGCCGCCAGCAGCGCGCCGGTCGCCGCCCAGTCGGCGACCAAGGAAAGTAAGGCCGCAGTGAAGGGCGAAACCAAGGCGCTCGTCAAGGCCGAGACCAAGCAAGCGGCCAGCACCGGCGAAGTGAAAGCCGGCGGCGAAGCGGCCAAGCCAGAGGCGAAAGTAGCCAAGGTCAAGAAGTCGCATCACAAGGCGGCCAAGGCCAAAACCGAACCGAAGGAAGCTGCCAAGGTGACCACCGCAGCAACGCCAGCGGCAACGCCGGCAGCACCAGCGGCACCAGCAGGCGCGCCAGCCGCAGCAGCAAAATAAGCTAGTCTCTAGCCAGAAAAAGACAGGGTTTCCTGTCTTTTTTTTCGTCCGTATGTCGCTGGTGTCGTGCGTTACAAGGCGCGGGCGATGAGGATTTTTTGGATGTCGCTGGTGCCCTCGTAGATCTGGCAGACGCGCACGTCGCGGTAGATGCGCTCGACCGGGAAGTCGGACACGTAGCCGTAGCCGCCGTGCACCTGGATCGCGTCCGAGCAGACCCGCTCGGCCATCTCCGAGGCGAACAGCTTGGCCATCGCCGCCTCCTTCAGGCAGGGCAGGCCGGCGTCCTTCATCGAGGCGGCGTGGCGGATCAACTGGCGCGCCGCCTCGATCTGGGTGGCCATGTCGGCCAGGCGGAACTGCACCGCCTGGTGCTCGAAGATGGCCTTGCCGAAGCTCTCGCGTTCGCGCGCGTAGTGCAGCGCGGCCTCGTAGGCGGCGCGCGCCATGCCGACCGCCTGCGAGGCGATGCCGATGCGGCCGCCCTCCAGGCCGGACAGGGCGATCTTGTAGCCCTGGCCCTCCTCGCCGATCAGGTTCCCGGCCGGGATGCGGCAGTTCTCGAACAGGATCTGCGCCGTGTCCGAGGAGTGCTGGCCCATCTTCTGCTCCAGACCGGCGACGATGTAGCCGGGCGCCGAGGTCGGCACCCAGAAGGCGCTGATGCCCTTCTTGCCGGCCGCCTTGTCGGTCACCGCCATGACGATGGCGACGTCGGCGTACTTGCCGCTGGTGATGAACTGCTTGACGCCGTTGAGCACGTACTCGTCGCCCTCGCGCACGGCGGTGGTGCGCAGCGCCGAGGCGTCGCTGCCGGTGTGCGGCTCGGTCAGGCAGAAGGCGCCCAGCATGTCGCCCTGGGCCAGCGGACGCAGCCATTGCTCCTTCTGCGCGTCGTTGGCGTACATCATGGCGATGCTGCACACCGGGCAGTTGTTGACCGAGATGATGGTCGAGGTGCCGCCGTCGCCGGCGGCGATCTCCTCGAGCACCAGGGCCAGCGAGACGTAGTCGAGGCCGGCGCCGCCCAGCGCCTCGGGCACCGCCACGCCGAAGGCGCCCAGCGCCGCCAGCTCCTTCAACTCCTGTTTGGGGAAGTAGTGCTCCTTGTCCCAGCGCGCCGCGTTGGGCGCCAGGCGCTCCTGGGCAAAGGTGCGCAGGGCGTCGCGGATCATATTGTGTTCGTCGCTCAGTATCATGGGGTCTCAGTGTGTTGTCGTTGTTCTGGGGTGTTGCGTGGGCCGGCGCGTGGCCGGCCTTACCAGCCGATCACCCGGCCGTCGTAGTTGCGGTACACCGCGTGGTCGTTGTGCGGCAGCTTGGCCAGGGTGGCGCGCATGCCGCTGGCGCTCTCCTCGACCGAGATGTCGGCCTCGGCGCCGCCCATGTCGGTGCGCACCCAGCCGGGGTGGAAGGCGACGCAGGTGGCGCCCTTGTTGCCGAAGGTCAGGGCGGTGTCGATCAGCACCGAGTTCAGCGCCGCCTTGCTGGCGCGGTACAGCGAGCCGCTGGCGTTGCCGCGCTCGCTGAGCGAGCCCATGTGCGAGGACAGCACGGCCAGCTTGCCGCGCGCCGCGCAGACCATAGTCGCGATGATGGGCAGCAGGCGCATCGCCGCCAGCACGTTGGTGTGCATCACGTTGTCGAAGTCGGACTGCAGTGGGAAGCCGTCGTCGCGCGGGCCGTAGACGCCGGCGTTGAGGAACACCACCTGCAGCTGCTCGCCCTCGAGCTTCCAGCCGAGGCCGGCGCAGGACTCCAGGTTGGTGACGTCGAGCAGGTGGCTTTCCGCGCCCAGCGCGGCGAGCGCGTCGCAATCCGGGGTGGTGCGCGCGGTGGCGATGACGCGCCAGCCGTCGGCCAGGTATTGCCGCGCCAGCTCGCGGCCGATGCCGCGCGAGGCGCCGATGATCAGTGCGGTGGGCATGTTGTCAGCTCCAAGTGAAAAGTCGGGCGGGATCGGGCAAGCCCCTGTCCCCAAAATGCCGCCCGATTCAGTGTTCCAGCAAGCACGCTCAGCAGTCGGGGTCAGTGCCGACAATCGGACAAATACCGCTTGCCGGACTGGTCTTCTGCCTGAGCCCGTGTCCGAATGTCGGCACTGACCCCGGGGTTTTGACGGGGCGGGCCATAGGGTCAGACCCTAGGGTCTGACCCTGGATTGGGCGCTCAGGCCAGTTCGATCGCCACGGCCGTCGCTTCGCCGCCGCCGATGCACAGCGCGGCCACGCCGCGCTTGCCGCCGGTCTTGCGCAGCGCGCCGATCAGGGTGACGATGATGCGCGCGCCGGAGGCGCCGATCGGGTGGCCCAGGGCGCAGGCGCCGCCGTGGATGTTGATCTTGCTGTGCGGGATGTCGAGGTCGTGCATGGCGGCCATCGGCACGGCGGCGAAGGCTTCGTTGACCTCGAACAGGTCGACGCTGGCGCTGCTCCAGCCGGTCTTGGCGAACAGCTTTTGCATGGCGCCGACCGGGGCGGTGGTGAACAGGTTGGGCGCCTGGGCGTGGGTGGCGTGGCCGACGATGGTGGCCAGCACGGTCAGGCCCTGCTCCTTGGCGCTGGAGGCGCGCATCAGCACCAGGGCGGCGGCGCCGTCGTTGATCGACGACGAGGAGGCGGCGGTGATGGTGCCGTCCTTCTTGAAGGCGGCGCGCAGCGAGGGGATCTTTTCGATCTTGGCCTTCAGCGGGCCCTCGTCCTTGTCGATGACGGTGTCGCCGCCACGGCCGGAGACGGTCACCGGCGCGATCTCCCAGGCGAAGCTGCCGTCGGCCGCCGCCGCCTGGGCGCGCTGCACCGAGGCGATGGCGAAGGCGTCCTGCGCTTCGCGCGTGAACTTGTAGGTGCTGACGCATTCCTCGGCGAAGGTGCCCATCGAGCGGCCGTTGCCCTTCTCGTCCTTGCTGTAGGCGTCCTCCAGGCCGTCGAGCATCATGTGGTCGTAGATCATGCCGTGGCCGATGCGGTAGCCGCCGCGCGCCTTCGGCACCAGGTAGGGCGCGTTGGTCATCGACTCCATGCCGCCGGCGACGATCAGGTCGGCGCTGCCGGCCTTCAGGGCGTCGTGGGCGAAGATGGTGGCCTGCATGGCCGAGCCGCACATCTTGGACAGGGTGACGGCGGCGGCCGAGGTCGGCAGGCCGGCCTTCAGCGCGGCCTGGCGCGCCGGGGCCTGGCCCTGGCCGGCCATCAGGCAGTTGCCGAAGTAGACGTGCTCGACCGCCTCGGGCTTGACGCCGGCGCGCTCGACGGCGGCCTTGATGGCCACCGCGCCCAGGTCGCTGGCGTTGACGTTGGAAAAGTCGCCCTGGAAGGCGCCCATGGGGGTGCGCGCGGCACCGACGATTACGATAGGATCATTCATTTTCAAGAGTCTCCATGAAGGGTGGCGGCGTCACCGTCGCCGTGGGTGTGGGTTGGTGCTGGTTGCTGAAACGGATGTTCTGCGGATACGGGAAGACGTCCTCGACATAGCCGTCGGCGATGCGCTGCTTGCGCGCCTGCCACCACGCCCGGGTCAGCAGGTCGGCGTGGTACTTCATGAAGTAGCGGCGGATCTTGGCGTTGCCCAGCAGGAAGCGGCCGAACTGCTCGGGGAAGACGTCGTGCTTGCCGATCGGATACCAGGGCTCGGCCGACATCTCCTCCTCGTCGGTGCGCGCCTCGGGGATGTCGCGGAAGACGCAGTCGGTGATGTACTCGATCTCGTCGTAGTCGTAGAACACCACGCGCTGGTGGCGGGTCACGCCGAAGTTTTTGTACAGCATGTCGCCGGGGAAGATGTTGGCCGCCACCAGCTCCTTGATGGCGTTGCCGTACTCCAGCACGCCGTGCTCGATCTGCAGGTCGTCGCCCTCCTTCTCGGCGTTCGACAGCCAGATGTTGAGCGGCACCATGCGCCGTTCGATGTACAGGTGCTTGATGATCAGCTGCTCGCCGTCCTCCTCCACCAGGGAGGGGGCGAAGTGCTTCAGTTCGGCGATCAGGGCCTCGGTGAAGCGGTGCTGCGGGAAGGCCACGTTGGAGTACTCGAGCGTGTCGGCCATGCGGCCGACGCGGTCGTGGTTCTTCACCAGCAGGTATTTTTCCTTGATCAGCGCGCGCGTGGTCTCCTTGGGCGCCGGGAAGAAGTCCTTGATCACCTTGAACACGTAGGGGAAGGACGGCAGGGCGAACACCAGCATCACCAGGCCGCGGATGCCGGGGGCGATCTCGAACTGGTCGGACGAGTGCTTCAGGTGTTGCAGGTAGTCGCGGTAGAACAGCGTCTTGCCCTGCTTCTGCAGGCCGAGGATGGTGTAGATCTCGCTGCGCGGCTTGCGCGGCAGCAGGCTGCGCAGGAACTGCACATAGGCCGAGGGCACCTCCATGTCGACCAGGAAGTAGGCGCGGGTGAAGGAGAACAGCACGGTGATCTGCTCCTGGTCGAACAGCACGGTGTCGAGGATCAGCTCGGCGTTGCGGTTGTGCAGGATCGGCACGACGAAGGGGTATTCCTTGTTGCCGTTGATGCCCTTGCCGACGATGTAGGCGCCCTTGTTGCGGTAGAACAGGCTCGACAGCACCTGGATCTGGTGGTTCGGCTCGATCTTGTTGCTGCCGAAGATCTGCCGCAGCCGCGTCTCGACCTGCTCGACGTCGCGGTCCAGGTTGGCGAAGGCGGCGTCGAGCTGGAAGTTGGTGATGATGCGCTTGAGCGTGAAGCGCAGGCCGTCGGTGCCGGGGTAGTAGACGCGGTAGGTCGGCGCCAGCTCCTCGGTCTCGATGTACTCGGTGGAGACCACCGGGCGCACGAAGATGAAGTCGTTGTGGAAATAGGTGCGGTGCAGGATGTTGCAGCAGACCGAGTTGAAGAAGGTCTCGGCCAGCTCGGGCTGCTTGTGGTCGGACAGCATGCCGATGAAGTGCAGCTTGAGCTCGCGCCACACCTCGTCGGTCAGCTCGGAGTGGTCGTACTCGTCCTCCAGCAAATGCACGCATTCCTGCACGCGCTGGTCGTAGAAGCCGATGCGCTCGCGCGCGGCCTGCTGGGCGGTGGCCCAGTCGCCCTGCTCGAAGTGGATCTTGGCCTGGCGGCTGGTGTCGCGGAACAGGCGGTAGTGCTTGTCGAAGCCGTCGCGGATGGTGCGGGCGATGTCGAAGGCGATCTGCGAGCTCAGCAGTTTGGGAAAAGCGGCTTGGGTCATGGGTCCGTCTCGCTAGGGGGCGCTAGGGGTGCATTAGCTGGTCTAATAAAATCGCCGGCGATATCAGTCCAGCTAATGCGCGCGCCCTGCCTACTTGGTTTCCGCGAACAGTTCGCGACCGATCAGCATGCGGCGGATTTCGCTGGTGCCGGCGCCGATTTCGTACAACTTGGCGTCGCGCCACAGGCGGCCGACCGGATACTCGTTGATGTAGCCGTTGCCGCCCAGCGTCTGGATCGCCTCGCCGGCCATCCAGGTCGCTTTTTCCGCGCTATACAAAATGGCTCCCGCCGCGTCCTTGCGCAGCTGGCGGACCGCTTCCGGGGTTTTGGCCCGGTCGCAAGCCTGACCGACGGCGTACACATATGCCTTGCACGCCATCATGGTCGAGTACATATCCGCAATCTTACCCTGCATCAGCTGGAATTCACCGATGGGCTGGCCGAATTGCTGCCGATCGTGGATATACGGCACCACCGCGTCCATGCAGGCCTGCATGATGCCCAGCGGGCCGCCGGACAGCACGGTGCGCTCGAAGTCGAGGCCGGACATCAGCACGTTGACGCCCTTGCCCTCGCCGCCCAGCACGTTTTCCAGCGGCACCTCGCAGTTCTCGAACACCAGCTCGCCGGTGTGCGAGCCGCGCATGCCCAGCTTGTCGAGCTTTTGCGCCACCGAGAAGCCGGCGAAGCTCTTCTCGATGAGGAAGGCGGTCATGCCCTTGGCGCCGGCCGCCAGGTCGCTCTTGGCGTAGACCACCAGCACGTCGGCGTCGGGGCCGTTGGTGATCCACATCTTGGTGCCGTTGAGCACCCAGCGGTCGCCCTTCAGGTCGGCGCGCAGCTTCATGCTGACCACGTCGGAGCCGGCGTTCGGCTCGGACATGGCGAGCGCGCCGATGTGTTCGCCGGAAATCAGTTTCGGCAGGTATTTGCGTTTTTGCTCTTCGCTGCCGTTGCGCTTGATCTGGTTGACGCACAGGTTCGAGTGGGCGCCGTAGGACAGGCCGACCGAGGCCGAGGCGCGCGAGATCTCCTCCATCGCCACGATGTGGGCCAGGTAGCCCATGTTGGCGCCGCCGTACTCCTCGCCGACGGTGACGCCGAGCACACCCAGCTCGCCCATCTTGCGCCACAGGTCCATCGGGAACTGGTCGCTGCGGTCGATCTCGGCGGCGCGCGGGGCGATCTCGGCGGCGGCGAACTGTTGCACCGCTTCACGCAGGGCGGCGATGTCTTCGCCGTGGTCAAAGGTCAGGCCTGGGAGATGGAGCATGTCATCCTCGTGTTGTGGTTTTAGTTGAAGCGTCAATGATACGCCGGAGTGACGTTAACGTAAACGTAAAGCGGCGCGCGGTAAAGTGAAGATTTGATGACGGCGGGGCGGCTCAGTCGGCGGCGGCCGGTTCGCCCTTGCCGTTGGCGATGGCGGCCAGCAGGCGGCGGCACTCGTCCTCGTGGGCGGTGATCTCGCTGAGCGACATTTCGATGTCCTCGCGCTGCTGTTCCAGCGTTTCGCGGTGCTGTGCCAGCACGCCGAGGAAGCGGTTCATCTGCGCGCTGGTGTCCTTGGGCGACTCGTACATGTCGACCAGGCTCTTGATCTCCGACAGCGACAGGCCGAGGCGCTTGCCGCGCAGGGTCAGCTTGAGGCGGGTGCGGTCGCGCGGCGTGTAGACGCGGTTGCGCCCGCCCGCGCCCTCACGCGAGGGGCTGAGCAGACCCTGGTCCTCGTAGAAGCGGATCGCGCGCGCCGTGATGTCGAATTCGCGGGACAGTTCGGTAATGGTATAGGTCGGCATTGTGTGGGCTGGCGGTATAAAGTGAGGAAGGGACGCGGCGGCGCGAAGCGGCCTACAATGGGCGGGAACTTCCGTTTACGTCAACGTCAATCGCATTGTAGCGCGTGAAAGATAAAAAATGAATCCACTCGAAGCCCAGCTCTCCTACCCTCTCGGCGACCAGTTGCCGGCCACCGGCGCGGTGCTGGAGATCGTGCCCGGGCTGCGCTGGCTGCGCATGCCGCTGCCGTTCGCGCTGGACCACATCAATCTGTGGCTATTGCGCGACGAGTTCGCCGGCCTCGGCGCGGCCGGCCCCGGCGCGGAAGCGGAGGTCGGCGCCGGCGCCGGCTGGTGCGCGGTCGACTGCGGCGTGGCCAGCGACGCCACGCGCGCCGCCTGGGAGGCGGTGTTCGCCGGCGGCATGGACGGCCTGCCGCTGCGCCGCGTGCTGGCCACCCATTGCCATCCGGACCACATCGGCCTGGCCGACTGGTTGTGCCGCCGCTGGCAGGCGCCGCTGTGGGCCACCACCGGCGAATACGCCTTCGCCCGCATGATGGCGGCGGCCCTGCCCGGGGTCGACAACGCGGCGGCGCTGCCGCATTTCCGCCGCCACGGCCTGAGCGACCCGGACATGCTGGAAAAGATGCAAAGCCGCAAAAACTACTACCCCTCGCTGGTGCCGGCCGTGCCGGCCGCCTACACCCGCATCCAGGACGGAGAGTCGGTTGTCATTGGTGACCATGAATGGCGGGTCGTCACCGGCTTCGGCCACGCCCCCGAGCACGCCGCGCTGTACTGCGCCGCGCTGAACGTGTTGATCTCCGGCGACATGGTGCTGCCGCGCATCTCCACCAACGTCTCGGTGTTCGCCATCGAGCCGGAGGCCAACCCGCTGACCCTGTACCTTGACTCGCTGGGCAAGTTCGCCGGACTGCCGGACGACGTGCTGGTGCTGCCCTCGCACGGCCGGCCCTTCCGTGGCCTGCACATCCGCATCGCCCAGTTGCGCGCGCACCACGTCGAGCGCCTGGCCGAGGTGGTGCAAGCCTGCCGGCAATGGCAGTCGGCGGCCGACATCGTGCCGCTGATGTTCAAGCGCGCGCTGGACGCCCACCAGCTCAGTTTCGCCCTCGGCGAGGCCCTGGCCCACCTGCACAAGCTGTGGCACGACGGTATCGTGCGACGCGAAATAGGGCCGGACGGCATCATACGCTTCCGCCTGAGCGAGCCAGCATAGCAAATTGCAAGTAAGTGTGGTCAAAGGGCCGGATTCCGCTGAAATTCCGGCCCGCTGAGGCGTGCAAGGTGTTATTGTATCGACAAGCCTCCCGGGCACGGCCGAACATGGTGTTTGCCCTGTTTTGACGCAATGCACAAAATATTATTCGGTCGCCGCCACGGCCTCCCGTGCCGGCAGGGAGCGATACTTGTTCAATTTAACAGCCGGTTTTGTTGCATTCCCAGCAGCCAGCCAAGAGACTGACTTTCATGTCGCAACATGAAATAGTGCAACTATGAATTCTTCTAATGAACGCGAAAGCTTCAGCCAGCGCCTGCAGCAGGCGCTCAAGAACGCCCACTACTCCCCCGACAGCCCGACCCGCCTGGCGCGCGAATTCAATATTCGCTTCGACGGCCGCCCGATCACCGTCCACGCCGCCCGCAAATGGCTGGTGGGCGAGGCTATTCCGACCCAAGAGAAGCTGCGCATGATCGCGCAATGGCTGGGCGTGCCGGCCGAGTGGCTGCGCTTCGGCGGCCCGGACGCGGTCGCGCCGACCGGCGATAATTCCGCCGCGCTGGCCCGCTTTGAGTCGGCCGACGTCAAGCTGATCGCCGATTTGCAGCGCCTCGACGAGCACCACCGGCAAATCGCCCGTGAATTTATCCGCATGCTGGTGCGCGTAAACTACCAAAAGTAGCTTTTTAGTGTCGCCATACGGCATCTTGTTTGTCTTTTTGGCAATCCGCCGCGCCGCCGCAGAACTGCCTTCCGGATAAGACCGCTACCGGTTTTTGTTCGGTTGCGCCGGACCGGTCATGCCCGCGCCAGCCCTGATGTTTGCTGGCTTTCCGCCTGGAAACTGTCTGTTTTTCCTGTGGGTGAACGACCATACCACTTTGCCCCGCCGGCCGCCGCGGGCGCCTTGTGCAGGCCGCCACGTTTGCGAATTGTCACGATTTCGACACGAAACTAGTGCACAATAGAGAAGCTTAGTCTGGATGGTAATTCTTTTGGGCAAGAATGATCGCGGAAGCAGCGTGCATTCGAATAGTGGCTCATAATCACATGAGTTTTTGCGACAGTGCAGCATTCACTACGGAGCCAACATTTGAGCCGTCTTATGAAAAGTAATTACAGCAATGTAGCGCAGCTAAAAGATTTGATGACCGTTCCACCGATGACCGCCGCCCAGCACGCGGAAGTGATGCGCAAGCGCATCGCGCACCGCCGCATGGTCGAGGAAGCCAGGGATTTGAAGTTGGCGAGTGGAATCCAGTTCGAGAAACGCTAGTTCCAAGCCGCGGAAACGGCCCTGGATTGCTGCATCAGCCGGCGGGCTAGCACCGCCGGGCTGAATTACCGTCCGCCGCGCCTTTGCGGCGCACGGCGCCGCCTGCTTTACCCTATCCACTTTGGCGCCAGCGCGCCGCGCAGTTCCCCCCCACACACCATGCGCGAGTAGCCGCCACGCCGCCTAGTTGTCAGGCGTCGCCGGTGTCGTCGTCCGTCGCCGGCGCGATGCTGCCTTCCTTCATGCCGCCCCAGCGCGGCGCCAACGCATGTTGTATGTCAAACAGGTCCAGCACCCGCGCAACGGTGTGGTCGACCATCTCTTCGATACTCTTGGGATTGTGGTAGAAGCTCGGCAAGGGCGGGAAGATGATGCCGCCCATCTCGGTGACGGCCGTCATGTTGCGCAGGTGCGCCAGGTTGAACGGCGTTTCGCGCACCATCAGCACCAGCCGGCGGCGTTCCTTGAGCACCACGTCGGCGGCGCGGGCGATCAGGTTGTCGGACAGGCCGTGCGCCACCGAGGCCAGGGTTTTCATCGAGCAGGGGGCGACGATCATGCCGGCCGACTGGAAGGAGCCGCTGGCGATGGCCGCGCCGACGTCGCGCTGTTTGTGCACCACGTGGGCCAGGGCTTCGACATCGCGCCGCTGTAGCCCGGTTTCCTGGTGCAGGGTGAGGAGCGCGGCGTCGGAGACGATCAAATGCGTCTCGACGCCGGCATGGTGTTGCAGATGTTGCAGCAGACGCACGCCATACACCGCGCCGGTGGCGCCGGTGATGGCGAGAACAATCCGCCGCGGTCGATCAGGCATCCAGCAGGGCCTTCAGCTCGCCGGACTCGAACATTTCGTTCATGATGTCCGAACCGCCGATGAACTCGCCCTTGATGTAGAGCTGGGGAATGGTTGGCCAGTTCGAGTATTCCTTGATGCCCTGGCGCACTTCGGCGTCGTCCAGCACGTTGACGGTGGCGATGTTCTCGACGCCGCAGGATTTCAGGATCTGGATGGCACGGCCGGAAAAGCCGCACTGCGGGAACTGGGCGGTGCCCTTCATGAACAACACGACAGGCGTGCTCGTCACGGTTTCTTTGATCCAGGTTTGTACGTCGCTCATGGCTGCCTCAGGGTAAAAAATGATAGATGCCGACATTTTATACAAAAACGCCGGCGAGGGGGCTAATCAGCTTGGCGGATGGCGCGGCGGGGCGCTTGCTGACTAATTGCGGGTTTCCTTGGCGGGCCGTTGGCTGGGCCGGCGGAGCCCGACGGCAAACCGAGGGTCAGACCCTCAGGGTCTGACCCTGGCGCTGGCGCCACGGCCCATAAAGGCTAGCCGCGCAGCTTGGCGAAGGCGGCCGCCATGCTGCCGCCGGCCGGCTCCTGGCGCGCCTGCTGCTTCTGCTGCACGCCCATGCTCTTGCGGTCGTTGCGGTCGCCGCGCTGCTCCGGCTTGGCGCCGGCCTGCGGCGCGCTGTCGGTCAAACGCATGGTCAGGGCGATGCGCTTGCGCTTCTCGTCCACCTCCAGCACCTTGACGCGCACCACCTGGCCGGCCTTGACCACGCTGTGCGGGTCCTTGACGAAGGTGTTCGACAGCGCCGAGATGTGCACCAAACCGTCCTGGTGCACGCCGATGTCGACGAAGGCGCCGAAGGCGGCCACGTTGGTCACCACGCCCTCGAGGATCATGTCCGGACGCAGGTCGCGGATCTCCTCGACCCCCTCCTTGAAGGTGGCGGTGGTGAACTCGGGACGCGGATCGCGGCCCGGCTTCTCCAGCTCCTTCAAAATGTCGCTGATGGTCGGCACGCCGAATTTCTCGTCGGCGTACTTGGCCGGGTTCAGGCTCTTGATCAGGGCCGTCTCACCGATCACCGCCTTGATGTCCTTCTTGATGTCGCCGAGTATCTTCTCGACCAGCGGATACGATTCCGGGTGCACCGCCGAGGCGTCCAGCGGGTTGTCGCCGCCGATCACGCGCAGGAAGCCGGCGGCCTGCTCGAAGGTCTTGTCGCCCAGGCGCGGCACGGCCTTCAGGCCGGCGCGCGAGGTGAAGGCGCCCTTCAGGTCGCGGAAGGTGACAATCGACTGCGCCACCGTGGCCGACAGGCCGGACACCCGCGCCAGCAGCGGCGCCGAGGCGGTGTTGACGTCCACGCCGACGGCGTTGACGCAGTCCTCGACGACGGCGTCGAGCGAGCGCGCCAACTGGCTTTGCGACACATCATGCTGGTACTGGCCGACGCCGATCGATTTCGGGTCGATCTTGACCAGTTCGGCCAGCGGGTCCTGCAGGCGGCGCGCGATCGAGACGGCGCCGCGCAGCGACACGTCCATGTCGGGCAGCTCGCGCGAGGCGAACTCGGAGGCCGAGTAGACCGAGGCGCCGGCCTCGGAGACGACGATCTTGGTCATCTTCTGCTCGGGGTGCTGCTTGATCAGGTCCTGCGCCAGCTTGTCGGTCTCGCGCGAGGCGGTGCCGTTGCCGATCGAAATCAGCGACACGTTGTGCTTGGCGGCAAGCCTGCCCAGGGTGTGCAGCGAGCCGTCCCAGTCGTTCTTCGGCTGGTGCGGGTAGATGACGGCGGTGTCGACCACCTTGCCGGTGGCGTCGACCACGGCCACCTTGACGCCGGTGCGCAGGCCCGGGTCCAGGCCCATGGTGGCGCGCTGGCCGGCCGGCGCGGCCAGCAGCAGCGCCTTCAGGTTGGTGGCGAAGACGTTGATGGCGTCGAGCTCGGAGCGCTCGCGCAGCGCGCCCATCAGTTCCGTCTCCAGGTGCATGAAGCTCTTCACGCGCCAGGTCCAGCGCGCCGTGTCGGCCAGCCACTTGTCGGCGGCGCGGCCCTGGTTCTTGATGCCGAAGCGGGCGGCGATGCGGCCCTCGCAGGGGTTGTGCGGCGCGTCCCACTTCGGCTTCTCGGCCTCGGTGTCGAGCCGCAGCACGACGTCGAGGATGCCCTCGCGGCGGCCGCGCAGCAGGGCCAGCGCGCGGTGCGAGGGCACCGTGGCTATGGTTTCGGAGTAGTCGAAGTAGTCGGCGAACTTCTCGCCCTCGTCCTGCTTGCCCTCGACCACCTTCGATTCGACCACGCCGTGGTCGAGCACGTATTCGCGCAGCGCCTGCAGCAGGGTGGCGTCCTCGGCGAAGCGCTCCATCAGGATCTGGCGGGCGCCGTCGAGCGCCGCCTTGGTGTCGGCGACGCCGGCATTGTTGCCCTCGGCGGTGGTGAAGGCCTCGCGCAGGAACTTGTTGGCTTCCATATCAGGAGTCAGTTCCGGGTTGGCCAGCAGGGCGTCGGCCAGCGGCGCCAGGCCCGCCTCGATGGCGATCTGCGCCTTGGTGCGGCGTTTTTGTTTGTATGGAAGGTACAAATCCTCCAGCCGGGTCTTGTCTTCGGCGTGCATGACGGCATCTAACAACTCCGGCGTCATCTTGTTCTGCTCGGTGATCGAGGCGACGATGCTGGCGCGCCGCTCCTCCAGCTCGCGCAGGTAGCGCAGGCGCTCCTCGAGCAGGCGCAGCTGGATGTCGTCCAGGCCGCCGGTGGCCTCCTTGCGGTAGCGCGCGATGAAGGGCACGGTGGCGCCCTCGTCGAGCAGGGCGATGGCGGCGGCGACCTGCACCGGTTTGGCGGCGAGTTCGAGGGCAAGACGTTGTTCGATTGAAGGCAACATGGGTGGCTATCCTAAGCGGTCAAGCTCGGAATCATACGCAATCGCCGCGAATGTGCCAGTCTTGACAGTCCAAAAGGACTGTGCGCAGCACCGACATTGAATATTACGCAAACACGGAGCCGTCTATGGCGGATAATATTGCCTGTTGCCGTTTTTGAAGCAGATTTGAACAACAATGCGCCCTATGGATTTTACCCGCGACGACGCCCCTGAAGCTCCCGCCGTTTCCGCCCCGGCCAGCGTGCCGGCGACCCAGTTGTCCTATGCGGTCGCCACCTGGCTGCAGCGGGTGGACGCGGCCGCCCATCCGAAACCCAAGCTGCCCGCCGCCGTCGAGCCCGACGCCAAGCCGGCCGCCGGCCAAGGCCAGGGGCAGGCCCAGACCCAGTACCGCCTGATCTACGTGATGGCGCCCACCAGCGGCGGCCGCCACGTCGCCCTGTGCCTGTACAAGGCGCGCCTGCGCGCCAACGGCGACGTCGCCGCCGCCAGCCCGGTCAGCGAGGTGTTCTCGCTGCTGTCGGCGCCGCCCAGCTTCCTGCTGCCCGGCGACGAGGACCTGGTGCGCTTCTTCGTCGCCATGCGCAGCGGCGCCGCCTCGCAGACCGGCAGCGCCACCGAGCCGCGCGGCAAGATCGGCGCGGCCCTGCTGCAGATGCTGGCCGAGCAGGACAAGTTGCTGTGGGCGAATTCGTGGGCCGACGTCGGCAACGGCCTGGTGTATCCGCTCAAGGGCGGCGTGTTGCGCCAGGCCAACCTGGTGTGGCGCGAGGAGGGCAAGGGCCTGCGCCTGGGCTGGCAGGTCGCCGCCGCCGAGGGCGCGCGCCACCACGGCGCCGACCAGATCGACTACATGCTGCCGACCGACCCGCCGTGGTACATCGACAACCTGTCCTGCGGCGTGCTCAACCTGAACCAAGGCGGCGCCGCCATCCCGCTGGCCGAGCTGCAGGCGCTGGTGGCGCAGGCGCCGCTGCTGACCGCCAACGACAAGGTGCGCGTGTCGCAACTGCTGCTGGCGCACGGCCTGCAACAACTGATGCCGCTGCCGCAGCCGCTGCCGCAGCGGGTGCGCCAGGACGTCGCGCCGCGCCCGGTGCTGGTGCTCGACGCCGCCATGCTGGCCGACGGCAGCGTGCAGCGCTGGCACGACTACGCCGTGCTGTCCTACGACTACGACGGCGAGCGCGTCTCCTTCGACCCGGCGCAGCGCGTGGTGCGCCAGCGCGGCGAGGTGACCGAGATCATCGAACGCGACGCCGCCGCCGAGGCGGTGGCGCTGCAGACCTTGCAGGCGCTGGGCTTCAAGAAGCCCGCCCAGTTGCCGCTGAGCAGCGTCAAGGGCGCCCAGTTGCTGCCCAGCCAGGCCGAGTGGATACGCTTCGCCGCCGACGCCATCGCCACCTTGGCGGCGCAGGGCTGGCGCGTCGAGAAGGCGGCCAAATACCGCTACGACCTCAGCCAGGTCGACGACTGGTACGCCGACGTCGAGGCCGACGAGGCCGACGGCGGCAACGCCTGGTTCGAGCTGGAGCTGGGCATCGTGGTCAACCAGGAGCGTGTGGCGCTGCTGCCGGTGTTGGTGCAAATGATCCGCAACGCGCCCAACGACTTCAACCCCAAGGTGCTGGCGGCGCACGGCGACGAGGACCAGATGCTGGCCACCTTGGCCGACGGCAGCCGCGTCGCCCTGCCGTGGGCGCGCGTGCGGCCGATCCTGGCGACGCTGGGCGAGTTGTATTTCAGCGACAAGATCAAAACCACCCTGCGCATGGCCACGCTGGACGCCGCCCGCCTCGACGAGCTGGCGCGCCAGCTCGAGCTGCGCTGGAGCGGCGCCGACGAGCTGCTGGCGATGGGCCGCCGCCTCAACCAGTTCGGCGCGGTGAAGAAGGTGGCCACGCCGGCCAGCCTGCGCGCCACGCTGCGCGACTACCAGTCCGACGGCCTGGCCTGGATGCAGTTCCTGCGCGAGTACAACCTGGCCGGCATCCTGGCCGACGACATGGGCCTGGGCAAGACGGTGCAAACCCTGGCCCACATCCTGGTGGAAAAAGAGGCGGGCCGGCTGACGGCACCGGCGCTGGTCATCGCGCCGACCAGCCTGATGGGCAACTGGCAGGACGAGGCGGCCCGCTTCGCCCCCGGCCTGCGCGTGCTGCTGCTGCAAGGCAAGGACCGGCTGGCCCAGTTCGACCAGATCGCCGAGGCCGACCTGGTGCTGACCACCTACGCGCTGCTGCCGCGCGACGAGGAGAAGCTGCGCGAGCACGACTTCCACCTGGTCATCCTCGACGAGTCGCACTACATCAAGAACACCCGCTCGAAGGCGGCGCAGAGCGCCGGCCTGCTGCGCGCGCGGCACCGCCTGTGCCTGTCCGGCACGCCGCTGGAGAACCACCTGGGCGAGCTGTGGTCGCAGTTCCACTTCCTGCTGCCCGGCCTGCTGGGCGACGAGAAGGGCTTCAACAGCCAGTTCCGCCACCCGATCGAGCGGCAGGACGACCCGCTGCGGCGCGCCCTGTTGAACCGCCGCATCAAGCCCTTCCTGCTGCGCCGCACCAAGGACAGCGTCGCCAAGGAGCTGCCGCCCAAGACCGAGATGGTGCGCAAGGTCGAGCTGACCGGCGCCCAGCGCGACCTGTACGAGACGGTGCGCCTGGCGATGGACCAGAAGGTGCGCGAGGAGATCGACCGCAAGGGCGTGGCGCGCAGCCAGATCGTCATCCTCGAGGCGCTGCTCAAGCTGCGCCAAGTATGCTGCGACCCGCGCCTGGTCAAGTCGCTGCCGGCCAAGAAGCAGACGGCCGGCTCGGCCAAGCTGATCGACCTGATGCAGATGGTCGAGGACCTGCTCGACGAGAACCGCAAGATCCTGGTGTTCTCGCAGTTCACCAGCATGCTCGAGCTGATCGAGCAGGAGCTCGAGGAGCGCGACATCCCCTACGCCCTGTTGACCGGCGACACCAAGGACCGCAGCGCCCAAGTGGCCGCCTTCCAGCAGGGCGCCGTGCCGATCTTCCTGATCAGCCTGAAGGCCGGCGGCGTCGGCCTGAACCTGACGGCGGCCGACACGGTGATCCACTACGACCCGTGGTGGAACCCGGCGGCGGAGAACCAGGCCACCGACCGCGCCTGGCGCATCGGCCAGGACAAGCCGGTGTTCGTCTACAAGCTGATCGCCAAGGGCACGCTGGAGGAAAAAATCCAGATCCTGCAACAGAAGAAGGCCGACCTGGCGCAATCCATCCTGGCCGAGGGCGAATCGCACAAGATGGCCTTGACGCAAGAGGACCTGCAGCAGATCTTTGCCCCACTGGCCGAATAGCCCGTCTATACTGGGGACCGGATAGTTTCCGATACTCAAAATGTTCGAATCGACAACGCCCACCGATCCCCAGCTCGCCGCCGAGCTGAGCAGCGCCCGCCAGGAGGTGGAGCGGCTGCGCCTGCTGTTGGCGCACACCAGCGAGATCAGCTGGATGGTCGACCTGGCCGGGCCGGTCGGCCCGCGCCTGAGCTACCTCAGTCCCGCCGCCTGCCGCCTGTTCGGCTTCGCCGCCGAGGCGGGCCACGAACATGACAACCCCCACATGCAACAACTGGCCGCCACGCTGCTGGCCGGACTGCCGGCCCGCCTGGTGCGCCTGGCCGCCGGCGACCAGAGCCGGCGCCGCCTGCTGCGCGAGGCCGAGCTGGCGCGCGCCGACGGCGTGGTGCTGGCGGTGGAGATCGAGTCCACCGTGCTCGACGGTGCCGCAGGCCGCCCCTCCACCCTGCTCGGCGTGCTGCGCGACATCGGCCCGCGCCGCGAGCAGCTCGTCCAGCAAAAGAAATTCGCCTCGATGCTGTCGCACGAGTTCCGCACGCCGCTGGCCACCATCGACGGCGCCATCCAGCGTCTGGAGATGACCGGCAGCCACCACGACGAGGCCACCCGCAAGCGCTACCGCAAGATCGGCGAGGCGGTCGACCGCCTGCTGGCCATGCTCGACGACTACCTGTCGCCCGAGCGCATGGCCAGCATCGGCCGCCAGCGCCAGGCCGACGAGATCGCCCCGGCCGAGCTGCTCGAGGCCGTCGCGGCGGCCGGCCGCAAGCGCCGCCTGCAGCTGACGGCGCGCAGCGTCGAGCTGCCGGCGCGGCTGCGCTGCGACCCGAACGGCATGCGCCTGTGCCTCGACATCCTGCTCGACAACGCCATCAAGTACACGCCGGACGGCAGCGCCATCGAACTGCTAGGCAAAAAAGCAACGGAGGGCGGCATCGAGTTCCTGGTGCGCGACCACGGCGCCGGCCTGCCCGCCGACGAGCTGGCGCGCGTCTTCGACAAGTCCTTCCGTGGAAGTAACGCAGCAGCCGTACCGGGTTCCGGCCTGGGCCTGTACATGGCGCGCGCCGTGGTGGAGGTCCACGGCGGTAGCCTCAGCGCAAGAAATGTTTCTGAAAGCGGCACTGAATTTCGGATTTGGCTGCCGATAGCTGCTGTTGCCGGGAAAAGCCTTGCGCCGGACGATTGCAGCAGTGATAATTCCCAGACGCAAACTGACTATGCCAGAGGGCGGAACTGAGCACGCTTGCTCAATAATCAAAACGAATGGCGCATCAATGACGCAAATACTCATCGTGGAAGACAATCTGGACTACGCCGAAGAAATGGCCGAGTTCTTGACTGAGCTGGAACACGAAGTGCACATCACCAACAACGCCAGCGATATGTGGTCCGCGTTGAGCCAGGGGAATGTCGGCGTGGTGGTGCTGGACCTGGGTTTGCCCGACGAGGACGGCTTCAACGTCATCCCCCGCATGCGCCAGCTATATCCGCAGATCGGCCTGCTGGTGCTGACCGGCCGGGTCGCCTTCGACAACCGCATCCTCGGCCTGCGCCTGGGCGCCGACCACTACCTGACCAAGCCGATCAAGTTCCCCGAGCTGGCCGCCCACATCGAGGCGCTCGACCGCCGCGTCGGCCCGCAGGACCCGGTGCCGTTGCCCAGCAAGTGGACGCTGAAGGTCAGCGCCCGCCAGCTCGAGCTGCAGGGCATGGCGATCACGCTGACAGAAAAGGAATGCAACTTCCTCCACTTGCTGACCATTAACACCCGGCCCGTGCCGCGCCAGGTCATCGTGGCCGGCATCGGCGGCGACGATCCGGACGCCGGCCGCCGCGTCGACATGCTGGTGTATCGTTTACGCAAAAAAGCCCGCACCGGCCTCGGCCAGGACCTGCCGCTGCGCAGCGCCTACGGCGAAGGCTACTCCCTCTCTGCCAGCTTCAACCTCTCGTAAACCTTTCGACAAGCTTGCTTGATGCTTCTGCCAAGCTTGCATTTCGCTTTGCCGAAATGAATTCTCCGGTGGTGGGAATGTGAGAGTTTCCCCATGCAATCCGTGACGTAGTATGAACTTTCCAAGCGCCAATTAAGTGTCTACATTTGACATCGCGGCGCTCGTCAGTCTCAGGGAGAGCTCGTATGAAATTTGCAGATTTGAAGATCGGTATGCGTTTGGGTGGCGGTTTCGGCCTGGTCATGTTGCTGATGGTGGCGATGGCGGCGGCCGGCATCTGGCGCCTGCAGGCGGTCGGCCAACTGAGCGAGGAGATGGTCGGCAGCGCCATGCTGAAGGAGCGCCTGACCGCCGAATGGCACAACCTCATCAGCGTCAGCGGCGTGCGCGTGATCGCCTACGCCAAGAACGCCGAGCAGGCCGAATCGAAGGCCGAGAGCGACAAGGCGGCCGCCACCCGCGCCCGCGTCAACGAGATCCAGAAGCAGCTCGAACCGATGCTGGTCAGCGAGCAGGAGAAGACCCTGCTGGAGGCCGTGTCCGCCGTGCGCAAGCAATACGCCGCCACGCGCGACCAGGTGTTCAAGCTGAAGAAGGGCGGCGACATCGACGGCACGCGCAAGCTGGTCGACGACAAGCTCGAACCGCAGTTCATCGCCTATCTGGCCAACGTCGAAAAGATCGGCCAGTACGAGGCCGGCGTCGGCCGCGCCCTGGCCGCACAGGTGCAGGAGCAATACCACCAGGGCCAGACCTTCCTGCTGGCGCTGGCCGGCGGCGCCCTGCTGCTCGGCTCCTGGTTCGCCTACGTCATCACCCACTCGATCACCGCGCCGCTGCACAAGGCGGTGAAGATCGCCCAGACCGTCGCCGCCGGCGACCTCAGTAGCAACATCGACGTGCGCAGCCGCGACGAGGCCGGCATGCTGCTGCAAGCCTTGAAGGAGATGAACGCCAGCCTGGTCAGCATCGTCGGCCAGGTGCGTGGCGGCACCGACACCATCGCCACCGCCTCCAGCCAGATCGCCAGCGGCAACCTCGACCTGTCCTCGCGCACCGAGCAGCAGGCCAGCTCGCTGCAGCAGACCGCCTCGTCGATGGAGCAGCTGACCGCCACCGTCAAACAGAACGGCGACAACTCGCGCCAGGCCCACACGCTGGCGCTGACCGCCTCCGAGGTGGCGCTCAAGGGCGGCGCCGTGGTCAACCAGGTGGTCGACACGATGGGCATGATCAACGAGTCGGCGCACAAGATCGTCGACATCATCACCGTCATCGACGGCATTGCCTTCCAGACGAATATCCTGGCCTTGAACGCCGCCGTCGAGGCGGCCCGCGCCGGCGAGCAGGGCCGGGGCTTCGCCGTGGTCGCCAGCGAGGTGCGCAACCTGGCCCAGCGCAGTGCCGCCGCCGCCAAGGAGATCAAGACCCTGATCGGCGACTCGGTCGACAAGGTCGAGCTGGGCGCCCGCCTGGTCGAGCAGGCCGGCACGACGATGAAGGAGATCGTCGTCCACGTGCGCCACGTGACCGACATCATCGGCGACATCACCACCGCCAGCACCGAGCAGACCGTCGGCATCGAGCAGATCAACCAGGCCATCGCCCAGATGGACCAGGTGACCCAGCAGAACGCCGCCCTGGTCGAGGAGGCGGCGGCCGCCGCCGCCCAGCTGCAGGAGCAGAGCTTCGCGCTGGCCGAGGTGGTCAGCGTGTTCCAGCTGAGCGGCAACCGGACGACGCGGCCGAGCGCGCCGGCCCTCGCCGCGCCGCCTGTGCGGCTGGCCGTGGCGCGCCCGCAAGCGGCGCGCAAGCCGGCCGGCAAGGCCTTGGCGGTCAGCCAAACGGCCAGAAGCGCCGCCGCCAAGGCGCCGGAGTGGGAGGAGTTTTGACGCTGGCTAAAATGGAACAGCGCGGATTCTCCGCTTGGGCGCGAGGGTCTGTGCTGCCACCAGCTTGCCAATCAATTGCTACAGATGGATGGCGCATCGTCCATATTCATCTGGCCGGCTCTACGTCGCCGGGGAAACCGCTCAGTCGGCTTTGGCTTCAGCCTCGATACGCGCGCGAATGCCGGTGACGATCTCAGTCACCAGACCCGCGACGTCGCGCTGTTCACGGACACGATGGTCTTCATCGTCGGGGGCCAATCCAAGCAGGAACTGAGCTGCCGCGACTGATCCATTGCGCTCATAGCCTTCCACACCGTCGCCGTCACAAAAACGACTCTCAAGCCGGTCAAGGGCATCCAAAATCGCGTCAGTGTGCTTCCCGGTCCGGTAGCGTGCGACGACCTCGTCGACGATTTGCGCGGGCTTGCCGGCATACCTCAATACATGGACAAGGTCGCCGGCATCCTTGTTTTCCCCTCGCTGGTCGAACGAAATCGCTTTAAGTACAATGAAGGCCGTTGCGTCCGCGTGGCGAATCACCTCGGTCGAGATACCGCTGCCGCCGAGTAGTTTGGCCGTGACCTTTTTTTCCCGATACCATTCGTGCACCACGTTGGCGTGCCGGATGCCCAGCGCCGAAACCTTCTCATCCTCGATCGAAACGGGTTTCCCCTCCTGCGACTCGTCCACCGCGTTGTGCAGGAAATCCACCACGACGGTGATATGTTCGGCGGCCTTGCATTCCCATTGCCAGCCGCTCGGGGATTGTGTACCTGGTCTCTGATGGCGTACGAAGCCACGGGCTTTTAGCTGATCGGCCAGCGAGGCGTAGCCCTCGCCCTCGGCGATAACTTTCAGGTTGAAAACGATATCGACATCGGTCGTCCCGGCATGAGCCGGCACGTCCGGCGGAGACTCTGGCGTGAGATAGCGCGGCACCAGGCCACCCACAAGACGGACCGAGTCCTTCAGCGTTCCAAGGGCGTTGAGCAGGGTCACCAATACTCGTTCACACGCATCCGTTTGCGCGGTATTGTAGCCATCGGCTGTTTTTGGTTTGGCTACAGTGGCCATATTACATATTCAGTTGATACTGTCGAAGTTGTGCCGCGAGTTCTTTGTTCCTGCCTTTGCCATCGAGTAAATCAAGATACAGGATAAACGGATTGGCGCACCGCGATCCGGTCAACCCATGCTCATTCGTGAATAAGGTGCTGGCGCCGGTCCGCTCTATCAAGGTAACATTTGCACCCTTCTCGGCGGACTTCAAGCCGAGTGAGGCGGCGTAACGGTGTGCCTCGCCAGGTGGAACGATGAGATCGACAGTATCCGTACGGGTCAGATGCGGCACCACCAAATTGGCGGCAGCCGATCCGGTAAAGATCGCGCCGTTCGTCCCCGCAGCGCGTAACTTATCCGCGAGCTGGCCGATCAGGTCGTTGGCGTCGGATAAGTAGAAGTACCACTTCGTTTTCGGCGCTTTTTGCTCGCGCCAAGCGTCCACCCAAGCGTCGAGTAACTCGGCGGGGTGCGACACTTTGCGCCGCAGCGTTCGTCCGCTGCCCTCGCTTGCAATCCATTCCCGTCGCTCCAGCTCGGCGAGCACTGTGGACACTGTGTAGGTCGAGGTCTTTGACAATTCAGCGAGTGCCAGCCCGCTTTGGAAGCTGTTGTGGGCATAGAGCAAAGCGAAAATCACCTGTTCCCTTGCACCGGTAAACAACGGCACGATGCCGCGACGTAGCGTCGGCTTGGACGGCCGCTCGATATCGATGAGCCATTCCTCATGCCTCAAATAGAATGTGCCGTTGGCTTCAAAATAGGCTAGTCCGTGACGCCGCAAGTCAGCCTTCGCACCGTTGCTGAGGTGCTCCGCCGCCACCATCAGGATGATGTCCCGGGCTTTGCTATTGTCCTTGTGAAAGTTCTCAAGTTGCCACGCAGCATCGCGAACATCTCTCGGATAGGCTTGGCGCAACAACTCGATGGCCAGGCGTCGGTGGCCAGAGGGCGAGGAAACATGCATCAGACAATCCAGCCGTCCGCCGCAGTGCGACACTTCGAACACCGGCTCCTCGGTGGCGATGCCGGCGCGTTCAAGTGCGCCGGAAAGCGATTTGACTAAATTTTCATCACGGATAGACATGGATTCTTTTCCCGGATAAATAATACAAAATTTAGTTACTTTAGCTATTCTTCATAGTTTAGCTGCGCAGATAAACTACCGCAATCAGCATAAGAAAGATCGAGCTTTAGCGGTTTCTTGTCAATGCCACCATGCAGATGACGTTTCGGTGGAAAGTAGCCGGGAGACCAATTAGGGACAGAGTCGAAGGATTTTTTTCCGGACTCGAATTAATCGGGGACAGAGTAGTGCCGGCGCGGTAGAATCGCAGTATTCACTCCACTCCCCGCGTTCCCATGGCCCGTCTTCCCCGCTTGATTGTTCCGTCCCAGCCGCACCACGTCATCCAGCGTGGCAACAACGACCAGGTGATTTTCCACGACGCCGAGGATTATCAAGCCTTCCTCGGCTGGCTGCGCAGCGCCGCCAAGACCTACAAGGTGGCGCTGCACGCCTATGTGCTGATGCCCGACCACCTGCATTTGCTGGTCACGCCGTCCGACGAGGACGGCCTGGGCCAGATGATGCAGTGGATAGGCCGCTACTACGTGCCCTACTTCAACCAAAAATACGGCCGCAGCGGCACGCTGTGGCATGGCCGCTACAAGACCTCGCTGATCGACGCCGAGCAGTACTTCATGCCCTGCGCCCGCTTCATCGAGTTCAACCCGGTGCGCGCCGGCCTGGTGGCCAGCGCGGCCGAGTATCCCTGGTCCAGCTACCAGCACCACGCCGGCATCCGCGTCGACGGCCTGATCACCGACCACGCCAACTACTGGGCCTTGGGCAACACGCCGTTCCAGCGCGAGGCGGCCTATCTGGCCCTGACCGAGTACCCGCTGACGGCGGCCGAGGTGGAGGAGATCGGCAAGGCCGTGCTGAAGGGCTGGCCGCTGGGCTCGGAGAAGTTCAAGACCGAGTTGCAACTGCGCGTCAAACGCCAGGTGCTGCCGGCCAAGCGGGGCCGGCCTTTCAAGCAGGCGGCGCCGCAGGAATAGGGCGGCGCGCCGCGCCAAGCGACTAAACAATCCGCCAAAAACCGTGGCCAGCCGCCAGGCGCCACGGTTTTTTTGAAATTCCTACCACTATGTCCCTATTAAATTTTTCCAGCGACTCGTGAAAAATTAATTCGACTCCGACCCTAATTGTTATTGTTGAACTTTCTGCTGCATTGCACTACTCTAGGCTTTCGATATTCCAATATGCAGTGGAGAATGCCCATGAAAGCCCAAGGTCTGTACGATCCGTCCAATGAACATGACGCCTGTGGCGTCGGTTTCGTCGCCCACATCAAGGGCAACAAGAGCCATTCCATCGTCGAGCAGGGTCTGCTGATCCTGAAGAACCTCGACCACCGGGGTGCCGTTGGCGCGGACGCGCTGATGGGCGACGGTGCCGGCATCCTGATCCAGATTCCCGACCAGTACTACCGCGACGAGATGGCCAAACAGGGCGTCGAGCTGCCGCCACCGGGCGAGTACGGCGTGGGCATGGTCTTCCTGCCGAAGGAAAACGCTTCGCGCATCGCCTGCGAACAGGAAATCGAGCGCGCCGTGCGCATCGAAGGCCAGGTCGTGCTGGGCTGGCGCAACGTGCCGGTCGACTGCGACATGCCGATGTCGCCCACCGTGCGCGCCAAAGAGCCGGTGATCCGGCAGATCTTCATCGGTCGCGGCCCGGACATCATGGTCACCGACGCGCTCGAGCGCAAACTGTATGTGATCCGCAAATCGTCGGGCCACGCCATCCAGGCGCTCAAACTGCTGCATGGTAAGGAATTCTTCGTGCCGTCGATGTCGGCGCGCACCATTGTTTACAAGGGCCTGCTGCTGGCCGACCAGGTCGGCGTCTACTATAAAGACCTGCAGGACGCCCGTTGCATCTCGGCGCTGGCGCTGGTGCACCAACGCTTCTCCACCAACACCTTCCCGGAATGGCCGCTGGCCCACCCCTACCGCCTGATCGCCCACAACGGCGAGATCAACACCGTCAAGGGCAACTTCAACTGGATGCGCGCCCGTGAAGGCGTGATGAAGTCGGCCGTGCTGGGCGAGGACCTGCAGAAGCTGTTCCCGTTGATCTACGAAGGCCAGTCGGACACCGCCTGCTTCGACAACGCCCTCGAACTGCTGTTGATGGCCGGCTACCCGATCGCCCAGGCGATGATGATGATGATCCCGGAAGCCTGGGAAAATCACGGCACGATGGACGACAATCGCCGCGCCTTCTACGAATATCACGCCGCCATGATGGAACCGTGGGACGGCCCGGCCGCCATGGCCTTCACCGACGGCCGCTACATCGGCGGCACGCTGGACCGCAACGGCCTGCGTCCGGCCCGCTACATCGTCACCGACGACGACCTGGTGGTGATGGCCTCGGAATCGGGCGTGCTGCCGATCCCGGAATCGAAGATCATCCAGAAATGGCGTTTGCAGCCGGGCAAGATGTTCCTGATCGACCTGGAAGCGGGCCGCATCATCGACGATAAAGAGCTCAAGGACACCTACGCCAACGCCAAGCCCTACAAGGCTTGGATCAACGCCGTGCGCATCAAGCTGAACGAGATCAAGCTGAGCGAAAGCCAGCTGGCGCACAACCGCGTCAAGTACACCACCGCGCCGGGCGAGAAGGCCGTTGCCTCCGTGCTGGACCGCCAGCAAGCCTTCGGCTACACCCAGGAAGACCTGAAGTTCCTGATGGCGCCGATGGCCGTCGCCGGCGAGGAAGCCACCGGCTCGATGGGCAACGACTCGCCGCTGGCCGTGATGTCGAACAAGCTCAAACCTTTGTACAATTACTTCAAACAATTGTTTGCGCAAGTGACCAACCCGCCGATCGACCCGATCCGCGAGGCGATGGTGATGTCGCTGGTGTCCTTCATCGGACCGAAGCCCAACCTGCTCGACACCAACAACGTCAATCCGCCGATGCGTTTGGAGGTTTCCCAGCCGATCCTCGGCTTCGACGACATGGCCCGCCTGCGCGGCATCAGCCTGCATACCGGCGGCAAGTTCAAGTCGTATGAGCTGAACATCTGTTATCCGATCGCCTGGGGCAAGGAAGGCGTGGAGGCCTGCCTGGCCTCGCTGTGCGCCGAGGCGGTCGACGCCGTCAAGTCCGGCCACAACATCCTGATCGTCTCGGACCGCTCGATCTGCAGCGACCGCGTCGCCATTCCGGCGCTGCTGGCCACCTCGACCATCCACCAGCATCTGGTCAGCAAGGGCCTGCGCGCCTCGACCGGCCTGGTCGTCGAGACCGGCTCGGCCCGCGAGACCCACCACTTCGCCCTGCTGGCCGGCTACGGCGCCGAGGCGGTCCATCCCTACCTGGCGATGGAAACCCTGATCGAACTGGCCGCCGGCCTGCCCGGCGAGCTGTCCGGCGAGACGGCGATCTACAACTACACCAAGGCGGTCGGCAAGGGCCTGATGAAGGTCATGTCGAAGATGGGCATTTCGACCTATATGTCCTACTGCGGCGCACAGATCTTCGAGGCCATCGGTTTGAACAAGTCGCTGGTCGACAAGTACTTCAAGGGCACCGCCTCGAACGTCGAGGGCATCGGCGTGTTCGAGGTGGCCGAGGAGGCGCTGCGCCTGCACCACCTGGCCTTCGGCGACGATCCCCTGCTGGCCAACAACCTCGACGCCGGCGGCGAATACGCCTTCCGCGTGCGCGGCGAGGACCACCTGTGGACGCCGGACGCCATCGCCAAGCTGCAACACTCGACCCGCAGCAACAACTTCTCCAGCTACAAGGAGTACGCCCAGCTGATCAACGACCAGAGCCGTCGCCACCTGACCCTGCGCGGCCTGTTCGAGTTCAAGCTCGACCCGACCAAGGCGATCCCGCTCGACGAGGTCGAATCGGCCAAGGAGATCGTCAAGCGCTTCGCCACCGGCGCCATGTCGCTCGGCTCGATCAGCACCGAGGCGCACGCCACGCTGGCGGTGGCGATGAACCGCATCGGCGGCAAGTCCAACACCGGCGAGGGCGGCGAAGACCCGGCCCGCTACACCATGGAGTTGAAGGGCATCAAGATCAAGCAGGGCGAGACCATGGCCTCCATCGTCGGCAAGGAGCAGATCGTCGTCGACATCCCGCTGCAGGCCGGCGACTCGCTGCGCTCGCGCATCAAGCAGGTGGCCTCGGGCCGTTTCGGCGTCACCGCCGCCTACCTGAACTCGGCCGACCAGATCCAGATCAAGATGGCGCAGGGCGCCAAGCCGGGAGAGGGCGGCCAGCTGCCGGGCCACAAGGTGTCCGAATACATCGCCACCTTGCGCTTCTCGGTGCCGGGTGTCGGCCTGATCTCGCCGCCGCCGCACCATGATATCTATTCCATCGAAGATCTGGCCCAGCTGATCCACGATCTGAAGAACGCCAACCCGCGCGCCTCGATCTCGGTCAAGCTGGTGTCGGAAGTGGGCATCGGCACCGTCGCCGCCGGCGTCACCAAGGCCAAGGCCGACCACGTCGTCGTCGCCGGCCACGACGGCGGCACCGGCGCCTCGCCGTTGTCCTCGGTCAAGCACGCCGGCACGCCGTGGGAGCTGGGCCTGGCCGAGACCCAGCAGACGCTGGTGCTGAACGGTCTGCGCAGCCGCATCCGCGTCCAGGCCGACGGCCAGATGCGCACCGGCCGCGACGTCGTCATCGCCGCCATGCTGGGCGCCGACGAGATCGGCTTCGCCACCGCGCCGCTGGTGGTCGAGGGTTGCATCATGATGCGCAAATGCCACTTGAACACCTGCCCGGTCGGCGTCGCCACCCAGGACCCGGTGCTGCGCGCCAAGTTCTCCGGCAAGCCGGAATACGTCGTCAACTACTTCTTCTTCGTCGCCGAAGAGGCCCGCCAGCTGATGGCGCAACTGGGCATCCGCACGTATGACGAGCTGATCGGCCGGGTCGACCTGCTCGACAAGTCGAAGGCGGTCGAGCACTGGAAGGCCCGTGGCCTGGACTTCTCCGCCATCTTCCACCAGCCGGAAGTGCAGAACGGCCAGACCATCTACCACAGCGAGTTCCAGGACCACTGTCTGGAGAAGGCCCTCGACCACAAGCTGATCGCCCAGGCCAAGGCGGCGCTGGAGAAGGGCGAGCGGGTCTCCTTCATCTCGCCGGTGCGCAACGTCAACCGCACCGTCGGCACCATGCTGTCCGGTGAGGTGGCGCAGCGCTATGGCCACGCCGGCCTGCCCGACGACACCATCCACATCCAGCTGCAGGGCACGGCCGGCCAGTCCGCCGCCGCCTTCCTGGCGCACGGCATCACGCTCGACCTGGTCGGCGAGGGCAACGACTACGTCGGCAAGGGCCTGTCGGGCGGCCGCATCATCGTGCGGCCGAACACCGAGTTCCGCGGCTGGGCGGTGGACAACATTATCGTCGGCAACACCGTGCTGTACGGCGCCATCGCCGGCGAGGCCTTCTTCAACGGCGTGGCGGGCGAACGCTTCGCCGTGCGCAACTCCGGCGCCACCACCGTGGTCGAGGGCGTGGGCGACCACGGCTGCGAATACATGACCGGCGGCACCGTCGTCGTACTGGGCGCCACCGGCCGCAACTTCGCCGCCGGCATGTCGGGCGGCATCGCCTATGTCTACGATCCGGACGCCGACTTCGCCCTGCGCTGCAACACCGCGATGGTCAGCCTGGAGAGCGTGCTGACGGCGGCCGAGCAGCACGTCGACCGCGCCACTTGGCACAGCCAGCACCGCGACGGCGAGCCGGAGGCGGACGAGGTGATCCTCAAGCGCCTGATCGAGCGCCACTTCAAGCACACCGGCAGCACCCGCGCCCGCTTCCTGCTCGACAACTGGGCCGAGGGCCGCAGCAAGTTCGTCAAGGTCTTCCCGAGCGAGTACAAGCGCGCGCTGGCCGAAATGGCCGAGGACCTGGCCAACGAGGCCGCCGTGGTGCAGCCGATCGCCGCCTAATCAGGCAGCGGACAAGACAGCGGACGGGCCGGCGGCCCGTCCCCGCAGAACATAAGCAGATGGTGGACGGGCCGGCGGCCCGTTCCCGCAGAACATAAGCAGATAGCGGACGGGCCGGCGGCCCGTCCCCGCAGAACATATACAGAGGATTAATCGTGGGTAAAATCACCGGTTTCATGGAATTCAAGCGCCAGGAAGAGGCCTATCTGCCGGCCGCCGCGCGGCTCAAGAACTATTCAGAGTTCGTCATCACCTTGACCAACGAGCAGGCCAAGGTGCAGGGCGCGCGCTGCATGGACTGCGGCATCCCCTTCTGCAACACCGGCTGCCCGGTCAACAACATCATCCCCGACTGGAACGACCTGGTATATCGCGGCAACTACCGCGAGGCGCTCGAGACCTTGCACTCGACCAACAACTTCCCCGAGTTCACCGGCCGCATCTGCCCGGCGCCCTGCGAGTCGGCCTGCACCCTGGGCATCAACAACGACCCGGTCGGCATCAAGTCGATCGAGCACAAGATCATCGACGAGGGCTGGGCGCACGGCTGGGTGGTGCCGCAGCCGGCCGCCAAGCTGAGCGGTAAAAAAGTCGCCGTGGTCGGTTCCGGCCCGGCCGGCCTGGCCGCCGCCCAGCAGCTGGCGCGCGTCGGCCATGCCGTCACCGTGTTCGAGAAGAGCGACCGGGTCGGCGGCCTGTTGCGCTACGGCATCCCCGACTTCAAGATGGAGAAGTCGCACATCGACCGCCGCGTCAAGCAGATGGAGGCCGAGGGCGTGGTGTTCCGCACCAGCGTGCTGGTCGGCAAGGACTTCCCCGCCACCGTCAACAACTGGGCCAAGGAAACCATCTTCCCCGAGGACCTGGAGAAGGAGTTCGACGCCGTCATCATCGCCGGCGGCGCCGAGCAGCCGCGCGACCTGCCGGTGCCCGGCCGCGACCTCAAGGGCGTGCACTTCGCCATGGACTTCCTGCCGCTGCAGAACAAGGTCAACGCCGGCGACAAGGTCAAGGACCAACTGAAGGCGACCGGCAAGCACGTCGTCGTCATCGGCGGCGGCGACACCGGCTCCGACTGCGTCGGCACCTCGAACCGCCACGGCGCCGCCTCGGTGACCCAGTTCGAACTGATGCCGATGCCGCCGGAACAGGAAAACAAGCCGCTGGTCTGGCCCTACTGGCCGACCAAGCTGCGCACCTCCTCCTCGCACGAGGAAGGCTGCGAGCGCGACTGGGCGGTCGCCACCAAGCGCCTGGAAGGCAAGAACGGCAAGGTCGAGAAGCTGATCGCCTGCCGCGTCGAATGGAAGGACGGCAAGATGAGCGAGATGCCGAACTCGGAATTCGAGATGAAGGCCGACCTGGTGCTGCTGGCCATGGGCTTCGTTTCGCCGGTGCAACAGGTGCTGGACGCCTTCGGTGTCGACAAGGATGCGCGCGGCAACGCCAAGGCGACGACCGACGGCGCGGGTTGCTACCAGACCTCGGCGGCCAAGGTGTTCGCCGCCGGCGACATGCGCCGTGGCCAGTCGCTGGTGGTGTGGGCCATCCGCGAGGGTCGCCAGTGCGCCCGCGCCGTCGACGAGTTCCTGATGGGCTCGTCCGAGCTGCCGCGCTAGTTCGCCGACCGCAACTTTTCCCAACCGGCAGCCGAGGGGTCTAGCACCCGCCGGCTGCCGGTTTTTTTTCGCCGGCGGACGTGGTATGCTGCGTTGCAGCAAATTACATTATTTATCATATGTAAATTGCTGACTTTTGGTTCATTAGTGTTGTAAAATCCCTCACTTCCCTCCCCCGAAAGCGGGGGCGCCAGCAGAGATTTGCTTTTCTGCACTACAATACGGCATTCAAAAAAATGAGTTCGTTCGTGCCCAATCTTGTCGAAATCCGTGATTTGCACTTCTCCTATGGCAAGCGCCCCATTCTGACGGGCCTCCAGATGGACTTCCCGCGCGGCAAGGTCGTCGCCGTCATGGGCGGTTCCGGCAGCGGCAAGACCACGGTGCTGCGCCTGATCGGCGGCCAGCTGCGGCCGAAAAAAGGCCAGGTCAAGGTGCACGGCCAGGTGGTCCACAAGCTCGGCACCGACGCACTGTATCTGTTGCGCCGCAAAATGGGCATGCTGTTCCAGCACGGCGCCCTGTTTACCGACCTGACCGTGTTCGAGAACGTCGCCTTCCCGCTGCGCGAGCACACCGACCTGCCGGAAGAGCTGATCCGCAACCTGGTGTTGATGAAATTGCACGCCGTCGGCCTGCGCAACGCCGCCAAGCTGAAGCCGGCCGAGATCTCCGGCGGCATGGCGCGCCGCGTCGCGCTGGCCCGCTCGATCGCCCTCGACCCCGAGCTGATCATGTACGACGAGCCCTTCGCCGGCCTCGACCCGATCTCGATGGGCGTCACCGCCAACCTGATCCGCAACCTCAACACCGCGCTCGGCTCGACCACCATCCTGGTCTCGCACGACGTCAAGGAGTGCTTCGCCATCGCCGACCACGTGTATTTCCTGTCGCAGGGCAAGATCGTCGCGCACGGCACGCCGGCCGAGATGTGGGTCTCGACCGACCCCTACGTCAAACAGTTCGTCCACGCCGAGGCCGACGGCCCCGTGCCCTTCCACTATCCCGGCAAGTCGCTGGCCGACGACCTGGGCCTGGAGGCGCACGCATGATCGAATCCTTCCTGGCCCGCCTGGGCGCCACCGTGCGCGACTACGTCGAGAGCATCGGCTACGGCACCCGTTCCTTCTTCACCCTGCTCGGCGTCTCGCCCGGCCTGCTCAAGCGGCCGCGCCTGATCGTCGAACAGCTCCACTTCATCGGCAACTATTCGCTGCTGATCATCGGCCTGTCCGGCCTGTTCGTCGGCATGGTGCTCGGCCTGCAGGGCTACTACACGCTGGCCAAATACGGCTCCGAGCAGGCGCTCGGCCAACTGGTGGCCCTCGGCCTGACGCGCGAACTGGGGCCGGTCATCACCGCGCTGCTGTTCGCCGGCCGCGCCGGCACCTCGCTGACCGCCGAAATCGGCCTGATGAAGTCGGGCGAGCAGCTGTCGGCGATGGAAATGATGGCCGTCAACCCGATCCAGCGCGTGCTGGCGCCGCGCTTCTGGGCCGGCGTGATCGCCGTGCCGGTGCTGGCCTCGGTGTTCAGCGCGGTCGGCGTGTTCGGCGGCTACCTGGTCGGCGTGCAACTGATCGGCGTCGACGACGGCACCTTCTGGTCGCAGATGCAGGGCGGCGTCGACCTGTGGGACGACATCTTCAACGGCTTCATCAAGAGCGTGGTGTTCGGCATCGCCATCACCTTCATCGCCCTCTACCAGGGCTACGAGTCGCAGCCGACACCGGAGGACGTGGCCCGCGCCACCACCCGCACGGTGGTGATCTCCTCGCTGATGATCTGGTGGCTGGACTTCATGTTGACAGCCTTGATGTTCGGCAAATAAGTCTGAAAAGAATCTATTTGGTCCACACCGCACAACGCGACGTGTGCCGCGGCAAGAGAAAATAAACTAGGATATGTACTATGCAACGTAAATCTTTGGATGTCTGGGTCGGTTTGTTCGTGGTCTTGGGTGTCGCCGCGCTGATGTTCCTGGCCTTGAAGGCCGGCAATATGAGCTCGATGTCCTTCGCCAAGACCTACAGCGTCACCGCCAAGTTCGACAATATCGGCGGCCTGCGTCCGCGCGCCCCGGTCAAGGGCTCGGGCGTGGTGGTGGGCCGGGTCGGCAAGATCGAGTTCGACGACAAGCACTACCAGGCCCTGGTCACCTTGAATCTGCAAGAGGGATACAATTTCCCCAAGGACACCTCCGCCAAGATCCTCACCGCCGGCCTGCTCGGCGAGCAATACGTCGGCCTCGAGGCCGGCGGCGACACCAACAATCTGGCCGAGGGCGACAAGATCGCCCGCACCCAGTCGGCCACCGTGCTGGAAGACTTGATCAACCAGTTCATCTACAGCAAGGCTGCTGAAGGCAAGGATAGCAAATGAAAAATTACTCCAAGTATGTGCCCTTCCTGCGCCGCGCCGCCATGGCCGCCGGCGTCGCCGTGCTGCTGAGCGCCTGCGCCGGCCCCAACCCGCGCGACCCCTACGAGGGCTTCAACCGCGCCATGTTCCAGTTCAACGACACGGTCGACCAGGTCGCCCTCAAACCGGCCGCCACCGCCTACAAGGCGGTGCTGCCGACCTTTGTGCAAACCGGCGTCAACAACTTCTTCGGCAACCTGTCGGATGTCTGGAGCGCCGTCAACAACCTGCTGCAGGGCAAGGGCGAGGCCGGCATGTCCGACGTCACCCGCGTCACCTTGAACTCGACCTTCGGCCTGCTCGGCCTGCTCGACATCGCCTCCGAGGCCGGCCTGCAGAAGCACAACGAGGACTTCGGCCAGACCCTGGGCCGCTGGGGCGTGCCGTCCGGCCCCTACCTGATGCTGCCGCTGCTGGGCCCGTCCACGGTGCGCGACACCTCCGCCCTGCCGCTCGACATCAGCGGCGACGTCTGGCGCTACAAGGAACCCCTGTACATCCGCAACATCGGCACCGCCACCCGCGTGGTCGACCAGCGTTCCAACCTGCTCGACGCCTCCACCCTGCTGGAAGACGCCGCGCTGGACCGCTACGAATTCATCCGCGACGGCTTCCTGCAGCGCCGCGAGAGCAAGATCTTCGACGGCGAGAGCAACCCGCGCAAGCGCCAGCCCAAGCAGGCCGAACTCGACGCCGCGCCGGACGGCATGGAAACTTCGGCGCCCGTGTCATCCGCGACGGCACCAAAAGAGTTAAACTCGGAACCCCCGGCTGCGACCAACGCCAGCCTGTGATCCGAACTGAACCAACATAGGTAGAACCACCATGACTTTGATTAAAAAACTTATCGCAATGGCAACCGTGGCCCTGGCCTTCGGTGCCAGCCACGCCGGCGCCGCGCCGACCCCGGCCAACGAGGCGCCCGACGCCCTGGTCAAACGCATCAGCCAGGACGTGATCGAGACGGCCAAGGCCGACAAGGCGATCCAGGCCGGCGACCAGAAGCGCGTGATGGAGCTGGTCGAGAGCAAAATTTTGCCCTACGTCGACTTCCAGCGCATGACCGCGCTGGCCTCGGGCCGCTTCTGGCGCGACGCCACGCCGGAACAGAAGCAACAGCTGTCGACCGAGTTCCGCACCCTGCTGATCTTCACCTACTCGGGCGCGCTGTCGCAGATCAAGAACGAAACGCTGGAGTTCAAGCCGCTGCGCGCCGATCCGACCGACACCGAGGTCGAGGTGCGCTCGCAGGTCAACGTCGCCCGTGGCGAACCGATCCTGCTGAACTACCGCGTCGCCAAGTCGCCGGCCAACGGCTGGAAGATCTATGACATCAACGTGCTCGGCGCCTGGCTGGTCGAGACCTACAAGGGCACCTTCGCCTCCGAAATCGGCAAGGGCGGCATCGACGGCCTGATCAAGGCGCTGTCGGAGAAGAACAAGAAGCTGGCCAACAAGCCGCTCAAAGCCGCCGCCAAGTAATCCCGCCCATCTTCTCCAGCCCGCCACCGCCCATGTCCATCATCGCCGCCAACGACAACCTGCAATCGCTCTCCTCGCTGACCGTGGCCAACGCCACCGCCGCGCTGGAGCGCGGCCTGGCCGCCATCCGCGCCGGCCAGACCAGCTTCGACCTGCGCCACGTGCTGATGGTCGACTCGGTGGCGGTGTCGGTGATGCTGGCCTGGCGCAAGGCGGCGCAGGACGCCGGCGTCGAGCTCGAACTCAAGCACCTGCCGCCGGCGCTGCAGAGCCTGACCAAGCTGTACGGCGTCTGCTCGCTGCTGTTCCCCACCACGGAGCAGCTCGAGCCGGGCGCGCCGCTGGCGGACAACCCGGCCCACGCCGAGTTCGCCCCCGTCGTCGGCGCGCCCGAGCCGTCCAAACTCGGCCTGGGCAACGCGCCCGCCGAGTCGCACCACCATCATTGATCGTTTCTCCCCCGCTACAACCGTGGCGGCAAGCCGGACCCATCCGGCTCTGCCGCAGCAAATTTCCCCTATAATTGAACGTTGCCGCCGCCGAACAGTGCCGCGGCGCCCGCGATCCTCCGCCTTTTGAGCAGTTTCGCGGCGGTCCAAGGCCGCCGCACCAACCGATAAGCCAAGCATGACAGCGATCCAAATCAGCAATGTCGAAAAGCGCTACAAGTCGCTGCAGGCACTGGGCGGCGTCTCCCTCTCGATCGAGGAGGGCGAGTTCTTCGGCCTGCTGGGCCCCAACGGCGCCGGCAAGACCACCCTGATCTCCATCGTCGCCGGCCTGATCCGGCCCGACGCCGGCAAGGTCACCATCCACGGCCACGACGTCTCCGGCGACTTCCGCGCCGCCCGCAAGATGCTCGGCGTGGTGCCGCAGGAACTGGTGTTCGACCCCTTCTTCACGGTGCGCGAGACGCTGCGCCTGCAGTCGGGCTACTTCGGCCTGGCCAACAACGACGCCTGGATCGACGAGGTGATGCACAACCTCGACCTGAGCAACAAGGCCGACACCAACATGCGCGCGCTGTCGGGCGGCATGAAGCGGCGCGTGCTGGTGGCCCAGGCGCTGGTGCACAAGCCGCCCGTCATCGTGCTCGACGAGCCGACCGCCGGCGTCGACGTCGAGCTGCGCCAGACCTTGTGGAAGTTCATCTCGCGGCTCAACCGCGAGGGCCACACGGTGGTGCTGACCACCCACTACCTGGAAGAGGCGCAGGCGATGTGCAAGCGCGTCGCCATGCTCAAGTCGGGCAAGGTGGTGGCGCTCGACACCATGGCCGCGCTGATCCGCCGCATCTCCGGCTCGCAGCTGGTGCTGCACATGCAACAGGGCACGCTGCCCGAGGCCCTGCGCCCGCTGCTGATCCACCCGCCCGAGGCAGACCAGCCGAACAAGTACAGCCTGCGCATCAACGACTACGCCGAGGTCGAGACCATCCTGGCCGGCCTGCGCCAGGCCGGCGTGGTGATCGACGAGATGCAGTTGCAACAAGCCGATCTGGAGGACATCTTCCTGCAGATCATGGACGGGGGCAGTCTATGAACTTCATCTCCACCGGATTCCGCACGCTGGTCTACAAGGAAACATTGCGTTTCTGGAAGGTCGCCACCCAGACCGTCGCCGCGCCCATCCTCACCGCCATGCTCTACCTGCTGATCTTCGGCCACGTCCTCGAGGGCCGCGTGCAGGTGTATGCCGACGTGAGCTACACCGCCTTCCTGATCCCCGGCCTGGTGATGATGAGCGTGCTGCAGAACGCCTTCGCCAACGCCTCCTCGTCGCTGATCCAGTCCAAGATCACCGGCAACCTGGTGTTCGTGCTGCTGACCCCGCTGTCGCACTGGGAGATCTTCTCCGCCTACGTGCTGGCGGCGATGGTGCGCGGCCTGGTGGTCGGCCTCGGCGTGTTCCTGGTCACCGCCTGGTTCGCCCACCTGAGCTTCGCCGAGCCGCTGTGGATCCTCGTCTTCGCCCTGCTCGGCGCCGCCATCCTCGGCACCATGGGCCTGATCGCCGGCATCTGGGCCGAAAAGTTCGACCAGCTGGCCGCCTTCCAGAACTTCCTGATCATGCCGCTGACCTTCCTCTCCGGCGTGTTCTACTCGATCCACTCGCTGCCGCCGTTCTGGCTGGCGGTGTCGCACCTGAACCCCTTCTTCTACATGATCGACGGCTTCCGCCACGGCTTCTTCGGCCAGTCCGACGTCGACCCGCTGCTCAGCCTGGCCATCGTCGGCGGCTTTTTGGTGGTGCTGGCGCTGCTGGCGATCCGTTTGCTCAGGAGCGGCTACCGCCTGCGCCATTGAGCGAGGAAAAAATTCTCCGCGCGGCCGCGCCGGCCGCGCCAAACCGCTATATCGTTGATACCTGAGCCCAGATTGCTCATTACGCCCCAAGGAATAATCGTGACCACCACCCCAGAACTGATCCACAGCTACCTCGCCGCCGGCCTCGACTGCAGCCACCTCGAAGTCGAGGGCGACGGCCAGCACTTCCAGGCCGTCATCGTTTCGCCGGCCTTCGTCGGCAAGCGCCTGATCCAGCGCCACCAGCTGGTCTACGCCGCGCTGGGCGACCGCATGCGCGAGGAGATCCACGCGCTGTCGATGAAAACCCTGACCCCTGACGAATACCAAGGATAAGCACAGCATGGACAAACTCCTCATTCAAGGCGGCAAACGCCTGGCCGGCGACATCACCATCTCCGGCGCCAAGAACGCCGCCCTGCCCATCCTGTGCGCCGGCCTGCTGACCTCCGGCAAGCTGGAACTGAGCAACGTGCCGCGCCTGCACGACGTCGCCACCATGCTCAAGCTGCTCGGCCAGACCGGCTTGAAGGTGGCGCAGGACGACGAGTGCGTCACGCTGCAAGGCGACGCGATCGACAAGCTGGAGGCGCCCTACGAGCTGGTCAAGACCATGCGCGCGTCGATCCTGGTATTGGGTCCGCTGCTGGCCCGCTTCGGCGAGGCCAAGGTGTCGCTGCCGGGCGGCTGCGCCATCGGCTCGCGCCCGGTCGACCAGCACATCAAGGGCCTGCAGGCGCTGGGCGCCGAGATCACCATCGAGGGCGGCTACATCTACGCCAAGTGCAAGAAGCTCAAGGGCACCCGCATCGTCACCGACATGATCACCGTCACCGGCACCGAGAACCTGCTGATGGCGGCCACCCTGGCCGAGGGCGAGACCATCCTGGAGAACGCCGCGCGCGAGCCGGAAGTGACCGACCTGGCCCACCTGCTGGTGGCCATGGGCGCCAAGATCGAGGGCATCGGCACCGACCGCCTGGTGATCCAGGGCGTCGCCGAACTGCACGGCGCCAAGCACGCCGTCATCTCCGACCGCATCGAGACGGCCACCTTCCTGTGCGCCGTGGCGGCGGCCGGCGGCGACATCACGCTGCGCAACACCCGCACCGACATCCTCGACGCCGCCCTCGACAAGCTGCGCGAAATCGGCCTGCAGATGACCATCGGCCCGGACTGGATCCGCGCGCAGATGGACCAGCGGCCCAAGCCGGTGACCTTCCGCACCACCGAATACCCCGGCTTCCCGACCGATATGCAGGCCCAGTTCATGGCCGTCAACACCATCGCCGAAGGACCGAGCCGCGTCACCGAGACCATCTTCGAGAACCGCTTCATGCACGTGCAGGAGATGAACCGCCTGGGCGCCGCCATCGAGACCGACGGCAACACCGCCTTCATCACCGGCGTCGACCACCTGATCGGCGCGCCCGTCATGGCCACCGACCTGCGCGCCTCGGCCTCGCTGGTGATCGCCGCCCTGGCCGCGCGCGGCGAGACCCTGGTCGACCGCATCTACCACCTCGACCGCGGCTACGACCGCATGGAAGTGAAGCTGTCGGCGGTTGGCGCCGACATCGTCCGCGTCAAGTAGGCGCGGGCCAAGCACGACACATCGACACATCGCAACGACACATCGGAATCCATCATGAGCGTATTTAACAGCCAGGCGCGCGACCAGTCGCAGTTGATCCTGGCGCTGTCGAAAGGCCGCATCTTCGAGGACACCCTGCCCCTGTTGGAGGAGGCCGGCATCACCGTGACCGAGAATCCGGAGACCTCGCGCAAGCTGATCCTCGCCACCAACGACCCCAACGTGCGCGTCATCATCGTCCGCGCCACCGACGTGCCGACCTATGTGCAGCACGGCGCCGCCGACTTCGGCGTGGCCGGCAAGGACGTGCTGCTCGAGCACGGCGGCGAGGGCCTGTACCAGCCGATCGACTTGAACATCGCCGCCTGCCGCATGTCGGTGGCGGTCAAGAACGGCTTCGACTACGCCACCGCCGTGCGCCAGGGCGCGCGCCTGCGCGTCGCCACCAAGTTCGTCCAGACGGCGCGCGAGCACTTCGCCGCCAAGGGCGTGCACGTCGACCTGATCAAGCTGTACGGCTCGATGGAGCTGGCGCCGCTGGTCGGCCTGTCCGATGCCATCGTCGACGTCGTCAGCACCGGCAACACGCTGCGCGCCAACGACCTGGTCGAGGTCGAGGAGATCATGCAGATCTCCTCGCGCCTGATCGTCAACCAGGCCGCCTTGAAGCTCAAGCGCGAGCGCCTGCAACCGATCCTGGCGGCGTTCGAACGCGCCTCCAAGATGAAAAAATAAGTTCACCCGCCACCGCCCACCGTCCCAGCCAGAAGAACCCATCATGCCGATTCAGATCACCAAGCTCGATTCAAGCCAAGCCGGATTCCACACAGCCCTGAGCGCCCTGTTGGCGTTCGAGGCGAGCACCGACGAGGCGATCGAACGGTCGGTGGCGGCGATCCTGGCCGACGTCAAGGCGCGCGGCGACGCCGCCGTGCTGGAGTACACCAACCGCTTCGACCGCATCCCCGACGGCGGCGCCGCCAGCATGGCCGCCTTCGATATCGGCCAGGCCGAACTGGACGCGGCGCTGGCCGGCCTGCCCGAGGCGCAGCGCCTGGCGCTGCAGACGGCGGCCGAACGCATCCGCCTGTTCCACCAGCGGCAGAAGCAGGAGCTGTGCGGCTTCAGCTACACCGAGGCCGACGGCACGGTGCTGGGCCAGAAGATCACGCCGCTCGACCGGGTCGGCATCTACGTCCCGGGCGGCAAGGCCGCCTATCCGTCCTCGGTGCTGATGAACGCGGTGCCGGCCAAGGTGGCCGGCGTGGCCGAGATCATCATGGTGGTGCCGACGCCGGACGGCGTGAAGAACCAGATGGTGCTGGCCGCCGCCGCCATCGCCGGCGTGACGCGGGTGATCACCATCGGCGGCGCCCAGGCGGTCGGCGCGCTGGCGCACGGCACGGCCACCATCGCCCCGGTCGACAAGATCGTCGGCCCCGGCAACGCCTACGTGGCGGCGGCCAAGCGCCGCGTGTTCGGCATCGTCGGCATCGACATGATCGCCGGCCCGTCGGAAATTTTGATCATCTGCGACGGCAGCACCGACCCGGACTGGGTGGCGATGGACCTGTTCTCCCAGGCCGAGCACGACGAGCTGGCCCAGGCCATCCTGCTGTGCCCGGACGCCGACTACATCGCCCGCGTCGAGGCCAGCATCAACAAGCTGCTGCCGACCATGCCACGGCAGGACACCATCCGCACCTCGTTGAGCGACCGCGGCGCGCTGGTCAAGGTGCGCGACATGGCCGAGGCCTGCGCCATCGCCAACAGCATCGCCGCCGAGCACCTGGAGATCTCGGCCGAGAACCCGCAGCAGTGGGCCGACCAGATCCGCCACGCCGGCGCGATGTTCCTCGGCCGCTTCTCGTCGGAGTCGCTGGGCGACTACTGCTGCGGCCCGAACCACGTGCTGCCGACCTCGCGCACGGCGCGCTTCTCGTCGCCGCTGGGCGTGTACGACTTCCAGAAGCGCTCGTCGGTGATTTTCGTCAGCGAGGCCGGCGCGCAAACGCTGGGCAAGGTGGCGGCCGAGCTGGCCTACGGCGAGGGCCTGCAGGCGCACGCCCGCAGCGCCGAGCTGCGCCTGAAATCGAACGCATGATCGCGGCCGCATGAGCGATTGGCTCAACCAGGTGTTCTGCGAGGATGCGCTGGCCGGACTGGCGCGCATCCCGGACGGCTCCATCGATCTGATCTTGACCGATCCGCCGTACAACCTGGGCAAGGACTACGGCAACGCCTCCGACCAGCAGACGGTGGAGGAGTACCTGCGCTGGACCGAGCAGTGGATAGCGGCCGCGCTGCCCAAGCTGAAACCCAACGGCAGCCTGTACATCTTCCTCACCTGGCGCTTTTCGCCGGAGATCTTCGTCATGCTGAAAAAACGCATGACGATGATGAACGAGATCATCTGGGACCGCCGCGTGCCGTCGATGGGCGGCAGCGTGCGCAGCTACTCGTCGGTGCACGACACCATCGGCTTCTTCGTCGGCCGCAAGGACTACTACTTCGACCTCGACGCCGTGCGCATCCCCTACGACGCCGAGACCAAGAAGGCCCGCTCGCGCTCGATCTTCATCGGCGCAAAATGGCTGGAGATGGGCTATAACCCGAAGGATTTGTGGAGCGTGTCGCGACTGCACCGCGAGCATCCCGAGCGGGCCGACCATCCGACCCAGAAACCGTTGGAGATCATCGAGCGCATGCTCAAGGCCTCCTGCCCGCCGGACGGCGTGGTGCTCGACCTGTTCATGGGCAGCGGCACCACCGCCATCGCGGCGCGCCGCTGTGGCCGCAATTTCGTCGGCTTCGAGCTGAACCCGGAATACTGCGCGATCATCCAGAGCCGCCTGGCCGACACCGACGCCGAGGCGCTGGCCGAGCCGGCGCCGGCCAAGAAGCGTGCCGCCGTCAAGCGCGCCGCCAAGCCGGCCATGAAGAAGGCCGTCGCAAAGAAGGCCGTCGCGAAGAAGCTTGTCGAAAAAGTCGTCGCAAAGGTCGCGGCGACGAGCGCCAAGGCGGCGCCCAAGCCACGGGCCAAGGTCGCGGCCGAGGCCGCGCCGATCATGGCAGCCAAGGCAGCCAGCAAGACCGCAAGCAAGGCAGCAAGCAAGGCAGCAAGCAAACCACCGGCCGATACGCCGGCCAAACGAAGTCGGCGCGCCGTCAAGGCGGAGCCGGCGGAAACCATCGCGTAGTGTAGTTCCCCAACCCAGGAGCATAAGTAAGATGTCATCCCTCGACAGCCTCATCAGCAACACCATTCGTTCCGACGTGCGCGCCATCAACGGCTACCACGTGGCCGACGCGAGTGGCTTTGTCAAACTGGATGCGATGGAGAACCCTTACCACCTGCCCGAGCATCTGCTGCAGGAGCTGGGCCAGCGCCTCGCCGCCGTCACGCTGAACCGCTACCCGGTGGCCTCCTACGCCAGCTTGAAGCAGCGCGTCTGCCAGCAACTGGGCGTGCCGGCCGGCTACGACGTGATCCTCGGCAACGGCTCCGACGAGCTGATCTCCATCCTCGACATGGCCTGCGCCCACCAGGACCGCCGCGCCGTGGTGCTGGCGCCGACGCCGTCCTTCGTCATGTACCAGCGCTCGGCACAGTTCGCCGGCATGGACTATGTCGGCGTGGCGCTGAAGGCCGACCTGTCGCTCGACCTGCCGGCCATGCTGGCCGCCATCGCCGAGCACCGGCCGGCGCTGGTCTACCTGTCCTACCCGAACAATCCAACCGGCAACCTGTTCGCCGAGTCCGACATCGTCGCCATCATCGAGGCCTTGGGCGAGACCGGCATCGCCGTGGTCGACGAAGCCTACGAGCCGTTCGCCCAGCAAAGCTTCATGGGCCGCCTGCCGGAGTTCCCCAACCTGGTGGTGATGCGCACCGTGTCCAAGCTCGGCCTGGCCGGCATCCGCCTCGGCTACATGTCGGCGGCGCCGCAATTGTTGGCGCAATTCGACAAAGTGCGGCCTCCTTACAACATCAATGTGCTGACCCAGGCGGCCGCCGAATTCGCCCTCGAGCACGTCGATGTGCTCAACGAACAGGCCCGCGCGCTGCGCGCCGCGCGCAGCGAACTGGCGCAGGCACTGGCCGCGCTGCCCGGTGTGACGGTGTTTCCGTCGGCGGCGAATTTTCTCTTGATTCGTGTGCCCGACGCCGATGATGCCTACGTGAAACTGCTCGCTGACAAGGTATTAATCAAAAATGTGAGTAAAATGCACAGTGTGCTGGCCAATTGTTTGCGCATCACCGTCAGCACCCCCGAAGAGAACTCCGTATTCCTCGCTGCCATCACGGCATCGCTGGCAGCCTAAGACCACCGCAAGAGCCTTTCATGAACCGCACCGCAGAAATCACGCGCAACACCAACGAGACGCAAATCCGCGTCGCGATCAACCTCGACGGCACGGGCCAGCAAAAGCTCAACACCGGCGTGCCCTTCCTCGACCACATGCTGGACCAGATCGCCCGCCACGGCTTGATCGACCTCGACATCGAGGCCAGCGGCGACACCCACATCGACAACCACCACACGGTGGAGGACGTCGGCATCACGCTGGGCATGGCGGTGGCGCAGGCGATCGGCGACAAGAAGGGCATCCGCCGCTACGGCCACGCCTACGTGCCGCTCGACGAGGCGCTGTCGCGCGTGGTGATCGACTTCTCCGGCCGCCCCGGCATCGAATACCACATCCCCTTCACCCGGGCGATGATCGGCGGCTTCGACGTCGACCTGACGCTGGAGTTCTTCCGCGGCTTCGTCAACCACGCGCTGGTGAGCTTGCATATCGACAACTTGCGCGGCACCAACGCCCACCACCAGTGCGAGACGGTGTTCAAGGCCTTCGGCCGCGCGCTGCGCATGGCCAGCGAGCGCGACGAGCGCGCCGCCGGCACCATCCCGTCCACCAAGGGCAGTCTGTGATCTCCACGGCGCGGCCCACGGGCGCCGCGCCGACCTTTTCGCTTGAATGGCAAAATGAATAAAATTGTTGTGGTTGACTATGGCATGGGCAATCTGCGCTCGGTGGCGCAGGCCCTGCGCGCCGTCGCGCCCGAGGCCGACGTGCTGATCTCCGGCGAGGTGGCCGACATCGAGGCGGCCGACCGTATCGTGCTGCCCGGCCAGGGCGCCATGCCGGACTGCATGCGCAGCCTGCGCGAATCGGGCGTGCTGGAGGCGCTGTTGAAGGCGGCCGCCAGCAAGCCCTTGATGGGCGTGTGCATCGGCGAGCAGATGTTGTTCGACGTCAGCGAGGAGGGCGACGCCGCCGGCCTCGGCCTGCTGCCCGGCAAGGTGGTGCGCTTCCAGCTCGACGGCCAGTTGCAGGAGGACGGCTCGCGCTTCAAGGTGCCGCAGATGGGCTGGAACCAAGTCAAGCAAACGGCGTCTCATCCGATGTGGCAGGATATCCCGGACGACAGCTATTTCTACTTCGTGCACAGCTTCTACGTGCAACCGGAGCAGGCCGCCCACGTGGTCGGCCAAACCGTCTACGGCGCGCCGTTTTGCAGCGCCGTGGCGCGCGACAACATCTTCGCCACCCAGTTCCACCCGGAGAAGAGCGCCAAGGCCGGCCTCCAGCTGTACAAGAATTTCGTCCACTGGAAGCCTTGATTTTTTGCCGCCGCTGCCGCATCGTTAAACCGCATTCCAACCCGAACCTGAACTTCTAACCCATTACACCGACCATGCTGCTCATTCCTGCCATCGACCTCAAAGACGGTCACTGCGTTCGCCTCAAACAGGGCGATATGGAACTCGCCACCGTTTTCTCCGACAACCCGGCCGACATGGCCCTGCACTGGCTCAAGCAGGGCGCCCGCCGCCTGCATCTGGTCGACTTGAACGGCGCCTTCGCCGGCAAGCCGAAGAACGAGGCCGCCGTCAAGGCGATCCTGAAGGTGGTGCGTGAGTTCGCCGAAGAGAACGGCATCGACGAGATTCCGGTGCAACTGGGTGGCGGCATCCGCGACCTCGACACCATCGAGCGCTATCTGGACGCCGGCATCACCTACATCATCATCGGCACGGCCGCCGTCAAGGAGCCGGGCTTCCTGCACGACGCCTGCGGCGCCTTCCCCGGCCACATCATCGTCGGCCTGGACGCCAAGGACGGCAAGGTCGCCACCGATGGCTGGAGCAAGATGTCCGGCCACGAGGTGATCGACCTGGCGCGCAAGTTCGAGGCCTACGGCGTCGAAGCTATCATCTACACCGACATCGGGCGCGACGGCATGATGGGCGGCGTCAACATCGAGGCCACCGTCAAGCTGGCCCAGGCCGTCAAGATCCCCGTCATCGCCTCCGGCGGCCTGCACAACCTGGCCGACGTCGAAGCGCTGTGCGCGGTGCAGGACGAGGGCATCGAGGGCGTCATCTGCGGCCGCTCGATCTACGAGGGCACGCTGGACCTGAACTCGGCCCAGCTGCGCGCCGACGAGCTCAGCGGCGACCTCGACGAGGAAGTCGCCGAGTAGCACGCGGCCCCGGCGCAAGCGGCAGCACCCAGGCGCGGGCCGGCGCGCGGATCGAGCACGATCCGCCGCCGCCGCCGCGCTCCATCAAGGCGAACACAAGGCTTCACAGGCCGACAGGTACCATCATGCTTGCAAAACGAATCATCCCCTGCCTCGACGTGACCAACGGCCGCGTCGTCAAAGGCGTCAACTTCACCGAACTGCGCGACGCCGGCGACCCGGTCGAGATCGCCCGCCGCTACGACGAGCAGGGCGCCGACGAGATCACCTTCCTCGACATCACCGCCACCAGCGACGAGCGCGACCTGATCCTGCACATCATCGAGGCGGTCGCCTCGCAGGTGTTCATTCCGCTGACGGTGGGCGGCGGCGTGCGCGCCGTCGAGGACGTGCGCCGCCTGCTCAACGCCGGCGCCGACAAGGTCAGCATGAACTCCTCGGCGGTGAGCAACCCGCAACTGGTGTTCGACGCCTCGCAGAAGCACGGCTCGCAGTGCATCGTGGTGGCGATCGACGCCAAGCAGACCGCGCCGGGCCGCTGGCAGGTGTTCACCCACGGCGGCCGCAAGGCCACCGGCCTCGACGCCATCGAGTGGGCGAAAAAGATGGAGCGGCTGGGCGCCGGCGAGATCCTGCTGACCAGCATGGACCGCGACGGCACCAAGATCGGCTTCGACCTGGGCCTGACGCGCGGCGTCTCCGACGCGGTCGGCATTCCGGTGATCGCCTCGGGCGGCGTCGGCGGCCTGCAGGACCTGGCCGACGGCATCAAGCTGGGCCGCGCCGACGCGGTGCTGGCCGCCAGCATCTTCCACTATGGCCAGCACACGGTGCAGGAGGCCAAGCGCTTCATGGCCGCCCAGGGCATACCGATGCGCCTGGACTGAGCACGGACACACAGGAAAGAACGATGTTGAATTCCCCAAGCCTCGCCAAGGCCAAATGGTTGAAAAAAATTAAGTGGGACGAGCACGGCCTGGTGCCGGTGATCGCCCAGGAAGCGGGCAGCAACGACGTGCTGATGTTCGCCTGGATGAACCGCGACGCGCTGGCCAAGACGGTCGAGCTGGGCGAGGCGGTGTACTGGAGCCGCTCGCGCAAGAAGCTGTGGCACAAGGGTGAGGAGTCCGGCCACACGCAGAAGGTGCTGGAGATCCGCCTCGACTGCGACGAGGACGTGGTGCTGCTGAAGATAGCCCAGCACGGCGGCATCGCCTGCCACACCGGGCGCCATTCCTGCTTCTTCCAGAAGTTCGAGGGCGACGCCGACGAGGGCGACTGGCAGGTCGTCGAGCCCGTGCTCAAGGACCCGGCCGAGATGTACCCGCAACCGACCAAACCGAACAAGATGAAACCGACATGAGCACAATTTTAGACCGCCTGGCCGAGATCATCGAGTCGCGCAAGCTGGCCAACGGCGGCGACCCGGCCACCTCCTACGTTTCGCGCCTGTTCGCCAAGGGCGACGACGCGATCCTGAAAAAGATCGGCGAGGAGGCCACCGAGACGGTGATGGCGGCCAAGGACGCCCGCGTCGACGGCGACAACGCCAAGGTGCTGTACGAATGCGCCGACCTGTGGTTCCATTCGCTGGTGATGCTGGCGCAGTTCGACCTGAGCCCGCAGCAGGTGCTCGACGAGCTGGCGCGGCGCGAGGGCCTGTCCGGCCTGGAGGAAAAGGCGGCGCGCAAGGACGAGCTGCGCGACGCGGCCGAAACCCAAAAACATGACTAGTGGAGCCTTTGTGGAAAACTGCCTTTTTTGTAAGATCGCCGCCAAACAAATCCCCTCGAGCATCGTCTACGAGGACGAGGACCTGCTGGCCTTCAAGGACATCAACCCGGCCGCGCCGGTGCACCTGCTGGTGATCCCCAAGCAGCACCTGGCCACCCTGTCGGACTGCAACGCCAGCCACGCCCCGCTGCTGGGCAAGATGCTGGCGCTGGCGCCGCGCCTGGCCGAGGAGGCCGGCTGCGCCGTCAGCTACGACGCCGACGGCGAACCGGGCGGCGGTTACAAAACGCTGATCAACAGTGGCCCGGACGGCGGCCAAGAGGTGTACCATCTGCACCTGCACGTGGTGGGCGGTCCGCGCCCCTGGCGCGGCATGCGCTGAGCCGGCGCCGGGCTGGATCTAGCCTGGATCTAGCCTGGATCTAGTCCTTTTGTCGGATGGCCTAGTCCTTTTGCATTATGGCAATATGACGGGCACATGACATGCGCGCTTCAAGTATACTGTGCGGAGTAGTCTGCGTTGGGTTCAACCGAATTTTTTGGGCGTTACCGCCTTGCTAGGGGAAAATGATGGGTTCAATGAGTATTTGGCACTGGTTGATCGTGCTGGTGGTGGTGATGTTGGTGTTCGGCACCAAGAAACTGGGCAACATGGGTTCCGACATCGGCAAGGCCGTCAAGGGCTTCAAGGACGGCGTCAAGGGCGACGAGGACAAGGCCGCTCCGGCCGCTGCCGCCGCGCCGTCGCAGGTGGCCGACAAGACCACCATCGACGTCGACGCGAAAGAGAAAAGCAAGCACTAAGCGGGCCGGGGCCACGGCCCCGTCCGGCTTTTGCTGACATCCTATGATCGATCTCGGTCTCTCCAAACTTGCCATCATCGGCGTCGTGGCGCTGGTCGTCATCGGACCGGAAAAGCTGCCCAAGGTGGCGCGCATGGCCGGCTCGCTGTACGGCCGGGCGCAGCGCTACCTGAACGAGGTGAAATCCGAGGTCTCGCGCGAGATCGAACTGGAGGAGCTGAAAAACCTGCAGAAGGACGTGCAGGACGCCGCCCAGTCGATCAAGCAGGGCGTCGAGAGCTCGATCTCGGAGAACCTGGCCGAGGTGGAGAACGCCTGGCACGACAACCACCCGTCGGCGCAGCCGAGCAGCGCCAGCAGCGACGACCTGGCGCGCAAGGCGCGCGAGTTCCGCCGCAAGAAGCTGGTGCGCAGCTCGGCCGTTCCGGCCTGGTACAAGCAGCGCAACGGCGGCAAGATGCACGTCACCTCCGGCGCGGCGCGGGTCGCCCGTTTCCGTCCGCGCGGCAATTCCTTCCCTACCTCGTTCTTTAAATGACTACACCTGCAGCAGGCGAAGAGACCTTTATCTCTCACCTGATCGAATTGCGCGACCGCCTGGTCAAGGCCTCGATCGGCATCGTGCTGGTGTGCGCCGGCCTGATGATCTGGCCGGGGCCATCGCGCATCTACGACATCATCGCCATGCCGATGATCGCCGCGCTGCCGGTCGGCTCGAAGATGATCGCCACCGGCGTCATCTCGCCCTTCCTGGTGCCGATGAAGGTGACCCTGGTGATCGCCTTCATCCTGGCCCTGCCGTGGGTGCTGTACCAGCTGTGGGCCTTCGTCGCGCCCGGCCTGTACACGCACGAGAAACGCCTGGTCGCGCCGCTGGTGATCTCCTCGTCGGCGCTGTTCATGGCCGGCGTGGCGTTCTGCTACTTCTTCGTGTTCGGCCGCGTGTTCAAGTTCATCAGCGAGTTCTCGCCGACCTCGATCTCCGTCACGCCGGACATTGAGAACTACCTCGACTTCGTCATGTCGATGTGCCTGGCCTTCGGCGCCACCTTCGAGGTGCCGGTGGTGGTGGTGATCCTGGTGCGCATGGGCTTGGTGTCCGTCGCCAAGCTCAAGGAGGTGCGGCCGTATGTGATCGTCGGCGCCTTCGTGGTGGCGGCCATCGTCACGCCGCCGGACATCGTCAGCCAGTTCGCGCTGGCGCTGCCGATGTGGATCTTGTTCGAGCTGGGCCTGTTGGTGGCGCCGGTCTTCGTCCGCGCCACCCAGGCGCCCGAGCAGGTCGAGTAACACGCTGTTTCTCCGGGGCCGCCGCGAGTATCGTCCTCGCCGCGCGGCCCCCAGCTTCCCCGTTCAATTGGTTTTCAGCGTGCCGCCGTTGCCCAGGCCGCCGTCGACCGCCTGCGCCTGGTAGTTGCGCACCGACTTGACCAGCTGGTTGTAGGAATCCATGAAGGAGGCGGCCAACACCTTGCCCTGCGGCGTGTTGCTGAAGCCGCCGCCGCCGGCGAAGCCGCCGCGGAAGAACGCCCCCATCGCGCCGAAGTCCCAGTTCTTGGCGCTGCCCTCGGCGGCGGCCAGCTGGATGCCGGAGCGGTTGTCGGTCAGCAGCAGCATGGTCGAGGCCTCGTTCGACCTGAGCGAGCCGGCCACCAGCGAGCCGATCGCGCCCAGCATGCCGCCGATGGCCGCGCCGCCGCCGCCGGTGCCGCGCGCGCTGAAGCTGATCGACGGCGTGACCGTGTAGTCGGCCGCCACCATTTGTCCCTTGCCCAGGTTGCTGGTCTTGCGCAGGTCGCCGCGCGCCATCAGTTCGCGCTCGCCCTGCATGTTGTTGAAGGCGCGGCCGCGCTCGACGATGACGAAGCAGTTCGACTGCTGCATGATCAGGCGCAGCAGCGGCACCGTGCTCTGCACATGGTATTCCTGCGCTGCGGGAAAGCCGAGCTGCTACAGCGCGATGAGCTTCTGCCGGGCAAATTCGAACTTTGCCCGTGCTTCTTGGCTGAATAGCTGAATACTAGTGGTCAGTTCTTGTCGGTCAAGCTCACTGCCGAGGGCCAGCTTTTGCCGGCTTAGCTCAAGACTAGCGATCAGTTTTTGTAGGGCCTGCTCAATACTGTCGGTCAGTTCTTGTTTGACCGCTTCGATACAGTGGGTCACATCCGCCTTGAGCAGGATGAGGTCGCCGGGTGCGACGACAGTGTTGGTGAGCGCGTCGCTGAGCGCATGGGCGTACGCCTCGGCGTGGCTGGGTGCAATGCCGGCCACTTCCAACCGTTTGGCGTATTTGAGTGTGTCGAATCGGATGGTCATGGTCATGTACGCTCCTGCAGTTAATCGTAGCAGAAAACCTATTCTGCGCCAGACCTGCCTCAATTGTGCGCAGGTGCCGATCCGAACGGCGCATGCGAAACGGGGCGCCTGAGCGCCCCGTTGCTGCTTGGCGGCGCGCCGTCGCGGCGCCCGCCAGATTTCCGCCGCGCCTACTGCGGCGCCGGCTGTTGCAGCATCAGGTCGCGGATCACCCGCACCGGCGCGCTGCCGTAGCTGAGGAATTGCTCGTGGAAATCCTTCAGCACGAACTTGTTGCCCAGCGCCTGCTTGCGCTGCTCGCGCAGCTCCATGATCTCGCTGTAGCCGCTGAAGTAGCTGGTCAGTTGCACCGAGGTCAACTGCACGCGGCGCCATTTCTCCTTGGCCTCGCTGGTGGTCTGGAAGGCCTGCCGCGCCAGCAGGTCGATGGCCTCCTGCTCGCCCATGTCGAGCACGTGCACGCTGTAGTCGAGGATGGTGTTGGTGACGCTGCGCAGGTTCCACTTCGAGTACATCAGCCACATCTCCGGCGTGTTGTCGCCGTAGCCGGACTCGAGCATCATGCGCTCGCCGTAGACGGCCCAGCCCTCGACCATGGCGCCGTTGCCGAAGATCGACTTGACGATGGACGGCGACTTGTTGGCGTACACCAGCTGGGTGTAGTGGCCGGGGATGGCCTCGTGGATGTTGAGGATCTGCAGGATCCAGTGGTTGTACTCGCGCAGGCTGCTCTCGGCCGCCTCCGCCGTGGCGCCGTCGAGCGGCGTGACGTTGTAGTAGGTGCGGTCCTGCGGCCGGTACGGGCCGGGCGCTTCGATGCTGGCGCCGGCCACGCCGCTCTGGTAGGCCGGGGTGGCGCGCACTTCCAGCGGCTTCTTCGGATCCATGGTCAGCAGGTCGTGGCTGACCACCCAGTCCTGCAGCAGCGGGATCTGGCGGCGGATCTCGGGGAAGAAGTTCTCGCGCGCCACGTGCTGGCTGGACAGCTTGTCGATCACCATGCCGATCTTGCGGGTGCGGTCGAGCGGCTTGGCCGACAGGCCCATGGTCTTGTTCCACAACTCGTCGGCCAGCCGGTCCATATTGACCAGCAGCGCCTCGCGCGCCGCCAGGGCCTTCTGGTAGGTCTGCTCGGCGCTGCTGCCGGCCTGGATGTCGAAGACGAACTTCTGCTCGTACAGCTCCTTGCCGAGGCGGAAGGGACGGGCCTCGCCGGTCTGCGCCATGGTCTTGTCGAGCTCGCCCAACCAGGCGACGTAGCCGTCGACGGCGGTCAGCGCGGCGTTGACGCGCTGGGTGAACAGCTGCTTCTCGACCGGGTTCAGGATGGAGGCCTGGGCCGCCTTGTCGAGCTCGGTGAGCATGCTCAGCACGCCGGGCGCCTGGGCGATCGCCAGCTGGGTGTGCTCGCGGGTCGGCTTGGCGATGTTGGCGCGGGCCGCCTCGTAGTAGGCCGGCACGCCGGCGATGCGCTTGAGCAGGGTGCGCAGGCGCTGCGGCTTGGCGGCGTATTCGGTGTTGAGGATGGCGTCGATCGGCGCGGCGACGTTGTAGCTGGCCGGGTTCCATTGCCACTCGCGCAGCGTGGTCAGGTAGAAGCGGTCGCTGTTGAGCTTGTTGGTCAGCAGCGCCAGGTCGGTGCGCTGCTTGGCCGACAGCTGGCGCGCGTCGATCTTGGCGAAGCGGGCCAGCCAGTCGTCGGTGAAGGCCAGCTGGCGGGCGCGGGCGGCCTGGTCGGGAATGGTCAGGCTGGCGGCGGTGTCGTACTTGCCGACGGCGATGGCGGCCTCCGGGTCGATGCGCCACAGCGCGCCGAGGAACTGGTTGCTCAGGGTGTCGAGGTTGCGGTCCTGGCGGCGCTCGGACGGCGGCGCCGGACGGGCCATGGCGGCGACCGGCGCGGCCACCGCGGCGGCGGCGACGGCCTTGCCCTTGCCACCCTTGCCGCGCTTGTCCTGCTTGCCGCCCTTGGCATTCTTGCCGGCGTGCGCGGCCTTGGCGCCGCCCTTGGCAGCGGCCTTGGCGCCGCCCTTGGCGCTGGATTTGGCGGCGGCCTTGCTCTTGCTGCTGGCGGCCTTGTCGTGGCCGTGGTGGGTGGTGGCGCCGGCCGGCGCGAGCGTCAGGCTCGTCAGCAGCACAGCCAGCGCAAATTTGGTCTTGATCATCGTACACAGCCTCTTGATGGTTGGGGCAAGACGCGCATATTCGCAGATTCGGGCGGGCGCGCCAAGGCCAAGCGTGGGAGAGTAGCACTAATTTCCCTGCTTGAGCGCGCCAGTTGGCGGCCGCCTCAGACCAGCGCGTTGGCGCGGATCAGTTCCTGGTGGCGGGCGTTGAGTACGCCGACGGCGTCCTTGCCGTTGGCCATTTGGCCGAGCAGGATCTCGCTGTCCTTGGTGAAGCGGTGGCCGATGCGGATGGTGTAGGAGCGCGACAGCCAGCTCCAGAACGAGGGCACGAAGGTGGCCTCGTCCATGTCGCGCCATTTGACGCCGGCTACGCCCTTGGCCCAGGGCAGGATGCCGTGGTAGAGCCAGACGCCGACGTCGTCGTAGTACAGCTGGTAGCTGCGGATGGCCAGCACGCGGTAGCCGACCAGCAGCGCCGACGCGACCAGCACGGCGGCGGCGGCCAGCTCGGTCCATTTGAAGGCCAGCGGCAGCACGGCGCCGAACAGGATCAGCGCCAGCAGCGCGGTGCCGACGTAGGCGGTCCAGGCCTTGGCGCACAGCGGCGTGCCGTGGCTGGCGATGTGGGCGGCGTTGTCTTCTTCCATTGGAGGGCTCCTGCGGCTTGGTAAATCGGCATGGTACACGCATCGCGCCGCGCTGTGCCGGTTTGCCCGGCGCCGGCGCGGCGCGGCCACGCCGGGGCTCAGCGCTGCAAGCCCTGCGCCAGCATGTCGAGCATGTCGCGGGCCGACAGGCGGGCCGCCGTGTCGCTGCCTTCGAGCAGGCTGTCGGCCAGGTCGCGCTTGTGCTGGTGCAGCTCGACGATGCCCTCCTCGATGGTGTGGCGCGCCACCAGGCGGTAGATGGTCACCGGGCGCAACTGGCCCATGCGGTGGGCGCGGTCCGAGGCCTGGTCCTCGACGGCCGGGTTCCACCACGGGTCCATGTGGATCACGTAGTCGGCCGCCGTCAGGTTGATGCCGACGCCGCCCGCCTTCAGGCTGATCAGGAAGACGTCGCCCGTGCCGGCCTGGAAGGCGTCGACGCGGCTCTTGCGCTCGGCCATGCTGGTGCTGCCGTCGAGGTATTGGTAGGACACGTCCTGCTCCTCGAGGTGGTGGCGGATCAGCTTCAAATGGTCGACGAACTGGCTGAACACCAGCACCTTGTGGCCGTTCTCCAGCAGGCCGGTGAGCAGGTGGGCGAAGGCGGCCAGCTTGCTGCTGGCCAGGCCCAGTTCGGGCGCCACCAGCGCCGGGTTGCAGCAGGCGCGGCGCAGCTTCATGATCTCGGCCAGGATCTGCATCGACTTCTTCTCGGCCGGCCCCTCGACCGCCGCCAGCTTCTCCAGCGCGCTGCGGCGCAGCGACTCGTACAGCGCCATCTCCGGCGCCGACAGGTCGACCTCCAGCGTGATCTCGGTGCGCGGCGGCAGCTCGGCCAGCACCTGCGACTTGGTGCGGCGCAGGATGAACGGCTGGATCAGGCGGCGCAGGCGCAGCCGGGCGCCGACCTCGGCGCGGTGGTCCTGCGCCTTCTCGATCGGCCCGGCGAAGCGCAGGTTGAACTGGTCCAGGGTGCCGAGCAGGCCGGGGTTGATGAAGCGGAACAGGTTCCACAGCTCGCCCAGGTGGTTCTCCAGCGGCGTGCCGGTGGCCACCATCTTGAAGCCGCCGCGCAGCGCCATGACGGCCTGCGAGCGCTTGGTGGTGCTGTTCTTGATGGCCTGCGCCTCGTCGAGCACGATGGTCTGCCAGTGCACGCCGGCGAACAGCGCCGACTCCAGTTGCAGCAGGCCGTAGCTGACCACCACCAGGTCGAACGGTTGCAACGTGGCCAGCGTGTCGGCGCGGTCGCCGGCGCCGAACAGCTTGACGTTCAGGGTCGGCGCGAAGCGGGCCGCCTCGCTGATCCAGTTCATGCACACCGAGGTCGGCGCCACCACCAGGGTCGGCCCCTGCGGCGCGCGCGACAGGATCAGCGCCAGCGCCTGCAGGGTTTTGCCCAGGCCCATGTCGTCGGCCAGGCAGGCGCCCACGCCCCAGTGGGCCAGGCGGGCCAGCCAGTCGTAGCCCTCGTGCTGGTAGTCGCGCAGCTCGGCCTGCAGGGTGCTGGGCAGCCGCGGCACGAACTCGGTTTGCGATTGCAGGCGCGCCAGATGCTCGCGCCAGGCCTGGTCGGCCTTCAGTCCGCCGGCCGAGTCGGCCAGCTCCTCGAGCGCGAAGGCGGCCAGCGGGTGCAGGCGCACGCCGTCGGCATCCAACTCGCCATAGGCCGACACCTCGGACAGGCGGCGGTGCAGCTCCTCGGCCAGCGCCAGGAAGCGGTTCTCGCCCAGCTCGATGAAGCGGCCCTTGCCGCTGCGCACCAGCTCGAGCAGGGTGCGCAGGTCCATCACCTGCTCCTCGTCGACCTGCAGCTCGCCGCTGGCGGCGAACCAGTCCTTGTGGCTCTTGATGGCCAGGCGCAGCTGCTTGCTGTCGACCTTCTTGGTGATGCGGAAGCTCTCGCCCTCGGGCCAGGCCAGCACGATGCCGGCCGGGTCGAGCTCCTGCAGCTCGGCCAGCAGTTGCAGGCACAGCGCCGGCTGGCCCAGCAGCCACTCGCCGTGGTCCTGCTCGGCCTCGTCGAGGATGGGGCACTTGCCGACCAGTTGGCGTTCGGCCTCGCGCTCGGCGTTCAGCTCGCGCCGGGTCTGCGCCGGCTTGCCGCCGGCGTCGGCGATCAGGGTCTCGGCGCCGTCGCCCGGCGCGTAGTAGGCGCCGCCGTCGAGCGGACGCACCAGCAGCTGCATCTTCAGGCCGTGCTGGTAGGGCAGCAGGTGGACGTGCAGGCGGGCGTCGGCCTCGACCTGCGCCACGTCGCTGTGGGCGCCGCCGATGTCGGACTGCACCGTCATCAGCGAAGAGATCGAACCGATCGCCTGCAGCACCTGCTGCTCGGCGTGCTCGGGCACGATCAGGCCGTCGCCGACGATGGCGGCGATGCGGCGGTGCTCGTCGGCGATGGCGATCACGCGCAGCCGGGTCGGCGTTTCGCGGCTGATGACGACGGTGGAGTTGTTGTCGGGGATGGCCGGCTGCAGGCTCAGGTGCAGATTGCCGCCGCGCTTGCGGATCAGCAGTTCCGGCTCGCCGGCCAGCAGCTCGACGCGGGTGTCCGGCGCCTCCTGCCAGAACACCAGCGGGTGGCCGACCAGCGCTGCGGCGGCGCGCTGCGGGTCGACCTCGTAGGCCAGGCCGGAGGAGTGGTAGTTGCGGTGCGCCACGCTGATCGCCTCGGCGGCGCGCAGGTCCTGCGGCGTCAGGTAGTCGATCTGCTCGGACTCGAAGCGCAGCCGCTTGAGGCCGACGGCGCGGCCCTTGCTCCAGGCGCCGCGCGCGTCGCGCTTCTGCTCGCGCGGCTCGACCTCGGTCAGGCCGTGGCGGGCGTCGTACACCAGCATCCAGGCCAGCCGCACGGCGCCGCTTTGTTCCGGCGCGGCCGGTTGGTGCAGGTTGATCAGCGCGGTGAGCTGGCGCTGCCAGGCCTCCTGCCGCTCGAACCATTGCGTCAGGTCGGCGAAGCCGAGCCGCTCGCGCAGCGCGGCGGCGCGCTTGGCCTGGGCCGGCTCGCCCAGGTGGCCGAGCAGGGCCAGCGCCTGGCCGGCCAGCAGCAGGTAGCCGGCCGCCTCGGCCTGCTGCGCCAGCTCCTCCAGCTCGAGGCGGCGCTGCGCCAACTGCGGCAGCGACAGCCAGTAGTACAGCAGGCTTTGGAACATCTGCGCCTGCAGCGTGGTCTCCCAGGCGCGGGTCGGGATGGCCTCCGCCTGCAGCGTGCCGGCGCGCACCTGGCGCAGCAGGTCGAGCTGCTGGTAGACGGCGCTGTCGTGGTTCTGCGTGGCGCGCACGGCGGCGTCCAGGTAGGCCTCGGCGGTCTTGGCCAGCTTGGCGTCGCCGCCGCGCATCAGGGCCAGCGCGTACAGGTGGCCGCCGATGCCGTGGAACAGCTGCTTGCGCTTGCCGGACTCGCGCCGCAGCGCCTTCAAGGCCGCCTCGAAGCCGTCCACGGCGGCGCCGTGCTCGCCGCGCAGCAGCCGCACCACGCTGGCGAGGAACAGCGCCATGGCGCCGTCGCAGCGTTCCAGGTAGCGCGCCGCGTCGTCCAGCCGGCCGCACAGGATGGCGTCCTCGGCCAGGCCCAGGCGCAGCGCCGGCGCCACCTCGTCGCCGGCCGCCTGGCGCCGCTGCACATGCTGCTCGGCGTGGCCGCGCAGCTGGGCCGCGCCGGCCGGCTCGCGCTGCGCGTTGTTGAGCAACAGGGTCAGCACGTCGTCCTGCATCAGCGGGTGGACCCGCGCCAGCATGCCGGCCTCGAAGGGCCGGCCGAGGATCTCGACCACCGGGTGCAGCTGGGCCGCCTCGTAGCTGGCCATGCAAAAACTCAGCAGCGGCACCACCTGCTGCGGCGCCTGGCCGCGCAGCAGCGCCATGCGCAGGCGCGCCACGCCGGCGCGGTAGCTGCGCGGCTCGTGCGTGCTCCAGCTTTGCCGCAGCGGCACCACCACGTCGTGCGCGTGGCACAGCTGGTCGAGCGTGTGGGCGCCGATGGCGGCGCGCAGCGCCGGCCAGCGCAGCTTGGGGTTGCAGACATAGCCGCGCCCGGTGATGACGCTGATGAAGGCCAGCCGCTCCAGGTGGCGGATCGGCTCGTCGAGCGTGGTGGCGCTGTAGGTGCGCTCCTGCGGGTCCTTGAAGCCGGCGGCGCGCATGTGGTCGAGGATGCTGGTGCGCCCGGTCGGCTCGCCGAGTAGGGCGAGCAGCGCCAGGATCATCTTTTCATTGAAGGCGAGGGCGTCGAATTCGGCGAGCAGTTGCGGGTCGGTCATGCGGTTTCCGTGGTCATGCGGCCGGGGCGTCCGGCAGGTTGTGGATCTCCACCGGGGCGGCGGCGCCCGGCGTGTGCAGGCCGAACATGCGCTGGTAGAAGTACAGCTCGGCCTCCAGCGTGCGGACGATGTTCTCGGCCTTGCGGAAGCCGTGGCCCTCGCCCTCCAGCGGCACGTAGGCGACCGGCACGCCGCGCGCCTTCAAGGCCGCCACCATGCTCTCGGACTGCTGCGGCGGCACCACCTTGTCGTCCAGGCCCTGGAAGAAGATCATCGGCCGCGCCAGGCGGTCGGTGTGGTGGATCGGCGAGCGCGCCAGGTACAGCGCCTCGGCGGCCGGCTGCGGCGCGATCAGGTAGGCGTTGTAGTGCGATTCGAACTTGTGCGAGTCCTGGTCCAGCCCCTTCAGGTCGGACACGCCGTAGTAGCTGGCGCCGAGCTTGAAGACGTCGTGGAAGGTCAGCGCGCACAGCGTGGTCAGGCCGCCGGCGCTGCCGCCACGGATGATCAGGCGTTCGCCGTCGGCCAGGCCGCGCGCCACCAGCGCCCGCGCGCCGGCGATGCAGTCCTCGACGTCGACCACGCCCCACTGGCCCTTGAGGGCGTCGCGGTAGGCGCGGCCGAAGCCGCTGCTGCCGCCGTAGTTCACGTCGAGCACGCCGAAGCCACGGCTGGTCCAGAACTGGGTGGCCAGCTTCAAGGTGTTGGTGGTCATGCCGGTCGGGCCGCCGTGGCTGATGACGATCACCGGCGGCAGCGCGCCGGCCGGTCCGTGCAGCCGGCTGTTGCAGGGCGGGTAGAAGAAGGCGTGCGATTCGCGGCCGTTGGCGCTGGGGTAGCGGATGCTGGCCGGCACCGACAAGTCGTTTGTCGCCGGCAGCTCGGCGATCGACTGCGCCAGCACCTCCACCTCCTCGCTGGTGAACTCGATGCGCGCCAGTTCCAGCGCGATGGTCGGGCCGCCGCCGAGCAGGGCGACGAAGCCGGCGCCGACGCGCAGCTCGCGGATCTCCTGGTAGGGGTTGGCGATGGCCTCCAGCTTGCCGCTGCCCAGCAGCAGGCGGCCGAGCCGGCTGACGCCCTGCTCGATGTAGGTGCAGATGATCTCGCCGGCCGAGCGGAAGCCGTACATCGAACCGCCGAAGGTCCAGTGCGGCGTGGCGAATTCGGCCTGCATCGGGCACAGCGCCTCGACGCGGCGGCCGCCGCCCGCTTGGCCGCCCGTTTGGTCGAGGCGGTACAGGTTCCACCAGCCGCTGCGGTCGGAGACGAAGTGCAGGCGGTTGTCGGGCGACCATTCCGGCTGGCAGATGGCCTCCTCGGCGCCGCCGGCGACCAGCGTGGGCGCGCCCAGGCTGCCGTCGTCGTTGACGGCGGCCAGCCACAGCTCGCTGCCCTGCCACGGCATGCGCGGGTGGTCCCAGCTGAGCCAGGCCAGCGCGCGGCCGTCCGGCGACAGGCGCGGCGCGGCGTAGAAGTCGTGGCCCTGGGCCAGCACGGTCTCGGCGCCGTCGGCGCCGATGGCGCACAGGCAGTTGTCCGGCTGCGCCGCGCCTTCGCCGTGCAGCTCGCGCACGCTGATCAGGCGTTGGCGGCGGCGGTCGACGACGAAGTCGGCGTGGCGTTGGCGGCCGGGCCGGGTCAGCGCCCGCGGCGCGGCGTCGCCGTCCACCTCGCAGCGGTACAGCAGGTTGTCGGCGAAATGCGAGAAGTAGACGGTGGCGCCGTCGACCGCGTAGGCGCCGCCGCCGTATTCGTGGACCCGGCTGCGCACGTTGAACGGCGCCGGGGTCAGCTCGTCGCTGCGCGCGCCGTGGTGGCGCAGCAGGGTGTTGCGGCCCGCCTCGGCGGCGCGGCCGGCCAGCCAGAAGATGTCGGCGCCGTCGGCGCCGCCCAGCGCCAACTGGCTCAGCGGCGTGGCGCCGGCCGCCACGCGCGCCGCGCTGATGCTCGACGGCCAGGTGCCGAAGGGGGCGCTGGCGCTGGTGGGGACGGCGTGGTCGGTGGCGGTATCGGTGGTCATGGTCGCTCCAGAGGGTGGGATGGCCGGGTCGCGGCGCGGGCTGCTAGGCATGATAGTGAAAGGAAGGACAATCTTCCAGCGAAACTTGGCCGGGCCGGGCGGTCGGGAATGCGTAAAAACCGGCCGGGGGGTGCGATAATAGCGTCTTTCCTCCAGCTCCGACTGCCATTCATGCCACAATTCGCCCCGCTCCAGAACGACACCTTCTTGCGCGCGCTGCTGCGCCAGCCCACCGAATACACGCCTGTCTGGCTGATGCGCCAGGCCGGCCGCTACCTGCCCGAGTACCGCGCCACCCGCGAGCGGGCCGGCTCCTTCCTCGGCCTGGCGAAAAATCCCGACTACGCCACCGAGGTGACGCTGCAGCCGATCGACCGCTTCCCGCTCGACGCGGCGATCCTGTTCTCCGACATCCTGACGGTGCCGGACGCGATGGGCCTGGGCCTGTACTTCGTCGACGGCGAGGGACCGAAGTTCGAGCGTCCGCTGCGCACCGAGCAGGACGTGATGGCGCTGCGCGCGCCCGAGCCGGACTCGCTGGACTACGTGTTCAAGGCGGTCACCCAGATCCGCACCGAATTGAACGGCCGTGTGCCGCTGATCGGCTTCTCCGGCAGCCCGTGGACGCTGGCCTGCTACATGGTCGAGGGCCAGGGCTCGCGCGAGTTCCACACGATTAAGAAGATGCTGTACAACCGCCCCGAGCTGATGCACCACATCCTGGCCATCAACGCCCGCTCGGTGGCCGACTACCTGAACGCCCAGATCGACGCCGGCGCCCAGGCCGTGATGATCTTCGATTCCTGGGGCGGCGCGCTGGCCGACGGCGCCTACCAGGAGTTCTCGCTGCGCTACATGCAGCAGGTGGTGGCCCAGCTCAAGCGCGACAAGGACGGCGTCAAGATCCCCGCCATCGTCTTCACCAAGGGCGGCGGCCAGTGGATCGAGCAGATCGCCGACATCGGCGCCGACGCCGTCGGCCTGGACTGGACCGTCGACCTGGCCAAGGCGCGCGCGCTGGTCGGCCACAAGGTCGGCCTGCAGGGCAACCTGGACCCGGCCATCCTGTTCGCCAACCCGGAGCAGATCGGCGCCGAGGTGGCCAAGGTGCTGGCCGCCTTCGGCAAGCCGGCCGAGGGCAGCGGCCACGTCTTCAACCTGGGCCACGGCATCTCGCAGTTCACCCAGCCCGAGGCGGTGGCGGCGATGGTCGAAGCGGTGCACACACAGAGCCGGGCGCAACGCGCCGGTTGATGTAGTTGCTGAACAAGGGGCACGTTTCGGCTGAAACGTGCCCTTTTTTCATCCTGTTGTCTAGCCCTGAAAACCGACTTATGCACAATTTTTTTTGCTGCGGAAATAACAGGCAGAACAATTCCTTCCACTCTGAAGAAACTGTCAAGTAATTGATTTTAAACAGTTTAATTATTGGTCTATTGACCAAGTTTTGGTAAGTTGTAAACCTTATCCCAAGGGTAGTGAGGGCTTATTTACTCATTGTCCACAAAGTTATCCACACAAACTGTGGATAAAAATGAAAAGTACTTAGTAAACCGCTACTTAGCCGCCAAGTTGAGGTTTCGGACGAGGTTCATGTTGCGCCGCACTATCTGCCGGCACGATTTTTGGCGCGATATTTCGCTTGTCCTTAAACAAACCTTGATGCGAAGGCATGTGTAGAATGCTGATCGCCCGGCCGCATCCATGCCGCGCCGCATCAGTGGATAACTTTTTCGCCCGCGTTCAAAAAACACTTGATTTCGCGCAAAATAGCGACCTAAATACTTCACTTATGCACAGCGGCGGGGAAAAAACGGAAATTTTCCATCCCCTAGGGGGCATTTTCCAAGTTGTTGATTTTAAAGGGAAATAATTTCTATTTTTTGCCCGGTTTACGATACTGGGGAGCACATCGGGGGCCGTTTCTCCGTATTAATTTTCTTTTGTCCACAAAGTTATCCACACAAACAGTGGATACCTTCCGGCGCCCCGGCGGGCACGTTTTTCCCAGCGGTTTTCCATGATTCCCAGTGTGACTTTTGTAGATCGGCAGGACTGATGCACGGCATTCCCCATCATTGCATTCTCCAAATCGTGCTCGATACGCCACTCAACGCCGTTTTCGACTACCGCTGGGTTTGCGATGCGGCAAACGAACCGCGGATCGGCCAGCTGGCCCTGGTGTCCTTCGGCCGGCGCGAGGTGGTCGGCCTGATCGTCGGCGTCGCCCACAGCACCGAAGTGCCCGAAGGCAAGCTCAAGGACGCGCTGTCGGTGCGCGAGCAGCTCGCGCCGCTGTCGCCGCAATGGCTGGCGCTGGCCGGCTTCGCCGCCGACTACTACCAGCGCCCGCTGGGCGAGGTGGCGCTGCCCGGCCTGCCGAAGAACCTGCGCGTGTTGACCACGGTGGCGCTGGACCGCGCGCTGAAGAAGCTGGCCAAGCACGACGCCGTGCACGACGGCACGCCGCTCGACATGCCGCAGCTCAATCCGGCGCAGCAGGAGGCGGCCGACGCCATCGGCGGCGCCAAGGGCTTCAAGCCGACCCTGCTGTACGGCGTCACCGGCAGCGGCAAGACCGAGGTCTACCTGCAGGCCTGCGCCCAGGTGCTGGCGCGCGAGCCGCAGGGCCAGATCCTCATCCTGGTGCCGGAGATCAACCTGACGCCCCAGCTGGAGGGCAACATCCGCGCCCGCTTCCCCGGCGTCATGCTGGCCACCCTGCACAGCAGCCTGTCCGAGGGCGAGCGCATGCTGCACTGGCTGGCCGCCCACCAGGGCCAGGCGCGCATCGTGCTGGGCACCCGGCTGGCCATCCTGGCCTCGCTGCCGCACTTGCAGATGATCGTCATCGACGAGGAGCACGACCCCTCGTACAAGCAGCAGGAGGGGCTGCGCTACTCGGCGCGCGACCTGGCCGTGTGGCGCGCCTGGCAGCTCGGCATTCCCATCGTGCTCGGCTCGGCCACGCCCTCGCTGGAGAGCTGGCACCACGCCCAGACCGGGCGCTACCGCCGCCTCGAGCTGCGCGAGCGCGCCGTCAAGAATGCCGTGTTGCCGCAGGTTAAGCTGCTCGACATGGAGCGTGACAAGCCCAAGGACGGCCTGACGGCGCAACTGGTGGCGGCGCTGCGCCAGCGCCTCGAACGCGGCGAGCAGTCGCTGCTGTTCCTCAACCGGCGCGGCTATTCGCCGGTGATCTGCTGCGAATCCTGCGGCTGGATCAGCGAATGCACCCGCTGCACCTCGTTCATGGTGCTGCACAAGCCGGAGCACCGCCTGCGCTGCCACCATTGCAGCCTGGAGATGCGCATCCCGCGCCACTGCCCGACCTGCGGCAACGTCGACCTGCAACCGCTGGGACGCGGCACCCAGCGCGTCGAGGAGGGCCTGCAGGCGCTGTTCCCCGAGGCGCGCATCCTGCGCATCGACGCCGACTCGACCCGCAAGAAGGGCAGCGCGCAGGAGGCCTTCGACAGCGTCCACCGGGGCGAGGTGGATATTTTGATCGGCACGCAGATGGTCGCCAAGGGCCACGACTTCAAGAAGCTGACCCTGGTCGGCATCATGAACCCGGACACCGCGCTGTTCTCGCAGGACTACCGCGCCAGCGAGCGCCTGTTCGCCCAGCTGATGCAGGTGGCCGGCCGCGCCGGCCGCGCCGCCCAGACCGAGGGCGGCAGCGCCAGCGAGGTGTTGATCCAGACCCGCTACACCCAGCATCCGCTATACGGCGCGGTGGTCAACCACGACTACGACCATTTCGCCACGGCATTGCTGGAGGAGCGCGAGCAGGCCGACCTGCCGCCCTATCTGTTCCAGGCGCTGCTGCGCGCCGAGGCGGCCGAGCTGGCCACGGCCATCGAGTTTTTGAGCATGGCGCGCGATTGCGTCGAGCATCCCGGCATCACGATCAACGATCCGATTCCGATGAGCATGACGCGGGTGCACAATGTGGACCGCGCCCAGTTGTTGGTGGAGTCGCCCTCGCGGCCGGCGCTGCAGGCCTTCCTGAAGCTGTGGACGGAGACGCTGCGGGCGATGAAGAGCCGGGTCAAGTGGTCGCTGGAGGTCGATCCGCTGGATATTTGACCGCCCCGGCGGTCCCGGCGGCTCAGGCCGGCGGCAGCAGGTAGCGCTTGGCGGTGGCCACCACCTGCTCGGACAGCGCGCGGGTGAACGGCGTGTCCAGGTTCCAGGCGTGCCAGTTGAGGGCGACATCGATGCTGCGCCCCGGCGCCAGCTCGACCAGGCGCTCGTTGGCCAGCGCGTTGGCCGCCAGCAGTTGCGGCATCAGGCCGTAGCCCAGGCTGCCGTGGATGCACTCGTTGAAGCCGGCCGACAGCGGCATGTTGTGGTGGGGATACGGACCTTGCAGGTCGACCGTGTCGGCCAGGAAGCGCGCCATCAGGTTGCGCTCGCTCACCACGGCCGGCGCCAGCCGCACCGCCTCGACCGAGAAGCCGTCGCCGAACCAGTGGCCGGCGAAGGCCGGCGTGGCCACGCAGACATAGCGCAGCAGGCCCAGCGGCGTCACGCCGGGGCCGTTGAGCTGCTCGGCCGGCGCCTCCTGCGCCTCGGCCACGCAGCCGAAGATGCTGCCCTCGTGCACCAGGTGCAGGGCCATCGCCTGCTCGCTGACGCGCACGTCGAGCTGGCAGCGCGGCGGCGACAGCAGCGGTTGCAGGCTCAGCGGGAACCAGGTGGCCAGGCTGGCGGCGTCCACCGCCAGCGAGATTTCCGGCATGCTGACCCGGTTGCCCAGGTCGATGTCCAGCGCCGCCTCCATCAACTTGACGTTGCGGTGGTGCGAGACCAGGCGCTGGCCCAGGCCGGTCGGCACGGCCGGCTGGCCGCGCACGATCAGCAGGCGGCCGCTGGCATCCTCCAGCGCCTTGATGCGCTGCGACACCGCCGACTGGCTGATGCCCATGGCCACGGCGGCCCGCTCGAAGCTGCCATGGCTGGCCACCGCGTCAAGCACGGCCAAGGCCCGATAGTCTAGGTTTCCCATAAGCTGTACTTATAAAAATTAAAAAGGATAAGTGATACTAATGGGTTTTTTCCCAAAGGAAAACCGGAATTCGCAACGCGGGTATAGTATTCCTTTGAAATACATCAAACCGGAGCCGTTCATTTTGGACCAGCCTCCGCCTTGAATCGACACCTAGCCGGGGGAGACCGCATGCAGACCAAACGAACCGAAGTGGCAGTGATCGGCGCCGGCACGGCCGGCATGTCGGCCTACCGCGCCGCGCGCGCCGGCGGCAAGCGCGCCCTGCTGATCGAGAGCGGGCCCTACGGCACCACCTGCGCCCGCGTCGGCTGCATGCCCAGCAAGCTGCTGATCGCCGCCGCCGAGGCCGCCCACGCGGTGCGCGCGGCGCCGGCCTTCGGCGTCCACCCCGGCCCCTTGCGCATAGCCGGCAAGGAAGTGATGGCGCGGGTGCGCGGCGAGCGCGACCGCTTTGTCGGCTTCGTCCTCGACGGCATCGAGCAGATCCCCGCCGAGGACAAGCTGCGCGGCCACGCCCGCTTTCTCGGCCCGGGCCGCCTGCAACTGGACGATCACACCATCATCGAGGCCGATAGCGTGGTGATCGCGACCGGATCGACGCCGATCGTGCCCGACGAGTGGCGCCGCGCCGGCCCGCGCGTGATCACCAGCGACCAGGTGTTCGATTGGACCGACCTGCCCGACTCGGTGGCCGTGGTCGGCACCGGCGTCATCGGCCTGGAGCTGGGCCAGGCGCTGCACCGCCTGGGCGTGCGGGTGACCCTGTTCGCCCGTGGCGGCAGCGTGGTGCAACTGAGCGACCCGCTGGTGCGCGAGGTGGCCGCGCGCGCGCTGGCGGACGAGCTGGACATCCGCTTCCAGACCGAGATCGCCGCGCTGGAGGCGGACGCGGACAAGGACGGCGGGCAAGTGGCGCTGACCAGCCGCGACGCCGCCGGCAACTTGCGCACCGAGCGGTTCAGCTATGTGCTGGCGGCCATCGGCCGCAGCCCGAACGTGGGCGGGCTGGGGCTGGAGTCGGCCCAGCTGGCGCTGGACCGCCACGGCATCCCCCTGTACGACAAGCACACCATGCAATGCGGCAGCAGCGCCGTCTTCATCGCCGGCGACGCCGACAACGAGCGGCCGGTGCTGCCGGAGGCGGCCGACCAGGGCCGTATCGCCGGCGACAACGCCGCGCGCTTCCCCCGCACGCAACCGGGCCTGCGCCGCACGCCGCTGACGATCGCGTTCAGCGAGCCACAGATCGCCGTCGTTGGCGCCAGTTACAAGGAGTTGTGCGTATCGCACAGCGGCCGCTTCGCCATCGGCCAGGTCTCCTTCGAAAACCAGGGACGCAGCCGGGTGATGCTGCAAAACCATGGCATGCTGCGCGTCTACGGCGAGTTCGGCAGCGGCCGTTTCCTCGGCGCCGAGCTGGCCGGCCCGCGCGCCGAGCACCTGGGCCATCTGCTGGCCTGGGCCTGCCAGGCGAAACTGACGGTGGCGGCCATGCTGGACATGCCCTTCTACCATCCGGTGGTGGAGGAGGGCGTGCGCACCGCGCTGCGCGACCTGGCCCACCACCTGAGCAAGGAACCGGAGGAGGTCTGCCAGGACTGTACCCCGGGCACCTGAGCGGACGGCGGCCGACGCGCAGAAATACAAGGTCCGCAGTGCGCATTTTGCCTATGGGACGCAAGGAAATCACCTGTCCGTCACAGGAACACGATATGCTTCTCGTCCGACAATAATAATTGTAAATAGGCAATAAGTGAAAATTCGCAAGGTCAGCCCGGCCGATTTGAAGGTCGGGATGTTGATTCCCTGGAATGTGTACAACGAGAGCGGCGGTCTGCTGGTACGCAAGGGACATTTGATCGCCAGCGCGGCGCAGATCGAGGCGCTGGTCGAACGCGGCTCCTTCGAGGACGACAGCGAACAAGGTGCGCAGACGCGCGGGCCGGATTCGGTGCTGCGCAAGCTCAACGCCGCCCAGTTGGAACTCCAGATGTTGCTGAAGGCGATCGCGCTGCGCGTGACGCCGCCCGACTTGCGCCGCCAGCTGGAGGATGTGGCCCGCTTGGTGGACGAAGCCGTGGCGTTGAGCGCCGATACCGCCCTGGCCGCCATCCTGCACAACCAGCAGGCGATGCCCTACCCGGTGCGCCACAGCGTCGACACGGCTGTGCTGGCCCAGGTGCTGGCGCGCGCCGTGAAGATGGCGCCGGCGCCCATGTTGTCGATGACCTTGGCGGCGCTGACCATGAACGTCGGCATGCTGGAGCAGCACGAACGCCTGCACGCCAGCCGCGCCCCGTTGACCGTGGCAGAGCAGGCCATGCTGCAGGCCCATCCGCAACGCGGCGTGGACCTGCTGCGCCAGGCCGGCATCGACGATCCGCTGTGGCTGGACTGCGTGCTGTCGCACCACGAGAACGAGGACGGCGGCGGCTATCCGGCCGGCCGTAACGGCGCCGACCTGGCCGAGGCCGCCAAAATAATCGCCATCGCCGACCGCTACAGCGCCCGCGTGGCCGAGCGCGGCTACCGCAAGAACCTGCCGCCCAACACGGCGCTGCGCGAGATTCTGCTCGAAGCGGGGCGCACACTGGACGGCCAACTGGCCGCCGTGCTAATTCGTGAACTGGGGATTTATCCTATCGGCACCTATGTGCGCCTGCTAAACGGCGAGATCGGCGTGGTCTCGCGCAAGGGCTTGAACCCGACCACGCCGCACGTCGAGTCCATCGTCGGCCCGCGCGGCGCGCCGCTCGACGTCTTCCTGCGCCGCGACACCCGGGGCGAGCTGCACGGCATCCGCGAGGTGCTGGGCGCCGCCCAGGTCAACGCACCGTTCCGCATGGAGCAGATCTGGGGCCGCGTCGCCAGCCTGTAGCATGCGCCACGGCGTGCGCCGCCTAGTTGAGCAGCGCGTCCAGCCGACCCTCGGCCGCCAGGTCGCGCAGGATGCCGATGGTGTCGATGTCCGACTCCTGGTAGGCCGAGCGGCGGAACTCGTCGTACATGGCGTTGGCCGCGTCGGTGGCGGCGTCGTGGCCGTCGTCGTACTTGAAGCGCACGAACAGGGTGTCCGGATGCGGCGCCTCGATAATCATGCGCAGGCTGGAGGCGCTGATGTCCTTCTGCTCCGCCACTTCGACGCGCACTTCGCGCATCGGCTCCAGCACCACCTGATCGACGATCACCAGCTCGCCGTAGCGCTGGCGGCGGTGGAAGCCGCGCTCGGTGCGCTGCTCGATCACGCATTCGTCCAGGTGCGGCACGAACAGCTTGGGCGACTCGGCGCGCAGCACCAGGCCGCGCCACAGCTGCTCCAGGCTGAGGGAGTCGATCAGCGGGTTGAGTGGATCGTTGATTTCGATTAAATGTTCAAATTTCATAATAGTGCCGTCAAGTGAGCCGGACGCAGGCGCGCCCCATTCCCGCATGGTAGCGCAACTCGGCGCGCCCCATGCATGCGCGATATCACAGATCGCGGTCCCAGTACGGCTCCGGGCCGAAGCGTTGGGCGAAGAAGTCGATGAAGGCGCGGCTCTTCGGCGGCAGATATTGCCGGTGCAGATACACCGCCGACACCACCGAGTCCGTCGCCGGATAGTCGGCCAGGATGCGCACCAGCGCGCCGCTACGCAACTGCTCCGGCACCAGCCAGGTCGACAGCAGGCCGATGCCCAGGCCGGCCACGGCGGCGTCGCGCAGCGCCTCGCCGTTGTCGCTGCGCAAGCGACCGCCGACCCGCACGTGCAATTCGCTGCCGTCGCGTTCGCGCAGGCGCCAGGGGTTCATCGCCTCCAGCACCAGGCATTGGTGCTCGGCCAGCTCGTCCGGGTGTTGCGGCACGCCGTGCGCCGCCAAATAGTCTGGCGAGGCGCAAATCACCAGCCGGCTCGGCGCCAACACCCGCGCCACCAGGTTGGAATCGCGCAGCGGGCCGATGCGGATGGCCACGTCGATGCCCTGCGCCGCCAGGTCGACCACCAGGTCGGACAGGCGCAGGTCCAGCTGCACGCCGGGAAACTCGCGCAGGAACTCGGCCACGTAGGGCACGATGTAGCCGCGCCCGAACGTGGTCGAGGCCGCCACCCGCAGCAGACCCTGCGGCGCCACGCTGCCGTGGCCGACCGCCGCCTCGGCCTGTTCGGCCGCCGCCAGCAACAGCAGCGCGCGCTCGAGGAAAACGTCGCCGTCCTGGGTCACCGTGATCTGCCGCGTGGTCCGGTGCAGCAGGCGCGCGCCCAGGCGCTTTTCCAGCTGCGCCATGCGGGCGCTGGAGGCGGCCGGCGACAGGCCGAACTCGCGCCCGGCGGCCGACAGGTTGCGGGTGGCGCAGACCCGCACGAACAGGGCGACATCGGTCAGATCGAGGGACATGGGCTGGATTCGCTTGTTTGGCTGAAGAGTCAATTCAGCATTATGCCAATTATCAAATCAAATGGGCGGGGCTAGACTGCCCCATCGTTCAATTTCCCAAGGAAACCCCCGTGAAAGCCATCGCCCTCACCCAACACCTGCCGATCAACCACCCCGAGTCCCTGCGGGACGTCGAACTGGCGCAGCCGCTCGCCCTCGGCCGCGACCTGCTGGTCAAGATCGAGGCCATCTCGGTCAACCCGGTCGACACCAAGGTGCGCGGCGCGGCAGGCCCGGACGAGGCCGCCCCCCGCGTGCTCGGTTGGGACGCCGCCGGCACCGTCGTCGCGGTCGGCCCCGAGGCCAGCCTGTTCCAGGTCGGCGACACCGTCTACTACGCCGGCAGCATCACCCGCGCCGGCGCCAACAGCGAGTTCCACCTGGTCGACGAGCGCATCGCCGGGCGCAAGCCGGCCAGCCTGGACTTCGCCCACGCGGCGGCCCTGCCGCTGACCTCGATCACCGCCTGGGAGGCCCTGTTCGACCGCCTGGCCATCCGCCGGGACGGCGCCGACGCCGGCAAGAGCCTGCTGATCATCGGCGGCGCCGGCGGCGTCGGCTCGATCGCCATCCAGCTGGCCAAGCAGCTGGCCGGCCTGCGCGTGGTCGCCACCGCCTCGCGCGCCGAGTCGGCGCAGTGGTGCCGCGCGCTGGGCGCCGACGATATCGTCGACCACAACGGCGACATGCCGGCCCAGCTGGCCGCGCTGGGCCTGGCCAACGTCGACTACGTGCTGTGCCTGAGCGACACCGACCCGCACTTCGACGCCATCGCCCAAGTGATCGCGCCGCAGGGCAGCGTGTGCAGCATCGTCAGCAACACCGCGCCGCTGGCGATGGAGAAACTGTTCGGCAAGAGCGTCAAGTTCGTCTGGGAAATGATGTTCACCCGCTCCATGTTCGGCACGCCGGACATGATCGAACAACACCACCTGCTCAACCAGATCGGCGTGCTGGTCGACGGCGGCCAGCTGCGCACCACCCTGGGCGAAAACTTCGGCAAGATCAACGCCGCCAACCTGCGCCGCGCCCACGAGGCGCTGGAGGCGCGCCGCACCATCGGCAAGATCGTGCTGAGCGGTTTTTAGGGAGAGTGCTGCCGGGCGGCCTCACCCCGCAATGCGGCTGAAAGGGGTCGGACCCCCGTACGGGGTCCGACCCCGGCGTCCGGGTTGCGGGGTAACACTCAAGCGCGGTAAACCCGGGGGCGGGCCGCCGCCCCCTGCTGCTACAATGCAAGGCTACTCCCCCCTCAGATCGTCCCCCGATGTCCAAAGCACCACAATTCGGTCTCAACGTCCCGCAAAGCGAAGCCGTCATGTACCTCGACGGCCCCTGTTTGGTGCTGGCCGGCGCCGGCTCGGGCAAGACGCGGGTGATCACGCAAAAGATCGCCCACCTGATCGAGGACCGGGGCTACGACCCGCGCACCATCGCCGCGCTGACCTTCACCAACAAGGCCGCGCTGGAGATGCAGGAGCGCATCGCCAAGCTGCTCAAGCAGCCGCGCCAGGCCAAGCAGCTGACCGTCTCCACCTTCCACTCGCTGGGCGTGAAGATCCTGCGCCAGGAGGCCAACGGCGTCGGCCTGAAGGACCGCTTCTCCATCATGGACGCCGACGACTGCGGCTCGCTGATCCAGGACATGGCCATCAGCACCGACAAGCAACTGATCCGCCGCATCCAGACCGACATTTCGCTGTGGAAGAACGGCCTGGTCGAGCCCGCCACCGCCCTGTTCAACGCCAAGGACGAGGACGAGGCCCAGTCGGCCCGCATCTACGCCAGCTACGTGGCCACCTTGTCGGCCTACCAGGCGGTCGACTTCGACGACCTGATCCGCCTGCCGGTCGAGCTGTTCCGCAACAACGAGCCGATCCGCGACAAGTGGCAGCGCCGCCTGCGCTACCTGCTGATGGACGAGTACCAGGACACCAACACCTGCCAGTACGAGCTGGTCAAGCTGCTGGTGACGGGCGTCGGCAAGAAGCCGATGTTCACCGCCGTGGGCGACGACGACCAGGCCATCTACGCCTGGCGCGGCGCCTCGGTGGAAAACCTGAAGACCCTGCAAACCGACTTCCCCGACCTGCAGGTCATCAAGCTGGAGCAGAACTACCGCTCGACCACGCGCATTTTGCAGGCCGCCAACGCGGTGATCGGCAACAACCCCAAGCTGTTCGACAAGAAGCTGTGGTCCGAGCACGGCCTGGGCGAGCCGATCAAGGTGCTCGGCATGGCCAACGACGACCAGGAGGCCGAACAGATCGCCATCATGATCTCGGCCGACCACTTCGACCGCAAGAACAAGTGGTCCGACTACGCCATTTTGTACCGGGGCAACCACCAGGCCCGCGTCATCGAGCAATGCCTGCGCAAGGAGCGCATCCCCTATTCGATCTCCGGCGGCCAGAGCTTCTTCGACAAGGCCGAGATCAAGGACATCATCAGCTACCTGCGCCTGCTCGCCAACACCGACGACGACCCGGCCTTCATCCGCGCCGTCACCACGCCACGGCGCGGCGTCGGCCAGTCGACGCTGGAGGCGCTGGGCACCTTCTCCGGTCAATGGCAGTGCTCGCTGTTCGAGGCCGTCTTCAAGGGCGGCATCGAAGGCAAGCTGAACGACCGGCAACTGCTGCCGCTGCGCGAGTTCTGCAACTTCATCAACAACCTGGAGACGCGCGCCAGCCGGCCCGGCCCGAGCGGCAGCGGCGACAACGCCGCCCAGGTGCTCGACGACCTGCTCGAGGCGATCAACTACGAGTCCTATCTGTACGACATGTTCGACGAGCGCGCCGCGCAGAGCAAATGGCAGAACGTGCTGGAGTTCACCAATTGGCTGAAGGATCGCGGCCGCGGCGGCAAGGAGCGCGACGGCGACGAAAAGAACGTGCTCGAACTGACCCAGATGGTCGCCCTGATGTCCATGCTCGAAGGCCAGGACGAGGAGCCGGACGCGGTGCGCATGTCCACCCTGCACGCCTCGAAGGGGCTGGAGTATCCGCACGTGTTCCTGGTCGGCGTGGAGGAGGGCATCCTGCCGCACAAGGGCGACCCGGACGCGCCGGCCGAGACCATCGGCGCGCGCGTGCAGGAGGAGCGCCGCCTGATGTACGTCGGCATCACGCGGGCCCAGCGCACCCTGCACCTCACCTGGTGCAAGAAGCGCAAGCGCGGCGGCGAGCAGGTCCACTGCGACCCCTCGCGCTTCATCAAGGAGATGGAGCTCGACGTCGGCACGGCCGCGCCGATGGAGTCCGAGGTGATCTCGCCGAAGGAGCGGCTGGCGCGCATGAAGGAATTGCTGGCCACGCCAAAAACTTAAGTGCGGATTTTTCCGCCCATCCGCAACACCATTTCAAGCAGGAGTAAGACGTGAGTACCGAAGACCGCTTCATCGATATCGAAATCAAATTGGCGCACCAGGAGGACCTGGTGGAAGCGCTCAACCTGCGCGTCTACGAGCAGCAAAAGCAGATCGACAAGCTGGAGGGGATGTGCGCCGCGCTGGCCCAACACATGCGCGACCAGTCGCAAAGTGGTGGCGCCGGTGGCGCCGCGCACGAACGGCCGCCGCACTACTAGGGGTAGCGTGCACCTTGTTGCGCAAACCTTCCTTTGCGCAACGTACTCAATCGGATGCAAATTCAAAATTTTGACCACAGAGCATCGCGTCGACCATGGGTCGTCGCCGTTCGACTAATCGCTACACTTCACACGAGTCGAAAAATATTTTCGATTCCGTGAATCCTTTTGAGCATTCTTGGCCTCTTTGTCTTTGCCAGCACGGAATAATCCGTTCGTGGCAGCCAATTCTTCAACCCCCAAAGAGAAACTTTATGCTCAATCGAAAAAATGTAGGTAGCAAAGAAAGAATTGCCCGAGTAATAGGCGGTGGCCTGATGATATGGTGCGGGCTGGTTCCCCTCCACGCCACGGCGCTGGGGTTAGCCATCGCTGGCGTCGGCGTTGTGGGCATGGTCACCGGAGCAGTCCGATACTGCCCTGCATGCGCCATCGCCGGACGCAAGCCCATCGACAACGACTGAATGGGTATGTGATGCGAGTCCAAGAGAACACTTTTGCGGCAGCCCAAGCGGGTGATCCCGTGGCGCTGGAGCACATGCTGGTGCAGCTGCGCCCGGATATCCGGCGCTATGCCCTCTACCAGTGTCAGCGGTCATCCGCTATAGACGATGTTGTCCAAGAGGCGCTTATCATTCTGTATCGACGGGTAGGCACTGTGCGGAACGCGTCAGCACTGGGCGGATGGCTGTTCAAAATTGTCGCGCGCCTATGTATGTTGCCAGCCCTAATGTTTATGCGGGGAGTGGAAGATCTCAGGCGAGTGGAAGACTCGTCCCACTTCAGCAGGATGCCGCTAGATGAACTGCGCATCGATGTGGTCAGGGCACTGGAGTCCTTGTCGCCGACGCATCGCGAAATCATTCTGCTGCGCGATTTGCAGGAAATGACCATTAGCGAAATTGCCGCTTGCCTGGAGATTACCCGTGAAGCGACAAAAAGTCGCTTGCATCGCGCGCGTGCCATGGTCAAGGAATACTTGCTACCCGAAAAGTCCACATGAAAACTGTTCAAACGCAGTACCACGGGACTGTATGCAGCGGCTGTGCTTGCGAACGCGATGCAGGCACCCTTTTAACGCAACATTGGTGGGAGGAGTGATGTCTGAATATCAGCGCCCCGAAGATTTATCCCTTGCGAAAGAGCTCGTTCGACTTGCACCGAAAGAAGCGCAAGCGTTTCTTGGCTTGAAATCGGCCGCCGAGCGCAACGATGGAGTCATCCCCGAGAAGTACCGTGAGCTCATCTCCATTGCGGTTGCCCTTACCACACAGTGCTCATACTGTATCGATGCGCATACAAAGAATGCAGCCAGGGCAGGCGCCACTAGAGAAGAAATCGCCGAAGCGGTTTTTATCGCCTCCGCTCTTCGTGCTGGCGCGGCCGTCGGCCACGGTCTTCTCGCATTAAGGCTGTTTGACGAAGCGTCACATGCAAATGCTATGCAAGGTTAATGCGACCGAAGCTCCCGACCCCGGCGAGATCGCCAGTCTCGCCGATTATGTGCGCTGCACAAGCAGGCTACGTGAAGTGATGGGTAGGCATATCGAAAATCTGCTGCGCGCCGGCAACCCCGTCGTGCTGGATTTTCCCGCCAACACGCGCGCCAGCCGGCAGTGGATGAAAACCATCTTCGCCAACGCCAACGCCGCGCATCGCCTGTATTATCTGGACGTGTCCGACGAGGAATGCAAACGCCGCCTGCGCCAGCGCAACGAGGCCAGCGCGCACCAGTTCAGCACCAGCGACGCCGAGTTCGACGCGATCACGGCGCATTTCGTGCCACCATCGGATGACGAGGGGTTCACTATTGTTAGGGCATAGGCAAAGCAGCGCCGGTTTGCTGGCACCGCTACGGGCCAAGCCATCGTTTCGAGGACATTCATGTTCTACTTTCTCATACGCAGGACTGTACAGTTGTTGATTGTGCTGCTCGCCATCGTTGGTGGCAGCTTGCTCGTCATGCATTGGGCGGCACCCGCTTTTCAAGCAGAGGAGGGCGATGCTGAGCAGGCGCTCAGCGCGGCTGTCGTCGCCTCGCTCGGCCGGCTAGGCCAGCAGTCCGGGCCTCGCTACATCTCGTTTGATGGACGTGACCCGCTGCCCGCCAGCATGATTGCTTTACGTGCAGCGCTGCCCGGGTTGGAAATTCAACCACTGAGTCTTCGCGCAACAAGAAATGACCGGTGCGATACGTCCGGCGACGGTGCTATCGTCACAATTGGAGCGTGCCGCGAAGATAACTTCACCGCAGTAGAACTCGTCGCGCGGCCATTGTGGCGCACAGCGCTGATACGCGAACGTACCGCGGCATGCAGTGCGCAACGTATGCTGTTCCGCTTCCCGTCAGCTTGGCGGAGTGTGGAGTACCAATGGGTGTGTGCGTGAAAATTTTGGCAATGAGGTTGATGCCAAAGTGATTTTGGAGACCTGTCACTGATGAAATCGTTACGCGACAAAAATCGGCGCCCGACCCATCCCGGGGCCATATTGCGAGAGGATGTCTTGCCGGCGTTGAAAATGACGCAAACCGAATTCGCCCAGCTGATCGGTGTAAGCAGGTTGAGCGTGTCAGACTTGCTGCACGAAAAGCGAGCGCTCTCGCCCGAGATGGCGGTGCGAATTGCCACCTTGCTGAGAACCACGCCCGAAAGCTGGCTCAGAACGCAGGAAGCCTTGAGCTTATGGGAGGTAGGCCAAGATCCGAAAAGACTACTCGCGGTCAAGCCGCTCAGCAAGGCGCGGTTGATGGCAAGCTAGTCGGTTGACGCGGCAAGTCCGGCCGTTCGAACCCACCAAAATAATTGCACTTGTGTAAATGTTGTTTTGGCGCGAATATGCGTTTTTAACTCCTGCACGGGCGCGGCATGACGACACGCATAACGAAGATCCTGCTGGTGTGGATGGTGGCCCTGTTCGCACTGCTGGTCGTGTTCAACAACCTGACCGACTACAACTCCAACTACCAGTTCGTCTCCCATGTGCTGAGCATGGACACCACCTTCCCCGGCAACCAAGGCATGTGGCGGGCGATCACCACGCCGGCCTTCCATCATGCGGCCTATGCGCTGATCATCCTGAGCGAAGCGGTGGTTGCCGTGCTGTGCCTGCGCGGCGGTTTGCTGCTGTTCCAGGCGCGCGGCGACGCCGCCCAGTTCAACCGCGCGAAAGGCGGCGCCGTGCTCGGCTTGGCCGCCGGCGTGGTGCTGTGGTTCACCGGCTTCATCACCATCGGCGGCGAGTGGTTCCTGATGTGGCAATCGCACATTTGGAACGGCCAGGACAGCGCGTTCCGCTTCGTGGTCATCCTCGGTGTGGTGCTCATCTTCGTCAACCAGGAAGACCGATGAATTGGCGGGGGCGGCGGCACACTTTGCCCTTGCGTCGGAATTTCGCGTGCTATGATTAAATGACCATCTGGATAGTCATGAGGAAATCATGCACACCTTTACGCTGGCCCAGGCGAAGGCCCAATTGAGTCGCTTGATCGACATGGTCGAGGCGGGCGAGGATGTCACCATTACCAAGCGTGGCCGAGCCGTTGTGCGCCTTGTCCCCAGTTCGCCACCCCGCCAGCAACTGCCCAGTTTGGCGGAGTTTCGGGCGGGCTTGCCGGAGCAAGCCCAACCGGCTGGCGAGTTCATCCGCCAACTGAGGGAAAGCGACCGGTATTAATGCGCTACGTCGATACTAGCGTCCTGCTCGCTTACCTAACGCCCGAATCCGGCAGCGCTGTAGCCGAGGAATTCATGCTGAGCGAAGGGACTCGCCATGGATGCACAGTCCCGCGCCATTAGTGTTTTCTATTTAGCCGTCCTTATCAATCCGGGACTGGATGTGCTGCGCGCGGTCCGGCGACGATGGGTGCGAGCTGAACATGCTGTGTCCGGAGCCTTCCAGTTTCGCCAATTTCTGGAACAGCGTCACCAGCCCCGTCCGCGACAGCTTTTCTTTGTAGAGAATCCCATACGACTGGTCGTCCGCGTCTGTTTCCTGCGACTGGGAAAACTGCGCCAGGATGAATTTTTGACCCAGGTCGCCGAGATCCGACTGGCTCAGCGTCGCAACGGTGCCGCTGACGGCACCGGCCGCGCCGCGCGCCGCCTGTAAGGTGTACGCCGTTTGCATGGACTTTTTGGAATGGCCCAGCAACACATGCCCGATTTCATGTCCCACGACGGCGCGCACCTCGTCGTCGTTCATGATGTCCATCAGGCCGGCGAAGACACGAATACAGCCGTTGTCCATCGCGAACGCGTTGACGTCGGTGACCAGATACACCTTGGCGTCCAGCTTTTTGCCATTGAACTTGCTCATGTTCAGCGGCTTCAATGCCGCAGCCAAGCGTTTCGCATACTTGCTGCCCGGCGCGGCAATTTTATTCGTGCGATCGAGCGCGGCGCAGGACTTGTCCGCCAAATCCACCACCTCCGCGTCACTCAGGGTGGCCGCCTTGACCGCCAGACTGGCCGAATTGGTGAGACCACCCAAATCGAGAGCGCCGGCCAAGGGACTGGCAAACGCCGAGAGTACCAGCACGCCGCCAGCGAGCAGCGCGGGCAAGGATTTGACCGGATTTTCCGACCAGGACGAACGAATAGATGCCATGAATTTGCTCCTCAAAAAATTGATATTCGCCGGGGGCGGCGACACATTTCCGCCAAGAAATCATAGCGATTTTCGTTCGCCGCAACTTTAAGAAAAATCAACTGCTCATGGCTTCACGATTTTCCTTGCCCTCAGGGCCAATGGTTGTCGCCTAGTGCGATTTGGACCACAATGCGTTGTCATCGCAAGGCCTGGAAGGGCTGCGGGTGTTTATTGTTTATGGGAGATTCTGTGGGTAAAGGCAGGTTGGAAGCATTCAGCGATGGCGTCATCGCCATCATCATCACCATCATGGTGCTGGAATTGAAGGTGCCGCACGGCGCCGACATGGCGGCGTTGATGCCGCTGATTCCCGTGCTGCTCAGCTACGTGCTCAGCTTCGTCTATGTCGGCATCTATTGGAACAACCACCACCACATGTTGCACGCCGCCTCGGTGATCGACGGCCGCGTGCTGTGGGCCAATCTGCATCTGCTGTTCTGGCTGTCGCTGATCCCCTTCGCCACCGGCTGGATGGGCGAAAACCACTTCGCGCCGGTGCCGGTCGCGCTGTATGGCGCGATGCTGTTCATGTCCTCGCTGGCCTACCTGATCCTGGAGCGGGCGCTGGTCTCGCGCAACGCCAACAATTCGCCGCTGGTGCTGGCGGTGGGCAAGGACTACAAGGGGCCGATATCGTCGACGCTGTACCTGCTGGCGGTGCCGCTGTCGTTCGTCCACGTCTGGCTGGCCTTTGCCGTCTACATC
>NZ_FOTW01000013.1 GCF_900114705.1 Rugamonas rubra
CCACCACGCTGACGGCGGTGACGCCGCCGCCGGCCAGGTTGACGGCCGACAGCAGCACGGTGGCGCCGGGCGCGGCGGTGCCGTGCACCGGCAGGTCCGGCTGCGCCCAGGTGGCCGGCGCGGCGATGGTCGGCACCACGGTGTCGGTGATGGCGACGGTGACGCGGGCGGCCGGCACCACGGTGTAGGCGGGGTCGGCGCTGTTGACGGTGTGCAGAACGGTGCCGCTGTGGCGGCCCTCGACGACGCCGTCGGCCACGGCCTGCACGCTGACGGTCTGCGGCGTGGCCCAGTTGGCCGGGGTGAAGGTGAGCTGCGGACGGGCCACGCTGAGCTGGGCGTCGGGCGCCACGCCGACCTGTACGTCGGCGCTCGGCTCCTGGTCGAGCACGGCGGTGTAGGTGGCGGCGGCGCCGCCCTCGGTCAGCGCCAGCGTCTTGCTCGACAGGGTCAGGCCGGAGACGGCGCCGAAGTCGGTGGTGCCGATCAGGTAGGTGTCGGGACGGTTCCCATAGAAAAAGTCGTAGACGACATAGCGGCCGCCGGCGCTGATAATCGGGTAGCGCAATATGGCGCTGTTGTTGTTTGGCAATATTGCGCGGCGGCCAATTTTTGTGGCGCGATCAAATTGGTACAAGCCCGGCGAGGTGCTGGCCTTTCCTTGACCGAAATAAGAGACAAAGCGGCCGTCGGCGCTCACGCTGGGGCCGAAGTTTCCAGAGTTGCCGTAGTTCACAGGGTTGGTGGACAGCCCGCTGATCCGCTCAGTCGTGCCGGCCTTGCGGTCACGCACAAAGACATCCATGTTGGCGGCTAGGTCATTCGGCGACAGGTTTTTGGAGAAGGAGCTGAAAGCGACAACACTGCCGTCACTGTTCATCGAGTGGAATAACGGGCCGTTGGGGATGTTTTCGCGCTCGCCAGCGGTGTTGATGTTTAGCAATTCCGTTGTGCCGGTGGCACGATCATGTAGTAGTAGGTCAAACCGGTTGTCATCTCTCTTCTCCTTGCCGCGGTAGCTGATGTAGCGGCCGTTGTCGCTAACGAACATGCGATCGGAGCTGTTGACGATGAATGTAGTGGTGGCGCTCGCGACCTGCGTGGTTTTGCTGACCATGTCGCGAACATACAATTTGCTGTTCAGGTTACCGTCGACGATCCGATACGCGACATAGTGCCCGTCCGAGCTGATGGCGGCGTAGGTTTGTCCGAATATTTGTGACCCAGTCCCCGTCACGACCGTTTCCGTGGTCTTATTTATCCGGTCATAGACGAAATAGGCGCCGCCGCCTTTGGGCACACCCATGTCTGGCGCGCGCGACGAGTACACGATAAAGCGGCCGTCGGCGCTGATCACAGGCGACTCGGTGCCCCCGGTCGAAGGAGCCCCCGTCGGTGTAAGGTTGATTTGTTGGGTGGTGCCCGCGATGCGGTCATACAAGTTGATATTGGTTTTACTGCCATCGTAGTGCCTATAAGCGATATAGCGACCATCGCCGCTGATTGTCGGCGATGACATTTGCTGGCCCCATGTCATTGGATTGAAGACATCGGTAATGATCTCTGCTGCGGCCTGCACTTGGCCGGCCGACAGGCCCAGCGCTAATAGCATGGCGGTGGCCGTTGCGCGGACATGGCGGCCGACGCGGGTGTCGTGGTGCGCGCGTGGCGCGATGTTCATATTGAGTAAATGCATGCGGAACTCCTGAAGTTGGTATGGCGAGTCGAAGGTCTGCGGCGATGTCATGCGCCTTCTTAGAACTTGCCGGAATAGATCTTGTTGGTGTACGGCAGGCCCAGCTTGGCCGGGTTGAGGTACAGCACGGGGAAGCTGAAGCTGGCGCCGGGCGCCAAGCCGGCGTCGTTGACGCTGACGTAGGGCGAGCCGTCGTGGCTGCCGCTGGCGTTGAGCAGGGTGATGCCGGCCGGCAGGGCGTCGAACTGCACCTGGAACGGCCCCTTCAGCGCGGCGCCGGTGGCGTTGGTGACTGTGAACGTGCCGCTGAACTGCTGGGTGGCGCGGTTGAAGCTCAGGCCGGAGCTGTAGGTGGTCACGCTGGCAGTGATGTCGAGCGCGGGCTTGGCGAAGACCAGCTCGACCGGGCGCACCTGGCTCTTGACGCCGTCGGCCTCGGCCTGCAGCTCGTACTTACCCTCGGCCAGGCCGGGCAGGGTCCAGCTCCAGGCGCCGCGCGCGTCGGCCACCACGCTGACGGCGGTGACGCCGCCGCCGGCCAGGTTGACGGCCGACAGCAGCACGGTGGCGCCGGGCGCGGCGGTGCCGTGCACCGGCAGGGCCGGCTGCCCCCAGGTGGCCGGCGCGTCGATGGTGGGCACGCGGGTGTCGGTGATGGTGACGGCAACATAGGCGGCCGGCACCACCGTGTAGGCTGGGTCGGCGCTGGTGACGGTGTGCAGCACCGATCCGCTATGCTGGCCCTCGACGATGCCGTCGGCGACGGCCTGCACGCTGACGATCTGCGGCGTGGCCCAGTTGGCCGGGCTGAAGGTGAGCTGCGGGCGGGCCACGCTGAGCTGGGAGTCCGGCGCTATGCTGACCTGCACGTCGGCGCTCGGCTCCTGGTCGAGCACGGCGGTGTAGGTGGCGGCGGCGCCGCCCTCGGTCAGCGCCAGCTTCTTGCTCGACAGGGTCAGGCCGGAGACGGCGCCGAAGTCGGTGGTGGCCAGGTAGGTGACGGAGGCCGTGTCTGGGTTCGAATAGTCGAAGACCACATAGCGGCCGTTGGCACTAATGAGGGGGTTGCGAATGAATCCCATCGCCAGGTTCTTCATGGGGGCGCGTTGCGCGCTTTTCGTCGCCCTGTCGTATCGATACAAACCCAAGGCGCCGCCGGGCGTGCCATAGCCGAAGAAGGCGACAAAACGCCCGTCGGCGCTGATGCTCGCCCCGGTCACGCCGGAGTCATTGGCGATGCCGGATCCATTGCTGGAGCCGTAGCTGATCCGCTCGGTGGTGCCCGCCTTGCGATCACGGATGAAGACGTCGGCGTTGACTCCTTTGTCGTTGGGCGCCAGGTTGCTGGATCGACTGGCGAACGCGAAGACACTGGCGTCCGCGTTCATCGAAAAATTGAGCGTACCCTCGGGCATGGCTTCCCGCTCGCCGGAGTTGTTGATGTTGACCTGTTCCGTGGTGCTGTTAAGTCGGTCGTGGACCATCAGATCCTTGGGGCCATTTTGGGTTGCCTTGCTGGTATAGGCGACGTAACGCCCGTCGTCGCTGATCAGGAGTTTGCTGTCCAATAGGCCGGGAAAAGGCGCCACGGCGCGGGTTGCCTGGGTAGTCTTGTTGAGCATGTCGCGCACATAGATGGTCGAGTCGGCGCTTCCGTAGCTGACCGTGGATCGGTAGGCGACAAAGCGTCCATCCGAACTGATGGCTGGGCGCCAACGGTCAAAGCGATGCGCCCCGCCATCGGTGATGATGGTTTCGGTGGATTTGTTTACACGGTCATACACGAACATGCCGTTGCCGCCACTAGGCGCGCCCATGTCGACCGAGGACGACATAAATAGGATGGAGTGGCCGTTGTTGCTGATGAGTGGCCCCCAGGAATTGGTGCCATATTTAGAGGGACTTCCCGTTGGCGTCAGATTGGCCAGTTGCTTGTCGCCCGTTAGCCGGTCATAGACATGCACGTCGACCCGTACGCTTTGTTGCACATCCTGATAGGCGATGTAGCGGCCGTCGCCACTGATCGTCGGGTTCGAAGTGTAGTGGCCGGTCGCGCCGAGAGCGACCATGTCGGTCGTGATCTCTGGCGCGGCTGACGCAATGCCGTGCAGTGACGCGAGTGCCAGCAAGACGACGGCGGCGGAAATGCGTTGAGGCGTTGTGGCGGGCGCGCGGCGGCGCGCCGGTTGGCTGGCCATATGGTTAAGACACGGCATAAGTGTTTTCCTTGAGTGGGACGTCGTGGGCGGCGCGGCCCGACGTGGCATGGAAATGGAGGTGCCATGACACCTCCTTTGCGGGTGAAATTTAAAAAGATGACACCTCAGTGGCGCCGGACCGGACGCGGATCAAGCCAACGGTTTGCTGGTTTTGCGCGCAATGCGGCGCAGGCCGATGAAGCCCGCGCCGGCCAGCAACATGAGCCAGCTGGACGGCTCCGGCACCGGCGAGATGGTCGCCAGATGCGGATCGAACACGCCGGTGTGGACGGTGGCCGGGCCGTGCGGCTGCAGCGGGTTGAGGTCGACCGTCACCAGGGGGCCGCGCGGGTTGCCCAGGTTGGCGTAGTCCAGGCCGAGCAGGCTGGTGCTGAATTGCGTGCCGCTGATGCCGCGCATGGTCAGGAAGTCGCCGCTGAACTGGACGTCGAAGCCGAACTTGCCACCCAGGGTGATGGCGCGCAGGTAGTCGTTGTAGGGGGCTGTGTTGCCGAAGTTGATGCCCTGGGCCAGGCTGCCGCTGACCATGCCGCTGGTTTCGGCGTCGTTGCCGAACAGGCCGCTGAAATGGCTGACGGTGGCGTTGGCGCCGGTCGCCGGCGAGTGGCCCGGGATGAAGCTGAAATCCAGCCAGCCCTGGCCGGCGAAGCCCGCCGTGTTGATTTCGACGTGGTAGGAGGTTTGCGGGGCGGTAGCCGCGCTGGCCACGCCGGCGCCTGAAAGCAAGGCCAGCGCCAGTACTGAGCGGGAGAATAAAGTTTGGATCATAGATCGTTCCTTTTTAAATGCCTGGTGAGGCGGGTTGATGAAACTAGTTGGCTGCGAATATTTACTCCCCTCTTAATTGGATGGTCTCGTGCGGAGTTCACGGTAGGAATATTTGCCATGTGTTTTTGTTAATTTTTCTATTCTTTTTGCATAACATGGCGCTATCCCGCCCGCTCGTCCGGCGCGCCGGCTGGGCGACGATGCAATATGTATATTTCACTAAAATTGGCAGCTTAGCATGAAACAAAATTTCCATGTGGAAATTTATTGATCTGATGCAATTTGTGTATTTTGAATGAATAAATAGTAATATTTCGCGCGGCGCCATTGCGCCGGGAAGAAACTTCGAAGAGGAAAGGCGGCGGGGCGATTTGAATAAGGATGCCCCGCCGGAACACGGCACGGCAGCGGCGGATATTCAAGACGCCGCGCCGGTGCACGGCGATGGGGTGGTGCCACAGGGAAACGGCCGGCAGTTTCCTTGCTCAAAACAAGCACTTACCTTACAATTTGGCTTCCATTACGTCTCACGTAACTGGCGAAAAGCTAGGTGGCTCCCCATTTTGGTGCGGGAGCCGGCACCTGGCGAAAGGTGGGCATCCACCGGGGAACGTGAGATTTCAATAGCCGTTCGCCTGGGCAGCCACCGATGGAATTGCACGAAGAGGCTGCCTTTCCGCTATCGGCTTCCCTCATTCGATCCAACCTGCCAGCAACAAGTTGTACTCATATCGATTGGAGTTTTTTCATGTTCGCAAAAGATCACACCCTCGCCAATGTCGACCCGGAATTGTTCGGCGCCATCCAGAAGGAAAACACCCGCCAGCACGACCACATCGAGCTGATCGCGTCGGAGAACTACACCTCGCCGGCCGTGATGGAAGCGCAGGGTTCGCAGCTGACCAACAAGTACGCCGAAGGCTACCCGGGCAAGCGCTACTACGGCGGCTGCGAGTACGTCGACGTCGTCGAGCAACTGGCGATCGACCGTGTCAAGCAACTGTTCGGCGCCGAGGCGGCCAACGTGCAGCCGAACTCGGGCTCGCAGGCCAACCAGGGCGTGTTCTTCGCCGTGCTCAAGCCGGGCGACACCATCATGGGCATGTCGCTGGCCGAAGGCGGCCACCTGACCCACGGCATGCCGCTGAACATGTCCGGCAAGTGGTTCAACGTCGTCTCCTACGGTCTGACCGAGGCGGAAGACATCGACTACGTCGCCATGGAAGCGCTGGCCAAGGAACACAAGCCCAAGCTGATCATCGCCGGCGCCTCGGCGTTCTCGAAAAAGATCGACTTCGAGCGCTTCGCCGCCGTGGCCAAGGCGGTCGGCGCCTACTTCATGGTCGACATGGCCCACTACGCCGGCCTGATCGCCGCCGGCCTGTACCCGAACCCGGTGCCGCACGCCGACTTCGTCACCTCGACCACGCACAAGTCGCTGCGCGGCCCGCGCGGCGGCATCATCCTGATGAAGGCCGAGCACGAGAAGATCATCAACTCGGCGATCTTCCCCGGCATCCAGGGCGGTCCGCTGATGCACGTGATCGCCGGCAAGGCGGTCGCCTTCAAGGAGGCGCTGCAGCCTGAATTCAAGGCCTACCAGCAACAAGTGGTGATCAACGCCGACGTGCTGGCCAAGACCCTGATCAAGCGCGGCCTGCGCATCGTTTCCGGCGGCACCGAGTCGCACGTGATGCTGGTCGATCTGCGCGCCAAGAACCTGACCGGCAAGGAAGCCGAGGCGATCCTCGGTTCGGCCCACATCACCACCAACAAGAACGGCATCCCGAACGACCCGCAGAAACCCTTCGTCACCTCGGGCATCCGCCTGGGCAGCCCGGCGATGACGACGCGCGGTTTCAAGGAAGCCGAAGCCGAAGAGGTGGGCAACCTGATCGCCGACGTGCTGGACAACCCGCACGACGCCGCCACCATCGAACGCGTCAAAGCGGCCGTCAAGGTGCTGGCCGACAAGTACCCGGTCTACGCCGCCTAAGCTGCGCCGTCCGGTAGTAGGGCGCCGGCCTCGGCCGGCGCCTGTTTCAGATGTTCAATGCACGTAGTAGCCCGCCAAGATGAAATGTCCGTTTTGTCAGCATGAGGAAACCCAGGTCCTCGATACCCGCGTATCGGAGGAGGGCGACGCCATCCGCCGGCGCCGGCGTTGCGGCAAATGCGATAAACGATTTACCACCTACGAGCGGATCGAACTTGTGATGCCGTTCGTGGTCAAAAAGAACGGCAGCCGTACCGAGTACGCTGCGGCTAAGTTGCGCGGCAGTCTGATGCTGGCCTTGCGCAAGCGTCCCGTTGCGGCCGCCTCCGTCGACACCGCGATCCAGTCGATCGAAGAGAAGTTGCTCACCAGCGGCAAGCGCGAGGTCGATTCCGGCTACATCGGCGAGCTGGTGATGCAGGAGCTCAAGCGTCTCGACAACGTCGCCTACATCCGCTTCGCCTCCGTCTACAAGAATTTCGAGGATCTGGCCGAGTTCCAGGACGCCATCGCCGAAGTGGGCCAGGAGCGCAAGCCGCGCAAGCCCTGAGGCGAGCTCGGCCGCAGCCGAGGCCTCACATTTCCCCGCCATCCCGTCGGCGCGCCGCGCGCGCTTGACGCACCGCATACCCCCACCGTCGCACACTGTTAAGGTCGTTCTCATTCCCTGCTGAGATGTGGAGGTGTGCGATGCGCTCCCGTGCCGCCGGTTTCGCCATGCTCGAAGTACTGCTCGCCATCATGTTGCTGGCGCTCGGCGTGCTCGGTGGCGCCGCCATGCAATTGACGGCGCTGCGCACGCGCCACCAGTCGGCCTTGTTGTCGCGGGCGATGCAACTGGCCAGCGGCCTGGCCGAGCAGATGCGCGCCAATCCCGCGCAGATGCGCCTGGCCGACGGCGCCAACCCCTACCTTTCCTTGCGTTACGACGCGCTGGCCGAGCCGAACCCGGCGCCGCCGGCGGCGCTGTGCTTCGGCGCCGGCGCGCGCTGCGACAGCGCCGAGCTGGCCTGGTTCGACCTTTACCAGTTGAAGTCGCTGGTGCGCCAGGGCTTGCCGGGCGGGCGCGCCGTGGTCTGCCGCGACCGCGCCGTCTGGCAGGGCGGCCGGCTGCGCTGGCAGTGCGACGGCGGCGCCGACGCGCCGCTGGTGATCAAGATCGGCTGGCAGCACAAGAACCCCGACGGCAGCGCGCTGCGCGACGAGGACGGCCAGTTCGCGCCTGGTGTGGCGTTGACCGTGGGGGCGGCGCCGTGAGCGCGCCATGGCCATCGCCGCTGCCGTGGCGCCAGCGCGGGCTGACGCTGGTGGAGATCATGGTGTCCTTGGCGATCGGCATGGTCGTGGTGTTGGTGGCCAGCGTCCTGCTGGTGGGCGCCAACGGCAACTACCTGAACCACGGCGAGAGCATGCGCCTGCAGGACGGCGGCCGCTACGCGCTCGACATCGTCGGCCAGGCGGTGCGTCAGGCCGGCTACGTGAACTGGGACGGCGCGACGGCGCCGGTGGCATTGGTCGCTGAGCTCGAGGCCGGCGTGGCCGGTCTGGACGCGCGCGCGCTGAGCCGGGGCGCCGAGGGCATCGAGGCGCCGCTGCCCGGCGCCGTCAACGGCAGCGACGTGCTGGCGCTGCGCTACAGCGGCTCCGGCGCGGGCGGCAACGGCGACGGCTCGGTGCTCAACTGCGCCGGCTTCGGCGTCGCCGCGCCGGCCTCGCCGGCAGGGCGCGGTTGGAGCATCTTCTATGTCGCCGTCGGCAGCGACGGCGAGGCCGAGCTGCGCTGCAAATACCGCGGCGCCAACGGCTGGGGCGCCGACGCCATCGTGCGCGGCGTCGACTCGTTCCAGGTGCTGTACGGCATCGACAGCGACACGCCGGCCGACGGCACGCCGAATGTCTACGTCAACGCGACGGCGCTCGAGGCGGCCGACGACGCGCTGGCGCTGGTCGGCGCCAACGCCGCCGAGCGGGCGCGCGAGCGGCTGCGCAAGACCTGGTGGAAGCGGGTGCGCAGCATCAAGATCGCTTTGCTGTTGCACGGCGAGGTGGGCTCGCGGCCGGAGGCGCCGCCGGCCAGCTACGACCTGTTCGGCCGCGACTACAGCGACGCCCACGGCGGCGACAGCGGCGTGCGCGTGAACGAGGCGGACCTAGCGCCGACGCTGCGCCAGCGGGCGCGCCAGCAGTTCGCCGCCACGCTGTTGCTGCGCAACGGGAGCGGCTAGCATGCGGCGGCGTTTGCCGGGTTTGCCGTGTAGGCCGGTGGCGGCGCGGCGGCGCGGCGCGCGGCCGGCGCCTTGGCGGCAACGCGGCGTGGCCTTGCTGGTCACGGTGCTGATGCTGATCGCGGTGGTGTTGGTGGGCGCGTCGGCGGCGCGGCTGGCCTTGCAGGGGGAGAAGGCGGCGCGCGGGGATCGCGATCGGCAGATCGCATTTGAGGCGGCGGAGGAGGGCTTGATGGATGCGGAGCGAGATATCGAAGGTGGCCTGTTCGCGGCGCGCAGCGTGTTGTTCCTGGCCGGCAGCGCGCTCGGCTTCGACGACGGCTGCGGCGACGGGCGGATCGACAACCTGGGCCTGTGCGGCCGGGCCGAAGACCCGGCGGCGCCGGCTTGGCAGCGTGTCGACCTGGCCGGCGAGGCGGCCGGCGCGCGCTCGGTCGAGTACGGAACCTTCACCGGCGCCAACATGCGCACCGGCGAGGGCGCGCTGCCGTTCAAGCGGCCGCGCTATGTGATCGAGCGCATGCCCTACCACCGGCCGGGCGAGGAGGTGGGGGCGGCGCCGGCCTATGTCTACCGCGTGACGGCGATCGGCTTCGGCGCGCGGCCGGGCACCGAGGTGGTGCTGCAAAGCGTGTATCGCAAACCGGACTGAGGAGCGGACATGGTGGCGTACATATCATTGGCGGCGTTGCTGTGGCTGGCGTTGGCGCCGACCCGTGGCTTGGCCGCGCCGCCATTGCTGGCGATTGCCGCCGAGCCGTTGACGGCCGGCTGCGTGCTCGCCGGCGCCGCCGCGCCAGCGCTGTTGCACGGCGCGGCGGTGGCGCCGCCGTCGGCCGGCGGCGACATCTTCCAGGCCGATTTCCAGCCGACCGACTGGAGCGGGCACGTGTTGCGCTACGGCTTGACGCTCGACGCCGGCGGCGCGGCGGCCGGGCCGCCGAAGTGGGATGCGGGCGAGATCCTCAGCGGCGCGCCGGGCCAGCCGGCACGGCCGGAACCGGCGCGGCGCAACATCCACAGCGCCGTTGCGCGAGCGGACGGCACCCTCGATTCCGTTCCCTTCGAGTGGGCGGACTTGTCTGCCGGCCAGCGCGCGGCGTTGAACCTGGCGCCGTCGCAGAGCCAAGGGACGCCGTGGAACCAAGGAACGTCGCAGAGCCAAACGACGTTGGCGAGCGCCGCCCTTGGCGCCGCGCCGGCCGTGGCGGCGGCCACCGCCGCCACGCGCCGCAGCGACGGCCTCGGCGAGCAACGCCTGGCCTTCCTGCGCGGCGACCGCACGCTGGAGGGCGGCCCCTTCCGGCGGCGCGACAGTGTGCTGGGCGATTCGGTGCACGCCACGCCGGTGTATGTCGGCGCGGCGTCGGCCGGCGGGCGCGGCGCCGGCTACGAGGCGTTCCACCGGCGCAGCCTGGCGCGCCGTGGCGTGCTCTACCTCGGCGCCAACGACGGCATGCTGCACGCCTTCGACGCGGCCGACGGCGTCGAGCTGTACGCCTACGTGCCGCAGGCCGTGTTCGCCGCGCTGGGCCAGCTGAGCAGTCCGCGCTATGTGCACCGCGCCTACGTCGACGGGCCGGCCGGCGCCGGCGAGGCGCTGCTGGACGGGCAGTGGAAGAGCGTGCTGGTGTCCGGCCTGGGCGGCGGCGGCCAAGGCGTGTTCGCGCTCGACGTCAGCGACCCCGAACGGCTGGGGCCGGACACGTTGTTGTGGGAGTTCGGCGACGCCGACGACCCGGCGATGGGCAACGTGGTCGGTGTGCCGCAGATCGCCAGGCTGCGCGTGCGCACGGTGTCGGGCGTGGCCGAGTTGCGCCACTTCGCCGTGGTCGCCAGCGGCCTGAACAACTATGTCGACGACGGCCACCGCACGGCGGCGGGCGAGGGCGCCTTGTTCCTGCTGGCGCTGGACAAGCCGCGCGGCACGCCGTGGCGGCGCAACGTCAACTACTACCGGCTCAGCACGCCGATCGCCGACCCCGCGCTGGCCAACGCGCTGGGGCCGCCGGCGCTGGCGGCCGACGCCGACGGCGTGCTGCGCTACGCCTACGCCGGAGACCTGCAGGGCAATCTGTGGCGCTTCGACTTCTCGGCCGGCGCGCCGTGGAGCGGCGCGGTCGGCCCCGGCGCCGGCCGCACGCCGTTGTTCGTCGCGCGCGCCGCCGGCGGCGAGCGCCAGCCGATCAGCCAGCAGCCCCGGCTGGCGTTCGCCAACGGCGGCGGCTACCTGGTGCTGTTCGGCACCGGCCGGCTGATCGAGCAGGCCGACCGGCTGCCGTCGCGTTACGCCCAGCAGTCCTGGTACGCCATCGTCGACAACCTGGCGCAGCCGGCCGAGCTGGTGGCCGGCCGCCGCGAATTGACCGAGCGCGTCGCCGTCGCGCTCGCCGGCGGCGGCGCATTGGGTGGCGGCAGCGGCGCCGGCGGCGACTATGCCTTCGCCGGCGCGCCGCTGGCGCCGGGCAGCAAGGGTTGGTACATCGACTTCCCCCGCTCGGCCGACACGGGCGAGCGCAGCCTGCAAGGCGCCGTGCTGGCCGGCGGCCAATTGTTCTTCGACACGCTGCTGCCGGCGCGCGACCCCTGCGCCGCCGCGCTGTCGCGCAGCTACGCGCTCGACGTGCTCGACGGCGTGGCCGCGGCCACCGGCCGGCTGCAAGCCGACTACGCGCCCAGCGCGCCGCTGCTGCGGCAGACCGCCGTGGTCAATGGCGCGCGCGCCGCCAGCGGCCAACTCGCGCAGCGCAAGACCGTCGCCATCGTCCGCTTTCGCGCCGAGCAGGCCGCGCCGCTGGCCCAGGCCGGCAGCGTCGGGCTGACCATGCCGGCCGGCCGCCTGAGCTGGCGCGAGGTGGCCAACTGGCGCGAGTTGCACGAGGCGGCGCGGCCGTGAGCGCGTCACCTGCGCAAGCCACAACACAACAACGCGACTACGCAGCGGAGCAACAATTTAGCTACCCAGCAGCGCAGCAGCGCGGCAGCGCAACAATTTAGCAATGCAGCAATGCAGCAATGCAGCAATGCAGCAATGCAGCAATGCAGCAATGCAGCAATGCAGCAATGCAGCAATACAGCAATGCAGCAATGCAGCAATGCAGCAATGCAGCAATGCAGCAATGCAGCAATACAGCAATGCAGCAACGCGGAGAAGGAGCCCGCCATGACCGAGCGTCGCGGTTTCACCCTGATCGAAATGTTGGTGGTGCTGGTCATCCTGTGTGCGCTGGCGGCACAGGCGGCGCCCAGCCTGCACCGCTTCGTCGTGCGGACCAAGCGCACCGAGGCACAGGCCGCGCTGCTGCAACTGATGCAGCAGCAGGAACGCTTCTATTCGCAGCACAACCGCTACATCGCGTTCTCGTCCGGCGCCAGCGACGCGCAGGCGAAACTGTTCAAATGGTGGAGCGGTGGCAGCGCCGCCCGCAGCGCCTACGAGATCGAGGGCAAGGCCTGCGACGGCGAGCTCATCGAACAGTGCGTGCAGTTGATCGCCATGCCCGGCACCGCCAAGGTCGACCAGGTGTTCAAGGACGAGGACTGCGGCCAACTGATCCTGACCAGCAACGGCCAGCGCCTTGCCACCGGCGCCGCGCCGCGCTGCTGGCCATGAGCCGCCGCCGCGCCGCGCCCTGCGGCACCACCCTGGTCGAGTTGTTGTTCGCGCTGGCGCTGCTCGCCATCCTGGCGGGCGCGGCGGCGCCGGCCTACCAGCAACTGATCGCCCGCCAGCAACTGCGCGCCGCCGTCAACGATCTGCACGGCGCCATCGACCTGGCCCGCTCGCAGGCGATCGCGCGCGGCGGCCGCGTGCTGCTGGCGCCGCTGGAGCCGGGCGGCGCCGACTGGCGCCTGGGCTGGGTGGTGTTCGTCGACCGCAACGGCGACCGCCGCCCCAACGCCGGCGACGAGCGGCTCTTCCAGCAGGGCCCGGTGGCCGACGGCATCCGCATCGCCGGCGCGTTCTCGGCCGGCGCCGCGCCGCCCTACCTGGCCTACAACGGCGCCGGCCGCAGCTGCGCGGCGGGCAACAGCCTGGCGGCGCGCTGGGGCACGCTGTCCTTGGTGCAGGGCAAGCAGGTGCGCAACCTGAAGATCAACATGCTGGGCCGGGTGCGGATGTGCGATCCGCAACTGCGCCCGGCCGGCTGTTCCAGCGCGCCGGAGTAGGCGGCGCCAGCCGCGCCGCCCCGGCGGCGTCGCTTTTGCCTATAATGTCGTGCCGGACAGCGCGCCAGCGCGCGCCGCCGGCCCGACCAACACCAGACAGGCACCCGACAGCACACCGTGGACATACGCACCGATCTCGAAGGCATGACGCTGGCCCTGCAATGGGCCGCCAAAGGGCTGTACACCACCTCGCCCAATCCGCACATCGGTTGCGTGATCGTCAAGGACGGCCACGTCGTCGGCGCCGGCGTGACCCAGGCCGCCGGCCACGACCACGCCGAGATCCAGGCGCTGAAGGACGCCGCCGCGCGCGGCCACGACGTGCGCGGCGCCACCGCCTACGTGACCCTGGAACCGTGCAACCATTTCGGCCGCACGCCGCCCTGCTCGGACGCGCTGGTGCGCGCCGGCCTGGGCCGAGTGGTGGCGGCGATGGAGGACCCCAATCCGCTGGTGGCCGGGCAGGGCATGGCCAAGCTGGCGGCGGCCGGCATCGCCGTGTCGAGCGGCCTGCTGGCCGACGCCGCCTACGAGCTCAACATCGGCTTCTTCTCGCGCATGCGCCGCGGCCTGCCGTGGGTGCGCATGAAGAGCGCCGCCAGCCTGGACGGCATGACCGCCCTGCACAACGGCCAGAGCCAATGGATCACCGGGCCCGAGGCGCGCGCCGACGGCCACGCCTGGCGCGCCCGCGCCTGCGCCATCCTGAGCGGCATCGGCACCGTCAAGGCCGACGATCCGCAACTGAACGTGCGCGCCGTCGACACGCCGCGCCAGCCGCGCCGCATCGTCGTCGACAGCCGGCTCGACATCGCCCCGGCGGCCCGTGTGCTGGCCGGCGGCGGCACCTGGATCGCCGCCGCCGTGCCCGACGCCGCCAAGGAGGCCGCCTTGCGCGCCGCCGGCGCCGAAATTATCATGCTGCCCAACGCCGCCGGCAAGGTCGACCTGGCCGAGCTGATGCGCGAGCTGGGCCGGCGCCAGATCAACGAGCTGCACGTCGAGGCCGGCGCCAAGCTGAACGGTTCGCTGATCCGCGAGGGCTGCGTCGACGAGCTGTTGCTGTATGTGGCGCCGACCCTGCTGGGCGAGGCGCAGGGCATGTTCGCGCTGCCGGCCTTGACGTCGCTGGCGCAGCAGCGCCGCCTGAAATTCCACGAGGTGCGGCAGATCGGCGACGATTTGCGTATCCTTGCCAGATTCAACCCACTTTAAGATTGGTATCGCATGTTTACTGGAATCGTCGCCGCCATCGGCAAAATTGAATCGGTCCAACCCCTGGCCGGCGGCCTGGAGGCGGGCGTGCGTCTGAGCATCCACGCCGGCGGCCTGCCGCTGGCCGACGTCGCGCTGGGCGACTCGATCGCCATCAACGGCGCCTGCATGACGGTGGTCGAGAAGTCGGCCAGCGGCTTCGTGGTCGACGTTTCGCGCGAGAGTTTGAACTGCACCGTCGGCCTGGACACCACCACCGAGGTCAACCTGGAAAAGGCGCTGACCCTGGCCGAGCGCCTGGGCGGCCACCTGGTGTCGGGCCATGTCGACGGCCTCGGCGTGGTGCGCAAGTTCGAGGCGGTCGGCGAGTCCTGGGAGCTGGTGGTCGAGGCGCCGCACGAGCTGGCCAAGTACCTGGCCTTCAAGGGATCGATCGTGGTCAACGGCGTGTCGCTGACGGTCAACCGGGTGAGCGACATCGGCAGCGGCAGCGCGCTGGTCTGCCAGTTCTCGATCAACCTGATCCCGCACACCATCGCCATGACCACCCTCAAGCACCTGCGCGTGGGCGGCAAAGTGAACCTGGAGATCGACCTGATCGCCCGCTACGTCGAGCGCATGTTGTCGGTCGCCAAGGCCGGCGCCTGAGTCCGGCTGAAAGCGGCCGCCGGCGATTCGTGCGCCGGCGCAATTTCGCTCTATCGCTCAGGAAAATCCGACCTATATTGTACTGAGGTGCTATTCACAAGCAATGGCGCCACAGGGTATACACGCAATGCAATCATGGAGGATTATCATGAGCAGAATATTGCTAGGAATGATCGTGGGCGCCATCTCTTTGGCCGCCGTGGCGCAGGAGTCGGCGCCGATGGCGCAGGGGCCGGTGATTTCGGTGCCGGCGGCGCTGCACCGTGGCTTGTCGGCGGATTTCGACACCTACATCGGCGCGTACAATCTGTCGAACGGCCAAACGCTGACCTTGACCATGCACTGGACCAGGATGTACGCGAGACTGGACTCGGGCAAGAAGATGGAAATCGTCAGCACCGGGAAGAATTCCTACGTGGCGCTGAACCGGCAACTGAAAATGAAGCTAGACCGGCGCGACGATGGCGAGGTCAAAGGCGAGCTGTGGCTGGTGGTGCCGGCCAACGTGGCCGACGTGAACGACGGCCGCACGGCCTTCATGCACGCCATGCTGGCGCAGCAATAGTTGTCATGGCGGGTGAGCGGGCGGTCCGCCGGGGCCGCCGCCGGCGCCGTGATCGCGGTGCCGGCACCCGCCGGCCATTCCCGCCGCATTCCCTTGCCGTCCCCGCTTGCCGCGATTGTTACGCGGCCCCTCTGAACAGTTGACCATGTTTGCCGGCCGAATGGCGCCAAAAACCCTTAATTGCGGTTGCCGCGCGCTAAATCCTTTAAAATAGCAGGTTAGGGTAAGTTTCTGCTTCGTTCAAAGGATTAAAAAATGTCTATTTCCAGCACCGAAGAAATCGTTGCCGAACTGCGCGCCGGGCGCATGGTCATCCTGGTCGACGAGGAAGACCGGGAAAACGAAGGTGATCTGGTACTCGCGGCCGACTTCGTCACCCCCGAGGCGATCAACTTCATGGTCAAGCACGCCCGCGGCCTGGTCTGCCTGACCTTGACCGAGGAGCGCTGCGACCAGCTGAACCTGTCGATGATGTCGGCCCGCAACGGCACCGCCTTCGGCACCAACTTCACCGTGTCGATCGAGGCGGCCGAGGGCGTGACCACCGGCATTTCCGCCGCCGACCGCGCCAAGACCATCCAGGTGGCGGTGGCCAAGGACACCACGCCGGCCGACATCGTCCAGCCCGGCCACATCTTCCCGCTGAAGGCGCAAAAGGGCGGCGTGCTGATGCGCGCCGGCCATACCGAGGCCGGTTGCGACCTGACCACCATGGCCGGCCTGACGCCGGCCTCGGTGATCTGCGAGATCCTCAAGGACGACGGCACCATGGCGCGCCTGCCCGACCTGCTCGAGTTCGCCAAGGAGCACGGCCTGAAGATCGGCACCATCGCCGACCTGATCCACTACCGCAGCCAGAACGAGTGCCTGGTCGAGCGCATCGCCGAGCGCCCGGTGCACACGGCGCAGGGCAGCTTCCGCCTGGTCGCCTTCCGCGACAAGCCGAGCGGCTCGGCCCACCTGGCCCTGGTGCACGGCGAGCTCGAGCGCGGCAAGGAGGCGCTGGTGCGCGTGCACCAGCCGGTCTCCATCCTCGACCTGCTCGAATCCGAGGCGACCACCCACTCGTGGAACATCTCCTCGTCGCTGGCGGCCATCAAGGCGGCCGAGTGCGGCGTGATGGTGCTGCTCAACTGCGAGGAGACGGCCGACCAGCTGTTCGCCCAGTTCGCCGCGCTGGACGCGCCGGAAAGCAAGCCGAAGGGCCGCGCCGCCAGCATGGACCTGCGCAGCTACGGCATCGGCGCGCAAATCCTGCGCGCCCTGGGCGTGAGCAAGATGCAGTTGCTGGCCAGCCCGCGCAAGATGCCGTCGATGACCGGCTTCGACCTGGAAGTGACCGGCTATCTGGCCAAACCCGAATAATTGATTGATTGACCCAACATTGAGAAGAGGTACCCCATGACTGTAGGCAGCTACGAAAGCAATTTCTCCGGCGAAGGTTTGCGCGTCGGCATCGTCCAAGCCCGTTTCAACGAAGTCGTCTGCGACGGCCTGCGCAACGCCTGCCTGGCCGAGCTGAAGAAGCTGGGCGTGGCCGACGAGGACGTGCTGCACGTGTCCGTGCCTGGCGCGCTGGAAATTCCGCTGATTCTGCAAAAGATGGCCGAATCGCAGCAGTTCGACGCGCTGATCGCGCTCGGCGCCGTCATTCGCGGCGAGACCTACCACTTCGAGCTGGTCTCGAACGAGTCGGGCGCCGGCATCACCCGCATCGGCCTGGACTTCGGCATTCCCATCGCCAACGCCGTGCTGACCACCGAGAACGACGAGCAGGCCGAAGTGCGCATGGCCGTCAAGGGCGCCGAGGCGGCCCGCGTGGCCGTCGAGATGGCCAACCTGGCCATCGCGCTGGAAGAGTTGAACCCGGACGCCGGCGACGAAGAGTAAGAACGGGGCGCGGCCCCGGCCAGCCCGGCGGCCGCGCGCCGGATTTTGTAGAACGAATTGAGAAGAACAGGTAAGAAACCATGATAGAGAAAACTTTGCACGCCAACCCTAGCAAGAACCGTACGCCGCGCCACCGCGCGCGGGAGTTTGCGTTGCAGGGTTTGTACCAGTGGCTGCTCAACAATGAGGACGCCACCAAGGTCGTCAACAACATCCGCGCCGCCCACGGTTTCGACAAGGCCGACAGCGACCACTTCACGGTGTTGCTGTACGGTACTATCAAGGATTCCGTGGCCCTGCGCGAGACCTTCGCGCCGCTGGTCGACCGTGGCATCCACGAGCTGTCGCCGATCGAACACGCGGTGCTGCTGATCGGCGCCTTCGAGTTGAAGAACAACATGGAAATCCCTTACCGCGTCGTCATCAACGAAGCGGTCGAGCTGACCAAGTCCTTCGGCGGTATCGACGGCCACAAATACGTCAACGGCGTGCTCGACAAGCTGGCCGCCAAGCTGCGTCCGGAAGAAGTCGCCAAGGGCCGCTAAGCCGACGCCAGGCGCACGCCGCCGCGCCCTGGCGCGGTAGGTATGGGCCGCAAACGAGCCGGGACGACAGCGTGACTGTCGTCCCGGCTTTTTTTATTGCCCCGCACCCCGATACGCCACGGTCGGGGTCAGACCCCGTACGGGGTCCGACCCCTGGTCTGTGGGGTTGGGGCCGGCGTCCCGCAGGCGCCTGAAAAGTCTTTTTCGTCCGGAGTTTTAGAGCGTGGTGGGGTTGCCGTTGCGGTCCAGCTCGAACACCTTGTGGCGGCGCAGGCGTTCGCGCAGCCACAGGCCGGCCTTGCCCAGCGCCCGCGTGTTGGCCCACAGCAGGTCGACGCCGACCAGCCAGTCGGTGTGCGGGTAGGCGGCCAGTTGCAGCTCGACCAGCTCGCCCTCGGCCAGTTGGCGGGCGACCAGCTGGCGCGGCAGCGTGGTCCAGCCCAGGCCGGCGCGGGTCAGTTCGAGCAGGGCCAGGTAGTCCTCGGCGCGCCAGCAGCGGCTGGCGCCCAGGTATTCGCTGCTGGCCAGCTTGTCGCCGTGGGCGCTGAACAGCAGGCGGCGGTGGCGGTGCAGCTCGCTGAAGCTGATCTGCCGCATGCCGGCCAGCGGATGCGTACGGCCGACCACGTGGCTGAGGATCAATTTACCCATCTGCATGAAGCCGAGGTCGCGTGGATAGTCGGGCTGGGCGAAGCAGACGCCCAGCTGGGCCTGGCCGGCCAGCAGCAGGCCGCCGATGTCGCCCTGGCGCGGCTGGCGCAGGTCCAGGTCGACATGGGGGAATTGCGCGGCGAACTCGTCCAGCGGCGCCATCAGCGCGGCGTAGGGCAGTTCGACCACCAGCGTCAGGCTGGCCTCGATCTGGCCGCCCAGGCTGTGCGCCTGCGCCTCCAGCTCGTAGCAGCGTTCCAGCACGGCCTGCGCCTCAATCAGCAGCTTGCGGCCGGCCTCGGTCGGCAGCGGCAGCTTGCCGCTGCGGTCGAACAGGGGCAGGCCCAGGTCGATCTCCAGGTTGGCGATGGCCATGCTGACGCTCGACTGGGTCTTGCCCAGCTGCCGCGCGGCGGCCGAGAAGGAGCCGGTCTTGGCCACCAGCACCAGCGTTTGTAGTTGTTCCAAGGAATAGCGCAAGGCGGTCTCTCCCGATCAATCAAAAATATTGATGGATACTGATTTGTTCTAATTGGTATGATGCATGGATGATGGCATATCGCGGCGCCGCTGGCCAGTTTTCGGCGGCGCCATCGCGCCAGCGGCCTCGTAAGGGGGCGCCACGGCGTTTTCTCATTCCACCAGGAGCATTCCATGCATCAGCAGAACACGCCGGCGAGCGCCGCCCTGAGCACCGTCGAACTGGCTTTGTTGCGCGAGGCCATAGAATTGTCGGCGCAGGCGCGGCGCGACGGCCGCCATCCCTTCGCCGCGCTGGTGGCCAACGAGCTTGGCGAGGTCGTCGCGCGGGCCGGCAACAACTCGATGCCGCCGCAGGGCGACCCGACCCAGCACGCCGAGCTGGTGGCGGCGGCGCGGGCCGCCAAGCTGTTGACGCCGGAGCAGCTGGCCAAATGCACGCTGTATACCAGTGCCGAGCCTTGCTGCATGTGTTCCGGCGCCATCTATTGGACCAATATCGGCCGCGTGGTGTACGCGCTGTCCGAGCACAGCCTGCTGGGCTTGACCGGCGCCCATCCCGAGAACCCGACTTTTTCGCTGCCTTGCCGCGAGGTGTTCGCGCGCGGCCAGCACCAGGTCGAGGTGCTGGGGCCGATGCTGGAGGCTGAGGCGGCCCAGCCGCATGCGGGCTTCTGGTAGTAGAAATGAAAAAACCACCTCGCGGTGGTTTTTTATTGTCGGCCGTGGCCGTGGCAATGCAAGGCGGGTTTACAGGCCTGCGATCTCGGTTTTCACCTTGTCGGCGCTGGCGACGGTGTTGTTTTCCTTCGGCGCGGCTGGCGCGGCGGCCATCATCGGCGTGATGGTCGGCACTTTTTTGCCGGCCGACACTTGCTTGAGGCGCTGGTACTCGGCCAGCACGCGCGAGCCGTAGCCGTCGTCGTGTTCGAAGGCGGCGGCGCCGACGTAGGTTTTCAGGCCGGCTTCGACCGAACCGCCACGGGTCACGTAATCCTTGAGGATCAGCGAGCCGACGCGGATGTTGGCGACCGGATTCAGGGCCGCTTGCACGCCGCCCATGTCCTGGAACTTGTCGTGGTGCACCTTGGACATGATTTGCATCAGGCCCTGGGCGCCGACCGGGCTTTCGGCGAACGGGTTCAGACCCGATTCGATCGCCATCACGGCCAGGATCAGCAGCGGGTCGAGTTTGATTTCACGCGCCGTCAGATAGGCGGTCGAGACCAGCATGTTGGCGGCGTCGCCGGCCACGCGGTAGCGCTTGGACAGCCAAGAAGTGACCCATTGCTGTTGCTTCTGCGTGCCCAGCAGGGCCTTCTCTTCGGCCGTCAGCGCTGCGGCGGCGGTGGCGGCGGCCGGCTTGGCCGGTGCCTCCATCAAGGCCGACAGCGGCGGGGCGGTGACGACGGCCACTTCGGCCGCCGGCTCCGGTGCCAGGACCTTGGACAATTGCTTGACCAGGTCCGGACGGAGAAACAATACCGCGATCACGACCAGAGCCGAAATACCGAAAATTGTCAGTGTGTGTTGTGCGGTCGTCAGCACACCACGTGCCGATACGCGCGACGTGGCGAACCACGCGGCTGGCTGGCGGGCCAGTTGTTGGGCAAGCTGAGTTGCACCATTAAAACGATTAGTCATGGAAGTCCCCTGAAATGTCCGTAACGAGCGAGTCCCTGCCGCGCTAAACGCAGCGAATGGAGTGCCAATGCCGTGCATCAGAAATATCATCGTCCGTCGCCGCTGGGAGCGCGCGTTGGACGCCGTCATTGCTTGCCTGAGCTGATCTTTCCCTGTGGTATTTGATCAGTCGCAATACAACTTTTTTCGGGGGTAAGGCAGACGCCTTTTGAAAACACTCCTTAAAATGCCATATGGAGCCCCGACTCCGTGAATGAATGAGTGACAGTAAATATGTGGTCGAAAAACCATGTCCTCTTCAAGTAGGGCAAATTGTAGAAGCCGTTTTATATCAAGTCAATACTAACGAAAGCGTTTGTTATTACTTTTAAATCTTACATTTTCGCTTGCATTGCGCGTAAAACCAATAAAATCAATCACTTGACCGGGATTTCTCAGTCACGCCGTTCACTGTCACAAAAATTAAAAAAAACATGAAATATACAGATTTGCGAGATTTTATTTCTCAACTGCAACGAATGGACGAACTTAAGCCCATTTTGTTGCCAATTTCCCCCCATTTAGAGATGACCGAGGTCTGCGACCGCACTTTGCGCGCCGGCGGACCGGCTCTATTGTTCCAAAATCCGACCGGCCACAGCATGCCGGTGCTGGCCAATCTGTTCGGCACGCCGCGCCGGGTGGCGCTGGGCATGGGCGCCGAGGACGTCAGCGAACTGCGCAAGATCGGCCACGTGCTGGCCCGCTTGAAGGAGCCGGAACCGCCCAAGGGCTTCAAGGATCTGCTGGGCCTGGGCTCGCTGGTCAAGGCGGTGTGGGACATGTCGCCGAAGGAATTGCGCGGCGCGCCCTGCCAGGAAATCGTCTGGGAGGGCCAGGACGTCGACCTGTCGCGCCTGCCGATCCAGCACTGCTGGCCGGGCGACGTGGCGCCGCTGATCACCTGGGGCCTGGTGATCACCAAGGGGCCGAATAAGAAGCGGCAAAACCTGGGCATCTACCGCCAGCAGGTGCTCGGTCCTAATAAGGTGATCATGCGCTGGCTGGCGCACCGGGGCGGCGCGCTGGACTTCCGCGAGCACGCCGTGCAGAGCAAGGGCCAGCCGTATCCGATCTGCGTGGCGCTGGGCGCCGACCCGGCCACCATCCTGGGCGCGGTGACGCCGGTGCCGGACAGCCTGTCCGAATACCAGTTCGCCGGCCTGCTGCGCGGCAGCCGCACCGAGCTGGTCAAGGCGATCGGCAGCGAGCTGCGGGTGCCGGCCTCGGCCGAGATCGTGCTGGAGGGCCACATCTATCCCGACGCCAACCATCCGTCCGGCTACGAGCACGCGCTGGAGGGGCCGTACGGCGACCACACCGGCTATTACAACGAGCAGGACTCCTTCCCGGTGTTCACCATCGACCGCATCACCATGCGGCGCGACCCGATCTACCACTCGACCTACACCGGTAAGCCGCCCGACGAGCCGGCCGTGCTGGGCCTGGCGCTGAACGAGGTGTTCATCCCGCTGCTGCAAAAGCAGTTCAGCGAGATCACCGACTTTTATCTGCCGCCCGAGGGCTGCAGCTACCGCATGGCGGTGGTGCAGATCAAGAAACAGTACGCCGGCCACGCCAAGCGGGTGATGTTCGGCGTGTGGAGCTTCCTGCGCCAGTTCATGTATACCAAGTTCATCGTGGTGGTCGACGAGGACGTCAACATCCGCGACTGGAAAGAGGTGATCTGGGCCATCACCACCCGGGTCGACCCGACCCGCGACACCACGCTGGTCGACAACACGCCGATCGACTACCTGGACTTCGCCTCGCCGGTCAGCGGCCTGGGCAGCAAGATGGGCATCGACGCGACCAACAAGTGGCCGGGCGAGACCAACCGCGAGTGGGGCACCACCATCGCCATGACGCCGGCCGTCAAGGCCAAGGTCGACGAGATCTGGCAGCAGCTGGGTTTGTAGGTGGGTGCAGTCAAGTTATGTAAAGACCAGCGGCGAAAATCTAGGGTCAGACCCTAGGGTCTGACCCTGGCTCTCTGCCCTTGGGTGGTATTGGAGCCGCTGGCGTCTTGGTGGCACGGCATTTGGGCTCCGACCGGCACGGCACTTCCCACGAAGTCGCCAGGTCGGGTATAATTGCCCTCGGCGGGCCCCTGCGCATTGTGGCACGGCTAACCTGGTCAGGTCGGGAACGAAGCAGCCACGGCTGTTACCCATAAGTGCCGCAGATCAGGCTCGCCTCCTTCGGGAATTCATACAAAAAAAGCTGCCTCGGCAGCTTTTATTGTTTCCGGACCCAATACGCCTACTTGGTGTCCGTTTCCAGCTCCACCTCGCGCGGCCGCTCCGACGCCACCATCAGCGGATTCTCCTTGAGCAGCGCGTCGTCCGGCTTGAGCCAGATTTCGTTGCGGGCGTCGCTGCTGTACTGCTTGACGCCGTCGTGCGCCTGGATCTTCAACTGGGCCGGCTTGGCGAACTTGAACACCACCGACTTGATCGAGGGCGCGAACAGGCTCAGCGCGCCGGCCACCTGCTTGATCGCCGCGTTGGCTTGCGGCACGCTGCCCATCGCGCTGGCGTAGCCCCACTGCTGGCCCTCGGGCAGCACGGCGTTCATGCCGAAGCCGATGGCCGCCTTCTCGCCCTTGGGCATCTGGGTCCAGATTTTGGCGTCCTCGCCGATCCACTTGGCCACCGGCACCATGCTCAGGCGGCCGTCGGCCGTCACCGGCAGCGCCGTGCGGCCGCCCGAGTGGACCACGGTCAGCGCCATGTCGGCCGGCTTGATCGTCTTGTTGTTGGGCGCGAAGGTGATGTAGACGGCCACCTTGTCGCGCTCGGCGGCGGGCAGGGCGTAGAACTTGTCGAACTTGGTGACCTCCAGCAGTTTCTTATAGGGGATCCATTCGCGCTCCTCGGTGGCCAGGGCGGAGAAGGAGAGGGGCAGCAGGGCCAGCAATGCAAGTTTTTTCATTTTTGTCATGTTGAAATAAAAATAAATTGTAGGCGATCGCGCCGCGCCGCGCTATGCCATATCCGCCACCGGCCTTGGGCAAATCCTCAGCTTGGCCGTGCTAGCTTGGCCGGACGGCGCCGCCCGGCAGAGGCCCAAGTTAGCCAAGCTCGTGCCAGCTTGTTACAATTGCCGTTTTTACGCATCCGGCGAACTTTGCCAAGGCACTTGCGCGCAGCCGCGCAGGATTGACCGCTCCACCCGCTATCTACGGTAAAATCTCAGCATGTCCTATCAAGTCCTCGCCCGTAAATACCGCCCCAAGAATTTCGAAACGCTCGTCGGCCAGGAGCACGTCGTGCGCGCGCTGACGCACGCCTTGCACAGCGGTCGCCTGCACCACGCCTATTTGTTCACCGGAACACGCGGGGTGGGCAAGACCACGCTGTCGCGCATCCTGGCCAAATCGCTCAACTGCATCGGCCCGGACGGCAACGGCGGCATCACCGCCACGCCCTGCGGCGTGTGCGAGGCCTGCACGGCGATCGACGCCGGCCGCTTCGTCGACTATATAGAGATGGACGCGGCGTCCAACCGCGGCGTCGACGAGATGGCGCAGTTGCTGGAACAGGCGGTGTACGCGCCGTCCAACGCCCGCTTCAAGGTCTATATGATCGATGAGGTGCACATGCTGACCAACCACGCCTTCAACTCGATGCTGAAGACGCTGGAGGAACCGCCCGAGCACGTCAAGTTCATCCTGGCGACGACCGACCCGCAAAAGATTCCCGTGACGGTGCTGTCGCGCTGCCTGCAGTTCAACCTGAAGCAGATGCCGCCCGGCCACATCATCAGCCACCTGGACAATATTCTCGGCCAGGAGGGCATCACCTTCGAACAGCCGGCCTTGCGCCTGCTGGCCCAGGGCGCCCACGGCTCGATGCGCGACGCGCTGTCGCTGACCGACCAGGCCATCGCCTACGCCGCCGGCGAGGTGACGCTGGACGCGGTGCAGGGCATGCTGGGCGCGCTCGACCAGTCCTACCTGGTGCGCCTGCTCGACGCCTTGGCGCAGCAGGACGGCGCCGACCTGCTGGCCGTGGCCGACGAGATGGCCGCCCGCAGCCTGTCCTACAACGGCGCGCTGCAGGACCTGGGCACCTTGCTGCACCGCATCGCGCTGGCGCAGACCGTGCCGGCCGCGCTGCCGGCCGACCTGCCGGAATACGCCGACATCGTCCGTCTGGCCGCCGCCTTCGACGCCGAGGAAGTGCAACTGTATTACCAGATCGCCGTGCACGGCCGCAACGAGCTGGGCCTGGCGCCCGACGAGTACGCCGGCTTCACCATGACGCTGCTGCGCATGCTGGCCTTTCGGCCCGGCGTAGGCGGCGCCGAGGGTGTGCCGGCCGCCGCGCCGATGGCGGCCCGTCCGGCCGCCGCCGCCGCGCGCGCCGCCGCCATGCCGGCGGCCCGCGCCGCCAGCCATGTGGCCGCCAGCCACGCCACCGTGGTGCCGCCGGCCGTGGTGGCCGGCGCTGCCGCCGCCATGGCGCGCGCCGACGCGCCGGCATCGCGGCCGGTCACAGCGCCAATTGCCCATACCGCCGCCGCGCCGGCAGCGGCCAGCGCGCCGCAGTACGCCGCGCCGGCCCAGTCGGTCCAGCCATCCCAGCCGGCCGGACCGGTCAGCACGGCCCGCGCCGCCATCAACGCCGCGCTGGAAGCGGCGCGGGCGGCGTCGAAGGTCGGCGGCAGCAGGCCGTCGCCGGCGGCTGGTGCGACTGGCGCGACGAGCGCGCCGCCGGCACCGTCCGCGGCGCAGTCCGTGCCGGCAGCATCGTCCGCAGCGCAGTCGGCGTCGCCGGGATCGCCCGCAGGGGCGGGCGGCACCGGCATGCCTGGCGCCGCGTCGGCTCCGGCCGCGTCCGCCGCCCCCGCCGCGCTGGCGCCGCGCCCGGCCATGCCGTCGGCCCCGGCCGCGCCGCGCGGTCCGGCACCGTGGGAGGACAGCCCGCCGCCGTCGACCGCGCTGGGCGAATCGAACACCGCCGTGCTGGAGGCGCCGGCGCGCCAGACCATGCAGCAGGCCGCGCCGATGGCGCAGCAGCCGCAACTGGCGCAACAGGCGCAGGCCGCCCAGCGGCCGCAGCAGCAGGGCGCGCAGCAGATGCCGCCGCCGGGCGCACACCAGATGCAACAGGGCGCGCAGCAGACCCAGCAAGCCCCGCAGCACGTTCCGCAGCACGTTCCGCAGCACGTTCCGCAGCAGGCGCAGCAGCAGATGCCGCCGCAGCAGGCCGCGCGCACGATGCCGCAGCAGTCGGGCTACCAGCCCGCGCAGCAAGCCCAGCCGGCCCGCCCGCCGGCGCCGGCCGCCGACGAGGATGAGCTACCACCCTGGGTCACCGAATTCTCCGACGACACGGCCATCGCCCAAGCGGCGCCGGCCTCGTCCTCGTTCGCGTCTGCATCGTCTGCAGCGTCGTCCGCGTCCGCGTCGGCAGCGCCGTCGGCCTACGCCGGCGACAACGCGCCGGCCTTCGCGCCGGTGCCGCGCGCCGCGCCCGCGCCGCTGCACGCGCCGCACGCCTACGTCATCACCCCGGTGCCCGAGCTGGACTGGGACGGCAACTGGCCGGCCGTGGCGGCCGCCCTGCCGCTGCGCGGCGTGGCGCAGCAACTGGCGATGCAGGCCGAGCTGCTCAGCTGCACTTTCGACGGCAACACCGTGGTGTTCGCCCTGCGCGTGCCGATCGAAACCTGGCGCACGCCGGGCAACGTCGACAAGCTCACCGCCGCCCTGTGCGAACGCTTCGGCCGCACGGTGCGGGTGGAGACCGAGCTGGGCGCAGTCTGGTACACGGCCAGCGCCGAGGCCCAGGCGCACCGCGCCGCCTGCCAGCGCGCCGCCGAGGACACCATCGCCGGCGACCCCTTTGTCAACAGTATGATCCGCGAGTTCGGCGCCTTCGTGGTGCCCGGCTCCATCGTGCCGCCGCCGGCCGCTTTGGCCGCCTCGGCCACGCTGCATTGAACTAAACTATTTTTACCAATCCACTTACGGAGCAACCCATCATGATGAAGAACCAACTGGCCGGCTTGATGAAACAAGCGCAAGCAATGCAGGACAACATGAAAAAGGCGCAGGACCAACTGGCGCTGATCGACGTCGAAGGCCAGTCCGGCGCCGGCCTGGTCAAGGTGGTGATGAGCTGCAAGAACGACGTCAAGCGTGTCTCGATCGACCCGTCGCTGCTGGCCGACGACAAGGACATGCTGGAAGACCTGGTGGCGGCCGCCTTCAACGACGCCGTGCGCAAGGCCGAGGCGACCTCCGCCGAGAAACTGGGCGGCTTGACCTCCGGCATGAACCTGCCGGCCGGCTTCAAGATGCCGTTCTGAGCGACGCCGTCCACCGCAGCGCGCACCCGGCCTGATCCGTGTCCAAATCGCTCGAGTTCCTCACCGAGGCGCTGCGCCGGCTGCCCGGCGTCGGCCCCAAGTCGGCCCAGCGCATGGCCTTCCACCTGCTGCAGCACGACCGCGAGGGCGCGGCGATGCTGTCGCGCGCGCTGGGCCAGGCGGTCGAGGCGGTGCAGCACTGCGTGCTGTGCAACACCTTCACCGAGGAGGAGGTGTGCGACACCTGCAACGACGAGCGGCGCGACCGCCGCCTGTTGTGCGTGGTGGAGACGCCGGCCGACCAGTTGATGATCGAGCAGACCCTGACCTACAAGGGCCTGTACTTCGTGCTGATGGGGCGGCTGTCGCCGCTCGACGGCATCGGCCCGAAGGACATCCACCTGGAGAAGCTGGTGGCGCGTGCCAACGACGGCGTGGTCGGCGAGGTCGTGCTGGCCACCAACTTCACCAACGAGGGCGAGGCCACCGCGCACTACATCAGCGAGATGCTCAAGGCGCGCGGCCTGCGCGTCAGCCGGCTGGCGCGCGGCGTGCCGGTCGGTGGCGAGCTCGAGTATGTCGACGCCGGCACCATCGCCCGCGCCATGCTCGACCGCCGCGCCACCTGAGGCGGCGCCTTGGATTGCGGCCTTAGGGTCAGACCCTAGGGTCTGACCCTCGATCGGCCCGCTGGTTTGTCGACGCCTCCACCATCCTCGACACCACCTTTTTAGGCTGCTGACATGACGCAATCCGCTTCCCCCGGCCCGCTGGCCGGCATCAAGGTCCTGGAGCTGGGCACACTGATCGCCGGGCCGTTCTGCGCCCGCATGCTGGCCGAGTTCGGCGCCGAGGTGATCAAGATCGAGACCCCCGGCAGCGGCGACCCGATCCGCCAGTGGCGCGTGCTGAAGGACGGCACCTCGCTGTGGTGGTCGGTGCAGGCGCGCAACAAGAAGAGCCTGACGCTGAACCTGAAGGACGCGCGCGGCCGCGCCATCGCCCGCCAGCTGGCGCTGGAGGCCGACATCATCATCGAGAACTACCGCCCCGGCGTGCTGGAGAAGTGGGAGCTGGGCTATGCGCAATTGCAGGCCGTCAAGCCGGCGACCATCATGGTGCGCCTGTCCGGCTTCGGCCAGACCGGGCCGATGAGGGACCTGCCCGGCTTCGGCGCCATCGGCGAGTCGATGGGCGGGCTGCGCTACGTGTCCGGCCACGCCGACCGGCCGCCGGTGCGGGTCGGCGTGTCGATCGGCGACTCGGTGGCGGCGCTGCACGGGGTGATCGGCGCGATGATGGCGCTGCGCCACCGCGACGCCACCGGCGGGCGCGAGCACGGCCAGGGGCAGATGGTCGACGTCGCCCTGTACGAGTCGGTGTTCAACCTGATGGAGTCGCTGGTGCCCGAGTTCGACCACGCCGGCGTGGTGCGCGAGCGCACCGGCGGCGCCTTGCCCGGCATCGTGCCGTCCAACACCTACACCACCGCCGACGGCGAGAACATCGTCATCGCCGGCAACGGCGACGCCATCTTCAAGCGCCTGATGCTGGCCATCGGCCGCATCGACCTGGCCGGCGACCCCGGCCTGGCGCGCAACGACGGCCGCGTGCCGCGCACCGAGGAGATCGACGCCGCCATCCAGGCCTGGTGCGACGGCCGGGACATAGCCGCCGCGCTGACCGTGCTGAAGGCGGCCGACGTGCCGGCCGGCAAAATCTACTCGGTGCGCGACATGATGACGGACCCGCAGTTCCTCGCCCGCGACATGTTCGAGCAGCACCATTTCCCGGACGGCACGCCGGTCAAGCTGCCGGCCATCTCGCCCAAGCTGTCGGCCACGCCGGGCCGTACGCAATGGATGGGGCCGACCCTGGGCCAGCACAACGACGAGGTGCTGGCCGCGCTGGGCTACAGCGCCGCGCAGATCGCCGAGCTGAGGGACGGCGGGGTGGTGTAGCGGGGTGTCGGCGGATTGCACCCCGCACCCCAGGGTCAGACCCTGAGGGTCTGACCCTTCGGCCGCTGCGGCGTCATGCCGGCGGCGTTGTTCAGGCCGAGCCGGCATGCGGCAGCAGCGCGTAGCCGTTCTGGCCGGGCGGGGCGTGCTGGTTGCCGAGCATCTGGGTGATCGCCTCGTGCGGCAGCGGGTGGCCCAGGTAGTAGCCCTGCGCCACGTCGCAGCCGAACTGTTCCAGCATGACCAGCTGCTCCTCCGTTTCCACGCCCTCGGCCACCACCACCATCTTCAGGCCGTGCGCCATGGCGATGATGGCGCGTGTGATGGCGGCGTTCTCCGAGTCCTGCGGCAGGCCGCTGATGAAGCTCTTGTCGATCTTCAGCGCGCGCACGTCGAAGCGCTTCAGGTAGTTCATCGACGAGTAGCCGGTGCCGAAGTCGTCGATCGACAGGTAGACGCCGATGGCGCGCAACTGCTCGAGCGTGACCATGGTGGCGCGGGCGTCGTCCATCAGCGTGCCCTCGGTCAGCTCGAGTTCGAGCAGGGCGGCGGCCAGGCCGGTGTCGTGCAGCGCCGAGACCACGATCTGGGTCAGGTTCTCGTCCTTGAACTGCTTGGCCGACAGGTTGACCGCCATGCGCACCGGGCGGCGGCCGTCGGCCTGCCAGGCGCGCGCCTGGGCGCAGGCGGTGCGCAGCACCCATTCGCCGATCGGCACGATCAGGCCGGTCTCCTCGGCCAGCGGGATGAATTCGGTGGGCGAGATGATGCCGCGCTCCGGGTGGCGCCAGCGCACCAGCGCCTCGACGCCGACGATCTGGCTGCTGGCGACGTCGATCTGCGGCTGGTACAGCAGGTACAGCTCGGCGTTCTGCAGGGCCTTGCGCAGGCCCACCTCGAGCTTGACGTGGCTCATGATCTGCATGGTCAGCGAGGAGCTGTACAGCTTGGCGTTGTTCTTGCCGCAGTTCTTGGCGTGGTACATCGCCGTGTCGGCGTACTTGAGCAGCGAGTTGCAGTCCTCGCCGTCCTCCGGGTACAGCGAGATGCCGATGCTGGCGGTGACGAAGATCTCGTGGGCGTCGATCAGGAAGGGCCGCCGCATCGCCTCCTTGACGCGGTGCGCCACGTTGAGCGCGTGCTCGACCCGCTCCAGGTCGGGGATCAGGATGGTGAACTCGTCGCCGCCCAGGCGCGCCAGGTTGTTGTTGTGGTAGTGCTCGGCGCGGGTCACCAGGTCGCTGGGGCGGATGGTCTCGCGCAGCCGGTCCGAGACCACCTTGAGCAGGTGGTCGCCGACGTTGTGGCCGAGCGTGTCGTTGATGCGCTTGAACGAGTCGAGGTCCATGAACAGCACGGCGAACTTCTTGTTGCCGTTGCGCGAGCGCAGCAGCTCGCCCTCCAGCGTCTCGAGGAAGGCCTGGCGGTTGGGGATGCCGGTCAGGCTGTCGCAGTAGGCCAGGCGGCGGATCTGCTCCTCGGTGCGCTTGCGCTCGCTGATGTCGCGCACCAGGCCGAGCACCTCGTCGCTGCCGGTGGTGACCAGGCGCGCCTCGAAGTGCTGCACGCTGCCGTGGCGCACCAGCTCGTAGTCGACCGAGCGGATGTGCTGGGTGGCCAGCACCGTCTGGGCCTGCTCGAGCAGGCGCTCGGCGATGTCCTTGGGCAGCACCTCGCTGACGTGGCGGCCGACGCAGTGCTCGACCGAGAACACGGCGCCGTGGTCGTGGCCCTGCTCGTAGTCGAGGTAGTAGCCGTCCTGGTTGAGGCGGAAGAAGGTGTCGGGGATGGCCGCCAGCACGGCGCGGTTGTGGGCGTCGGCGATGCGCAGGCGGGCGATGGCGTCGGAGGCGCGCAGCACGTACAGCACGCGGTGGCCGAGGATGGGCCAGTTGATCGGCTTGGAGACGAAGTCGGTGGCGCCGACCTCGTAGGCGTGGGTGACCGACTCGAGCTCGTCGCCGCCGGTGACCATGACGATGGGCACGGTGGCGTTGCTCTCCTGGCGGCGGATCTCGGCGCAGACCTGGAAGCCGTCCAGGCCGGGCATTTCGACGTCGAGCAGCACCAGGTCGGGCGCCATGCTGTGGTAGTAGGCCAGCGCCTGTTTGCCGTCCTCGGCCTCGATGACGTCGAGGCCGACCTGGCCTAGCATTTCCAGCATCAGCATGCGCATCACCGGGTCGTCGTCGGCGACCAGGACCAGGCCGCGTTTGGGGGAGGGTGCCATCTCAAGTTTCCTTTTCTAAAATCGCGCTGAGCGCCTGGCGCACGGCCTGGAATTCCCGTTCCATCTGCTCGAGCAGGGCGGCGCCGCCGTCGGTGCGGTCGTCGCGGCCGAGCTGTTCGAGCTCCTTGCACAGCTGGGCCAGGTGTTCGGCGCCGACGTTGGCGCTGCTCGACTTGAGGCTGTGCGCGGCCTTGCGCAGCGGGCCGGGCTGGCCGCCGTCGACGGCCAGGCGCAGCGCCTGGAAGTGGCTGGGCGTGTCGTCGACGAAGGCGTGCAGGACGCGCTCGAGCAGGGCGTCGCCGTGCGCGGCGCTGAGGGCGCGGATGTTCTTCAGCGCCTGTTGGTTGATGATGTCGCGCGCGGCCGGCTGGACCGGCGGCGGTGGCGCGGGGGGCGGCGCGGCGGCCGCGCCGCCGGCCGATGGCGGGGCCGCATGCCTGGCCGCCGCCGTGGCCGAGGCCGCCGCCGTGGTCTGCGCCGCCGCCACCACGGCGGCCGCCGTCGGCGCCGGCGCCGGCGGCTCCTCGTCGAGCTGCAGCGTGGCGGCGCGCGGCAGGGCGATCCAGCGCGCGATGGTCTGGCCCAGCGCCTGCTGGGTGAAGGGCTTGCTCAAATAGTCGTCCATGCCGGCGGCCAGGCAGGACTCGCGGTCGCCCTGCAGCGCGTTGGCGGTGATGGCGATGATCGGCAGCACGCGGGCGCGGCCGCTCTGCTGCTCGTAGCGGCGGATCTCGGCGGTGGCGGCGAAGCCGTCCATGACCGGCATCTGGCAGTCCATCAGCACCAGGTCGAAGTCGTCGGCGCACACCGAGTGCAGCGCCTCCTCGCCGTTGCAGGCGCGGCTGACCTCCAGCCCCAGGCCCTCGAGCATGGCGCTGGCCACCTCGACGTTGACCGGGTTGTCCTCGGCCAGCAGCACCTTGCGCCGCTTGCGCGCGCGCACCGGCCGGGCCAGGTGCGGCGGCGCGTTGCGCGCGCCCTCGCTGGCGCGCAGCGGGGTGACGATGCAGTCGTACAGGTCGCACTCGCGCGGCGGCTTGATCAGCTGGAAGGCGACGCCGGCCTCGCGCCGCTGCACCGTGTCGGCGGCGTCGCGCTCGCTGCTGAGCAGCAGCAGGCGCACCGCCGCGATGGCGGCGTCGGCCTTGATCGAGGCGGCCAGCGCCAGGCCGCTGGTGCGCGCCAGGTCCATGTCGAGCAGGGCCACGTCGTAGGGGCGGCCGGCGGCGGCGGCGGCCTGCAGCTGGGCCACGGCGTCGTTGCCGCCGGCGCTGTTGGCGCTGATCTGCCAGCGCGCCAGTTGCCGCTCCAGCAGGACGCGGCTGTCCGCATGTTCATCGACGATCAAAGCGCGTAGCCCCTGGGTAGTCTTGCAATTGAACAAAGGATCGTCGGCATCGACGCGACGCTTATCGAAATTTACGACAAACCAAAAGACCGACCCTTGCGGTAGAGCATTGTCGACGCCGATTTTCCCGCCCATCAACTCGACCAGTTGTTTCGAGATCGCCAGGCCCAGGCCGGTGCCGCCGTGCTTGCGGGTGGTCGAGCCGTCGGCCTGCGAGAACGAGTCGAAGATGCGCGCCCGCGCCTCGGCCGAGACGCCGATGCCGGTGTCGTGCACCTCGAAGCGCAGGCCGACGGCCTGGGCGTCCTCGTCGACCACGCCGACCTTGACGACGATGCGGCCGCGGTCGGTGAACTTGATGGCGTTGCCGAGCAGGTTGACGATGATCTGGCGCAGCCGGTTGGGGTCGCCGCAGATGGCCACCGGGATGTCGTTGGCGATGGCGAACTCGAGCTCGATGCCCTTGGCCTGGGCCTGCGGCAGGAAGACGCTGTCGACGTCGTCGAGCAGCTCGCGGAAGTTGAAGTGGATGTACTCGACGGTGAGCTTGCCGGCCTCGATCTTGGAGAAGTCGAGGATGTCGTTGATGATCACCAGCAGGTGCTCGCCGGAGCGCTTGACCATGCCGGTGTAGCGGCGCTGTTGCTCGCTCAGCGGCGTGGCCAGCAGCAGCTCGGTCATGCCCAGCACGCCGTTCATCGGCGTGCGGATCTCGTGGCTCATGGTGGCCAGGAAGGCGCTCTTGGCCTGGCTGGCCGCCTCGGCGGCGTTCTTGGCCTTCTCCAGCTGCTCGGTGCGCACGCCGACCTGGCGCTCGAGCTGGTCGCGGTACTGCGCCAGCTTGAGGTCGCGCCCCTCGATCTGCGCCAGCATGTCGTTGAAGCTGTCGATCAGCGAGCCGAGCTCGTCGCTGCGCTGGTGCGCCACGCGCAGGGTGTAGCTCTGGCTGCTCGAGACCTGCTGGGCGGCGCCGATCAACTTGCTGATCGGCTCGGCGATGCTGCCCTTGAAGCGGGCCGCCATCAGCAGCGCGATGACGAAGGAGACCGCCGTGGCGGCGCCGGCCGCGGCCAGGTTGCGCAGCACGGCCAGCCACATCTGGGTCTGCTCGCCCTCGATCATCACCGCGCCGATCAGTTCGCCGTTGTTGCGGATGGCGCGGTACAGGCGCATGCCGGGCGTCCACAGCGCGCCGCTGCGCTCGGCCAGCTCGGCGCCGCCCAGGTCGGCCAGGCGCAGCGCGCTGAGGTCGCCCACGGCGGCGGCGTCGGCCTCGCGGCCGGGCGCGCTGTAGCGGGCGAACAAGCTGCCGTCGCGGTCGAACAGCGCGGCCTGGACGATGTCGTCCTTGACGCTGAGCGCGGCCAGGGTCTGCTCGGCCTGCTTGCGGTCGGCGAACAGCAGGGCCGTCACGCTGTTGATGCCGATCACCCCGGCCAGCGAGGAGAGCTGCTTGCGCTCGTCGCTGGTGTGGCTGAGCACGGTGGTGGCGGCGAAGGCGAGGAACACCAGCAGCAGCGCGCTGCCGGTCGACAACACCGAGATGATGGTCAGCTTCTTGCTCAGGCCGGAACGGGCGAAGTCGAACACGGCCTACCTCCCCACCACGTTGCGGGCCAGCTTGAGCACCTGCGAGCTGAGCCGCAGGCCGGCCTGGCGCGCCACGCCGGCGTTGATCTCGAACTCCATCTTGCCGTCCGGCGCGGCGGCCGGCAGCAGGCCGACGATGCCGCCGACGTCGGCGAAATCGGCGATGTCGCTGACGGTGAGCGCGGCGCCGGCGTGCGCCGCCGGCAGGATCTCGGCCAGGTGCTTCTCCTCCGAGCGCGAGACGAACAGGATCTGGCAGCCGAGCGGCTCGCCCAGATAGGACATGTGGCGCACGCGCAACTCGCGGCCCTGCATCGGCCGGTTCTCGATGGCGGCCAGGGCCAGCGTCAGGTAGTCGGTGTCGCCCATCATGCACAGGGTGATCGGCCGGCCGGGCGGGCCGAGCGCGGCCGGCGGCCATTCGGTGAACTTGCCCAGGTTGTAGATGTAGGCCATGGTCTGGGCCGGATCGGCGGCCGGCTGGACGGGCTGGGCCGGCGCCGGCGCCGGCAGGAGCAGCGCCAGCAGCGCCGCCAGGCCGAGCCTGAGGGCGGCCGGGGCCCGCCGACCAGCAACAAAGCCGGGCGTGGTCGGCAGCGGCGGCCGGCACCGGCCGCGCGGGAGCGGCGCCGCCGGCCCGGTTCGGCGCGCGCGCGCAGCGGCAGCGCCGGCATGGGGCGCTAGCGACGCGACGGGGCGATGGCGTTGCACACTATTCATTGTTGAGGCCGGCGGTTGATGTCGCGCGCCTTGTGCGCGGCAACGGAGGTAGGACTGCGGAGGACGGTGTCACGAAGAAAAATATAAGCTGCGGGGTGGTGGCGGCATTGATCTGCATCTAATCGCTGCCCGCTAGCGGGAACATTCCGCCCGCGCGAGCAACATCCACGCGCGCCGGCGGGGCGGACACTTTTGCGCGGTATCAAAGGACGCCGCCGCGCCGGCCGCAAGCTGTGCGAATGCGGCCGGCGCGGCCGCGCCATATCCAGCCGGAATATGATGGAACGCAAGAAGATCCTGTTCGTCGCCGAGGCGGTCACCCTGGCCCACCTGGCCAGGCCGCTGGCGCTGGCCGCCGCGCTGGAGCCGGCGCGCTTCATGGCGCAACTGGCCTGCGCCGACGGCTACGAGCAATTCCTGGGGGCCGGCGCGCCGCCGCGCTGGCGCATCCACAGCGTTGCCCCGGCGCAGTTCCTCGCCGCCCTGGCGGCCGGCCGGCCGGTCTACGAGGTCGCCACGCTGCGCCGCTACGTCGAGGACGATCTGCATCTGTTCCAGCAGGCCAAGCCGGACCTGGTGGTCGGCGACTTCCGCCTGTCGCTGTCGATCAGCGCGCGCCGCGCCGGCCTGCCGTATGTGGCGCTGAGCAACGCCTACTGGAGCCCCTACGTGCCCCAGCACTATCCGCTGCCGGACATTCCGCTGGCGCGCCTGCGGCCGCTGGCGCTGGCCAGCGCCCTGTTCCAACTGGCCCGTCCGCTGGCCTTCGCCCTGCACACGCGCCCGCTGAACCGGGTGCGCCGGCAGTACGGCATGGCCTCGCTGGGTTGGGACCTGCGCCGCGTCTACACCGACGCCGACCGCACCCTGTACGCCGACGTGGCCGAACTGTTCCCGCCGCGCGACATGCCGGCCAGCCACTCCTATCTGGGGCCGGTGGCCTGGTCGCCGCCGCTCGCGCCGCCGCCGTGGTGGGCGGAGCTGCCGGCCGACGTGCCGCTGGTCTATGTCACGCTGGGCAGTTCCGGCCAGCAGCGCCTGTTGCCGCTGGTGTTGCAGGCGCTGGCGCCGTTGCCGGTGCTGGTGGCCGCCGCGACGGCGGGCCGCGCCGCGCCGCCACGGCCGCCGGCCAACGCCCGGATCGCCGATTATTTGCCGGGCGGGCTGGCGGCGCGGCGCGCGCGCCTGGTGGTGTGCAACGGCGGCAGCCTGAGCAGCCAACAGGCGCTGGCCGCCGGCGTGCCGGTGCTGGGCATCGCCGGCAACCTGGACCAGTTCTTGAACATGCGGGGGATCGTGGCGGCCGGCGCCGGCGCCGTGCTGCGCGCCGACCGGGCCGGGGTGGCCGAGCTGCGGCGCACCTGCGAGATCTTGTTGCGGGAGGGGACGGCGCGGGCGGCGGCCGGCGTCGTCGCGCAGCTGTTCCGGCGCTACGACGCCGGCGCCAGCTTCAACGCCGTGTTGCGGCAGATGTTGGGCATGCCGGCCTGACGGTGGCGCCAGTGGCGCCGGCGGCCCGGGTCGCCGCCCCGGCCAGGAGCTAGCACTTGGCCTCGACCGTGCCCTTGATTTTGCGCCGCTCGCCCAGCGCCAAGCCGGCCAGGCCCAGGCCGAACAGCGCCAGCGTGGCCGGCTCCGGCACGGCGGCGACGGCGAAGCTTTGCGATGAGTCGACCTTGAAGAAGGGGAATGATCCGTCCGGCGTTGTGCCGTCCCAGGTCCTGACCGGGTTGTAGAAGGACGGCAGGTTGGTGGAACCGGTGAAGTTGTCGCTGATAATGGAGCCGGTGACCACGTCGAGGAAGTCGGAGTTGACGAAGTCGATCATGAAGCTGGTCGAGAACGAGCCGGTGCCGATGTTGGGATTGACGCTGCTACGGGTGAACGTGGCCTCATTGAAGACCAGGTGGCCCGACATGATCAGCATGCCGTCGCCGTTGTCGAGGTCGCCGACGCCGCAGCCGGCCGAGGTGGCGCCGGAGCCGTAGCAGCGCACCGTGTTGGCGCCGTTGCCCGGCATGGCCTTACTGTCGCCAGCGGGCCCGAGGCGGTCGAAGTAGATCGCCACGTTTTGCACGCCGGTATGGAACAGGTCGACATCCATCGCCGCGTCCTGCGTGGAGGGCATCGTGAAGTGGATGGTGTTGCCGTTTTGCGCGCTGACTAGTTGTTGGTAGCGGGCGATCTTGCTGACCTCGAAGCTGCTGTTCAAGCCGGCCGGGGTGACGATGGTGCCGTTATTGCTGTTCGACATGGTGCCGACCACGGTCTGTGTGCGCAGCTGGGTCAGGTAGCCCGGCGCGCCGCCGGGGATGATGCCGGTGGCCAGGCCGCTGTCGGTGACATTGGTCCACAGGTCGGCGTAGACATCGTAAACATGGTTGCCGTTGAGCGACATGCCGATCAAGGGGCCCGCCAGCGTCGTCGTTGGCGCCGCCAGGACCGCCGCCGCCAGCATGGCGCCCAGTGTGGATGTGAAGTGCTTCATGTTTGCCCCCAATTTAGGAAAGACATTTGCTGGAAGAATCCCTTGCGACGGGACCTGCTCTGTTCTGAGCAATAAGCTTGCCAAGTAAATTTTCTTTTGGAAAAACAAGCACTTGCGGCGGGGCGGTCGAGCCGGGGGCGGGGCGCGGCGGCCGACTGTAAAAATTGCCGTCAGCGAACTTGCTGTGGTGCGGGGAAATACCGCGCCACGCGCCGTCGCCGGGTGTAAAAAATTCCGTCATGGCGGACGCGCGCGCACGCGAGGCTAGGGAACGGTATGGAACGGCACCGGGTCGACGGCCCGGTGCGCCGTCACGCCGGGCCGGCGGCCTCCGGCGCCGTCTCGTCCAGCAACAACTGGCGCAGCGGGCGGCGCAGCGAGCGCGCCTTGGCCGGGGGGCCGGCGCCGATGCGGCCCATGAAGACGGCGTGCTCCCAGTCGTGCCGGCCGAACAGGCGCTCGGCGCGCAGCGCCAGCTCGGCCGCGCGGGCCCGCAAGGCCGTGCTGGCGGTGAACGGGCGCCGCTCGCGCAGGTAGCGGGCGAAGATCAGCGGCGTCATCTGCGGTTGCAGTTGCAGGCCGAGCGCCGTGGCGGTCAGCCAGAAGCGCTGCATGGCGCGGCCGGCGGCGACGTAGTCGTCGGTCGAGGTCGGCCGTTGCGGCGCCAGCAGCAGGAAGTGCGCGGCGCAGGCCAGCGCCGGCACCAGGTCCATCTGCACGCGCGGCGCCACCGTGCCGGCCAGCCAGGTGTTGCAGAACTCGACGCGGCGCCAGCTTTGCAGGACCCAGCGCATCATGTGGCGGGTCAGCGGATCGACGCCCAGGGCCTGGTCCGGAATGCGGTCCTCGCTGGTGCGGGCGTTCCATTCGATGACGGCGCGGTGGGTCGGATAGGCTTCCGGCATGCGCAGGCGCAGGCCGGCGTTGTGGTACAGCAGCAGGGCAAGCGCCAGCCGCTGGCCCGGGCGCTCGTGCCAGACCAGGCGGTAGCCGGCCGGCAGCGTCTGCGCCAGCGTGGTCTTCTCGGTCGCCGTCAGCGGCCGCGTGCGCAGCGGGCGGCGCTGCACGCAGCGTTGCACGATGGACTCGGCCAGCGGGTCGGCCGAGGACGCGGGTGCGGGGATGAAGGCGAGGTCGAAGGTGGGGCGGTCGTCGGCGGTGTCGGGGCGGCGCCGCGCGCTCAGCGCCAACTGGTAGGTGCCGGCGGCCAGCGCGATGGTCTCCAGCAGGGCGCCCAGCGACATCTGGCTGGGGTGGCCGTCGAGGTCGTAGACGCAGTGCTCACGCGTGTCGAAGCCATGCACCACCAAGCGGCGCGCGCCGACGATCTCGAAACGCCATGGCTGGCTGTTGTCGCCGCTGGGCGCCCAGCGGGCCAAATCGAGGATGTGGCGCAAGGTGTCGTCGAGCGGCGTCATGGCCGGCCTCGCGGCGGCGGATTCGCACCGACCGCGAGTCGGCAAGGGGGATCGTCGGCCATGCCGTCCTCGCGCCGCGTTGGATTGGCGGCTTGTGCAAGGTTGGAGTTGGACGGGATGAAAAAGTTCCGTGGCTAAAGCTTGAGCTTGCTTGGGCTGGCGGCCGCTAACAGCAGCCGCCGCGCTTGCCGGCGCCGCCGTAGCGGGCCTCCTGGCGTTCGCGGAAGAACTCCTCGTAGCTCATCGACGGCTCGCCCGGATGGGTGGTGTCGCGATGCGCCAGGTAGGTGTCGTACTCGGGCAGGCCGACCATCAGGCGCATGCTCTGCCCGAGGTAGCGGCCGGCCTTGACGATCTCGTCGAACATCAGTGCACCGTCGGCATCGGCACCAGCGGGCTCTCCTGCGTGCTCGGCTTGGCGTTGGCGCGCGCCACCAGCACGGTGCGCACACCGAACACCAGCACGCTGAGCACGACGACCATGAAGAAGGCGGCCAGCGAGGCGTCCAGGTAGTCGTTGAAGATCACCTGCCGCATCTGTGCCACCGACTTGGCCGGCGCCAGCAGCTTGCCGTCGGCGTAGGCGGCCTGGTACTTGGCGGCGTGGGCCAGGAAGCCGACGCGCGGGTTGGCGTCGAACACCTTCTGCCAGCCGGCCGTCAGCGTGCACAGCAGCAGCCAGGCGGTGGGCACCAGGGTGACCCAGGCGTATTGGCCGCGCTTCATCTTGAACAGCACGCAGGTGCCGAGGATCAGCGCGATGGCGGCCAGCATTTGGTTGGCGATGCCGAACAGCGGCCACAGCGTGTTGATGCCGCCCAGCGGGTCGACCACGCCCTGGTAGAGGAAATAGCCCCAGGCGGCCACGCACAGGCCGGTGGCCAGCAGGTTGGCGAAGACGTTCTCGGTCTTCTTGAGCTGGGGCACGAAGCTGCCCAGCAGATCCTGCAGCATGAAGCGGCCGGCGCGGGTGCCGGCGTCGACCGCCGTCAGGATGAACAGGGCCTCGAACAGGATGGCGAAGTGGTACCAGAAGGCCATCATGGTCTTGCCGCCGATCACGCCGGAGAGGATGTTGGCCATGCCCACGGCCAGGGTCGGCGCGCCGCCGGCGCGCGAGATGATGCTGGCCTCGCCGACGTCCTTGGCGGTCTGCGTCAGCATGTCCGGGGTCAGGTGGAAGCCCCAGTTGGAGACCACCTGGGCGACCGCCTCGGGCGTGGTGCCGATCAACGCGGCCGGGCTGTTCATGGCGAAGTAGATGCCCGGCTCGATGGTCGAGGCGGCCACCAGCGCCATGATGGCGACGAAGGACTCCATCAACATCGCGCCGTAGCCGATGAAGCGGGCGTGCTGTTCGTTCTCGATCATCTTCGGCGTGGTGCCGGAGGCGATCAGGGCGTGGAAGCCGGACACGGCGCCGCAGGCGATGGTGATGAACAGGAAGGGGAACATGCTGCCCGACCAGACCGGGCCGGAACCGTCGATGAACCTGGTCATGGCCGGCATCTTCAGGTAGGGCGCGACCAGCACGATGCCCAGCGCCAGGCCGACGATGGTGCCGATCTTGAGGAAGGTCGACAGGTAGTCGCGCGGCGCCAGCAGCAGCCACACCGGCAGCACCGAGGCGACGAAGCCGTAGCCGATCAGCATCCAGGTCAGCTCGGTGCCGGTGTAGGTGAACATGGGCGCCAGGGCCGGGTTCTCCTGCACCAGTTGGCCGCCGAAGATGGCGCCCATCAACAAGAGGAAGCCGATGACGGAGATCTCACCGACCCGGCCGACGCGGATGTAGCGCGAATACACGCCCATGAACAGGGCGATGGGGATGGTGGCCATGACGGTGAAGCTGCCCCACGGCGAGCCGGTCAGCGCCTTGACGACGATCAGCGCCAGCACCGCCAGGATGATGACCATGATCATGAAGGTGCCGAGCAGGGCGATCATGCCGGGGATCTGGCCCAGCTCGGCCTTGATCAGGTCGCCCAGCGAGCGGCCGTCGCGGCGCATCGAGATGAACAGCACGATGAAGTCCTGCACGGCGCCGGCGAAGACCACGCCGGCCAAAATCCACAGCATGCCGGGCAGATAGCCCATCTGCGCGGCCAGCACCGGGCCGACCAGCGGGCCGGCGCCGGCGATGGCGGCGAAGTGGTGGCCGAACAGGACGAACTTGTTGGTCGGCACGTGGTCGAGGCCGTCGTTGTACTTGTAGGCCGGGGTCATGCGCTTGGGGTCGAGGCCGAGCACCTTGTCGGCGATGAACTTGCTGTAGAAGCGGTAGGCGATCAGGTAGACGCAGACGGCGGCGATGACGATCCAGATCGCGCTGACCGATTCGCCGCGCCGCAGGGCGATGACGCCGAGGGCGCCGGCGCCGGCCAGGGCCATGGCGGCCCAGCCGAGCTGGCTTGTTAGTCGTTTCATGTATTTCCTCCAATGGTGAACGGACGCTGCACTGTGTCGAGCGCGGAACAGCGTGCGCTTCCCTTCGTCGGGGAAATCGGACTGTTGCGGGGTGCTTGATGGAATGTCGGCAGCTTATGGCCAGTATTCATGATGGCTATATCTGCCACAAGCGCAGCACTACGCAGTTTCAATGCGTAGAACTACGTAGTCCGGCGCGCCGATAGGGGCGTAAAATCGCGGCCACACACTTATTGCACCGGGCCCCACATGAAGTTGCGGCAAAAAGTCATCTTTCTCGCCATCACACCGCTGATCCTGGCCCTGTTCGCCATCGCGCTGGCGGTGCGCCACCAGGCCGCCACCCTGGCCCAGCTGCAGCGCGACACCATCCAGCAGGCCTACCTGGCCAGCAAGGAGGCCGAGCTGCGGCACTATGTGGCGCTGGCCTCGCACTCGGTGGCGCAACTGGTCGACTCCGGCCGCAAGGACCCGGCCACCCTGGACGAGGCCAAGCGCATCCTGGGCGCGCTGAGCTACGGCGACGACGGCTACTTCTTCGTCTACGACATGCAGGGCAACAACCTGATGCACCCGCGCCAACCCGAGCTGGTCGGCCAGAACCTGTGGGACCTGAAGGACCAGGACGGCAACCCGACCATCCAGCGCCTGCTGCAGCGGGCCAGGACCGGCGGCGGGCTGGAGCGCTACTTCTGGGTCAAGCCATCGACCCACAAGGCGGCGCCCAAGCTGGGCTACGTGGTCGCCATGCCGGAGTGGGGCTGGATGCTGGGCACCGGCATCTACCTCGACGACGTCGACCAGGCGCTGGCCAAGATCGACGCCCAGCAGTCCGGCAACATCGACAACACCATGCTGTGGATCGCCGCCATCGCCATCGCCAGCGCGCTGGCCGTCGGCAGCTCCGGCCTGGCGCTCAACGTCAGCGAGCTGCGCGTGGCCGACGCCAAACTCAAGGCGCTGGCGCAGCGGGTGGTCGAGTCGCAGGAGGAGGAGCGGGCGCGGCTGTCGCGCGACCTGCACGACGGCATCAGCCAGTGGCTGGTCTCGATCAAGCTGCAGATCGAGGCCGGCATCATCCGCCTGGGCGGCGACGCCGGCCAGCGCCAGGCCGCCCAGACCGTCTTCGAGCACACCGCCGAGCAGCTCAACGACGTGCTCGGCGAGGTGCGCCGCATCTCGCACAACCTGCGCCCGGCCATCCTCGACGACCTCGGCCTGGCCGCCGCGCTGGCCCACCTGGCCGAGGAGGCCACCCTGAGCAGCGCCATCCCGGTGCATTTCGCCGCCGAGGGCGCCACCGACCACCTGCCCGACATGGCCAACACCGTGCTGTTCCGCATCGCCCAGGAGGCGCTCACCAACATCGGCCGCCACGCCGGCGCCAGCCGCATCGACATCGCCCTGGCCGGCGACGCCGCCGGCGTCACCCTGACGGTGCGCGACGACGGCGCCGGCTTCGACGCCGCCGGCATCGCCCTGCACCCGCAGCGCGGCATCGGCCTGCGCAACATGATGGAGCGGATCGAGGCGATCGGCGGCCAATTCGACATCAGCTCGTCCGCCGCCGGCACCACCGTGCTGGCGCGCGCCCCCAACCACGGCACACCGACATGACACCCATCATCAACATCCTCCTGGTCGACGACCACCCTCTGGTGCGCGACGGCCTGCGCGCCCGCCTCGAAGCGGTGGCGAGCTTCCGCGTCGTGGCCGAGGCCGGCGGCGCCGCCGAGGCGCTGGAACAGGCCGCCCTGCACGACATCGACCTGGTGCTGATGGACATCAACATGCGCGGCGGCAACGGCATCGAGGCCACCGCCCGCTTCAAGCAGGCCTTCCCGCGCATCGCCGTGCTGATCCTGTCGATGCACGACAAGCTCGAATACGTCTCGCAGGCGATCCAGGCCGGCGCCCGCGGCTACGTGCTGAAGGACGCGCCGGGCAAGGACATCGTGGTGGCGATCGAGACGGTGATGTCGGGCGGCATCTACTACAGCGCCGCGCTGGCGCGCCAGCTGGCCAAGCCGCTCAGCCAGGAAAGCCAGCTGACCTCGCGCGAGCACGAGGTGCTGCGCCACATCGCCAACGGCGAATCGAACAAGCAGATCGCCCGCGCCCTCGACCTGAGCGTGCGCACGGTGGAAACGCACAGGCTCAACATCAAGCGTAAACTGGGCATCGAAGGCCAGGCCGAGTTGATCCGCTTCGCCGTGCAGCACGCCCAGTTCGCCCGCGACGGCGGCTGAGCCGGCGCGGCGCGACTGTGTCAGTTTCGCGTCAGATTCGAGCCGCAGCTCTAATACCAATATGCAAGCCACTGGCTTTCCTTGCCACAGCGACAATTTCTGCTATATTGCTGCTCCCGCTAGCGGGGATTGTGAATTGTTTAAAACAGAATGTTTCACGCGCGGAAAATTGGTCTTGTATTGGTCGCAACATTAAAAGTCGCGCACAGTTGGCGTAATAGGTTGCCATCGGTCAATACATGATCTAAGATTGCGCGCACTACCCACACTGAGATACTGATGTCCGCGTCTGATCCGAGCCCGTTTCCGTTAGTGGGATTGCAAGCAGTGTCGAACGCCCGCAAGGAGTGGGTGGCACTGGCTTTCGAGTTCCCTTCCGACACCGTCGATGCCTTGCAGGCGTCGTTGGTCTTGCTCAACTATCCGGAAGTGTTCGCGGCCCTGGCGCCGCTCGACTGCATCGTCGCCGTGGCCGAGCCGCTACGGCTGGAGGCCGGCCACCTCGAGGGCCTGCCGGCGCACCGCCTGATCCTGCGCGTGCCGGCCGGCGCCGTCGACGAGCCCGCAGCGCAAAAGAAATGCGCCGCGCTGGCCGAGCAGGGCTACCGCATCATGTTCGACGGCGTCGCCGCCAAGGCCACCCAGTCCGGCGCCCGCGCCCTGATGTACGACTGCGCCACGACCCTGCCGCCGGTGCTGGCGCTGGTGGCCCAGCCCGGCCCCCACCTGGCGCGCGGTGTGGACACGGAACAACGTTTCGACGAATGCGCCGACGCCGGCTTCGCCTGGTTCATGGGCGACTTCGCCCGTTGCCCGGCGCAGGCCGCCAGCACCGGCGACGGCACCTCGCGCAAGCGCCTGCTGGCGCTGCTCGGCATGCTGGCGCGCGACGCCGACTCGCGCGAGCTGGAAACCCTGCTCAAGCAAGACCCGGCGCTGTCCTACCAGCTGCTCAAGGTGGTCAACTCGGCCGCCTTCGCGCTCAGCACGCCCATCCACAGCTTCGGCCAGGCCATCAACGTGCTCGGCCGGCGCCAGCTGCAACGCTGGCTGCAACTGCTGCTGTACGCCCGCCAGCAGGACGACGCCAACGCCAACCCGCTGCTGCCGCTGGCCGCCGTGCGCGCCGCGCAGATGGAGGCGCTGTGCAAGGAGCAGGGCGGCGACCGCGACGCCCAGGACCTGGCCTTCGTCACCGGCGTGTTCTCGCTGCTCGACGTGCTGCTGGGCATGCCGATGAGCGAAATCGTCGCCGCCCTCAACCTCGACCTGGACGTGATGGCCGCCCTGCTCGAACGCGGCGGTCCGCTGGGCCAGATGCTGCTGCTGGTCGAACAACCGAGCGGCGCCACCCTGGCCGCCGCCGGCATCGCGCCGGAAAGCTACTGGCAGGGCCAGTTGCAGGCCTACCACTGGGCCATCCAAGTGAGCCGGAACCTCTAGCCATGCTCGCCCATCCCGTCTCCGACTTCCTCAGCAACAGCGCCGCCCTCTGCGACGCGGTCTTGCGTTTGCGTGGTGCGGCGCTGGCGGAGGAACTGGGACGCATCGCCCGCAGCGTGCTCAACAGCCCGGACGGCCGCTACCTGCCGGCCGACCACGCCGCCGGCCCGGCCGACCGCGCCGCCGACCCCGAGCACAGCCTGAGCCAGGACGTCCAGTTCGACGAACAGTGTTTCGGCCGCTTCGTCGTCAGCGGCCGGGCCGGCTACAGCGAGACCGACCGCCAGCACCTGGCCAGCCTGGCCAGCGTCGCCGCCAGCGTGCTGCAGGTGCACTCGCTGGCGCAGCGCTCGACCCACGCCTACGTCCAGGTCGAAGCGCAGCTGCAACACCAGTCGCAGATCCTCGACCAGATCCACGAGTCCGTGCTGACGATGGACCTGAGCGGCTTCATCACCAGCTGGAACAAGGGCGCCGAGCGGCTGTTCGGCTACAGCTCGGTCGAAGCCGTCGGCCGCAACATCCTCTTCCTATACGAGGACGAGGACATGAGCTTCCACGACGCCTTCGTCGAACAGGGCGGCCGGCTGATGGAGGTGCGGCGCAAAAAGAAGTCCGGCGAGATCTTCTGGGCCAGCCTGTCGCTGTCGCCCCTGTGCGACATGCACGACCGCTCGATCGGCCTGATCGCCTACCTGACCGACATCACCGAACGCAAGCTGGCCGAGGAGCGCATCCACCACCTGGCCTACTACGACGCGCTGACCAACCTGCCCAACCGCACCCTGCTGACCAAGCTGGTCGACCAGGCGCTCACCGTGGCCCAGCGCAGCAAGCTGCACGGCTGTGTGCTGTTCATCGACCTGAACCGCTTCAAGATGATCAACGACACGCTGGGCCGGCAGATCGGCGACGAGCTGCTGCGCGACGTCGCCCAGCGCTTCCGCTCCGTGCTGCGCGACCAGGACCTGGTGGCCCGGCTGGGCGGCGACGAGTTCGCCGTCGGCTTGTTCGACATCAGCCAGCACTACGAAGCCAGCATGGTGGCGCACAAGTTGCTGGCCGCGCTCAGCGCCCCCTTCCTGATCGGCGGACATGATTTGCGGGTCGGCGGCAGCATCGGCATCAGCGTCTATCCGCAAGACGGCGCGGACGCCGAAACCCTGCTGCGGCTGGCCGACATCGCCATGTACCGCGCCAAGCAAGGCGGCGGCGACGCCGACGGCGACCACGTCGCCTTCTACAGCCAGGACATGAACCAGGGCATGCAAGAGCGCATGCGCATCGAATCGGGCCTGCGCCACGCCCTCGGCAACGGCCAGCTGCTGCTGCACTACCAGCCCAAATTTTCCATCGCCAGCGGCAAGATCATCGGCGCCGAAGCGCTGGTGCGCTGGCTGCACCCCGAGCGTGGCCTGGTGCCGCCGGCCGAGTTCATCCCCTTGGCCGAAGCCACCGGGCTGGTGGTGCAGGTCGGCGAATGGGTGCTCGAAGCAGCCTGCGCCCAGGCGCAGCAATGGAAGCAAGCCGGCCTGCCGCCGATCCGGCTCGCCGTCAACGTCTCCGCGCGCGAATTCACCTCCGCGCTGCCCGGGCGGGTGCAGGAAACGCTGGTGCGCTACGAGCTCGAGCCGACCTGGCTCGAGCTCGAGATCACCGAAAGCACGCTGATGCACAACATCGACCGCGTGATCGGCATCATGGACCGCATCACCGCGCTCGGCGTCACGCTATCGCTGGACGACTTCGGCACCGGCTACTCCAGCCTGTCGTACTTGAAGCGCTTCCCCATCGACACGCTAAAGATCGACCGCTCCTTCACCACCGGCATCCCCAGCGACGCCAACGACTGCGCCATCGCCAGCACCATCATCAGCATCGCCCAGCAGCTCAAGCACAAAGTCATCGCCGAAGGGGTCGAGACCGTCGAGCAGCTCGCTTTCCTCAAAAGTTCCGGCTGCGACGAAGTGCAAGGCTATTTGTTCGCCCGGCCGCTGACCGCCGAAGCCTTCGAGCAAGCGCTGCGGGAGAATTGGCAGCAGGGGCAGGGCGGCCAGGTTGCCTGAGCCGAGGACGGGCGCCGGGGTGGTGGCGGAGTAAGCGGTGGATGCAGGCTTTTGCTGCAATCGCACAATGAATTCTGTATAATGCGCGCACAACTAAGGAAGCGTGGCCGAGTGGTTGAAGGCAGCAGTCTTGAAAACTGCCGACGGTGTGAGCCGTTCGTGAGTTCGAATCTCACCGCTTCCGCCAAGCAATAAAAGAAACCGCCCCCTGGGCGGTTTTTTTATTGCTTGGCGGAAGCGAGGGGAGCGCCTGCGCGCTCCCCGCGTGAGATTCGAAGCCCCCGCGCCTGCAGGCGCGTGGCGCTCCGAATCGGCCGACTGCTGCCCGCGCAGCGGGCAGCGCCGCGCGCCTATGGCGCGCGTTGTACCTCTGATCTAGCAGCGCATCCGCCGCCCGCAAACTAACAACCCGGCCCGCAGCCGTCCCAATCCACGTTCCGATTTTCAACTTGTCCATAGCCGCCGCCCACCTCAATTGGTTTGAACTAGAGTAGTCAAGATCGTTGCTCTGTGTAAGACTGTTACTCCGCCCCAACGGGCGCGCGGAACATACATCAAATACATAACAATGAAAAGGCGACCTCTCCATGGAAGAGCTAGATCACGCAGGCCGCCAGTTGCTCACCGTGCTTGTACAACACATCTCGAGCGGCAACGTTAGGCCGAGCCGTCCTGAAACCTTCATCACATATCAAGACACCCATCGTCGTCTCGGCCTAACATGCGATGCCAGCGGCAGCCACGACTATGGTCGATGTTTGAAACAGCATGGGCTGGATTCACTAGGTCGCTGGCTAAAGGACACCGGTAAGCCAGCCATCGTTGGCTTAATAGTCAAAAAGCATGGTGCACGAGAACCTGGTGACGGTTTCTTCGATTTGTTTGAGCCCCAAGGTAACCCATACGAATGGTGGGAAAATGAGATCAGTCGATCAATAGAGCCATTTGAACAATGGAGTCCGTATGTTGCCTCGACTGCGTCGCCAAGACTGCCGGCGAGCGTTGAAAAGGTAGTGCCGGCGATGCCCCGCACTGTCAATACCATATATGAGTTGCTAGTTGATGTCGGCATTAACGTCGACGAATGGGATGTAAGCGTTGATGGTGAACCAATTGCCAATCCTCGCAACAATCCGTCCCGCAACACCGCATGGTCGTACGGCGGTGAGAGCGGCGAACCGACGGCGCTCTGTATCTGGCACGATCTCATTTCATGGGATTGCACGCCACCGGAGTTCGCCTACAACGAAATCGAATATCAGATTGAGGTCGCCAACGAACGCACGTTTACGAAGGACTCAAAAAAGAAAGCCAGACTTACAAAGTGGCTCAAGCACTCCAGTGAATTCTTCATGGGTGTGCGACAGGCTTACCTAAATCGATCCCCAATCCGAATTATCCTGCTTGCAGGTACGCGGGTGGGGATTAGGGATTCCAGTGATGAGCAGGGCGGAGTAACCGCACGCGAGCTAGATCCTGTTGCGTGGTATGCGCACGAATGGAATCCGATCACCGGCGCTTACAGACTTGTTCGCGGACTGGCATTGCCTGAACAAGCGACTTCAGATGACTCAGACGACAATGCTGATCCGTTGAATAGTCCAGCGTTATTCGCGCTGGTGGGGACGTTAGATGAGACCGAAGTGTTGGCTATCGTGAAGGCGCGAACTCGTCAAAGTCAGTTCAGAAAAAGTTTGTTGGAACGATGGAGGAAATGCTCAGTTTCCGGCTGTGGTCTAACCGAGGTGCTTATTGCAAGCCATATTAAGCCATGGTCCGTCTGCGAGACTTACGAGGAGCGTGTCGGGGTGGCAAACGGACTACTGCTCACGCCTAACTTGGATAGTTTGTTTGACGAGGGGTTGATTACTTTTCAAGACGATTTTCAAATAAAAATTAGCCCGTTACTGCGCTCAGGATTTCAGCTAGACTTAAAAATAGATCACCACATGCGCCTGTTGCAGAGACACGAAGACATTCGGCCGTTCCTGAAATGGCACCGCGAGAATCGCTACTACGAAACTGAACAGCAGCGGGTGTCGAGGTGCGGAAAATTGGTTGATTAAATCTAACGGGTAATTCGATCTCGTAGCAATTCGGGAAGTTGAATTTTCATTCTTTGAAGAATTTTGAGGAAATCTATGTCACTTGATATTGCTTCTGTTAAAGCCTCGCTAGAGGCTTATAGATTTGATGACTTAGTCGGAGAATTCGAAAATGAATGGTTAGAGTGCAAGGGGCAACCTTATGATCTTTCAAGGGAGGACCAAAAGCTTGAGTTAGTCAAAGATATCACAGGACTGGCGAACGGTGCGGGCGGTCTCCTCATTATTGGATATTCGACAAAGCGCAGCGATACACATGGAGACGATCAAATTCATGAAATGCGTGCTTTTCCAGAGGATCGCTTTCATCAACCAACGTACGAAAATGTGATTGGTAGCTGGATATACCCACCGCTAGATGGTCTGAGTATTCGAAAAATACGAGTGTCTTCTGAGACTGCTTCCATCATTGTTTGTATAGAGGTTCCTAAAGTTGCGGGCACCAATAGGCCTGCATTGGTTACAAAATCGATCCTTGATGAGGGACGCAAGGTTGAAACATTGGTGGGGTATTTTATTCGAAAACAATCGCATGTGGCGCATTATGATGCAAGGCGAATTCAGGCGATATTTCGTGATGGTCTTCGATATGACGATGATATTCGAGATAATTTCTTCGCACTGCACAGTGCTCTAGATTCGTTACGTAGTCAAACAATGACTCCTGAGCCTGCTATTTCGGATGAAGATGTTCGCCTTAACGTAGATGATGCCTTACTGGCGGTGCAACTAAAGGATCGTCCGGCAATCGTGCTAACAGCGACGCCAAGAGGCTTCTTAAACCTTAAAGGCCTCTTTGAGTCAACATCCGCAGACCTCGTAAAGCTTATTGAATATCCACCAGAAGTGCGTCCCAACGGGTTTAATCTCGGAACGGGGGAGCGGTCGAAAATAATCGATGGAAAGCTTCGGCGAGCTGTAGAAGCTGGCTATAGGATGCTTGAAGTACATCGAAATGGGAGCGTAATATTTGTCGCCGATGGGGGGGGTAATGGGTTGTGTTGGGGGCGAGTACATCACCAACAGAATGCTTACTTAATAAATCAAATAGCGTTAATCGAGTTTGTGTATCTTTTTTGTGTTTTTTGCCACCGGATTTATATTTCGCAATCGGACTCAAATCAATCGATACTAATCGAGATGAAACTTTTAAATCTTTCAATGGGTGGTAGGCCACCTAAATTGGAGCCCGGACTTCCCGGTGACTATGTGAAATCCCATTATATTAAGACTGCTTCAGAAGAATCTATGAGCTTCAAGTGCGAAGTGGGCGTATCTACGACGCCGGAACGCGCCGCTTTCCTTATGTTGTCAGAAGTGTATATTTGGTTCGGTTTCGAGACCGATAAAATTCCGTTAATTATGATTGACTTGAATCAAGAGAAAATAGTTGACCGCGAAGAGCTTCGCCTTTTAGGGTAATTTGTAAAATAAAAACATAAAAATAAACATGCTATTGGCGAATGCTGGCAAGCAGGAAGCTAGATCGGAATCCTACTGCCGCCGCTACAGAAACAAGACTGCTACCAACCGCTGCTCGACAAGAGGCCTGCGCAAACTATGGCAGCATGCTAATTAAATTGCTCCGTAAATTAATTGTGCTCGATCAATTTGGCATGGTTTGGCGTTCAACGTGCTCTCCGGTGTGATGTTCGTTAAATCGAGCTTTAACGCCGTAACGGGTGATTTAACGAACATGAAAGTACATCAATCGGCAGTTCTCAGCACGCACCTTGCGCAGGAGGTTGTCCACCTCGGACAACTTCTTGCTCATTTGCGGCATGCGCGCAAGGTCAAGCAGGCCGATGCGGCCCTGCGCGCGGGACTATCTCGCAATACGGCCTACCGCATCGAGAAGGGCGACGCCGGCTTGGCGATTGGACAGGTACTTCGGTACTTGGAGGCCATCGCGCCAGGAACTACACTGGCAGGACTGCTAAATGAGTCCGACCCATCGCTGAGCGCCCTGCAGGCTCGGGAATCGACGAAGCGTGTACGAGACCTGAGCGCTGCGGAACTCGACGATTTGAACTTCTAGCTGCTACTACTGAATGACCGCGTCGGCGTAGCTCCGCGTGGTCGGCCGCGCTTGGCGACGCCGGCTCTGTGACAGCCGAAATCACGGTTTCTGCAATGTATAAACATGATGTGGAGGTTGCAAATGGAACTCTCAATTCAGAAATGGGGCAACAGAGCGGCAGTTCGTCTGCCTACCGAGTTGCTGGGCATACTCAAGGTCACATTGGGTGACAAGCTGAGCGTCAACGTACAGCCTGGGGGCATCTTGCTGAAGGCGGCACGGCCCGCCTACTCTTTGGTCGACTTGGTGGCCCAGTGCGACCCTAACGCCCCGGAGCCGGCCGATATGGCCGCCTGGGCTAGCGTGGCGCCTGTGGGACGTGAAATCGGTTGTCGATGATGCGCTTGCACGTCTTCGCGCAATCACCGACTAGAAGACGCCACACCGATCAGCGGGCCGCCCGTTGTGAGCCTGCTTACGGAACAATTCACTTTTTGCCCGCGACAGGCGTAATTTTCATTTACCTGTATGGCAGGTAATCTGCGGGCATTCATTACACGGCCGATCCGATGGCCAGTACCACGTTTTCCAGTGAGTTCCTCATGAAGCAGATATTGTCCATTTCCCAGCAAATGGGACCGATGTTGCAGGCCGCGCGAAAGTCTGCGGGCCTTTCCCAGGCCGAACTCGCGCGGCGGCTGGGCATCAGCCAGAGTCGTTTGTCGGCCATGGAACTGTGCCCTGGAAGCATCAGCTTAGATCAATTGCTGAAGTTGCTCTCTGCCCTGAATTTTGAGCTCTTAGTGCAGACAAAAGAGGGCAGCAAGGTCGATTCATCTGCCTCGGAGTGGTAAGAACACCAGCAATCGGCCGGCTCGAACGTATGCCGGGCACCGGAGCTATAGATTCTCGTTATAAACAGTCCGGTTTCTCTTGTGGAGTAGTTCAGGGCGTCCTGACGCTCATCGGTGGAAAGTTCGAAAAAATCAGGCATGTGCCATCAAGCCACTAATTTCTTGGGCCATCCAGGTTGGGAGACGCGAGCGCGCCGATGCAGCTTCCTTCAGCTTCGCCAACGGCAACTTGGCGCGAAGTTGGCGGACCGCCTCTGCCGCTTTTTCCTGGCCCAGCCAAGCAAGCGCCCGCACCACCTCGCCGGCAGCCCGACCAGGGAAAATCAGTTGCCAATTGGGAGCGTGTCGGAACTCGACCGTTTGCGCGCCCAATTTCAAGCGGCGGTTGGGGCCGGACGTGAGGTAGATGGCACGCATCGGCACCTGTGTCGTTAGCCCCAGTGCGTTGGTGGCAGCAGCGCCATGCGACACAATCGTTTCCCCACGTTGATTCGCCAAGCCCTCGACCATCTTGACGGCCGATGGCGCGCGGGTGCCAAAGATGCTTTCCACCGGCAGCACATAGATGCCACGGCTGACACGCAGCAGAGTGCCGCGCCGAACAAGACGTGATAGCACTTGATCAACAGCTGCGCGATTACCCAAGTGCAACAATTCTTTTGCAACCAAAGGTGTGCCCTCAGGCAGCTCGGTAGCACGCTGTAAGACTTGTTTGGCAAGGGATTGCATGGTGGTTTCTCCAGAATGGTAGAGGTATGCGCTAGTTTCTGATACTTTTCAAGCAACTGAACGAGAGGCTGAGGCCTCTTCATACGACCGTTGGACGGACATATTGCAGGTCAACGCGGCGACCGAAGCCCATCGTCGCGCGTGGGTTGTTCCATGCGACAATTCGGACAACAGTTGCGCACCGAACCACGCCCGTGCCACCACGCATCGCCCCCGACCATCCAAGGCCCCCCATCATGAACCCACCCGCACCGCACTCGCGCCCCGACTGGCTACGGCGCGCCGACCCGATAGACGGCGTCGAGCGCATCGAGGCGTGGTTCCACGGCAAAGCCTATGGCATGCACCGCCATGACACCTACGCCATCGGCCGCACGCTGACCGGCGTGCAGAGTTTCAGCTACCGGCGCGGCCAGCGCAACAGCCTGCCCGGCAACACGATGGTGCTGCATCCCGACGAGGCCCACGACGGCCAGGCCGGCACCGCCGAGGGCTTCCAGTACCGCATGAGCTATGTCGAGCCCGCGCTCTTGCAGGAGGTGCTCGGTGGACGCGCGCTGCCCTTCATCGAAGGTGGCGTGACCACCGATCCGCGCCTGGCGGCGGCCACCGCGACCCTGTTGCAGCACGTCGTCCACACGCTCGAGCCGCTGGAGCAGAGCGACGCCCTGGCCGAATTGGCGCACGCGCTTGCCGCCGTCGCCGGCCTGCCGGCGCGGCGCCCGACCGGCGACTTCCTCGCCGCGCGGCGCGCGCGCGAGTACTTGCACGCGCACTGCGTCCGCGTCGTCACGCTCGACGAGCTCGAAGTGGCCACCGGCCGCGACCGCTGGAGCTTGTCGCACGACTTCCGCACCTTCTACGGCACCAGCCCCTACCGCTATTTGACGATGCGGCGCCTCGACGCGGTGCGCCGCATGCTGCTCGCCGGCAGCTCGCTGGCCGACGCTGCCGCCTTCGCAGGTTTTGCCGACCAGAGCCACATGACGCGGCACTTCACGAAGACGTTCGGGCTGGCGCCGGGCCGCTGGCTGCAGGTCGCCGGCGCCGTCCGGCGCGGCTGACAACACCCACGATCGTTCAAGACGGCCGCGCGGCGCCTGGGTATCCTCGACGCATTGCCCACTTGAACGGAGAGAACCATGTCACCATCCATCCAGCATACCGCCGCGCCGACCGAGCGCGGCCAGTGCCAGAGCATCGACCTGGCCGGCAAGATCGCCCTGATCGACGACCACTGGCAGCCGCGCGTGGTCGCCGAAATGAATGACTATCAATTCAAGGTCGTGAAGGTCGAAGGCGAGTTCCTGTGGCACAGCCATGCCGACACCGATGAAACCTTCATCGTGCTGGACGGCGAGTTGCGCATCGATGTGCGCGGCGGACCTGCAGGCGACACGGCCATCGTGCTGCGCGCCGGCCAGATGGCGGTGGTGCCGAAGGGCGTCGAGCACAAGCCCTGCGCCAGCGCGGAAGTGAAGCTGCTGCTGATCGAGCCGCGCGGCGTGGCGAACACGGGCGAGGGCCCGGCGGGCGAGCGTACCGTCGAGAACGACCAGTGGATTTAGAGCGGCCGCCGGCATGCCCGCCAAGGGCGCTCGGCCAGTTGGATTTTTAGGCGTTGTATATATCGTGGAGGCAAGTCTTTACACAATTTTTAGACGCCCCGGACTAAGCTTGTTTGTATCGGAACCACGGAGTTGAACATGAACGAGCACCATCTGGAGTGGTCTGCGGCGACCTTGTCCCACCATTGTTCGGACGCGCATCCGCATCCGCCTGCGCTGCGCGGCCGGCAAAAAATCCAGCGCGCCTTTTGCTTGGTCGGCGCGCTGGCGCTGTGCAGCGTGCTGGTGCAGTTGCTGCTGTGGCTGGGCACGCGATAGGCGAAGTTAAGCTGGCGGCGCCGCCGGCCAAGGGCGGCGTCGCGCCAGCGCCCCCGCCGCTTATCTGCGGCGCAGGTAGCTGGGCCAGAACAGCGCCCACCACAGCACCTTGAGGCCGCCGCGCACGTCGATGCGGTGCCGATCCGGCGTCGGGAAGGGGATCCGTTTGACTTGCATGACGCCCAGGCCGATGTTGAGCCAGACGACGGTCATCACTTCGGTGTTGGTGTCGAACGCATAGTCGACGAAGAGGGGCAGCAGCAGCACGGCGCCGTAGGCCAGGGCCATGGCCAGCGCGTATTGCAGATAGTGGCGAACATTCATGAGTCGATTCCAAACCGGCCTGGACAAATCCATTGGCGAAAGAGTCCCCAGCTTAGTGGAATGGATCTAAAAGCGGCGTAAAAACACGGCGTCCAGGTATAAACGCGGTGTAAAACCTGGGGCTGGCAGCGCGGCCCCTTTGCGTGCGGCAAACGGCGCGGAGCTCGGTCCGGCGCATGGCGAGCGGCAGCGCGTGTGCCTTCCGGCCGCCGTGTCTAGGCAGGCTTGCCGTGCTCGGCGGCGTGCATCGCCAGATAGGCTTTCAGGTTGTCGTCGTCTATCCCCATGACGCGCAAAATTTCCGCCATGAAGCTGACCGGCGCGCTGCCGGGCGCCGTGACGACGCGCTGGTCGGCCACCGCGTAGGGCACGTCCTGGTAATGGGCGGCGCCGGCATAGTTGAGTTGCGCCAGGTTCTCGGCTGAGTTGGAGGTGTGGCGAACGTGGTCGAGCACGCCCGCCTGCGCCAACACGCGGGTGCCGTCGCAAATGCCGGCGACGACGATGTTTCTTTCGTGCGCGGCGGCGACCAGGGCGGTGATGTCGGGCGCGCGGTCGCTCTGCCAGGTACTGCCGCCACAGACGATCAGCAGGTCGAGTTCATCGAGCCGAATGGCCTCGATCGCCAAGTGCGGCGTGACGAGCATGCCGCCCATCGAGGTGACCGGGGCGCCGCCGGGGCTGGCGAAGCGCGTCTCGAAGCCGTAATAGGCGCGCGCGGTCGAGTTGATCAGCGCGGTTTCCCAATCGGCGAAATTTTCCGTGAGAATAGTGATGGAACGTGTCGAATGTGTCATTTGGTGCTCCCTCCGAGGTCGACAAATGCAGGAGGAATTATCTCCTGCGCAAGCCCAAAGTGTAATCGACGCGCCTGTCAATTTCCGTCAGTAGTGAGCACCGACTTGCGACGCTGGGCTAGCGGTTCTTGCCGCCCACGCCCAGCAGCACCACGCCGCCGACGATGGCGGCGATGCCGGCCCACAGGGGAATGTTGACGGTTTCCTTTTCCTGCACCGACAACTCGAGCGGGCCGAGCTTCAGCGCGGTGGTGTCTTTGGTGTAGCTGAAGCCGCCGTACACCAGGCCCAGCGTGCCGGCCGCGATGAGCAGGGCGCCAATAATTTTGATCGGGTTCATTTGTCTGTTCCTAGAGGTGGGGGACTTGGTTGCCGCTTGACGGGGCAAAAGTAATTTCCCATTGGAACATAAAATGCCGTTTTGGGGCCGCGCGATTGGCGTGGCGCGCCGGGCGGGTGCGTCTGGTCATGCGGCGACGGCGATGTCGTTCTGCGCCGCCCACGCCGCCATGTCCTGCTTCTTGATCGCCGCCGCCATCAAATCCGGAAACTTGTCCGGCGTGCAGGCGAAGCAGGGGATGCCCATGGCGGCGAACTGGGCGGCGTGGCGGTGGTCGTAGCTGGGTGCACCGTGGTCGTCGAGCGCCAGCAGGGCGATCATCTGCACGCCGCTGTCGACCATGGCGCGGGCGCGCGCCAGCATCTGCTTGGCGTTGCCGCCCTCGTAGAGGTCGCTGATGAGCACGAAGATGGTCTCCTGCGGCCGCTTGACCAGGCCCTGGCAGTAGGCCAGCGCCTGGTCTATGTCGGTGCCGCCGCCCAACTGGGTGCCGAACAAGACCTCGACCGGATCGGCCAGCAGCGGCGTGAGGTCGACCACGGCGGTGTCGAACACCACCACTTGCGTGCTGACCGACTTGATCGACGCCAGCACGGCGGCGAACACGCTGGCGTACACCACCGACGGCGCCATCGAGCCGCTCTGGTCGACGCACAGCACGATGTCGCGCAGGCTTTGGCTCTTGCGCGCGAAGCCGACGCGCCGCTCGGCGATGATGGTCTGGTAGTCGGCCTGGTAGTGGCGCAGGTTGGCGCGGATGGTGCGCAGCCAGTCGATTTCGTTGTGGCGCGGCCGGTGGTTCCTGGCGGCGCGGTTCAGGCTGCCGCTGACGGCCTGGCGCAGCGGGCTGCCCAGCTTGCGTTCGAGTTGTTCGACGACGCCGCGCACCACCTGGCGCGCGGTGTCCTTGGTCTTGCTCGGCATCAGGCGGTTGAGCGAGAGCAGGGTGGCGACCAGGTGCACGTCGGCCTGCACGCTGCGCAGCATCTCCGGTTCGAGCAGCATCTGTTGCAAGCCCAGCCGTTCCATCGCGTCCTGCTGCATCACCTGCACCACGCTGGCGGGGAAGTACTCGCGGATGTCGCCCAGCCAGCGCGCCACGTTGGGCGCCGAGCCGTGCAGGCTGCCGCGGCCGTCCTGCCGGTCGTACAGCGCGCCCAGCGTGCGTTCGAGCGGGACGTCGGCCGGCGCCAGCGGCAGGTTGTCCGCCTCGCTGCCCAGCATCAGGCGCCAGCGCCGTCGCAGCGCGGCCTGGTCGGTTTCTTGCGTGCTCATGCCAGTTCCTCTTTCGGTTGCATATCGCCCAGCAGGCGGCTCAGGATGGGCAGCAGCAGGACGGCGCGCGCCTCGTCGGTGTGCTGGGCGGGGGCCGGCGCCGCCAGCGCCAGCGCCGCGCCGCCGTGCTCGACGCGCTGGCCGAGCTGGCGCCGCTCGGCCGGCTCGAAGGTGGCGAAGGTGCGCCGCAGCAGCGGCAGCAATTCGGTGAAGGTCTCCTCGCGCAGGCCGGCGACCCACTCGTCGAGGATGTGCCACAGCGCGTCGTTGACCAGCAGCAGCGTGCCGCTGCCGTGCAGGAAGCCCTCCAGCCACTCTGCGCTGGCGAGCGGATTGACCGGGTTGGTGCAGGCCAGCGACAGCGCCCGCGCGCTTTGCTCGACGCTCCAGTGCTCCTGTTCGAACAGGATGCGCACGGCGCGTCCGGCGATCAGGGCGTGCGCCTGCAGCTGCACGCATTGCTCAAGGGCGGCCAGCCAGGCCTCCCGGTGGGCGGCCCGCTGCAACAGGGCGATGGCCTGGTCGGCCTGGATCATATGGCCCAGCAGGAGGCGGGCGGCCTCCTCGTTGATGCCGCGCGCCGCCGTCGGCAGGGCGATGCAGGCGCGCTGCACCAGCCCGTCCAGGACGGCGCCGACGCTGGCGGTGTCGGTGCCGCGCACGTTGCCGTAGCGCAGGACGTTGGCCAGCGGCGCCAGCGCCTCGAGCAGCACGCCGGCGTCCTGGGTGCCGGCGGCCAGCGCCTGCATGCGCGCCATCAGCACCGGCACGGCGTCGCGCGCGTCGGCTAGCAGCATCCTGTCGACCAGCCGGGTCAGCTCCGGCAGCTGCCCGGTCTGCTGGGACTGGTGGCACAGATGGGCGTTGCAGGCGATCTCCAGCGTGGCGCCCCAGACGTTCGCTTCGATGAGCCTGAGTTCGAACTCGGGTTCCCAGGCCAGTTGCCACGACTCGTGGAAGGTGCCGCTCTTGCCGCGCACGGTGAGCGTCTTGCCCCAGCCGATGCCGAGCAGGGCGAGGCGGTGCAGGAAGGTGCTCTTCTCAAGTTGCTTGGGCTGGCGCAGGTCCAGATTCAGTTCGACCTGGTCGGCGAGCGGCACCATCCGGTGGCGCTTTTGCAGCTCCTTCACGTTCTGCGACAGGGGCAGGGTGGGTGTGTCGGCCGGCACGCCGCCGAGGCGGTCGTTGACCAGCAGCTCGCGCTCGATCAGGCGCAGCGGCGCGTCGCTGTCGCCGAACAACACGCTTTGCAGCGCGTCGAGCAGCTCGCCCAGGCCGGCGCGCGAACGCTCGCGCAGGCTCGCCAGGGTGTCGGCCAGGCGCAGCGCCTCGATCACCTGGGCCGACGAGGCGTCCAGGCCGTGCTTGCGCAACAGGCGCACCGCGTCGGTCAGCCAGTGCGCCGCCGCCTTGTGCGGCGTGTGCCACAAATGGTGGTACCAGCCGGGCGCCTGCACGCCGGCGCCGTAGCCGCTGCCGGCGCTGAGGCGGCCGTAGGTCCACGGCGTCCAGGTGGCGGCGACCTTGGCCTTGGGCAGCTCGCTGAGCAGGTCCTTGTCGTGCTTGGCGGTCGGCATGGCGCGCAGCGCCGGCACGTGCCAGGCGCCGCACACCACGGCGATCCTCTGGTGGCCCTGCTTGACGCCTAGGCGAATCATTTGGCGCATGTGGGCCTCGCGCAGGGCCTCCTCCGGCGCCAGCGGCTGGGCCAGTTCCTCGCGCGCCACCGTCATCATTTCCTCGATGGCGGTGAACAGTTCGAGGCCGTCCTGGCGTTGCTCGACCAGGTGGTCCCACCAGGTTTCCGTGTCGGCGAAGCCGGCCGCCTGCGCCAGGCCGGCCAGCATGTCGCCGGCTTGCGCCACCTGCGCCTGCGCCTGCTCCGCGTAGGTCATCTCGCGCGCCAGCACGTGGGCTTGCGGCAGGTCGATGAAGCGGGTCGGCACGCCGTGCTGCTGGCCGTGCATGATGGCCAGCCACTCCGGCGAATAATCGGCGAACGGGTAGTAGACGGCGTGCTGCGGCATGGCCGGCGCGTAGACCAGCAGCGCCACGGGCGGCCGCATGTCGCCGTGCGCGGCGAGCGGCAGCAGCTCGTTGGCCTCGGGCGGGCCTTCGATCAGGATCAGGTCCGGTTGCAGCTGCGACAGGGCCTGCGCCAGGCTGCGGGCGGAACCGGGGCCGTGGTGGCGAATGCCGAAGAGGTGGACGGTCATGGCAGCGCAGCGGGGAGGGGACGGCAGCGCCGCATCACAGCACGGCGTGGCAGGCGCGGTACAAGTCCTTCCAGCCGTCGCGTTCCTTGACCACCGTTTCCAGGTACTCGAGCATGACCAGGCGGTCCTGCACCGGGTCCTTGAGGATGGCGCCGATCATCGACGAGGCCATGTCGGCGCCGCGCAAGGTGCCGTCGCCGAAGTGGGCGGCCAGCGACATGCCGTTGGTGACGACGGAGATCGCCTCCGCCGTGCTCATGCTGGCCGACGGCGACTTGAGCTTGATCTTGCCGTCGGCCGTCTGGCCGGCGCGCAGCTCGCGGAAGATCGTCACGATGCGGCGGATCTCCTGCAGGGCCGGCTTTTCGATCGGCAGCTCGAGCGCGCGGCCCAGGCTGGCGACGCGGGTCTCGACGATGCTCACCTCCTCGTCGGCGCTGTCGGGCAGCGGCAGCACCACGGTGTTGAAGCGGCGCTTGAGCGCGCTCGACAGCTCGTTGACGCCACGGTCGCGGTCGTTGGCCGTGGCGATGATGTTGAAGCCCTTGGCCGCCTGCACGTAGTCGTCCAACTCGGGAATCGGCAGCATCTTCTCTGACAGCAGGCTGATGAAGCTGTCCTGCACCTCGGCCGGAATGCGCGTCAACTCCTCGATGCGCGCCAGTTTGCCGCTGCGCATGGCGCGCATCACCGGGCTGGGCACCACCGCCTCCATGCTCGGCCCCTTGGCCAGCAACTGGGCGTAGTTCCAGCCGTAGCGGATGGTTTCCTCGGCGGTGCCGGCGGTGCCCTGCACCACCAGCGTGGAGTTGCCGCTGATGGCGGCGGCCAGGTGCTCCGACACCCAGGACTTGGCGGTGCCGGGCACGCCCAGCAGCAGCAGGGCGCGGTCGGTGGCCAGGGTGGCCACGGCGATCTCGACGAGGCGCCGCTTGCCGATGTACTTGGGGCTGATCTCGACGCCGTTGTCGAGCGTGCCGCCGAGCAGGTAGGTGGCCACCGCCCACGGCGACAGCTCCCAGTTCGGCGGCCGCTGGCGCTGGTCCACCTCCTTGAGCGCGTTCAGTTCGTGGGCGTACTGTTGCTCGGCGTGCTGCCGCATTACCTTGCTGCTGTTTGCATTGCTCATGCGTCGTTCTCCAAAAAACTGGCGTGCATTGTGTGGCGGAAGTGCAGCGTATCCATCAGATGGTCGACCAGGGGGCGCCATTGCGGCCAGTGCGGCCAGTCGTCGCCCGGCCAGTTGCTGCGCGCGTAGGCCAGATCGGCGCAGTCGAGCACCTTGGCCAGGATGGCGAAATCGCCGCGCGAGCTGTAGTCGGGCTGCTCGTCGGCCGCCATCTGGCGCTGGCCGTGGCGCAGCAGCGCGCGCGAGATCTCGGGCGACAGCACCTTGGCGCACTGGTCGGCGCCTTGCTCGGCCCAGGCCAGGGCGTGGACATAGGCCAGCGGCTGGCTGGCCGCCTGCTCCAGCCAGCGCCGCACCACGCGCTCCTGCGCCGCCGCGGGCAGGCAGGGCAGCTCCGGCAGCAGCAGCGCGGGGATTTGCAGCTTGCTCCAGGCCAGGCCGTTGCCGCTGACGAGGGTGACGAACCAGTCGATGGCGGTCGCGTCCGGCGTGGTCTGGACGGCGCGGCCGGCCGCGTGCACCAGGCCGGTGAGCAGGGCCATGTTGAACTCCTGCGCCACCAGCACGTCGACGACCTGGTCGGGCGTCAGCTGCCAAGTGTCGCTCCAATGCGCGGGCGGCACGCAAGCCATCAGGTCGAGCAGCCAGCCGGCTTTTTCGCCCATGCCGGCGCGGCCCAGGACACCGATGCCGTCGCGCTGCATGTCCTTGTCGCAGGCGGCGGGCAGTTGCACCAGCAGTTGCGGCAAGGGCTCGCCGGTGTTGCCGCTCAACATGGCGCCGAGCCGCGCCCGCAGCCCGCTGCGGCGTTCGAGCGTGAACAGGGCGGCCAGGCGCGACTTGCAGCGCTCGCTCAATTGCGAGCCGGGCAGCGTCGCCAGCAAATGTTGCGCGGTGCCGCGCACATCCTTGCGTTTGTCGTCGAGCGCGCGCTCGAGGAAGGCTTCGTCGCGCAAGTTCAGCCCGGCAGCGAGGCAGGGCAGCAGGGCCATGCGGTGCTCGGCGGGTTCCTGCGCCCAGTCCTGCTCCAGCGCCAGCCGGGCGGCCTCGGGATCGGCCAGCCGCATCGTCCGCAGGGCGTCGCAGCGCTGGGCCAGGTTGCCCAGTTGCCAATGCCGGGCCACCGTGTCGTTGGCCTGGCCCCCAGCCGGGCCGCTGCCGCTGCCGCCGGCGCTATCGGTATCCTCATCGACGTCGACGCCGACCACCTCGGCCCAGCGCGGCTGTTGGGCCGCCAGCCAACGGCCACGCCGGCCGAGCAGCGCCGCCACGGCGGCGCGCAGGGGCGGTTTTTGCGACGCCAGGTCGAGCAAGGGCACCAGGCAGCTGTGGGGCAGCTGGCGGTTCAAGGTCTGCGCCTGGGCCAGCCAACTGCCGAGCAACTCGGGATGGATGCCGTGCAGGATGGAGAGCAGCACTTGCTCCGCCGCCCGCGAGCAGGTCGGCTCGCTCGGGCAGGCGGGCTGGGCGGACGGGGCCGGCGCGGGCGGCAGGTAGCCGGCGCGCTGCCACAGGTCGCTGGCGGCGACGGTATGCCACAGCCGCAGCTCGTCCGGCACGGCGGCCAGCAGCCCGGTCAGCGCCGTGGGCGCGCCCGCGCCGGGCGCCAGCGGCGCGCGCGACAGACCGGCCAGCAGTGTTTTGTGTAGCGTCGGCGCGAGCATCATGGGACTTGCCCGCCGTCTAGTCCGTGCAGGCGGCCGTCGACGCCGACCGCCAGCGGCAGCAGGGCGTAGCCGTTCCACAGGCCGAACACGCTCACCGGCGCGGCGCCGGCCAGCGCGTGCAGCTGCCAGGCGTGGCGGAATTGGCTGTCGACCGGCAGTTGCGTGCCATCGCTCGCGCGCAACACGAAATGCGTCGCCGGCCCGGCGGCGCGCTGCGGCACGACGTGTTCGAGCAGCATCGGGTAGGTCTCGATGAAGGGATTGACGGCCAAGGCCCGGGCATACTCGGCAAGCAGGGCGGCCATGCTCGACGGTGCCGCCGACGGGGCCGCCGGCAGCGTTGACACGAGCTGGACGTCGGCGCCGAACGCGACACGCATGGGCAGGGCGCCCGGATAAAAATGCAGCGTGCCCCTGTGGCCGGTGCCGAGCAGCAGGGGCGGCGGCAGCGCCTGGGCGCCGGCCGAAAACTGTTGCAGCACGGCCCAGCGCGCGCTGTCCCGGCCGCGCAAATAGCAGCTGCGGCGGCTGACCCTTTGCTCGTCCTGCGTATGGGTGCCGCACACCTGCCACAGGTCGTCGAGGCCGGGCTCGGCCAGCACCTCGTCCTGGTTGAGCACCCAGCCTATGCCGGTCTTGATGTCGTGTTGCAGCGCCGGCGGCAGCGTGGCCAGGCGGCGGTAGCTGTGGCTCAGCAGCGCGATCTGTGCCAGTTCGCGCGCGACCTCCAGCTCCCAACCGGCCGCGCTGGAAGCATAGACCAGCATGCCGGTGCGCCGCAGCCGGGCGGCCAAGCCGGGCGCCTGGGTGTCGACCAGGCGCGCGGCCATCGCGTCCCAGTCCTTGGCCGGTTTGGCGCGCAGACCGGCCAGGCCTTCGCGGGCCAGGTCGGCCAGCCAGGTGTCGAGCACGGCCAGGCCGGCGTCGACATTGCCCTGGCGTTTTTCCTGCCGCTTCAGTTGCTGCTGGGCCTTGGCGGCGATGTCCTCGTCCGTTTGCGCCGTGTCGGCGTTGGCCAGTTTCGCCGCCTTCTTCTCGCTGCGTTGTTCGCGGCTCTGCAGCCAGTCGCTCACCCAGGCGGGGGCGGCGCTATCGGCGAAGGCGGCGCCGTCGCGCGCGTACAGCAGATACAGTCCAAGGCCATGCTTGCAGGGGAATTTGCGGCTGGGGCAGGTGCACTTGAACGAGGGGCCGGCCAGTTCGATCTGCGCCTTGTACGGTTCCTTGCCGCTGCCTTGGCACAGCCCCCACAAGGCTTGCGCGTGGCCGCCCAAACCCGACCATTTTGCCAGGCTCGACTGGGCACTCCCCGCCTTGGCCGATGCCGGGTCGGGTGCGAGCGCAAGTATTTGATCTGCTGTCAGGGACATCGGAAGGCGGATGAATAGCGATGGCGGATTTTAGCATTTCACGGAGGAAAAAATACTCTTTAAGTATTATTGCCATTATGAAAATCATGCCACTGCCCCGGTCCGCCATCCAGTCGCCAGGATGGGGAAGCCTAGTCGGAAACCGCCGCCTCGACCAGTTGCGCCAGCAGTAGCAGCGATTCCTGCCAGCCCAGGTAGCAGGCCTCGGGCGGGATCACCTCGGGGATGCCCTCCTGCACGATGCTCAGCTCGGTGCCGCAAAAGATTTCGCGCAGGGTCAAGGTGGTCCGCATCTCCCCCGGTAGATTGGGGTCGTCGAACTGGTCGGTGTGGACGATGCGCTGGTTCGGCACCAGCTCCAGGTAGGCGCCGCCGAAGGAGTGGCTGTTGCCGCTGGTGAAGTTGGTGAACGACATCTTATAAGTGCCGCCGACCTTGGCCTCCAGGTGGTGGACCTTGCAGGTGAAGCCGTGCGGCGGCAGCCACTTGGCCAGGGCGTCGGCGTCGAGCAGGGCGCGGTAGACGCGCTCCGGTGGCGCGCGCAGCACGCGGTGGAGTCGAATGGTGTTGCTGGACATGTTGAATCTCCTTTCGCACAAGGTCGATGACGGTCACGGCTTGGTTCGTTGCGACTCTAGCATAGATCCGGCGACGGAAATCCGCCGCGCCGCGGTCGTGCCGGCGCGGCGGCCGGCCTACTTCAGCCGCGCCGGCACGAACTCCTCCATCACCGCCTTGTACAGCAGCTTGGGCGGCACCAGGCCCTGCGCCAGCACGAAGTCGTTGAAGGCCTGGCGGTCGAACTTGCCGCGCAGCGCCACCTGGGCCGCCTGGCGCGTCTCCATCAAGCGCTGGTAGCCGTAGAAGTAGGAGGTCGCCTGGCCCGGCGCGCGGAAGGTGTAGCGCTGCACCTCCTGCGTCGCCATGCCCTCGGACAGGCCGACCTCGTCCATCAGGAAGGACTTGACGTCGGCCGCCGGGATGCGGCCCAGGTTGACCATCGGGTCGAGGAAGGCGCGGGCGGCGCGCAGCATGCGGTGCTGCAGGGCGAAGAACTGGCCGTCGAGCGGCTCGTAGGGTTGCATCTCGGCCTCGGCGTACAGCGCCCAGCCCTCGACGTTGACGCTGTTGAAGGCGAACACCGCGCGCGCCGTCGAGACGCCGGCCTCGATCATCTTGGCGAACTGCAGCTCGTGGCCGGGGCGGCCCTCGTGGGCGGTCAGCGTCCAGCTGCCGGCCTGGTGGGTGAAGTCGTCGAAGCGCAGCGCCTTGCCGCTCGCGTCGGGCGGCATGCCGGTGGTCAGCACGAACTCGCCGTACTCGCCGGTGTTGCCGACCAGCCGTGGCGGGCTCATGTGCGGCGCCGGCTGGCGCGCGTTCTCCGCCTCGCTGGCCAGGCGGATCACCGCCTTGCGCTCGGGCAGGGTGACGATGCGCTGGGCGCGGATCACCTCCTCGATCTGGCCCAGGCGGTCGGCGTAGAGCGGCATCACCGCCTCCTTGGCGATCTGCTTGCTCTTCAGTTCGCGCAGCACGGCGCGGTAGTCGGCCGATGCCAGGCCCTGTTCCTTGGCGATCAGGCCGCCGGTGATGTTCATCTGGTTGCGGATCTCGGCGAAGGACACCAGCGCCTTGGAGATCAGCTGCTCCGGGTCGACGTCGGTGCCGACCTGGCGCAGGCGGTCGGCGTAGACCTCGGCCGGCAGGCGCGAGTCGGCGCGGGCGCGCGGCAGCACCTCGGCCTTGAGCGTGGCGTTGTAGGCGGTCAACTGTTGTTCCAGCGCGGAGAAACTCTTCTCCCAGCCCTTCAGCTGGCTCTTCTCCAGCAGCGACTTGATGCCGGCGACCAGGGTCGGGCCGTCGTTGATGACCTGCTCCACCTCGCCCTTGAACGGGCCGAGCAGCTTGGGGTTGGCCTTCAGGCGCTCGTGCAGGCGCTCGCGGGCCAGTTCCGTGTAGGGGCGGTAGCCTTTGCTCAGGCCGGCATATTTGTCCAGCCGCAGCAGCAGCGCCTTCTGCCGCTCCAGCGGGATGCGCGGGTCCAGCATGTCGTGCACCACGCCGTAGATGCTGCCGGTGGCGTCGATGAAGGGCAGGAAGTATTTGCGCTCCAGCGCGCTGCTGCGCAGGCCGTCCTCGGCCGAGGTGATCAAAATCTCCAGGTCCTGGCGGATCTTCGCGTCCGGTTCGGCCTTCAGGCGTTTTTTCAGTTCGGCGACCACCGTTTGCGTGCCGCGCTTCTCGTCCTCGAAGCTGTCGCGCGACAGGTCGCTGATCTTCTCGTCGTAGCCGTCGACGCCCAGGCTGCTGGCTTGTTCCGGCGCCAGCCTGGCTTTTTCCTCGAGCAGCAGCTTGGCGTTGAGGTTGCTCTTGAGCACCCAGGGCTGCTCGGCGGCGGCGGCCGGCAGGGTGAAGGCGAGGGCGACGGCGCTGCTCAGCAGCGTTTTGATCAACAGTTTCATGGGCGGCGGCTTTCAGTGGTTCCGTGAGCGGGCTGTCACGAATTGCTGAGTAGTATCGTCGTCCGGCATGCCATGGTCAAGCGCGGCGCGGCGCGGCCGCCCGGCGGCCGGCCCGCTCAGTTGCGGGCGGCGCGCCGCCGGCCTGCGCCGTCGAGCGCGTCGAGCGCGTCGAGCGCGTCGGCGTCGGCGGCCCCGGCCGGATCGGCGCCCGGCCCCGGCGCGACGCGCAGCAGCGGGATCGCCGCGCGGCTCGGCCGGGCGGCGCGGCGGTCGGGGCTGTCGGCGCGGCGGTTGGCGGCGCCGATGCGCGGCCGCCACTCGGCCGCCGCCGCCTCGTCGCGCGCCAGCAGGCGGGCGTCGTCGCGCAGCGCGCTGTAGCATTCGCAGGCGTGGCGCGCCAGCACGGCGCGGTCGAGCACGATCAGACGGCCACGGCTGAGCTCGATCGCGCCCAGTACCTGCAGCCTGCCGGCGATGTCGGTGACGCCTTCGCGGCGCACGCCGAGCGCGGCGCCGAGCGCCTCCTGGGTCACCCGCAGCTCGTTGCACGGGCCGTGGTCGAGCCGCTGCAGCAGCCAGCGGCAGAGCCGCTGCTCGGTCGAGTGGTGGCGGTTGCAGACGGCCATCTGCGCCAGCTGGCTCATCAGGTACTGCGTGTAGCGCAGCAGCAAGCGCATGACCTCGGGCCGGCGGTGGAACTCCAGCCGCAGCAGGGCGGCCGGCAGGCGGTAGGCGTCGCCGCCGGCCTGCACCACGGCGCGGCTGTGCGGGTGGGCGCCGCCCATCACGCTGGCGATGCCGAGCAGACCCTCGGTGCCGATGCTGGCCAGCTCGGAGGTGTTGCCGTTCTCCAGGATGTGCTGCACCGAGATGATCAGGCCGCTGGGAAAGTAGACATGGTTGAGCCGCGCGCCGGACTGGCACAGCACCTCGCCCTGGCGCAGCTGCACCGCCTCGAGCTGGGGGCCGAGCCGCTCGGCGGCGCCGGCCAGGATGGCGGCCAACAAGGTGTTGCGGCCGGGTGGGGGAATGGTGTTCATGCTGGCGATCTCCTTCTGCACCGCCAGCTTGGGCTGTGCCGCCAGGGCCGGTCTGTGCGGCAGCGATCATTGCGCTTCGGAATCCTATGTGCGCCAGCACACAGACCAGTGCGCCTGCCGACGGCGATGATGAAAAAACATCGCGATTTCCCCTTGTCGCGGGCGCTTTCCTGCTCTGGTGATGAGGTAAGCCGCGTTATTCCTCCTGCCCGCAGGCCGCATGCAAGACCGCTAGCATCTACTAAGTGATGGTCCAGTCCGATGAGTGAGATTTCCCCGGCCCTACCCGACGCCCCAGCCCCCGGCGCCGTCGCAACGCCGCCGTTTGAGCAGGCGGCCATGGCCGCGCTACAGGCGGCGCACGCCGGCGAGGTCGAGCAGCTGCGCGTGCTGATCGGCCAGCTGCTGGTGCAGGTCGAGTCCCTGCAGGCCGAGAAGGACAGCCGCAGCGCCCTCGAGGGCCACGTCGACCAACTGCGCGAGGCCAACCAGCACCTGGTCTGGGCCACCTTCGGCGCGCAGGACCTGCAGGCGGCGGCCGAGGGCGCCAGCCTGCGCCAGACCGAGTTCCTGTCGATGCTGGCGCACGAGCTGCGCAACCCGCTGCAGCCGATGGCCATGGCCAACGAGCTGCTCGGCCGCCTGACCGGCGCCCACGCCGAGCTGCCCCGCCTGCACGCGGTGCTGGCGCGCCAGCTCAAGCACATGGTGCGCCTGGTCGACGACCTGCTCGACGCCTCGCGCATCCAAAGCGGCAAGGTGACGCTGCAGCGCGGCCCGGTCAGCCTGGCCGACGTGCTCGACAGCGCCGTCGAGACCTGCCAGCCGATGCTGGCGCAGCGCCAGCAAGTGCTGCGGCGCGCCGGCGCGCCGGCCGACGCCTGGCTCGACGGCGACGCCGTCCGGCTGGCCCAGGTGTTCTCCAACCTGATTTTGAACGCCTCCAAGTTCTCGCCCGAGGGTAGCGCCATCGAGCTGCAGGCCGGCCGCCTGGGCGGCCGGCTCGAGGTGGCGGTCAAGGACAACGGGGTCGGCATCAGCGCCGCGCTGCAACCGTTCGTCTTCGACCTGTTCACCCAGGGTTTCCGCTCGCTCGAGCGGGCCCAGGGCGGGCTGGGCATCGGCCTGGCGCTGGTGCGCACCCTGGTCGAGATGCACGGCGGCGCGGTGCGCGTGCGCAGCGAGGGCATCGGCCTGGGCAGCGAGTTCATCGTCGAGCTGCCGCTGGCGCCGGCGCCGGCCGCTGTCGCCGCGCCCGTCGTGGCGGCGGCGCCGCCGGTGGCGCCGCTGAGCATCCTGCTGGTCGAGGACAACGTCGACGCCAGCGACACGCTGAGCCTGCTGCTGACCCAGGCCGGCCATGCCGTCACCCAGCGCTTCGACGGCGCCAGCGGCCTGGCCGCGCTGCAGGAGCGGCGCTACGACCTGGTGCTGTGCGACATCGGCCTGCCCGGCCTGGACGGCTTCGAGGTGGCGCGCCGCGCCATCGCCGCCGGCGCCGCGCCGCACTTCGTCGCCACCACCGGCTACAGCCAGCCGCAGGACCGGGCGCGCGCGCTGGCCGCCGGCTACGAGCACTATCTGATCAAGCCGGTCGACTTCGCCATGCTGGCGGAGCTGATCGCGGGGTACGCGCGGTGAGCCGGCGCGGTTTTTCCGGCGGCGGGTTGGCGCCAGGCCCGGGTTTTCCTGTACGATGCCGCCAATCCGGGCGCGCCGCGGCGACGTCGTACTGCACACACAAGTAAATCTATGGCTACTAACGAGGAACAGCGGCACCGCATGATCGAACGCCTGGTCGGCCGCCCGGCCGCCGCGCCGCTCGACGCCTGCGTGGCGCTGTGGCAGGGCCTGGCGGCGCAGCTCAGCGCCATCATCGGCCAGGGCGGCTTCGACTCGCTCTACAACCGCAGCGCCCACCTGGCGCGGCAGACCCGGCCGTGGCTGGCGCCGAGCGCCGGGCGCGACTTTTCCGCCCTGCGCGACAGCCTGGCGCAGCAGGACGCGCAGCAAGCCGGCGAGGCCTGTAGCGCCCTGCTGATTTTTTTTACCGACACACTGATCTTGTTGATCGGCGAGCTCTTGATGACCAGCATTCTTCGTGCGGCCTGGGGTGACGACGCTGTGAATACTGCTGGCAAGGAACCGCAACCATGAGTAGCAAAGTAAACATCCAACGCCTGCCCACCGGGGTGCCGGGACTCGACGACCTGCTCGGCGGCGGCATCCCCGAGTTCTCCTTCAACCTGCTGGCCGGCACGCCGGGCAGCGGCAAGACGACGATGGCGCACCAGATCATGTTCGCCCTGGCCAACCCGCAGCGGCGCGCGCTGTTCTTCACCGTGCTGGGCGAGCCGCCGCTGAAGATGCTGCGCTACCAGCAGCAGTTCCCCTTCTTCGACATCGACAAGCTGAACCAGTCGATCAAGTTCGTCAACCTGGCCGCCGACCTGCTCGAAGGCGACTTCGACCGCGTACTCGAGCGCATCGCCGACGAGGTGGCCGCCTTCGCCCCCAGCCTGGTGTTCGTCGACTCGTTCCGCTCGGTGGTGCAGTCGGCCCGCGACCACGAGGACGGCGCCCAGGGCCTGCAGCGCTTCGTCCAACACCTGGGCATGCAGATGACCAGCTGGCTGGCCACCACCTTCCTGATCGGCGAGTACCTGGCGCCGGAGGCCGAGTCCAGCCCCGTCTTCACGGTGGCCGACGGCATCATCTGGATGTCGCAACTGGTCCACCGCGACGCCCTGGTGCGCAAGATCCAGGTGGTCAAGATGCGCGGCCAGTCGCAGAGGCTGGGCGTGCACACCTTCCGCATCAACGACGACGGCGTCGAGGTGTTCCCGCGCGCGGTGGTGCGGCAGAGCGCGACGGGCGGCGTCGTCATCGACGGCGGCCAGCGCCTGTCGATGGGCGTGGCCGAGCTCGACGCGATGATGGGCGGCGGCCTGCCGGCCGGCTACTCGCTGTTGGTGGTGGGCCCGTCCGGCTCGGGCAAGACGGTGCTGGCCACCCAGTTCCTGGCCGAGGGCGTGCGGGCCGGCGAGGCCGGCGTCATCGCCGCCTTCGAGAAGAGCCCGAACCAGATGCTCAGCTACCAGCTCAAGGGCATGGTGGCCAGCGGCAAGGTCGGCGTCATCGACACGCGCACGCTCGACCTGTCGCTCGACGAGATTTTGCACGACCTGGTGGCGATGATCGAGCGGATGGGCGCCAAGCGGGTGGTGATCGACTCGCTGTCGGGCTTCGAGCTGGCGCTGGCGGCGGTGTTCCGCGAGGATTTCCGCGAGTCCTTGTACCGGATGATCGCCGTGCTCACCGGCATGGGCGTGACGGTGCTGATGACGGCCGAGCTGGAGGACCGCTACGACATGCTGCGCTTCAGCTCCTACGGCAACGCCTTCCTGGCCGACGGCATCGTCATGCAGCGCTACGTCGAGCTCGACGGCCAGTTCCGCCGCGTGCTGTCGGTGGTCAAGATGCGCGGCAGCGCGCACAGCAAGGACATCCGTTTCTTCGACATCGGCGCCGACCGGATCAACATCGGCGCCGCGCTGAGCGAGTACCAGGGCGTGTTGTCGGGCCACCCGGTGCGCGACGACAAGGCGTGCTGAGCGGCGGCCAGGCCGTCAAGCGCCGCGGCGGCGCGGCGCCGGCGCCGGCGGCGTAACGCTGGCCGGCGCGGCCGCGACGACGGTGAAGCGGGCCGTGGCGTAGGAAGGCCGCCCGGGCCCGCAGTCGCCCAGCTCGAGCACGAGGACGTGGGTGGTGCCGGCGGCGCCGGGCGGCGGGGCCGGCGGCAAGTGGATTGTCGGTTTCATGGTGGCTTCCTCATGGCGGGTTCCGGTGGTGGCGCGGGTGGCGGGGGGGCGGACGGCCGCAGGGCGCCGTCGAACCATGCTACGCGGCCGCCGCCGCGCTCACCGTGTGGCAGCGCACAGAGGCCGGCGCCATGTGGCGGCGCCGCCGCGCGGCGCAGGGCTGCGTCTGCTGGCCCACAGAAGGAAGCGGCAAACTGCCGCATTGTGTAGCGATGGCCGACTTCGGCTCCACCCAGGGAGAACCATGATGCGCACACCAACACAGCACAGCGGCAGCGCCGCGCAGCACCGAGCGGCGGTCCGGGCGTGACGCATCGACGCCGCAGCCGCCGGCCGCCGGCCGCGCCGGCGCAGGCGCAGGCGCAGGCGCAGACGGCCGAGTCGGCGCCGGCCGACGCCACGCCGCCCTGGCGCGGCCGCGAGCTGCTGCTGCTGGCGCGCGAGCGCCAGGTGCTTGAGCGCGAGCGCGCCGCCGACGCGCACGCGCGCGGCTCCCGTCCGGCGCGCCGCCACTCCGCCCTGTCCGCCGCGCAGATCGCCATGCTGCAGCAGGCCAACGCCAACCTGGTGATCGCCTCGATGGAGGCGGTCACCCTGACCGAGCAGGTGCAGCAGGCGCGCAACGCGCTGCTGCACCAGACCCACCACGACGCCCTGACCGGCCTGCCCAACCGGGTGCTGCTGCGCGACCGCCTGCGCCAGGCCATCGAGCTGGCCGGCCGCGGCCGGCGCCGGCTGGCCGTGATGTTCCTCGACCTGGACCGCTTCAAGACCATCAACGACTCGCTCGGCCACGGTGTCGGCGACCTGCTGCTGCAACTGGTGGCGCGCCGCTTGGTCGGCTTTGTGCGGCGCTCCGACACCGTCAGCAGGCAGGGCGGCGACGAGTTTGTGCTGATGTTCCCCGAGATCGAACAGGCCGACGACGCCGGCCTGTTCGCCCAGAAGATCCTGCTGGCGATGGCCGCCCCCCACTTGGTCGAGCACCACGCGCTGCATGTCGGCGTGAGCATCGGCATCGGCATCTATCCCGACGACGGCGCCGACGCCGACAGCCTGATCCGCCACGCCGACACCGCCATGTACCACGCCAAGGAAAACGGCCGCAACACCTACTGCTTCTTCGAGCCGGCGATGAACACGCGCGCCGTGCTGCGCCAGTCGACCGAGGCCAGCCTGCGCCTGGCGCTGGCGCGCCAGGAGTTCGTGTTGCACTACCAGCCGAAGATCGACCTGGCCAGCGGCACGGTGGTGGGCGTCGAGGCGCTGGTGCGCTGGCAGCACCCGCAGCGCGGCCTGCTGGCGCCGGCCGAGTTCGTCCCGATCGCCGAGGAGTGCGGCCTGATCCTGCCGCTCGGCCGCTGGGTGCTGCGCCAGGCCTGCTGGCAGGCGCAGGACTGGCACCTGGCCGGCTGGCCGCCGATGACGATGGCGGTCAACGCATCGCCGCTCGAGTTCGGCGCCAGCGACTTCGTCGAGCATCTGCGCAGCACCCTGGCCGAGACAGGGCTGGCGCCGGGTCGCCTGGAGATCGAGCTCACCGAGGGGGTGCTGATGCGGGACGCCAGCGTTTCCGGCGGCGTGCTGCAGGCCGTCGCCGAGCTCGGCGTCAAGCTGGCGATCGACGACTTCGGCACCGGCTATTCCAGCCTGAGCTACCTGAGCCAGTTCCCCATCCACACGCTGAAGATCGACCAGTCCTTCGTCAGCCAGATCGGCGCCAGCGCGGCCGACGCCACCATCGTCAGCGCCGTCATCGGCATGGGCAAGAGCCTGCGCAAGCGGGTCATCGCCGAGGGCGTGGAGACGGCCGCGCAGTGCGCCTTCCTGCGCCACCACGACTGCGACGAGGGGCAGGGCTTCCTGTTCGGCCGGCCGATGACGGCCGACGCCATCGCGCTGTTGTTGCGGGCCGGCCCAAGACCGTGCGAATTGTTGTAACCCACACATTTTTGACGTACAGTGAAAAGACACACCGACAGGAGGCGGCGCAATGACAGACACCACGACGGCGCCGGTTTGGCTGGGCGTTTTCCTGTTCCGCCTGCCCACCGCCGCACGCCGCGCCCAGGCCCAGGCCTGGATCGAGACCCATCCGGTCGACGTCGGCCACTTCAAGGCCTGTTTTCCGGAGGCCGAGTCGCTCACCGTGCTCGACGCGCTCGGCGCCGGCGCCAGGGGCGACGCCGGGTAGGCGGCGCCGGCCGCCCTAGATGCGGTCGCTTTCCTTGCGCACGATGCGGCCGATGATGATGCAGTCGTTGCCACGGCAGACCTTGCGGTGGTATTTGCGCTGGTCCGGGTTGTCCGAGGTCAGCCACCATTCGCCGGCGTCGCGCGACAGGCGCTTGACCACCGGCTCGCCCTCGTAGTTGACGGCGAACACGGCGCCGTCGACCGGCTTGGCGTCGGCGGTGTTGATGATCACCAGGTCGTCCTCGTACAGCGACGGTTCCATGCTCTCGCCGCGCACCTTGATGCCGATCAGGCGTTCGGGAATGAAGCCGTTGCGGTCGGCCCAGTTGCGCGGCACGCTGAACATGCTGCCGTCGTGCGTCTCCGGCTCGACGCTGAAGCCGCTGATGCCGGCCGACAGGCGCAGCTTGACCTTCTGGATCTGGTAGAAGCGGGCGTCGTCCTCCTGCGCCACCACCACCGGCAGGAAGGCGGACGGCGCCGTGGCGGGCTGGCCGGACGTGGCGCGCGCGCGCGGTGCTATGCCCTCGTGCAGCCAGTCGAAGGCGACGTTGCAGGCGGCCGCCAACTGCACCAGCGTGTGGGCCTCCGGACCGCGCTTGCCGACCCCCTTGAGTATGCGGTTGATGGTCGGCTGCGGCACGCCGGAGGCGCGCGACAACGCGCTCTGCGATTCGAAGCCGGCCTGTTTCATGGCCGCGTCCAGTCTGCTTGAAATATCCATAATGAATTATACATCCGCGTATAGTTTGCAGTGAATTTCTATCCATTTGCGTATTGATCCTGTATTCATTCTCGTATATATTGTGTGAAATGGCAAGTTTTACAGTGGCAGGAACACAGCGAAAGGCGGGTAGGGACATGGGAAACATGAAAACGATGGCGATGGCGGCAACGGCGGCGGGAATCATCAAAGAACAGGAGTATCGGGACGCGATCTTCAGCAGCGCCGGGCAGGCGGTGCACGTGGCCTACATGATCATGGCGCAGGACGCGCAGCAGGACGCGCCGCTGCGCAAGGCGCTGATGCGCATCATGGAGGCGGCCGGCAGCCTGGCCGAGCCGCAGCGCGAGTGGCTCGAGCAGCTGCGCGGCAGCGCGTCGAAGCGGGTCAACTTCGCCGGGCTCAGCCCGTTGGAGGTGCGCGCCCAGTGCGCGCTGATCGTCCACGCCGTGGCGCACAAGCTGCCGCGCACCGAGATGTGGGCCTTGCAGGCGAAGTACGGCCACACCGACGTGGAGGACGCCGCCGGCGTGCGCCGCTACGCCTTCTCGGCCGAGCGCATCGCCGCGATCAAGGGCTTGTCGGACTGGATGGCGCCGTCCTTCCCGGCCATCCAGCCGTTCGCGCTGGACTGCATGGTCGGCAAGCTGTACGCCAACCACAAGAGGATCGAGATCAGCTTCCGCGAGCTGGCCAAGTCCTTCGGCGGCAACCATATGACGTATGCGCGCGGCTTCGAGAAGATCAAGCAGCGCCTGCACGAGCTGGAGCTGGTGGCGCTGGACCGGCTGGAGCCGTATTTGCGCGAGCAGGGCGTGGTCGGGGAAATTTTTTTATAGTTTGTCGAAAATAGTGGTTGACAAGGTGTTACAGAGGGTATAAAGTTTAGTCATTCTCGCAGTAATAGCAACCGAAGCCCGCCCAAGCGGGCTTTGTCGTTTCTGCGGAAAACAGACGATTTCCCCACAACCCGCCCGGCCGCGCAGCCCGGCGGGTTTTTTTTCACCCCAAAGCAAAGGCCGGGGTCGGACCCGCAGGGTCCGACCCCGATCGACGCCGTTGGGTTTCATCGTGATAGAGGACGCAAGATGAGCGACAAGCTTGAATCGATAGAACAACTGCACGAGGCGATCCGCAGCGGCCTGGCGGCGCGCCTGGCCGGCGTGCCGACGGTGCTGCACTACCCGCCGTCCGAGGCGGCGCTGGCGCTGCCGGCGCTGCTGGTCGAGCTGGCCGAACTGCGCCCGGGGCGCGATCCTGGCACCGGCGAGACCGGCATGGTCGGCCGCTTCGTCGCCCGCCTGATCGTCGACGCGGCCGGCGCCAAGGCGGCGCTGGCGCTGCGCGAACTGGCGGCGCGGCTGGTGCTGGTGCTCAAGCACCAGAACTGGGGCCTGCCGGTCGGCATGGCGCAATGGCTGCAGGCCGGCGCCGGCGCCACGGCCGCCGCCGGCCGCCTCGAATGGCAGCTGGAGTGGAGCCACGAGTTCGAACTGGGCGCGCCGATCTGGCCCTACCCGGACAGCACGAACACCCAGCTGATGCTGGGCCTGGACCCGGAAACGGGCATCGGCAAGAAGGCCCGCTACTGGCCGGCCGGCGACGTCCCCCCCAACCTGTAGGAGGCGGCGATGGACTATCCGATAGTCGAGTTGGACCGCCGCCTGGCGGCGCTGATCCAGGCCGGCAGCATCGCCGAGGTCGACCACGCGGCGGCGCGCTGCCGCATCCGCGTCGGCCAGTGGACCTCGGCGCTGCTGCCCTGGCACTCGTTGGCGGCGGGGCAGGTGCGCCACTGGCGCGCGCCGTCGGTGGGCGAGCAGGCGCTGCTCATCGCGCCGTCCGGCGAGCCGGCGGCCGGTTTCATCCTGCCCGGCTTCTACTCCGAGCCGCACGGCCAGGCCGGCGAGCGGCGCGCCAGGGTGCTCAGCTGGCGCATGCCCGACGGCTGCCTGATCGAGTACGACTGGGAGGCCGGCGCGCTGCAGGTCAGCGGCAGCAAGAAGGTCAGCGTCGACAACGCCGAGACGGTCAGCATCGTCTCCGGCGGCCAGGTCACGCTGCAATGCCCGGCCTTGGTGGTGGACTGCGCCTCGACCACCTTCAAGGGCAGGGTGAGCGTGGAGGGCGGCGTCAGCGTCAAGGGCAACCTGGGCGTGGACGGCAACGTCGACGCCGCCGGCGCGGTGATGGACTCGGGTGGCAACAGTAACCACCACAAGCATTGATTGAGCCGAATCGTGTCGGCGGCCCGAGCAGCCGACCACGGGCGAAGTCCCGGCGGCGGAGCCCAGGGTCAGACCCTAGGGTCTGACCCTAAATTGCGCCGGCGGGTAATCCGCCGACACGCGCGACCAGTATTCCCCCCCCCAACATGCCCGCCGACGCGGGCATTTTTTTTAAGGAGTCAACCATGGCAAGAGCCAGCAACAAGATCCCCGTCGTGTTCCGCGACATCGCCTTCCAGAGCCGCAGCATCTTCCTGCCGGACGGCACCCAGCACCGCGTCCACAACGGCCACCTGACGGCGGCCAGCGCCGGCCTGATCGCCCACCTCGACCAGCACGCCGAGTTCGAGCGGGTGCCGGTCGTGCGCGCGGCGGCATAGCCATGGCGCTCGTCGGCATGGATCGGCACACCGGCCAGCCGATCACTGGGAGCGCGCACCTGCTGCAAAGCGTGCGCGATATTTTGACCACGCCGCTGGGCAGCCGGCGCGAGCGGCCGGACTACGGCTCGACCCTGCCGCGCATGGTCGACTTGCCCGTCACGCCGGGCTGGAAGTCCTCGCTGCAGGCCGAGGTGGCGCGCGCCCTGGGGCGCTGGGAACCGCGCCTGAAGCTGCGGGCGGTGGCGGTCGAGTCGGTGCTCGACGGCAGCGTGGCGCTGCGCCTGAGCGGCGACTACCTGGGCGAGGCGATGATATTGGAGGTGAAGACATGAGCACCATAGACCTGAGCCAGCTGGCGCCGCCGGACATGGTGGAGCCGCTCGACTTCGAGCAGATCTACCAGGACATGCTGGCGGCCTTTCGCGGCCAGATGGGCGATGGCTGGAACGCCGCGCTCGAATCGGACCCGGTGGTCAAGCTGCTGCAGCTGGCGGCCTACCGCGAGCTGCAGATCCGCGCCCGCATCAACGACGCGGCGCGCGCCAGCCTGCTGGCCTTCGCCGAGGGCGCCGACCTGGACCACGCCGCCGCCTTCTACAACGTGCGCCGCCTGGCTGAGGAGAGCGACGAGCGGCTGCGCCTGCGCACCCAGCTGCGCACCGCCGCGCTGGCCGGCAACGGCACGCCGGAGCAGTACCGCCTGGCGGCGCTGTCGGCCAGCCCGCTGGTGCACGACGCCGGCATGATGGCGGCGCCGCCGGGCAGCGTGGCGCTGGCGCTGTGGCCGCAGGACGGCGCCGACGGCGCGGCGGTGCTGGCGGCGGTGCAGGCGGCCTTCGCGGCGGACGACGCCAAGCCGCTCGGCATCCCGCTGTCGATCGCGCTGGCCCAGGCCCGCCCGCTCGACGTGGCCGCCACCGTCTACCGCGAGGCCAGCGCGCCGCTGGATCTGGCGGCGCAGCTGCAGGCTGCGCTGCCGGCGCAGATCGCCGACTACGCCCGCCTGGGGCGCGACGTGTCCGGCTCCTGGCTGGCCGGACGCCTGCACGTGGCCGGCGTCTCGCGTATCGAGCTGCACGGCGCCGGCATCACGGTGGCGCCGCACGAGTACGCGGTGGCCGGCAGCATCCGCATCGACGACGGCGGTGTCGCATGGTAGCGCTGGCCGATAGCGCCCGGCTGTTGCCGCCCAACGCCACCACGCTGGAACGGGCGCTGGCGCGGGCGGCGCCGCGCGCCGCGCTCGACGCGCTGGCCGACGTGCCGGCCGGGCTGCGCCGGCCGCAGGCAAGTTCCGGCGCGCTGGCGCCGTGGCTGGCGGCCGAGTGGCAGCTGGCCGAGTTCGCGCCCTATTTCGACAGCACGGCGGCGCTGATCGAGGCCGGCCTGCCGTGGCTGCGCCAGCGCGGCACGGCCGCCTCGGTCAAGCGGGCCTTGTCCTGGCTGGGCTACCGGGCCACGCTGGAGGAGGAGGGGCCGTGGCTGCAGATCGACCCCGGCGACGCCTACGCCCAGCTGCGCGTCGACGCGGTGGCGCAGCTGGTGCGCGCCTCGCTGCCGGCCCACGCCCGCTTGTACCGCATGTACCACGGCTACGACCTGCGCCCGCTGCGGCTGGACGGCGGCCGCCTCGACGACGCCCTGCTCGACGACGACTCCGGCGTGCTGGTCGACGGCGTCAAGCTGTCGTTCGCGGCGCGCCGCGCCGGCCTGGCCGAGCCGCCGGGCGGGGTGCCCGGCCACGCCCGCACCGACACGCTGTCGGCCATCGTGCCCTACGACGACCGCATGATGCTCGACACCTGGCTGCTCGACAGCGAGTTGATCGCCGACGGCCGCTTCATCATGGGCCAGCTGGTCACCGGCACCACGGCCGACACGGCGGCCACGCCGGCCACGCTGACGGCGCACCGCACGCTGGCGCTGTCGCAGCTTCTGCTGGACGGCGACGAGAGCGCGCTGGACGACATCAACGGCCAGCTCGGCGGCGGCATGACGGTGGTGGAGCGCAGCTTCGTGCTCGACGGCGAACGGCTCGACAGCCACGACCTGGGCCTGCGCCGCATCGTCATCGACCGCTTCGACATCGACGCGCGGGCGGCCCTGGCGCCGGCATTGCAACTGCCGCTGGCCGGTTTCGACCGGCTGGCGCGCCACGCCCTCTTCAGCGGCACGGCCGGCGTTTATGAGACGCCGACCAGGGCCGCCGGCTGGAGCGGCAACTGGAGTGCGCGCCGCTGGCGCGTCACGATTCCTTCGACCATCACTTTTCACAATGGAGCTTGATATGGCAGTTTTACAAGACGACGGCCGCGCGGCGCTGGCCGAGGCGGTGAAGTCCCGCCCGATCCACCTGGCCTGGGGTTCGGGCGACCCGGCCTGGGACAACGGCGGCACGGCGCCCGAGCCGAAGAACGCCGCCGCGCTGGTGGCCGAGGTGGGCCGCCGCGTCGCCACCGAGGCGCGCTTCGTCGCGCCGGACCCGGCCGGCGAGGTGTCGGTGGTCAGCGGCCGCTACACCTTCAGCGAGACGCCGACCAAGTGGCTGCTGGTGCGCTTCGTGTTCGACTTCCTCGACGCCCCGGCGGCCCAGCTGCGCGAGGTCGGCATCTTCCTCGGCACGGTGGTCAAGCCGGAGCTGCCGCCAGGCCAGCGCTACTTCGTCGCGGCCGACCTGCTCAGCCCCGGCAAGCTGTACGCGCTGGAGCGCTTCGACAAGACCACGCGCAGCCCCTCCATCCGCCAGACCTTCGAATACGTACTGCCTTTCTGAACGGGACCCTTATCATGATCGAACAGTATTACAACCGCTTCAACGCCGCCGACAACCACGAGCAGATTCTGTTCCGCGCCGACCGCGTGTTGCAGTCGGCCGAACTCAACGAGATCCAGTCGGCCGCCACGGCCCGTCTGCAGGGCGTCAGCGACGCCCTGTTCAAGGACGGCGACGTGATCCGCGACGCCCGCGTGCGCATCGACCCGGACAGCGGCGCGTCGAGCTGCGAGGCCGGCGCCATCTACATCCGCGGCGCCGTGCGCGGCCTGGCCGCGCGCGAGCTGAAGGTTGCCACGGTCGGCAGCGCCACCATCGGCGTCTACCTGAAGGACAGCGTGGTCACCGAGCTGGAGGCGCCCGGGCTGCGCAACCCGGCGGCCGGCACGCGCGGCCACCAGGAGCCCGGCGCGGCGCGCCAGAAGACGGTGGCCGTGTGGGGCGCGGCCGGCGACGGCCAGTCCGGCGAGTTCTACCCGGTCTACCTGATCGACGACGGCGTGCTGCGCGCCAAGGAGGCGCCGCCCAACCTGGACGGCGTGACCCAGGCCCTGGCCCGCTACGACCGCGACAGCTCGGGCGGCTCCTACGTGGTCGGCGGCCTGAAGGTGGCCGCCGCCGCCGACGTCAACGGCGCCCAGGTCTACACCGTCTCCGAGGGGCGCGCCCGCGTCAACGGCTTCGGCGTCAACCTGGCCACCGGCCGCCGCCTGGTCTACCCGGCCAAGCCGGACCTGCGCAACATCGAGCAGGAGCCGCACGTCTCGAGCGGGCCGGCGGCGCAGCGCGTCACCCTCGACCGCGCGCCGCTTGGCTCGCTGACCTCGGTCTACCTGACCCAGCAGAAGAGCGCGACGATGACGCGCGGCGGCTACACCGGCGGCGCCGACACCCTGCCCGACACGGCCATCGTGCAGATCGTCGCCGTCAACCAGGGCGGCACCATCAACGCCAACGGCGACGGCTTCGTCGGCGGCACCACCTATGTCGCCGGCAGCGGCGGCGGCGCCAGCTACAAGCTCAGCGCCGGCGCCGTCGACTGGGGCGGCAGCGGCGTCGAGCCGGCCACCAACAGCACCTACCAGGTGATCTACCAGTGCAACGTGGCGGTCACGCCGAGCGCCGTCGACGACACCGGCTTCAGCGTCACCGGCGCCGTGGCCGGCACCCAGGTGCTGGTCAGCTACACGCAGAAGCTGCCGCGCATCGACCGCCTGTGCCTGGACGCCGACGGCGCCCTGGTGTGGATCAAGGGCGTGGCGGCCGACGCCAACCCGCGCGCGCCGGCCGTGCCGGAGGCGCTGCTGGCGCTGGCCAGCGTGCAGCAGGGCTGGCGCGCCTCGCGGGTGGTGCTCAACGACGGCGTGCGCGTGGTGCCGATGCAGGACCTGGCCAACATCAACACGCGGATGGACTTCCTCGCCACCTTGATCGCCCAGCAGACGCTGAAGAGCGACGCGGCCAACCGCGACACGGCGCTGAAGAAGGGCATCTTCGTCGACCCATTCCTTAACGACGACGTGCGCGACCAGGGCGTCAAGCAAAGCGCCGCCATCGTCGGCGGCAAGCTGACGCTGCCGGTGGCGGCGACGCCGAACGCGCCGGGCGGCGACGTGGCGGCGCCGGCCTCGCTGAAGTTCACCTTGGCGACCGTGTTGTCGCAGCCGATGCGCACCACCACCATGAAGGTCAACCCCTACGCCGCCTTCGACGGTCTGCCGGCGACGGTGGCGCTGACCCCGGCCATCGACCGCTGGACCGACGTCGACACCACCTGGAGCAGCCCGCTGACCACCCGCATCGTCACCGGCAGCGGCGTGCTGACGCAGACCAGCAGCAGCACCATCAACAACCTGCTGTCGACCTCGTCGCAGGTGCAGGAGAAGCTGCGGCAGATCCCGGTGCTGTTCTCGATCTCCGGCTTCGGCCCCAACGAGGCGCTCGACAGCGTCAGCTTCGACGGCATCGTCGTCACCCCAACCGCTTAACAGGAGCCACAACATGACTATTCAAGCCAACGCCCAGGGCGTGCTCTCCGGGCGCTTCCAGATTCCCGCCAACGTGCCGGCCGGCGCCAAGAACGTCGAGTTCATCGGCGCCGGCGGCACGCGCGGCGCCGCCACCTTCAGCGGCCAGGGCCTGCGCGTGACCGAGGTGCGCCAGATGGTCACGCGCATCACCACCAACTTCTACGATCCGCTGGCACAGACCTTCACGCTGCCGCAGGCCACGGCGCTGGGCGGCGTCAAGCTGTGGTTCACCGTCAAGGGCGCCGCGCCGGTGCTGCTGCAGATCCGTGGCGTCGCCGCCGGCGTGCCGAACCGCACCATCTACGCCGAGGCGCGGCTCGATGCCGCCGCCATCAAGACCGTCGGCCCGACCCAGTTCGTGTTCGCCGCGCCGGCCTGGCTCGACGCCAACACCGAGTACGCGCTGGTGGTGATGACCAACGACGACAAGACCCAGCTGGCCGTCGCCGAGGTCGGCATGTGGGACGACAACGCGCAGCGCCGCGTCACCGCCCAGCCCTACCAGGTGGGCGTGCTGCTGTCCTCGTCGAACGCCTCGACCTGGACGCCGCACCAGGACCGCGACATGAGCTTCGAGCTGCAAAAGGCGGTGTTCTCCGAGACCAGCAGCACGGTCAACCTGGGCAACGTCAGCGTCAGCAACGCCACCGACCTGCTGCTGTTGGCGCTGGCCGAGGCGCCGACCTTCGAGTCGCGCGTCGAGTACACGCTGGCGCTGCCGGGCGGCGCCAAGATCAACGTCGCCGAGGGCCAGCCGGTGCGGCTGGGCGTGCCGGTGACGGGCGAGATCAACGTCAGCGCCAAGTTGAGCGGCACGGCGGCGGTGTCGCCGGTGCTGCACCCGGGCACCCAACTGGTGGCCGGCACGGTGCAGGCCAGCGCCGACTACGTGTCGGTGGCCTTCCCGGCCGGCGCCAACAGCCGCGTGCGCGTCATCGTCGACGCGGCGCTGCCATCCGGCGCCAAGCTGGTGGTGATCCTGCCGGGCGCGGCGGCCGACGGCAAGGACGTCGAGGTGCCGTTCCTGTCGTCGCGCCCGCTGACGCTGGACAAGCAGGAGCTGACCTACGAGCTGGCCGGCGTCAACAAGGACAGCGTCAAGGTCAAGCTGGTGTTGTCGGGCACCTCGGCGGCGCGGCCAGAGGTGGAGAACCTGCGCGCCATGGCGCTGTAGGGCGGGCCATGATCAACCAGAGCACCCCCCACCTGCAGCTGCCGCTGCCGCACCCGGACAACCAGCTCGACGACGACGTGGCCCGGCTGCGCGCCGCGCTGACGGCGCTCGACGGCGCCGTCTACACGCTGCGCGGCCTGGTCGCCAGCGACGACGTCAACCTCGACACGGTGCAGGAGATCGTCACCGTGCTGAAGAGCGCCCAGGGCGACATCGGCAACGTGACGAAGCTGCTGGCGACCAAGGTCGGCAAAGACGAGTTCGCCACTACCCGGGCGCAATTATCCACACTCACCGCGTTGATCTACGCGGGCCTATTGGGATGAGCATTTATGCCAAATAACACACTGACCGAATTCAGGAACAACTTCCTGAGGCAGGCCGAACAAAAAATGAAGGAGGCCGATTTGAGCTCGGCCGACAACACGAGTCTGATCACCTTGGCCGCGCTGCTGAAAAGCTACGACGTGGTCAACCGCTTCGACTCCATCGTGCCGGACGCGGTGGCGCCGCTGGAGCTGATGAACGGCGCCATGCTGGACGTCTACCTGTCCGACATCAGCAACGGCCAGAGCTTCAACCTGGTGCTCAATTCGGCCGAGGCCATGGCGGCGATCGTGCGCAGCCCGGCGGCGATGGCGGCCATCGCCGGCAGTGCACGGGCGATGAGCGCGGTGGTCGGCTATCCCGTCGCCTACAACGCGATTGTTGCCAGCGCGGTGGCGATGATGGCGGTTGCCGCCAGTCAAATCGCAATCACGGCCATGGCGGCAAGTCAAGCGGTGATGTCCGCGACAGCTGGCAGCCAAACTGCGATGACTGCAATCGCGGCGAGTCAAATCGCTGCCACAACGGTGCTATCTGGTCCGCCGGCACTTGCGATCATGTTGGCGAGCCAAATCGCGATGGTGGCTATCGCATCAAACCAAACTGCAGTCAGCTCGTTGTTGGCGAGTCAACCGGCGGTGACTGCATTGGTATCCGTCCAGAGTGCGATGACGGTAATGGCGGCCAGCCAAACCGCGATGACGGCGGTGGCGGCCAGCCAAACCGCGATGACGGCGGTGGTGGCCAGCCAAACCGCGATGACGGCGGTGACGGCCAACCAAACCGCGATGACGGCGGTGGCGGCCAACCAAACCGCGATGACGGCAGTGGCGGCCAGCCCAACCGCGATGACGGCGATTGCTGTTAGCATGACCGCGATGACGGCGGTGGCGGCCAGCCAAATAGCGATGACGGTGGTGCTGGCCAGCCAAACCGCGATGACGGTGGTGTTGGCCAGCCAAATCGCGATGACGGCGGTGGCGGTCAGCCGAATCGCGATGACGGCGATGGCGGCCAGCCAAACCGCGATGACGGCGGTGGCGGCCAGCCAAACCGCGATGACGGCGGTGGTGGCCAGTCAAACCGCGATGACGGCGATGGCGGCCAGCCAAATCGCGATGACGGCGGTGGCGGCCAGTCAAACCGCGATGACGGCGGTGGCGGCCAGCCAAATCGCGATGACGGCGGTGTTGGCCAGCCAAGCCGCGATGACGGCAGTGTTGGCCAGCCAAACCGCGATGACGGCACTGGCGGCCAGCCAAGCCGCGATGACGGCGATTGCTGCTAGCCTGACCGCGTTGACGGCATGCGCGGCAAGCTCGATTGCGATGACGGCCATCAATGCATCCGACGTTGCAATGGCCGCGCTATACGCGGCGCCTTCAATCAAGAAAACGACGTGGGCGTATGGTGCGATTTGGTCGAATGTGATTAGCGTGCAGGCGGGGCCGTGTCTCTTCGTCCGCTTGACGACCACGGGTATTAGTCCCTGGGGCGAGAACACCTCAGGAAACGAATATGTGGTATTCGACGGCACCAACGTCAACTTCGCCGGTCGTGGGGCCAACCCGTACAACCACACGTCCGTGGCATCGCCGATGCGCGTTCCGATGCGTAAGACGCTGACCAACTTGCAGGTCAGGCTGCACGCCCCATCCGAGGTCGCCTTCATTCCTCTGGCTTCTTAAACGGAGGCTGCGTCGGACGCCTGCCGTCGGCAGATCGTCAGGCGGGTCTTCACCACACCACCTTGTTGCACCCCCCAACCCGCCCCGTGCGGGTTTTTCTTTTTCTAGGAGATTCACCATGGCAGCATCCTTTTTCCACGGCGTCACCGTCACCCTGGTCGATTCCGGCCCCCGCTCGATCGCCACGCCGTCCAGCTCGGTGATCGGCCTGGTCGACACCTATACCCCGGGCGCCGGCCTGGCCGCGCCCAACACGCCGGTCAAGATCACCTCGCTGCGCGAGGCCGCCGCCGCCTTCGGCGTGACCAGCAACATCTACAAGTCGCTGCGCGCCGTCTACGCCCGCACCAGCGCCGTGGTGGCGGCGGTTGGCGTGGCCCAGGTGGCCGACGCCGCCGCGCAGACCTCGGCCGTGATCGGCGGCGTCAGCGCCCAGGGCGCCCGCACCGGCCTGCAGGCCCTGCTCGACGCCAAGTCGGTGCTCGGCCTGCAACCGCGCCTGCTGGTGGCGCCCGGCGCCTCGGCCACCCAGGCGGTGGCCACCGCCATCGACGGCATCGCCGGCAAGCTGCGCGCCATCGGCATCATCGACGGCCCCAACACCACCGACGACGCCGCGCTGGCCTACGCCCTCAACTTCGGCAGCAAGCGCCTGTACATGGTCGACCCGGGCATCAAGGTGTGGGACACGGTGGCCAACGCCGCCGTCGACGCGCCGGCCTCGGCCGCCGCCGCCGGCCTGTTCGCCTGGACCGACAACGAGTACGGCTTCTGGGTCTCGCCGTCGAACAAGGAGTTCGTCGGCCTGGTCGGCACCAAGCGTCCGGTCGAGTTCCTCGACGGCGACGCCACCTGCCGCGCCAACCTGCTCAACGTGGCCAACGTCGCCACCATCATCCGCGACGGCGGCTTCCGCCTGTGGGGCAACCGCACCCTGTCGGCCGATCCGAAATGGGCCTTCGTCACCCGCGTGCGCACCACCGACATGGTGATGGACGCCATTCTGTACGCGCACAAGTGGGCGGTCGACCGTGGCATCACCAAGACCTATGTGAAGGACGTCACCGAGGGCCTGAACGCCTTCATGCGCGACCTGCGCAACGCCGGCTGCATCATCAACTTCGAGGTCTATCCGGACCCGGACCTGAACACCGGCAGCCAGCTCGAACAGGGCAAGGTGTACTGGAACATCCGCTTCACCGACGTGCCGCCGGCCGAGAACCCGAACTTCCGCGTCGAGGTCACCAACCAGTGGGTCGGCGAGGTGCTCTCGATCGGCAACTAAGCGGGGCGGCCGCGCCGCCAGCACTCAACACATCAATCTCACCACAATGGAGCTTTACCACATGATTCCTCAAACCCTCTACAACTTCAACCTGTTCGTCGGTGCCGACAGCTACGCCGGCGTGGCCTCCCAACTCACCCTGCCCAAGCTGAAGGTCAAGACCGAGGACTACCGTGCCGGCGGCATGGACGCGCCGGTCAAGATGGACATGGGCCTGGAGGCGCTCGACGCCGCCTTCTCGATGACCGGCGTGGCGCCGGACGTGCTGGCCTACTTCGGCCTGGCCGACCAGTCCTCCTTCCACGGCGTGTTCCGTGGCGCCTTCAAGGACCAGAAGGGCGCCGTGGTCGCCGCCGTGGCCACCTTCCAGGGCATGCTGCAGGAGGTCGACATGGGCGACTGGAAGGCCGGCGACAAGGCCGAGACCAAGTACAACGTCAACTGCAGCTACTACAAGCTGGAAGTGGACGGCAAGGCCGTCATCGAGATCGATCCGGTGGCCGGCATCCGCGTCATCAACGGCCAGGACCAGCTGACCAAGGTGCGCGCCGCGCTGGGCGTGTAAGCGCCGGCGTCGCGTCGTAAGGCAAAGGCGCCGGGAGCGGCCTAGCAACCCCCAACGGCGAGGAGCCGGGGTCTGACCCCGTACGGGGTCAGACCCCTGGTTTGCGCCGCTGGGGTTTGCCCGCCCGCCGGCGCCTCACGCAGAACCCATTTTCAATTCGAGGACCACATGGAACACACCAACAACCCGTCCTGGCTGCGCCAGGGCGTCGACATCGTCACCGTCACGCTGTCGCGGCCGGAGAGCTTCAACGGCGTCAAGACCAACCAGCTGCAGCTGCGCGCGCCGACCGTGCGCGACATGCGCGGCGCGCAGAAGCTGCACCCGTCCGACGTCGAGGAGCGCGAGCTGGCGCTGTTCGCCAGCCTGGCGCAGGTGGCGCCGGCCGACCTGGAGCAGCTCAAGTTGAGCGACTACAACCGCGTGCAGGACGGCTATTTTCGCCTCCTTTCCGATCCTGCAGCTGAGCCTGGAGCAGCTGCGGACCTTGGCGCGGCGGCTGGCGCTTGAGTGCCGCTTCCAGCCCGCCGAGATAGAGCGGATGACGCTGGACGACATGTTGTGGTGGCTGGAGGAGCCGGCCTGATCCCGCAGGGGACGGGCGGCCCGCCACGGCCGCCTGGATGACACACACAAGAGGAACAGGCGAACGCATATGGCGAACAATACGGAACAAGCGGCCGCGCTGGTCGCGGACGGGCTGAAGCTCGGCCTGGGCCGCGTCTTCGGCGACGCCGAGGCGCGCGGCGCCAAGGCCAAGAAGGCGGCCGAGCAGCTGGCCAAGACGGCCGGCGAGGCGGACCGCCAGGTGAAGGGCCTGCGCTTGCAGGCGCAGGGCTACGAGCGCATCGGCGCGAGTATGAAGGAGGGCAAGGAGGCGCTGGGCGAGCTGTCCACCCTGGGCAAGGCGGTGATGGGGGCGGTGAACGCCTCGGCCGAGTACCAGGTGTCGGTGCGGGCGATCGCCAACGAGGCCGGCGCCAGCGGCGCGGCCGGCGAGGCGCGCGTGGCGGCGCGGCTGGCGCTGGAGGCGCGCCAGGCCGGCGTCAACAGCAACGAGCTGGCCGGCGCGGTCGGCAAGATGATCAACCCCCACCTCGATGGCAAGCAGGCACTGGACATGGCGCCGCTGTTGACGCGCTTCGCGGTGGGCCAGGGCGTGTCGATGGACGACAGCGCCAAGTTGATGGGCGCGCTGGCGCAGCAGGCCAACATCAACTCGCCGGCCGAGATGCGCCAGGCGCTCAACGGCATCGTCGACATGGGCCAGCGCAACAAGGTCGACCTGGGCGCGCTGGCCAAGACCATGCCGGCCCTGCTGGCCGAGATGAACAAGCTGGGCGTGCACGGCCAGGCGGCGCCGCAGCGGCTGGCGTCCATGCTGGAGCGCAGCCTGAAGACGGCCGACTCGCCCGAGGCGGCGGCCAGGGAGGTCAAGGAACAACTGGTGAAGCTGCGCGAGCAGGCGCGCGGCAAGGACAAGAAGACCGGCCAGGCCGTGTCGGTCGACACGGCGGCCTCGCTGGCGCGCGCCCGGGCGCAGCTGGACAAGGTGGCGCCGGCCGCCGCGGCACAGCCGGTCGAGGAGCATCTCGACAAGGACTTTGGCGACGCGCGCAGCAGCTCCAAGAACAAGTGGGGCGCCTTGGACGCCGCCTCGGGCCAGCTGCTCATCAACGTCGGCGACGCGCTGCGGCCCTACAGCGACAAGGTGGCCGTGGTGCTGACCGACCTGAGCAACGGCGCCGCCGAGCTGGCCAAGGCCTGGCCCAACGTGACGGCGGGACTGGTGGGCGTGGTGGGCGCGCTCGCCGCCTACAAGCTGGCAAAAAGCGGCGTCGACATGGCGCGCGGCACCGGCGAGGTTCTGCTCGGCGGCATCTTCGGCCGGAAGAAGAAGGCGGCCGGCGCGGCCGGCGCCGGCGAAGACGAGGCGGCAAAGAGCGGCGGCGTGCAGCGCGTCTACGTGACCAACTGGCCGGTCGGGAAGTGCTGTGGCGGCGGTGATGGCGACGGCGGCGATGGCGGCGATGGCGCCGACGCGTCCGGCCCGGAGGACGGCGACGGCGAGCGCCAGGGCAATAAGAAGAAGCGGCGTACGGGCGGCTTGCGCCGCATGCGCCGGCGCGCCGCCGTCCGGCTCGGCCGCATGGGGCGCGGCGTGGCGGCGCTGGGCCGGCGCGCGCTCGGTTTGGGCGGTCGGGTGTTTGGCGGCATCGGCCGCAGCGCCATGAGGGCGGCCCGTGCCACGGCCGGCGGCCTTGGCCGCCTCGGTCGCGGCGCCGCCGGCTTGGGACGGGGCGCGCTCAGCCTGGGTCGCAGCGCGGCCGGCAGCATCGGGCGCAATGCGGCCAGCCTGGGACGGGGCGCGCTGCGTCTGGGCCGGGGCGCCGCCGGCGTGGGCGGACGCTTGTTGGGCCGCGTCGGCGGTGCCGCCGCGTTGTCGCTGCGCTCGGCGGCCGGTGCGGCGGGCGGCTTGGCGGGGCGCCTCGCGCCGTACGCGGGCCGGCTGGGCGGCGCGGCGGCAATGGCCGGCGGCGCGCTGCAGGCCTATCAAACCTACCGCGACGCCAAGACCAAGGGCCAGAAGGCGGAGGGCTACGGCGGCGCCGCCGGCGCACTGGCCGGTGGCATGCTCGGCGCGAAGGTTGGCGCGGCGATCGGCACGGTCGCCGGCCCGTTCGGCATACTGGCTGGCGCCGCCGTGGTGGGTGCGCTGGGTGCTTGGGGTGGCGAGAAATGGGTGGGGGCTGCGGCCAAGGCGCTGTTTGGCGACAAGAAGCCCGAGCCGAAAGCCAGTACCGCCACAGGCGCCGCAGCCGGCTTGACGGCGCCGTGGCAGCTTGGCCAAGCCGGCCCGGCGAACGGTCCTCTGCCTGGCGGCGCGCCGGAGGCGCTGGCCGCCGCCGCCCGCGCGGCGGCGGTGCAGAGCGCCTTGCAGGGCGTGCTGCAGAATCCGCCGGCGGCACTGCTGCGTGGTCCTCCGGCGCCGCCGGCCGCCGCGCCCGCCATCCACTTCGCGCCGGCCATCACGGTCACGGTGCAGGGCGACGTCAAGGAACCGGCATCGATCGCGCGCGAGCTGATGCCGCATCTGCAGCGCTTGATGGACGAGCTGCGCGCCGGCCAGGCGCGCACCGCGCTGTTCGACGGCGTACACGTTTAAGGAGCAATCATGGATGTCAAAGAGTTGGTCAATCGGGCCACCAGCGAGATCGGCCGCGCCACCGAAAGGGCGCGCCGGGTCGAGCAGCTGGTGGATGGAAAAATCGCCCAGGCGGGCAAGCTGGCGGCGCTGGCCGTCGGCCACATCGAGCACGCCACGGCGCTGGTCAAGAGCGCCACGGCGACGATGAACCGCGTGCTGCCGCTGCTCGACGGCGCCGTGGTCGAGCGCGGCCTGGCCATGTTGGGCAGCGCCGCCGGCAAGCTCATCAACAGCAAGGTGGCGCTGGTCAAGGCGGCAGCCGCCAAGCTGGCCGGCGCGGTGGGTGGCCTGCGCAAGGCCTTAACCGCGCTGACGGGCTTGGGCGGCAAGGCGCCGGCGCCGGTGGCGGCGGCGCTGTCCTCGCTGGGCCTGAAGAGCAAGGGGGAGGGCGCGGCCGGCGAGGCGGCCGGCGCGGCGGCGGACGCCACGGCTGCCACGCCGCACATGCTGGTGCTGAGCGCGGAGGACGGTTCGAGCTACAGCTTCGGCCTGTCCAACGCCAGCTTCCAGGGCCTCAAGCGGCAGACCAACTACACGGTCGCCGCGCAGGAGCGGCTGAACCGGCAGGACGCGCTGCAGGCGGTGGGCAAGGGCGGCGAGTCGCTGTCGCTGAACGGCGTGATCTTCACCACGCTCAACACCGGCCGCAAGGAGCTCGACAAGCTGCGCGCCATCGGCGGCGCCACCCGGCCGCTGCTGCTGACCACCGGCTACGGCGAGGTGCTGGGCCGCTGGTACATGGTGTCGCTGTCGGAGGAGCAGGACGGTCTGCTGGCCAACGGCGCGGCGCGCAAACAAACCTTCTCGATGGAGTTCAAACGCTATGGCGACGATTATCAGAACCTGTGACGGCGACGTGCTCGACACGATCTGCCAGGACCACTACGGCTTCGTGGCCGGCAGCGTGGAGGCGGTGTACGCCGCCAATCCCGGCCTGGCGGCGCAGCCGCAGCCGTTCGCCGCCGGCCTGACGATGCTGCTGCCGGCGCTGCCGGCGCGGCGCAGCGACGTGATCCAGCTGTGGAATTGAGGAGGGCGCATGCGAGCCGAATTTGACATCGTCGCCAACGGGCAGAACATCACCGACCTGCTGCGCGACCGCCTGCTGGAGCTGCACCTGAGCGACAAGACCGGCCTGGAGGCGGACACCTGCGAGATCCGCCTCGACGACCGGGGCGGCAAGCTGGCCCTGCCGGCCAAGGGTGCCACCCTGGCCATCTCGCTGGGCTGGGCCGGCCAGGGCTTGAACCTGCTGGGCAGCTTCAAGATCGACGAGGTGGTGATGGAGGGGCCGCCGGCCTGCGTGATCATCCGTGGCAAGGGCGCCGACCTGCGGCAGAGCGCCAAGAGCCAGCGCCACGCCGGTTACGAGAAGACTACGCTGGCGGCCGTTGTCGCCACGGTGGCGGCGCGCCACGGCTGGCGCGCGGTGTGCGAGGTAAAGGCGGCGGTGGCGCGGCTCGACCAGGTTGGCGAGAGCGATCTGCACTTCCTCACGCGGCTGGCGCGGCTGCACGGCGCCACCGCCACCGTCAAGAACGGCGCCTTGCTGGTGCTGCCGCGCGGCGCCGGCAAGACGGCCAGCGGAGCGCTGCCGCCCAAGCTGGTGTTGCGCGCCGAGCAGCTGACGCGCTACAGCTTCACCTTCGCCGACCGCAGCGGTTTCGACTCGGTCAAGACCGGCTCGCACGACGCCGGCCAGGCCAAGCTGGTCGAGCAGGAGGTGGCCAATCCGGCGCCGGGGCCGGACGGCGGCGCCGTGCACAGCGACCGCCATCCCTACGCCGACGCGGCCACCGCCAAGGCGGCCGCACAGTCGCGCATGACGGCGCTGAACCGCGCCACCGCCAGCGGCACGCTGAACCTGATGGGGCGGGCCGACATCGGCGCCGAACGCATCATCGGCATCGCCGGGCTGAAGCCGGAGGTGGACGGCGACTACCTGGTCGAGTCGGTCAGCCACAGCTACGCGCACGACTCCTGGCGCATGCAGGTCGTGCTCAACGCCGGCAACCTGGGCAAGGCCAAGGCGGGGCAGGGGCCGCGCGCGGCGGGAAACAAGGAGTTGGTGGCCGCCGGATAGCGTCGGCGCCCGCCCGTGCCGCCCGCCCGTGCCTGTCCGACGCTGGCCCGCAGTTGGGCTCCTACCCACTCATTGAAAGGAAAACTCATGGCTGAACCCGCAAGTTCGACGGCCTCCATCGCCATCGCCGCCGGCACCATCACCCTCAGCGGCTCGGTGTTCGGCGTGCAGTACGACGCGCTGCTGGCCGGTTTTTTTGGCGGCCTGGTGTCGCTTTCCTACCTGCCGCCGATGTCGGCGCCGAAGATCGTCGGCACCGTGGCCGGCTCGGCGCTGCTGGCCGGTTTCTTCGCGCCGGTCATCGCGGTGGCGGCGCTGCATTACCTGCCCTGGCTGCAAGGCGTGGGCGACTTCACCCGCATCGCCGGCGGCGCCGCGCTCGGCATCGCCGCCCAGGTGCTGATCCCGGCCGGCTTGAAGCGGCTGCGCTCCTTCATTGGAGGTCAGTGATGCTGCTGGCTATTTACCTGGGCGCGGCCACGCTGATCCTCTGCAAGGGCCTGTTCTTCACCATCAACCACATGGGACGCCACACCACGCTGCGCAGCCGGCTGGCCTGGCTGCTGCTGACCACGGCCGCGCTGGACGTGGTGATTAGCCCGGCCTTTGAGCGCACGCCATCGCCATCATTGGGCGGCGTCGCGCTGGTGGTGGCGCTGGCCTGCTATGTGCTGCCGCAGCGCCGTCCCATGTCATTCAACGATCGAAAGGATGCACCATGATTTTGTCTTTGTTGTCCATGCTGGGCGGCGGGCTGCTGCGCCTGCTTCCCGAGCTGTTCGGCTTCCTGCACAAGAAGACCGACAACGCCCACGAGCTGGCCATGTTGGAGCGCCAGTTCCAGTTGGAGCAGAGCCGCGCCGCCAGCCAGCAGGCGCTGGTGGAGTATCGCGGCGGCGTCGAGGAGACGCTGGCCCTGCTCGACGCGCAGAAGGACGCGCTGGCCGGCCAGATGCAGCCACTCGGCATCTGGTGGGCCGATGCGCTGAACTTCCTCGTGCGGCCGTTGGCCACCTACTACGTGCTGCTGTTGTACGGCCTGGCCAAGCTGGCCATGTTCATGGTGGCGCAGCGCGCCGGCATCGGCGGCTGGGAGGCGATCTTGAAAATTTACGACGCCGAGGACCGCGCCATCCTGTCCGGCGTCCTGGCGTTCTGGTTCGTCGGACGCGTGTTCGACAAGCGCAAATGAGCGCCGCGCTCATCGGGGACGGCGCCGCGCTGCCGATGGCGCTGCGGCTGATCCGCGCCTTCGAGGGCTGCCGCCTGCACGCCTACCGCGACATGGTCGGCGTGTGGACCATCGGCTGGGGCGAAACGCTGGACGTGAGGGAGGGCATGGTGTGGAGCCAGGAGCGGGCCGACGAGGTGCTGCGGCGGCGCGTGGCGCAGTTTCAGTTGGCGGTGCTGCGGCGCTGTCCGGCGCTGCATTTGGAGCCGCCGGCTCGGTTGGCCGCCTGCACTTCGCTGGCCTACAACGTGGGCCTGGGCGCGTTTGGCGCCAGCTCGGTGTGCCGCCACATCGCGCGCCAGGAGTTCGACGCGGCGGCCGATAGCTTCTTGTTGTGGAACAAGGCCGGCGGCGCGGTGGTGGCGGGCTTGACGCGGCGGCGCCAGGCCGAGCGGGCGCTGTTTGTGCAGGCGGGGGCGCCGGCCTTGCGCGGTGGCGTGGTGGCTTGATTGAGCGTTGACCCCGCACCCCGGACGCCGGGGTCAGACCCCGTACGGGGTCTGACCCCTTTCAGCCGCCTTGCGGGTTAAGGCGCGGCTTTGTCGATGAGCTACAGCATGCGCGCCAGCAGCGCCTTGTCGTAGCGCTGGTCGAGGGCAATGCGGACGCGGTGGCCGCTGCCCGGCGCCACCTCGATGGCGCTGCCGTCGAGCGCGCGCATCTGCTCGATGCGCACCATCTGGTTGCCGCTCGGGTGGATCACCTCCAGCTGGTCGCCGACGGCGAAGCGGTTCTTGACGTCGATCTCGGCCCAGCCGTCCTGCACGCCCTGCACGTCGCCGACGTACTGGCTGCGGTGCAGCTCGGAGGCGCCGGCCATGTAGTTCTGGTGGTCCTGGGTGTGGTGGCGCTCGTAGAAGCCGTCGGTGTAGCCACGGTTGGCCAGGCCTTGCAGCTGGCCCAGCAGGTCCATATTGAAGGGCCGGCCGGCGACGGCGTCGTCGATGGCGTGGCGGTAGACCTGGGCGGTGCGCGCGGCGTAATACAGCGACTTGGTGCGGCCTTCGATCTTCAGCGAGTCGACGCCGATCTTGACCAGGCGCTCGATGTGCTCGACGGCGCGCAAGTCCTTCGAGTTCATGATGTAGGTGCCGTGCTCGTCCTCCATGATCGGCATCAGCTGGCCGGGCCGCTCGGCCTCCTCGATCAGGTAGGCGCGGTCGGCCAGCGGGTGGCGCTTGATGTCGCCCATCGCCGAGAACGACTCGTCGGCCTCGTTGAGCGCCTGGCGGTAGTTGAAGCCGATGGTCTCGGGGGCGATGCGGGCCAGGTCGCCGCTGGCGTCCTCGTCGGCGTTCATCACCTTGTAGTCCCAGCGACAGGAATTGGTGCAACTGCCTTGGTTGGGGTCGCGGTGGTTGAAGTAGCCCGACAGCAGGCAGCGGCCGGAGTAGGCGATGCACAGGGCGCCGTGGACGAACACCTCCAGCTCCATCTCGGGGCAGGTCTGGCGGATTTCCTCGATCTCGTCGAGCGACAGCTCGCGCGACAGGATCACCCGGGTCAGGCCCATGCGGTGCCAGAACTTGACGTCGGCCCAGTTGACGGCGTTGGCCTGCACCGACAGGTGGACCGGCATGTCCGGCCACTTGTCGCGCACCATCATGATCAGGCCGGGATCGGCCATGATCAGCGCGTCCGGCTTCATGGCCAGGACCGGTTCCATGTCGCGCAGATAGGTCTTGAGCTTGGAGTTGTGGGCGAAGATGTTGCTTGCGACGAAGAACTGCTTGCCGCGCGCGTGGGCCTGGGCGATGCCCTGCTCCAGCACTTCGGCGCGGGAGAATTCATTGTTGCGCACGCGCAGGCTGTAGCGCGGCTGGCCGGCGTAGACGGCGTCGGCGCCGAAGTCGAAGGCGGCGTGCATTTTTGCCAGGGAACCGGCCGGCAAGAGTAATTCTGGAGCGCGAAGCATAAGTGGCTTTCAATAAAACGCGAAAAATCGAGTATTTTAGGCGGCGTAGCGGGTGGATAGCCATGCTTTGTGGCTTTGCGGATTAACATAGATCAAGTTGCTGTAAAAAATAATTGCCAAGACTTTGATCGTTCGGCTAGTATTAATTAAGGCGCAACACATGCGCCTGCGTCGCTCGGACGGTTCCGGGCGCTTACGTGAAGACCATTCCATGACTCAATCCCAAGCTCCGCGCAGCTTTTCGCGCATCAATCGCCTGCCCCCCTACGTTTTCAACATCACCGCCGAACTGAAGATGGCCGCCCGCCGCCGTGGCGAGGACATCATCGACATGTCGATGGGCAACCCCGACGGCGCCACCCCGGCCCACATCGTCGACAAGCTGGTGGAAACGGCCAAGCGGCCGGACACCCACGGCTACTCCGCCTCGAAGGGCATACCCCGGCTGCGCCGCGCCATCACCAAGTGGTACAAGACGCGCTACGACGTCGAGTTCGATCCGGAATCGGAGGCCATCGTCACCATCGGCTCGAAGGAGGGCCTGGCCCACCTGATGCTTGCCACGCTGGACCGCGGCGACACCGTGCTGGTGCCCAACCCGAGCTACCCGATCCACATCTGGGGCGCGGTGATCGCCGGCGCCGACATCCGCTCGGTGCGCATGACGCCCGGCGTCGACTTTTTCGCCGAGCTGGAGCGGGCGATCCGGGAGAGCTATCCGAAGCCGAAGATGATGGTGCTCGGCTTCCCCTCGAACCCGACGGCGCAGTGCGTCGAGCTGGAGTTCTTCGAGCGCGTGGTGGCGCTGGCCAAGCTGCACAATATTTTGGTGGTACACGACCTGGCCTACGCCGACATCACCTTCGACGGCTACAAGGCGCCGTCGATCATGCAGGTGCCCGGCGCGCGCGAGGTGGCGGTGGAGTTCTTCACCATGTCGAAGAGCTACAACATGGCGGGCTGGCGCATCGGCTTCATGGTCGGCAACAAGGAGCTGGTGTCGGCGCTGGCGCGCATCAAGAGCTACCACGACTACGGCAGCTTCACGCCGGTGCAGGTGGCGGCCATCGCCGCGCTGGAGGGCGACCAGAGTTGCGTCAGCGACATCGTGGCGCAATACCAGAGCCGGCGTGACGTGCTGGTCAAGGGGCTGCTCGAGGCCGGCTGGCCGGTGGAAAAACCCAAGGCTTCGATGTACATCTGGGCGCTGATTCCCGAGGCCTACCGCCACCTCGGCTCGTTGGAATTCGCCAAGCGCCTGCTGGCCGAGGCCAAGGTTTGCGTCTCGCCCGGCATCGGCTTCGGCGAGTACGGCGACGAGTATGTGCGCTTCGCGCTGATCGAGAACGAGGCGCGCATCCGCCAGGGCCTGCGCGGCATCAAGGCGATGCTGCGCAACCCGGAGTCGGCCAAGGCGGTCGCGGCCATCGACGCTGTCGAGTAGGAAATCTAGTTGCCCCGGCGCCACGCCGGGGCAGGCAGATTCGGCGCTTTCTTAAGCCGCCTCAAAGGCCGTGCGTGACACGGCCATTCCCCCGCCCCATCCTTTGCTACTGTAGCTGCTGATCCCCGCTCGTCTTTTTCGCCGCGTCTTGGAGTGTCATCATGCGTCCCTCGTCGATCAGCGTCAGCATCGTGCAGTTGCTTCGCACCGTCAAAAAAATAGAACTGGGCATGCGTTCCATCGGCCTGCCGAGCTTTCTGGCGCGGCTGCCGGTGGGGTGTTTGTGTTGGTACTACTGCAAATTGCTCGACGAGAAAATCGCCCGCATCGGCCGCATCGGCGAAAAGATCCGCCGCTGGCGCGGCACCTTGCAGGAGATGGGGCGCGAGGGGCCGGCGCAAACCGAGTTGATCGATATCGACAAGGGCCTGCACGCCGATCTGGAGTCGACCCGCAAGGTGTTGTGGGAGTTGCGCGAGGTGTGTCTGGACGTGGCGCGGATGTTCGAGCGGCTCGGCTTCAGCTCGGCCGGGTTGCTGCGCCGCCAGCACGCCTTCCTGCGCGTGCTGGAGGACTCCTACTCCTCGGCCGGCGTGATGCAGGAGTTGCTGGCCACGCACGACCAGGTGGCCATCGCCTTGTTGCGCCAGCAGCAGAGCGCCGGCGCCGGCGCCTAGAAACCTTCCAGCACGATCTTGCCCTTCATGCGGCCGCCCTCGAGCAGAGCGTGGGCGCGCTTGAGGTTGGCCGCGTTGATCGTGCCGAGCCGCTCGGCCAGCGTGGTTTTGATCACGCCGCTGTCCACCAGTTGCGCCAGGTCGTTGAGCAGATCGTGCTGCTTTTGCATGTCGGCCGTTTCGAACATCGAGCGGGTGAACATCGATTCCCAGTGCAGCGACACGCTCTTGGGCTTGAGCGGCATCACGTTCAGCGCGAGCGGGTCGTCGATCAGTGCGATCTTCCCCTGCGGCGCCACCAGCTTGACGATGGCCGGCCAATGCTGCTCGGTCTGGTTCAAGCTGATCACGTAGTCGGGCTGCGGCAGGTCCAGGCGCTGCATTTCCTCGTCCAATGGCCGGCTGTGGTCGATCACGTGGTGGGCGCCCTGTTGCTTGACCCACTCCGTGGTTTCCGGCCGCGAGGCGGTGGCGACGATATTCAGGCCGGTCAACTGGCGCGCCAGTTGCACCAGGATGGAGCCGACGCCGCCGGCCGCGCCGACCACCAGCAGCGTTTGGCCGCGCCGGCCCTTGTCGCGGCTCACCTGCAGTCGCTCGAACAACAATTCCCAGGCGGTGATGCCGGTCAGTGGCAGCGCGGCGGCGCGGCCGAAGTCCAAGGTGGCCGGCTTGTGGCCGACGATGCGCTCGTCGACCAGCTGGAACTCGCTGTTGCTGCCCTGGCGGGTGCGCGAGCCGGCGTACCAGACCTGGTCGCCCGGTTTGAACAGCGTCACGTCGGGGCCGACCGCCTTGACGATGCCGGCGGCGTCGAAGCCGAGCACGCGGCTTTCGCCCTCGGCCGGCGCGGCGGCGAGGCGCACCTTGATGTCGACCGGGTTGACCGAGACGGCCTTGACCTCGACCAGCAGGTCGCGGCCCAGCGCCTGCGGCTCGGGCAGCTCGACGTCGAGTAGCGCCTGCGGGTGGTCGATGGGGTGGGAATGGCGGTAGGCGACGGCTTTCATGTTTGCTCCTGGGTGGGTGGTTTGGCGTATCATCATTTATTTGTCTGGAAAGAAAAAGATGCCAAACAACGAAACACTTTCAAAGGAATGAAGAAAATTGCTGCGGCTTGATGATTTGACCGTGTTTGTCCGCACCGCCGAGCGCGGTAGCTTGTCGGCCGCCGCGCGCGAGCTGGAGATTTCGCCGGCGCTGGCCAGCGCCGCGCTGAAGCGGCTGGAGGGCGCGCTGGGCTTGCATCTGGTGGCGCGCACCACGCGCTCGCTGCGGCTGACGGAGGAGGGCGAGCACTACCTGTTGCATGCGCGCGAGGCGCTGCGCCTGCTCAGCGAGGGCCATCAGGCGCTGATCCAGGGCAAGGAATCGTTCGGCGGCACCTTGAAGATTTCGATGCCGTCGGACATGGGGAGGAATATCCTGCTCGGCTGGCTGGACGCCTTCCAGGCGCGCTATCCGCAGATCAACTACCAGCTCAGCGTCAGCGACCGCCTGTCCGACCTGTACCGGCAGCCGGTCGACATCGCCCTGCGCTATGGCGCGCAGGCGGACTCCAGCCTGATCGCCTTTCCGCTGGCGGCGGACAACCGGCGCGTGTTGGTGGCGTCGCCGGCCTATGTCGCCGCGCACGGCGCGCCGGCCACCTTGGACGACTTGCGCGGCCACAATTGCCTGCGCTTCGCCATCGACGACACCATCCACGAACGTTGGACCTTTTACGGTGGCAACGGCGCGGCGCCGCGCACGGTGAGTGTGAGCGGCAACCGCAGCGCCGATGACGCCGACGTGGTGCGGCGCTGGGCCATGGCCGGCCACGGCATCGCCTACAAGTCGCGGCTGGACGTGGTTGGCGATCTGTGCGGTGGACGCTTGCAGATCTTGCTGCCGGAACTGCCGGGCGAGCCGGCGCCCTTGCACATGTTGTGCATGCACCGCTCGCAGGTCACGCCGGCGGTGCTGCACCTGCGCGATTTTCTGCGCGCGCAGTGTGAGCGGGAGGCGGCGCTGATGCCCTTACCTTAGGATTCGAGGCGCCGGGGATGCCGGCAAACCCCACGGGCGCAGAGCCAGGGTCAGACCCTCAGGGTCTGACCCTCGGTTTTGCCGGTGGGTCTTGCCGGCGTCCCGCGAGTCTGGACGGAAGCAAATAAAACCGGCCGCCGAGCTTGCAACGGTGCGCTTTGCCCTTACCATGAGTGCAACTTAGTGGGCTTTGGACAGGATCAGCAGCCAGCGGCGCATCAGCAGCACCTCGACGTGGCCTGGCTCGATGCCGGTGTCGCACTCGATGAGCGGGTTGACGGCGTAGTAGCGTTTGCGGAAGTCACGGCAAACCAGCATTTCGCGCTTGCCCATGCGGACCAGGAAGGAAGTAGGGGCATATTCCAGACCGAACCGGGAGCCGAAACCGCTATTCAATGTTGTCATGACGTTTCCTTTGAGGGAGATGCGTTGAACGAGAGAGTCCAGAATAGCATAACTACTGTACGTATGAACAGGTACTGTATAAATAAACAGTTGCTCGGCGTTTGTGTGGTTTTTTTTGCCTACACCAGCGAAGAATGGAATTAAATGAAGTTTTTGTCAACAAATAGAATGATGCGTTTTATCGAGGCGCGGTTCACGCCGGGCGGTGAACTGGGACTGCATTTGACGGCCGGCGTGCTGTTGATGGTGTTGGCCACGGCGCTGTTCGGCATGCTCGCCGGCGCGGTGATGGGCCAGACGGGCATCGCCTTGCTCGACCTGCGCGTGTCGCAGTGGTTCAACGCGCATGCCGCCGAGCCGCTGGCCGGCGCGGTGGCGCTGTTCAGCCAGATACACAGCGTGGCCAGCGTGGCGCTGCTGTCGGCGTTGCTGGGCTGGTATTTCTGGCGCAGGCGTGAGCGCTACTGGTTGTTGGCGCTGGTCTTCACCATCCCGGGCGGCATGCTGCTGAATGTGCTGCTAAAGTACGTCTACCAGCGCAGCCGTCCGGTGTTCGACGCGCCGATGGTGGACTTGGCCAGCTACAGTTTTCCCAGCGGCCACGCGGCGGCCAGCACGGCGCTGTATGGCTTTCTGGCCTGTTATGTGGTGATGACGGCGCGGCGCCATGGCACGCGCGTGTTGGCGGTGCTGCTGGCGGTGCTGATGGTGGCGCTGGTGGCCACCAGCCGCGTGTATCTGGGCGCGCATTATCTGAGCGATGTGCTGGCCGGCATCGTCGAAAGCTGCGGCTGGCTGGCCTTGTGCATCACCGGCTGCTCGACTTGGCGGCGGCGCCGCGCCGCCGCGCCGCCGAACCGGTCATAACCATATGTTGGAGCAACGGGAGAATATGCTGGGTCCGATTACCGTCATCATCAACGCCAGCGCCGGGCTGGGCTACCAGTCCGACTGGACCGAGCAGTTGCGCGGCAAGCTGGAGGCGCCCGGTTTCGCGGTCACGCTCAAGCTGGCGCACAGCGGCGCCGAGATGATCGCCGCCGCCGAGCAGGCGCTGGACGAGGGCGCGACGATGGTGGTGGCGGGCGGCGGCGACGGCACCATCAACGCCGTCGCCTCGGTGCTGGTCGGGAGTGGCGTGCGCTTTGGCGTGCTGCCGCTGGGCACCTTGAACCATTTCGCCAAGGATATGAAAATCCCGCTGGCGCTCGACGAGGCCATCGCCAACCTGGTCCACGGCCAGCCCTGCCAGGTCGACGTGGGCGAGGTCAACGGCAGCATCTTTCTCAACAATTCCAGCCTCGGCCTGTATCCCGACATCGTGCGCCAGCGCGAGCAGTTGCAGCGCAAGCTGGGGCAGGGCAAGTGGCCGGCCTTCGGCCGCGCCCTGGTGGCTTCGCTGCGGCGCTATCCCTTTCTCAACGTCAAGCTCAAGGTCAACGGCGACGCGCACGTGCGGCGCACGCCGTTCGTCTTCATCGGCAACAACGAGTACCGGATGCAGGGATTGAACCCGGGTGTGCGCGCGCGGCTCGACGGCGGCATGCTGAGCCTGTACGTGGCGCAGCGGCCGACCCGGCTGGGCCTGCTGCGGCTAGCCTTCCACGCGCTGCGCGGCCGCTTGTCCGAGGCCAAGGACTTCGACGTGTTGCTGGCGCGCGAGCTGGTGATCGAGACCCACCACAAGCGCCTGCGCGTGGCCACCGACGGCGAGGTCAACATCATGCATCCGCCGCTGTGCTACCGCTCGCTGCCGGCCGCGCTGGCGGTGATGGTGCCGCCTAGCGTGGCCGCCGAGGCCGGCGCCATCAAGGCTGCGGGCATCGACGCCTATGGCGCCGACGCCAACGCCAGCGCCGGCGTTGCCGCCACCGCGCGGACGCCAGCGGCCTCCAGCCGTTCAGCGGCCCCGGCCTAGGAGGGCGCCATGCGGACACTGGTGCATCTATCGGATTTGCATTTCGGCCGCGTCGACCAGGCCCTGCTGGCGCCGCTGCAAACGCTGGTGACGCGGCTGGCGCCGGACGTGCTGGTGGTCTCCGGCGACCTGACGCAGCGCGCCCGCAGCGCCGAGTTCATCGCCGCGCGGGCCTTTCTGGACACCCTGCCGGGGCCGCAGATCGTGGTGCCGGGCAACCACGACATTCCGCTCTACAACGTCGCCGGCCGCTTCTTCGCGCCGCTGCGCAAGTACCAGCGCCACGTCACGCTGGACCTGGCGCCCGAATACGTCGACGACGAGATCGCCCTGCTGGGGGTGAACACGGCGCGCTCGCTGACCTTCAAGGACGGCCGCATCAACCACCAGCAGATCGGCCAGATCCAGCGCCGCTTCGCCCAGTTGCCGCCGCAGGTGGTGCGCATCGTGGTCAGCCACCATCCCTTCGACCTGCCGGCCGGCGCCGACGAGAACGGCCTGGTGCTGCGCGCGCCGCAGGCCATGCAGGCCTTCGCCGAGTCCGGCGTCGACCTGCTGCTGGCCGGCCACATGCACGCCAGCCACAGCGGCGACAGCTCGCAGCGCTATTCGCTGGGCGGCTACGCGGCGCTGGTGGTGCAGGCCGGCACGGCGACCTCGACCCGGGGGCGTGGCGAGTCGAACTCCTTCAACGTGATCCGCGTCGACGCCCGCCACATCCAGGTCGAGCGCTACGCCTGGGTGGCCGCGACGGCGAGCTTCGAGTCGGCCGGCCACGCCGCCTTCCGCCGCAGCGGCGCGCTGTGGGCGCCGGTGGCCGACGTGTGAGCGGTAACCGGCTATGGCTAGGCAAACCAGCGGCGACAATTTGGGGTCGGACCCTAGGGTCTGACCCTGGCTGGCTGAGCGAACCGGCCGGTCACAGCCAGTAGTTCATGAAGCGCGCCGCCCACTCCTTGACGCGGTTGCCCAGCGGACGGTCGCGCCATTGCTCCAGGGTGATGCGCTCGGAGTCGCGCAGGTCCTCCTGGAAGGCCCGCTCCATCTCGCTGCCGAAGGCCTCGCCCAGCACGATCACGTTCAGCTCGCTGTTGTGCAGGAAGCTGCGGGTGTCGATGTTGGTCGAGCCGACGGTGGCCCAGACGCCGTCGATGACGGCGGTCTTGGCGTGCAACACGGCCAGTTTCAATTGGAAGATCTTGACGCCGGCGGCCAGCAGCTCGTCGTAGAAGGCGTGGCCGGCGTGGAACACCAGGCCGCTGTCGGACACCCCCGGCAGCACGATGCTGACCTCGACGCCGCGCCGGGCAGCGGCCTTCAGCGCCTCCACCGTCTGGCGGTCCGGCACGAAGTAGGCCGAGGTCAGGTGGATGGTCTTCTTGGCCTGCTGGATGGCCAGGTTGTAGGCCTTGAAGATCTCGAACTGGCCGCCCGGATCGCTGGCCAGCACGCGCATCAGCTTGTCGCCGGCGATCACCGGCTGGGGGAAGTAGTCGGCTTCGGGCAGGTCGTCCTGGTCCTGGCCGGCCCAGTGGCGCACGAAGCTCCACTGGAAGGCGGCCACCGCCGGCCCCTCGACCTTGATGTGGGTGTCGCGCCAGCCCACCTGCGACGCCTCGGTGGGCTTGGACTTGGAGCGGAACAGCGAGCTCTTGGCGTAGGTGCCGCTGATGTTGATGCCGCCGGTGAAGGCCACCCTGCCGTCGACGATCAGCAGCTTGCGGTGGTCGCGGCTGTTGACCTTCCAGGCCTCGCCGCGCAGCTTGGCCGGGTTGACCGGGTTGAAGGCGAGCAGGTGGATGCCGGCCGCGCGCATGCGCTCGAAGAACTCCTGCGGCACGCCGAGCGTGCCGACGCTGTCGTAGATGATGTTGACGGTGACGCCGGCGCGCTGCTTGGCGATCAACAGGTCGGCGAACTGCAGGCCGAGCGGGTCCTGGTCGAAGATGTAGGTTTCCAGGTTGATGTTGTTGCGCGCGGCGGCGATCGCCTTTTGCATCTCGGCCATGGTCTGCGGGCCGTCGAACAGCAGGGTCGCCTTGTTGCCGGCGATCAGGGGCACGCCGGTGACTGCCTCCTCCAGCGCGGCCTGGGCCTTCTGGTCCAGGGTCGCCTTGGGCCAGCGCCGCGCCAGCAGGGCGCGGGCGCGTTCCTCGCTGAGCACGCCGTGCACGCCGCTGACGCTGGGCATGGCGCCGGCCGTCGGCGTGGCCGGCACGGCGCTCACGTCCGGCAGGGAAGCGCAGGCGCACAGCGCCCAGCACATCAGTGTGATCGGGAGCCAGTGCGCGACGCTCGTGGTGTTCATCTGTGAACCTTGTGCTTGGATTGAACCTCGTCCGCCGGCAGGGCCGGCGGGGTTTCCTTGGCGCCGATGAAGAACTCCAGCGGCGCCTTGAGGAATTTGCGTCCCAGCACCTTGAGCAGGGCGATGCCGTGCTCGAAGCGCACCTGGCGCGAGCGCAGCGCCACCCACAGCGCCAGGCCGAAACTGACCACCAGGTTGACCGAGCCGATGGCCAGGAAGCCGACGATGGACTTGGTGGCGAGTTGCCAATTCATATTATGGTCGAGTGCGACCAGGGCTGTCGCAAAGTTGGCCGAGGAGAAGGTGACGTGGCGGATGTCGAGCGGCAGGCCGAGCAGATAGCCCAGGGTGCCGATGGTGCCGAGCAGGATGCCGAAGAAGCAATTGCCCATCAGGCCGCCCAGGTTGTTCTCCAGGTACAGGCCGAGGCGGTCCAGGCGCTGCTGGCCTATCAAGCGTCCCAGGCCGCGCAGCTGGCCGATGCGCTGCGCCCAGCGGGTGTACAACGCCTGGTTGTCGTAGTAGCCGGAGATCAGGCCGGCGACGAACAGGCAGACGCCGGCGATGGCGGCGTAGAACAGCGCCGGGCTGCCGATCGGGTCGATGTCGTGCAGCAGGTGCATGGCCTTGTCCGGCGTCACCAGGTGGTTGCCGGTGATGGCCTTGTAGCCGAGCGCGATCAGCCAGGCGGTGGGGATGGCGGTGGCCAGGTTGCCCAGCACCGCCATGTACTGCGTGCGGAAGACCTTGTTAATCAGCTCGGCCATGCTGTCGAGGTCGATGTGGCGGCCGTCCTTGCTGTGCAGGCCGGCGGCGATGCGCGAGGCCGTCATGGCCGGCTGCTTGGTGGCCACGGTGAAGTGCAGCAGGTGGATGAACATGAAGCCGACCGAGTAGTTCAAGCTGTACAGGAAGGCCTCGACCAGCGGCGCGGCGCGCAGGTAGGACATGAGGATCTTGAACAGGGCCATGAAGCCGATCACCACGCCGGCGCCGGCCGAGGAGAGGAACATGGCGCCCATCTGGCTGCGGTTGTCGGCCACGTAGTGCTCGCCGGTGCGGCTGGCGTTCTCGGTGATGTTGCGCGCCAGCAGGTCGATATTGTCGGCGAACAGGTCGCGCACGGCGTACTTGTTGTTGTGCGCCTCGATCAGCTCCAGGGTCAGGGCGACGCCGGCGGCGCGGCGTTGCTGCGCCGGCGTGGCGGCCTGGGCGGCGTCGGCGGCGCTGCTGCTGGCGGCGGCGAAGGCGGTGGCGGGAATCGCCTCGGCGCAGGCGGCGGCCAGGTCCAGGGTCGGCGCGCTGGGCAGCTCGCCGGACACGTCGACCAGGAACAACAGCTTGCGCAGCCGGTCGATGCTCTGGCTCAGCGACACCAGCAGGTAGGTCAGGGCGATGCTGGTGCCCTGGCTGAGCGCCTTCTTGCGGATCTTGGCGACTACCAGGTCGCACTGGTCGAGCATCACCAGCAGGTGCTTGGCGTCCTCGATGGCGTCGGCGTCGCCGGCCAGCAGGCGGCTGTAGCCGTCCAGGTAGGCGTTGACCTCGACGTTCTGCTCCATGAAGGGCGAGTCGTAGGTCTCCATCTCGGTGTGGAAATTGGTCAGCTTGGGTTCCAGGCCGATGGCGCAGACGCGGTAGGACAGCGTGCGGATCGCCTCGAGCAGGCCGGGCAGCATCAGGTTGCCGGTGGCGGCGGTCTGGGCGGGTTGGACGGCGGCGGCCGGCGCGCCGGCCACGTCGAGCAGGGCCAGCCAGTCGGCGGCGGGGACGGCGGCGATCCAGATGTGGTCGGTCTTCTTGTGGATGATTTGGTCGAGCGCGTCGCTCAGGTATTCGTCGCCCAGCGCCGGCGGCAACATGCGGAAGGAGATGCGGCGCTTGAGCTCGGTGAAGAAGCCGTCGTTCGACAGCACGCCGATCTCGGTGTACAGGCTGGCGTGGCGGCGCGCGCGCAGCACGCTGCGGGTGTAGCCGCGCAGCGCGGCGGCGTGTTCTGGATTGCCTTTGAGCAGTTGGCAGAGGGTGCGGACGTTGGCCGTGGCGCGTTCGGCGTCGGCCGCGCGCTTGGGGCGCAGGGTGTTGAACAGCTCGACCATCAGGTCGATGTTGCTGCTGTTGGGATCGATACGTTCGAGGAGTGCGAGCATGCGGGAAGACGGACGGGCCGCATTAGTCAAAACGCCAGTATATCGTTTTGTGCGGCGCCGGTATGTACGGCGGCGTACATTGCACTGGGGAAATGGATTGATGCACCCCTACCCCGAGCTACGCCACGCTCGGGGTCTGACCCCGCCGGGGGCAGACCCCTGGCTGCGGGGTTGGCGCCGCCGGTCCGCTGCCGCTCAGCAGAGCAGGATCTTGCGCGCCGCCAGGCGCAGCTCGGCGCGGAAGTTGGGGTGGGCGATGGCGATCAGGGCCTCGGCGCGCTGGTGCGCCGACTTGCCGCGCAGCTGGGCCACGCCGTACTCGGTGACCACGTAGTTGACGTCGTTCTTGCTGGTGGTGACGTGGGTGCCCGGCGTCAAGGTCGGCACGATGCGCGAAATGGTGTCGTCCTTGGCCGTTGAGGGCAGCACGATGAAGGCCTTGCCGCCGCGCGAGCGGTTGGCGGCGCGCACGAAGTCGACCTGGCCGCCGGTGCCGGAATAGGGCAGGTGGGCGATGCTCTCGGAGCCGCACTGGCCCAGCAGGTCGACCTGCAGGCTGGCGTTGATGGCCACCAGCTTGTCGTTCTGGCCGGCGATGTAGGGATCGTTGGTGAAGTCGACCGGGTGCATCTCCAGCATCGGGTTGTGGTGCATGAAGTCGTACAGCTTCTTCGAGCCGAGCGCGAAGGTGGCCACCATCTTGCCCGGCAGGTGGGTCTTGCGGCGGTTGGTGACGACGCCGGCCTCGACCAGGCTGAGGATGCCGTCGCCGATCATCTCGGTGTGGATACCGAGGTCGACCTTGTTGGTCAGCTGCATGACGACGGCGTCGGGGATGCCGCCGTAGCCGATCTGCAGGGTCGAGCCGTCCTCGATCATGTCGGCGACGTACTTGCCGATGGCCTGCTGCACCGGGCCGATGGCCGGCAGCGGCACCTCGAACAAGGGCGCGTCGTCCTCGACCAGGGCGCTGACCTGGGAGATGTGGACGTGGCACTGGCCGTGGGCGAAGGGGACGTTGGGGTTGACCTCGAGCACCAGCGCGCGCGCCTTCTTGACGGCGGCCATGGTGTAGTCGGCGCCCAGGCTGAGCGAGAAATAGCCGTGCTCGTCCATCGGCGAGGCCAGCGTGAAGACCACGTCGGCGGGAATGTCGCCGCGCTCGATGAGCACCGGCAGCTCGGAGAAGTAGGCCGGGATGAAGTCGTTCCAGCCGGCCTGGCCGCCGGGGCGCGAGGCGCCGCCGAAGAACAGCGCCAGGTGGCGCACGTGCTCGACCGTCTCGCAGTCGAAGTAGCCGTATTTGCGCAGCGCCAGGATCTGCGCCACCTTGACGTCGTGGAAGCGGCGGCGCTGTTCCGACAGGGCCGTCAGCAGGGTCGGTGGTTCGCCGACGCCGGTGGGGACGACGATGCAGTCGCCATCCTTGACGTGGCTCAGGGCGTCGTTGGCGGAACAGCGTTTGCTGTCATACAGGGCGTGTACGGATACTTGAGACATGAAGCGGCAGCCTTTCACTATCAATGAACGTGTGGCTGAACTATACGCCGCCGCGGTAGCGAAAATACATCAAGCGTTGCGTAATATCTTTATATTGTGTTTGCCTGCGCACAGAGGCCGCGCGTCAGGAAGAAGTAAGCTAGATCGACATTGTTGTAGACGGGCGCAGGCGGGGCCCGCCCTGCTGTGCTTGATCCGGGAGACGGTCATGAAGAGCCACTACCTCGCCTGCGGCCTGCTGGCGCCGGCCTTCGCCTGCGCGCAGAACAGCGCGGCGCCGCCCCTGTACGGCCTGCTCGACGCCAACTGGGCCGACTACACCGTGCCGCGCCACGACAACGCCATCGCTTGGCAGACGGCGCGCCTGCGCGGCATCAGCGCCAGCGCCATCTACAGCCTCGGCGAGGCGCCCGGCAACGACGCGCGCAACCGCATCCACACCGCCACGCTCGGCTATGCGCGCGGCTGGTTCAACGTCAGCCTGTCGCACCAGCGACGCAGCGGCCCGGTCGACGCCGTGGCGACGCTGCCGGCGGCCGACCTGTCGGCGCAGAGCAGCCTGCTGGCGGCCAACCTGAGGCTGGGCCGCGCCACCATGTACGCGGCCTACGGCCACAACCACGGCGACGGCCACCAGCCTTGGGACAGCGGCAACCCCTACGGTGCGCTGGCCTTCTCCACGCCGGCCAGCAACAGCCGCGACCTGTTGTTCGGCCTTGCCGTGCCGTTCGGCCGGACCACGTTGTTGGCCTCCGTGATCCACCGCGCCGACCACACGCTGCTCAACCAGGACGCGCGCCAGTTGGCGCTGGGCATGAGCTATTCGCTGTCGCGGCGCACGGATTTCTACGCCTCGGTGGCGCGCGTGCGCTACCAGAACAGCGGCTACGGCGTGCTCGGCAATGGTCTGGGCCTTGGCGTCGCTCCCGGCCCCGGCCCCGGCGCGATGCCGCGCGCCGACCGCGCCCTCAACATCGGCCTGCGCTACGGCTTCTGAGCGGGCGAAGCGAGCTGCGCCAGGTTCGCCCGATGGGCGCGGCGCTCAGCGCGGTTTGGCGGCGCAGGTTGGTCCCAGCCATTTGCCGCTGGTCTCCACCGTCACTTGTTCCGGCTTGCCGCTGGCGCTGCTGTTCACCAGCATGGTCATGGCGAAGCCGCTGTCGCCGAGGTAGCGCAGCTGGCCACGGCCGCTGGCCGGCGGACTGGTGCAGCTGAAGGCGATGTTCACGCCGCCGGCGACCGGCTGGTTGTTGGACGTGCATTTGCCCTGCTGGCCGGTGGGCACCTCGCCGCGCGCCGCCATCTCCGGCGTGATGCAGGCCTGCACGCTGAGGCCGCCGTCGGCGCCCACCTTCGGCATGCCGGCGCCGTGCTGGGACAGCATCGCCTCCATCTGCTGGCGCTGCTCGGGCGGCAGCTTGGCCAGATGCTGCAGCGCGGCGCTCATCGCCTGATCGGTGTCCGCGTTGCCGCTCTTTAACTTGTTGCTCATTTCCCAGAGCCCGGGCTTCATGTTTTGCGCGCCGGCGGCGCCGGCGGCGAGCAGCGTCAGCGTGGCGAGGAGGTGTTGGGTGGCGCGTTTCATGGTGGCTCCGTGGCTGGGTGGGTGGCGGTGGCGATGGCACAGCTTAGCGCAAACAGGCCGCACCGGCCGGCGCGCGTTGCGCGGCGGCGGCGCCAACGGCGAACGGCGCGCCACGCCAAGCGTGCCGCGCCGTTCGCCGGCCCTTGCGGGCACGGGGGCGGAGCTAGACGCCGCGTCCGCTAATCAGGCGCAGCAGTACCATGATGACGGCGATCACCAGCAGCACGTGGATGAAACCGCCGATGGTGTAGGACGTGACCAAGCCAAGCAGCCACAGGATGAGCAGAACTACTGCGATGGTATAGAGCATGATGGTCCCCTTGCGTAGAGTGTGAAATGCGACGGCCGGCTGCCGGCGTGCTGGCGGGAGGGCGTCGATCGCGATGTCGTGCTGGCATGGATACTGGCCAGCGCGAATCATGTAGCCATTATCGCGAGAGGCGCGCCGCGCTTCCGTTCGCTGGCGTACATAGCCGGGGGCTGGTTCAACACTCGGCAACCCTCAGCGGCGGTGGCGGCGTTCGACCGGGGCGTGGGCGAAGCAGTCCAGCATGCCGAGCAGTCCGGTGGCGCCGACCAGGCCGACCAGCATGCCGCCGGTGATGAGCAGGGTGACGGTCAGTTCCGGCATGGCCGGGTCGGCCAGGTTGAGGGCGGCGAAACCCAGGCGCGCGATCAGCAGGCCCAGCAGGACGATCGCGCTCCAGATGTATTTACGCATGTTTCTGTTCCTTGTTTGACAACGGGCCGAGGGTGACGGCTGGTTGCCATTGTCGCGCCGGCATGCGGATTGATCTGTTCGCCATTTCACTTACCCGCACGAAACGCAACAAACCGGCGCCAAACGCAACAACCCCGCGACGGGCGCGGGGTTGTGTGGTGCCAGCGGCAAGGCGGCGCTGCCGCCCGCTGGCCCGGCCTAGCCGTTGGCGCGCAACTGGCCGTTGACGAGCTTGACGGCGTCGCCGTTGCTCCAGCCCGGTTTGCTGCCCTGGCGCAGGGTGCGGCTGCTGCCGTCGTCCATGCGCACCACGATTTCATAGCTGTGGCTGGCGTTGACGTTGCCCTCGATCTGGTTGCCGGCGACGGCGCCGCCGACGGCGCCGACCACGGTGGCCAGCTGGCGGCCGTGGCCGCCGCCGACCTGGTTGCCGAGCAGGCCGCCGAGCACGGCGCCGCCGGCCGCGCCGACGCCGCTACCCTGGGCCCGGGTGGTAATCTCGCGCACCGATTCGACCACGCCGCACTGGCGGCAGACCGCGGCCTGCTGGTTCTGCTGGCGCGCCGGGACGGCGTCGCGCCGTTCGCCCTGGGCGCGGTGCTCGTCGAGCGCGGCGAGGCGGCGCTGCTCGGTCTGGCGGCGCGCGGCCGCGTCGCCGGACTGCTCGTCCGGCGCATTGAGCGGCGCGGCGGCCGACTGGGCGCTGCCGTTGGAGCTGGGCAGCCAGCCCATGACGGCGGCCGTGCCGACGCCGCAGAACAGCACGACGGCGACGGCGGCGGTGATCATCAGCGGATGCGGGGCGGTCTTGGTGGGCGTGGTCGGGGTGGTCATGATGCTTCCTTGGCGTGAACAATTGATGGATGTCATTTTGCCGTCTTGCACCTTGCCGTTCCGTGCGTCAGCGTACATACGCGACATTTTTTCGCCGCTACGCTCGAAGCCAGCTCCCCATTCGCCTCATTCACCAACAACACGGCGCGCCGCGCCGGGAAGGTCGCCACCCATGTTCGCGCTCGCCTGCCTGCTGCTACTGTCCCCCATGCCCTGCCTGTTCCACCTGCTGCGGCGGCGCCCGGTCGCCTTGACGAGGCGGCAATGAATTTGTCCGCCGACCCCGGCCCGCCCGCCCGCGTGCCGGCGCGCGCCGGCGGCAACCGCCTGCTGGCCAGCCTGCCCGAGGCCGACCGGCGCCACCTGGCCGCGCTGGCCGAGCTGGTGCGGGTCGAGGTGGGCGAGGTGCTGTGCGAACCGGGCCAGCCGATGCGCCACATCTACTTCCCCGACGACTGCCTGGTCTCGCTGTTGGCCGTCGCCGAGGGGCGCATGACGCTGGAGGTCGGCTCGGTCGGCGGCGAGGGCATGATCGGCGCCTCGGTGGCGCTGGGCCACGCCGAGGCCCAGGTGCGCGCCGTGGTGCAGCGCGCCGGCCGCGCGGTGCGCGTCGACAGCCGCGACTTCTGCGCCGAGTTCGGCCGCATGGCCTCGCTGCAGCGCCTGCTCTACCGCTACACCGACACGCTGCTGGCGCAGGCCATCCAGATCGCCGTGTGCAGCCGCTTCCACGTGTTGGAGGCGCGCCTGGCTCGCTCGCTGCTGATCACCCGCGACCGGCTGCAGTCGGAGCGCTTCCACCTGACCCACGAGTTCCTCGCCCACGCGCTGGGCGTGCGGCGGGTCGGCGTGACCAAGGCGGCCAGTTCGCTGCAACAGCAGAAGTTGATTTCCTATAGCCGGGGCAATATCGAGATCCTCGACTCGGCCGGCCTGGAGGCGGTGTCCTGCCGCTGCTACGAGCTGGTCAAGGACGCCGGCGCGGGCGGCATGGCGAATGTGTTTGTTTGAGAGGGGACGGCGGGGGGGGCTGCGGGGGATTGGGGCGGGCGCGGCCGAGTGGCGGCCGCGCCTTGCCGCTCGGGGCCGTGCTTAACGGCGCGGCTTGTCGACCTGGTTGCCGATGACGCCGCCGACGGCGGCGCCGCCGACCGTGCCGACGGCGCTGCCGCCGGTCAGCACCGAGCCGGCCACGGCGCCGACGCCGGCGCCGATGGCGGTGCTCTTATCCTGCGAGGACATGCCGGCGCAGGCGCTCAGGCCCATGGCGAGGGTCAGCACGAGGGCCGGTGCGGCGAGTTTTTTGATGATGGTCATGAGGATCTCCTAGTCGGGCGGCTGCTGGCGGAATCGTCGCGTTGCCACCGATAGGACGAGGGTAGTGGAGCGGCGGCAACGGCTCCGTTCGCCAACACACATAGCTCTGTAAAACTTGTTACGGGGCTGACTGGAACAAACCCGCCTTCCTGGACGTTGTATCAGGCCGCCTCGAATCTGCGGATTTCGAGTATCGCCTCACTCAGGTTCATCTCGCCAGCTGCCAGGAGCTTGCCAACAAGATGCTCGGTCAGCGGCTTGAATTTGTCCAGCACGGCCTTGGTTTCGCCGTACAGGCGCTCGCTCTGGGCTTCCATGATGCTGCGCGTTTCCTCGTCGACTTCGCGGCCGCCGTCTCGGCCGCCACGCCCAAGCGCACCGAAGTTCAGACGAGTCTTGCGGTACATGCCCATCTCACCGACGGCGTGGTGCAGCAGTTCCGTGACGCGGGTGATGTCGTTGTGCGCCCCATTGGTCGTGCCTTGCTCGCCAAAGAACAGTTCCTCGTTGGCCATGCCGCCCAGCAATACACGAACGTCGTGTTCGATGTCGCCCTTGGTCTTGAGCAGGTTGGCGCCCTGCTTGTGAAAGACGAAGCCCAATGCGTTGGTGCGCGCGTTGGCCTTGAGCGAAATCTTGATGGTCTTGATATCGGCCAGGAGCTGCTCCCAGTCGCCATTGGCCAGCTTGCGTTCGTGCTCGAAGTCCACCAGGAAGTGGCCCCATTCGTGCACGGCAATGATGCGGCGGTCACGCTCGCGTTCCTCGGTGGTATGGGAATTGACGTTGCCCACCAGTACGCGTTCGGCGGCCTGCATCAGGGTCTCGGCACCGATCATCTCGCCCGCCTGCACGGCGGTGATGCCGGCCTGGTTGACGATAGTCTCCAGGTCGGCCGGACTGCGGCCCTCGGTGACTGCCGCCAGGTGGCGCAGGTCCAGATCGGGCAGCACCTTGTCGGCGCGCCGTGCCAGATAGTGGCCGATGATGGCCAGCCGCTCTTCCCGGTTGGGCATGCGAAAGTCAACCTTCATTTGAAAGCGACGCAGCATCGCCTCGTCCATCTGCATGGTTTCGCTGTTGAAGTTGCTGGCCACGATCCAGATGATCTCGGCATCGTCCTTGCTTCGCACGCCATCGAGCACCGACAGAAGCGTGTTCGCCGTGTCATCGTCGAACTTGCGGCGCCCCCCGCGTTTCATGAAAAGATCCTGCGCCTCATCCAGAAAAACAATGCAGCGTCGGCGTCGCTTGGCCATGGCCAAGATGCGGCTGAGCGTATTCGAGCCACCGGCCACGTAGCCCGTTTCTAGATTGGCTGCCGAGTGGAACAGGATGGGAAGCTTCAGTTCCCTGGCCAGGTAGCTGGCCAGCTTGGTCTTGCCGGTCCCCGCCGGCCCGCTGAACATCACGTTGAAGGGCTTGTTGATGCCATACTCGGCATATGCCGCGCGGCGCTGATACTGATCCTTTATCTGCGCCACTTCGGCCTTGATGTCATCCATGCCCACGAGCTCGTCAATTGAGCCGAGCACCTGCGTCGGCTCGACGAACTTGAGCGACTTGAACTGGCCCTTGAACTGGACGTACAGGAAGGCCAGCAGGCCGAAGGTCAGCGCGGCCGACAGCACGCCGCTGACGCCGGCCTTCCAGCCGTCCTTCTCGGACTGCGGGCGAGCGTCGGCAAAGCGCAGGTCCAGGCGCGCCATCAATTCCTGGCCGCTGTCGCTGAGCTCGGCACGCGGAATAAAGGCAAGCTTGCCACTCCACGGCGCGGTGACTGCCTTGTCGGTGAATATCTTGGTCTCCATGTCGCTGGGATAATAGGCAAACTGCTTGCCTTGCGATTCGATCAGGATGATGCGCTCCGAAACGTTCCACATCAGTGGCGTGTAGATCACAGTGACGCGCTCGACCGGATTCGTTGCCAGGAAGCGCAACATCGAGCCTGTGCCGAACACCACAGGCAGCTGGTCGTTGAGCGTCCACACACCCTCGCCCGCCTCTGTGGTGACGCTCATGGTCTTGACCTGCTCGGCCACGGCGGCCTGTTTCTGTATGAGCGTGAACGAATAGATGCCGCTGGCAGGGATCAGGATAACGATGGCCAGCACCGCCAGCTTGACCAACACCGACTGAATCACGAACCAGTCCTGCAGGCGGCTGGCGACCTTCTTGATAGCGAGCCACAGGCCCGTGGCGGCGGGCGCCGTGTCGCCGGAATTCGATACATCCGACATGGCAATCTTTCGTGGCTGACGCTACGCGATGCGCCGGAACCGGAACACCTGATCTACGGTCGCGCTGGGCTGAGGCCTCTTGAGGTGGCAACGGGGGGAAGCGTTTGAAAGACACGTCAGCCAAGAGCATGAGTTTGACACAGGCATCAAGGTTCCGGACAATTTTCTGCTCATAAAACCATCTGGCGTTATGCGCGCTGCCGCACCGAGAGCATTCGAGCTAGCGCTTGCGCTGCGGCGCCGGGCGCTGGCCGGGCGGCGGCGCCACCGCCTTGCCGGCGGCGTCGGACAGCAGGCGGGCGCAGCCGCTCGGCCGGTCCGGTCCGCTGCTCAGCAGCGGCACCACGGCGGCCACCGGCGCCACCACGGCCAGCGCCAGCGCGCCGCCGGCGCGCAGCGCCAACACCCCCTTGTCGATGCTGAAGTCGGGCTGCTTGAAGGTGCCGTGCACGTAGATCGGCGCGCGCAGCGAGAACACGCGCAGGCCCCGGCTGTCCGGCTTGAGTGTCAAATCGAGCCGTTCGCTGGCCAGGTTGACGGTGCCGTTGACGGTGAGCAGGGAGTCCTCGGTGTCGAGCACGAAGCGGCGCGTGCGCATCAGGCCGCGTTCGACGCCGAACTCGCTGACCATGCAGTTGAGTTTGACCTGCTTGTCGCCGACCAGCTTGGCCAGCACCACGTTGCCGATGTTCAGGCCGAGCTCTTCGAGCAGCAGCTTGCTCACCGTGCCCTGGTTGACCACGCCCTTGACCTCGCCGCTGGCGCTGGCCAGCAGGCTCGCCACCGAGTTGCCGGTGGCCGACAGGGCGATGTCGGCGTTGATCTCGCCGACGCTGGCCTGCACGCCGTCGAGCGCCGGCAGCAGCTGCTTGAGCTGGATGTGGCTGGCGCTGGCCTTGAGTTCGGCGCGGATGGCGTCCGGACTGAGCTTGCCGCTGCCGTCGAGCTTGACCTCGGACTTGAACTTGCCGCCGGCCACGTCGAAGTTGAGCGGGCTCAGCGTCAGCACGCCGTCCTTCAGGTGCAGCACGGTGTTCAAGTTGTGGATCGGCAGCTCCTTGGCGCGCACGATGCGCTTGGCCTGGAAGCCGACGTCGGCGTCGAGCGAGGTCCAGCGCTCGGTTTTGAAGGTTTCCACCGGCAGCAGCTTGTCGCCCGGCTGCACCGCCGCCACGCCGCGCGCCTGCTTGCTGGCGTTGGAGTCGGCGCCGATCAGCGGGCCGAGGTCGGCGAACTGCAGCAGCGTCGAGCTGACCGCGCCGCTCAGGCGCGGCCGTGGCAGCCCGGTCGCGAAGACCAGCTTGCCGCCGATGTCGCTGGCGCCGACCTTGCCGGTGAATTTGTCGTAGGTCCAGCTGCTGCCGTCCTTGCCCAGGCTGCCGAGCAGGCGGCCCTCGGTGGCGAAGGCCGGCGTCTCCGGCAGCAGCACGCCGGTCAGCGGGTACAGCCGGGCCATGCTGGGGCCGGACAGCTTGAGGCGCAGGTCGAGCGCGGCCAGCTCGGTGGGCCGGGTCAGCGTGCCGACCACGGCGATGCGGCTGGCGCCGACGCTGATGTCGGCCGCCAGCGGGTAGGGCGTGGTCTGCTCCTGCAGCGAGAGCACGGCGCCGGCCTTGCCGCTGCCGCTCAGCGGCAGGCCGTTCCAGCGCCCGCGCAGGGTCCAGGCGACGCCGTAGGCCGGGTCGCTGATGGTGTCGACGGCGGCGCTGGCGTCGATCTTCTTCAGCGCGTCGACCAGTTGCACGGTGCCCTTGGTGAACACCACGCGGCGCAGGTCGAGGCGCCAGGGCGAGGGTTTGTCGGCCGGCTTGAAGGTCCAGTTGTTGCGGCCGTCGGCGTCGCGCCGCAACACCACGAAGGGGCGCTCGAAGCGCAGCACGGGGATGGCGATGCGTTGTCGCAGCAGCGGCAGCAGTTCGATGGCGAAGGACAGCTGGCCGACGCTGGCCATCTCGCCCGGCGCCAGCGGCACGGCGCGCACATCCTTGCTGCCGTCGGCGCTGGAGCTGAGCGCGTCGGGCGGCAGCGCCGCCGGATTGCCGAGGTGGACGTCGTTGGCCAGCAGGTGCGGCAGCGGCAGGTAGTCGCTCCAGCTGCGCTCCTGCGCCGAACGGCCTTGGCGCTGCCAGGTCAGCGCCAGCGCGCCACGGATCTCGAAGGGCCGGTCGATGGCCTCGCCGACCTTGGCGTTGAGCCAGGGGCGGGCCTGGTTCCAGTCGTAGTTGAGCAGCGCGACGACGGCGACGACGGGCAGGGCGAGCACGCTGGCGGCGACGCCGAGGGCGAGGCGGCTGCGGCGCAGCTGGGGCATGGGCATGGCATGGCCTTTCTTTGTGGAGGGCGGGGCGGCAGGATAGCGCGGGCGCGTCCCGAAGGCCAGCGCTTTTCACGCTGTAGCGGCGGCGCGCCGGCGACGATGTCGACGCCGGCCTTAGGCTCCAGTGTAGCGGCGCCGCGCCGGCGCCGCCGTGCGCTGGCGTACCGAGGGCGCAGCCGGCGGCGGCGACGCTTTCCGCGTCTGTGTGCGGCAGCGAACTGATGGCGGGTTGGCAAGCGCCTATAACGGTATCCATCGTATGCAATCCCGTCGATCAACCGTTCCACTTTGGGAGTACAAGAATGAGCCAGCCCACCATCGCCACCAATACCGCCACCACCACCACCGCCACCACCATCACCGCCACCACCATCACCCGCGCCCGTCCGGGCGCCAAGCTGTTGTGCGCCATCGCCGCCATGCTGGCGCTGGGCGCCTGCGCCAGCCAGAAGACGCCGGCCACGGCCGATGTCGCCGTGTCGCGCGCGGCGGTCGAGAACGCCACCAGCGCCGGCGCCGCCGAGCTGGCGCCGGCCGAGATGCAGTCGGCCCGCGACAAACTGATGCGCGCCAACCAGGCGCTCGCCGCCAAGGACTACGGCGTGGCGCGCGACCTGGCCAACCAGGCCTCGGTCGACGCCAAGCTGGCGCAGAGCAAGGCCAACTCGGCCAAGGCCAGCAACGCCGCCGACGAGCTGCAACAGAGCATCCGCGTGCTGCGCGAGGAGCTCGACCGCAACAGCAAGGTGCAGCAGCAATAAGGCCGTCGTGGCGCGGCCAGCGCCGCCGGCGGACATAAGCGGGGCTGATGCCGGCCCCAACCGAATAAGTTGCGCTTATGCGCCGACCCCGCAGCGGGCGGCGCGGCGCCAGCAACCAAGGAAACCATCATGAAAAAAGCCCACATCGTCCCCACCCTGATCGCCATGTCGGTCTTCGTCGCCGCCTGCAGCAGCGCGCCGACCACCACCAGCCTGCTGGACCAGACCCGCGGCGACTATATGGCGGTGCAAAGCAATCCGAACGTGGCGCGCCTGGCGCCGACCGAGTTCAAACAGGCCAGCGACGCGCTGGAGCAGGCCAACGCCGCCGCCGCCCGCAAGGACAGCCCGGAGGCGATCGACAAGCTAGCCTATCTGGCCAAGCAGAAGATCGCCACGGCGCGCGAGGTGGCCAAGCAGAAGGGCGCCGAGGCCGAGGTGGCCGACGCCGCCCGCCAGCGCGACCAGATCCGCCTCGACCAGCGCACCCAGGAGGCCGAGCAGGCGCGCCTGAGCGCCGAGCGGGCGCGCCAGCAGGCCGCCGCCGCCACCAGCCAGACGGCCGGCGCCGAGGCCGCCGCGCGCGACGCCCAGGCGCGCGCCGCCGCGCTGCAGGCCCAACTGGCCGACTTGCAGGCCAAGCAGACCGAACGCGGCCTGGTGGTGACCTTCGGCGACGTGCTGTTCAACGTCGACCAGGCCCAGCTCAGCGCCGAGGGCATGCGCACCGCGCGCAAGCTGGCCGACGTGCTGACGCAAAACCCCGACGGCAAGCTGCTGGTCGAGGGCTTCACCGACAGCACCGGCGGCGCCGCCCACAATCTGGAGCTGTCGCAGCGCCGCGCCGAATCGGTGCGCAACGCGCTGGCCGGCATGGGCGTGGGCGCCGAGCGCATCGCCACGCGTGGCTACGGCGAGGCCTATCCGGTGGCCGGCAACGACAGCGCCGGCAACCGCCAACTGAACCGCCGCGTCGAGATCGTGCTGTCGCAGAACGGCCAGCCGATCGCCACCCGCCGCTAATCGCGGCGCCGTCCATCTAGCACCGGCGGCCGCAGCGGCCGCCACTGCGTTTCACCCACCGTCGCACACACTGGAGAATCCATCATGGCTGAAGCATCCACTTCCACCCGGCCGGGCCTCGACACCGAGGCGATCCGCGCCGCCGCCCGCAACCTGCAGGACGGTCCCGTCACCGCCGGCTACCAGGGCGACCGCGGCGCCGTCATCGAGATGCTCAACGGCGCGCTGGCCACCGAGCTGGTCTGCGTGTTGCGCTACAAGCGGCACTATTTCACCGTCAGCGGGCGCGAGAACGGCGCCGTCAAGGCCGAGTTCCTGCAGCACGCCACGCAGGAGCAGGACCACGCCGACATGCTGGCCGAGCGTATCATCCAGTTGAACGGTAAACCGGATTTCAATCCGGCAACGTTGCCGGCACGTAGCCATGCCGAGTATGATGAGTCCGACGACGTACAATCGATGGTGCGGGCCAACCTGATCGCCGAGCGCGTGGCCATCGAATCCTACCGTCAGATGATCGAGCGGATCGGCGACACGGACCCGACGACCAAGCACTTGTTGATCCAGATCATGGCGGTCGAAGAGGAACACGCCGACGATATGCGCGACTTGCTTGAATAGCCGGACGTTTTGCAGTAGTGCCGCAGTACCGAGTACGGTTTTCACTTTCCCACTAAAAACAGGAGCTACATCATGCTGGAAAACAATATCTCTACCGTGAACAACGACGTGAAAACCCTGGTGAAGGACGCGCAGGCGCTGTTTACCGCCGCCACCGCGCTGACCGGCGAAAAGGCCGAGGAACTGCGCGGCCGCGGCATGCGCGCGCTCGACACGGCGCTGGCCAAGGCGCACGAGGCGCAGCAGAACGCGCTGGTGGCGTCGAAGGAAATGGCCAAGCAGGCCGACGTGTACGTCAAGGAAAACCCGTGGCGCTCGATCGCCGCCGCCGCCGGCATCGGCCTGCTGGTCGGCGTGATCCTGGGCCGCAAGTAATCCATCGTGGCGCACGCCGACGATATGGACAAGTCCGCCGCGCCCCATCCGGCCGGGCTGATCGCCTCGCTCGGCGCCATGACGCGCAACAGCCTCGGGCTGTTGCTGTCGCGGCTGGAGCTGGCCGCCCTCGAATTGTCCGAGGTGCGCAACAACCTGCTGCGGCTGGTGGTGGTGGCCGCGCTGGCGCTGATGGCCTGCTGGTTCTGCATCGCCTACGGCAGCGCCACCGTGGTCTACCTGGCCTGGGAGGCGATGGGATGGAAGATCCTGCTGGTGATGACGGCGCTGTTCGCCCTCGCCACGCTGGGCCTGGCGCTGTACGCGCGCTCGATCGTGCGCCAGGGCAAGTTGTCGCTGCCGGCGACGATGGCCGAGATCAAGGCCGACCGCGACATGTTGTTGTAACCGGGGAGTGACACCATGAGCAAAGAAGCCCAACAGGCGGCCCTGGCGGCCGCCAAGGCGCGTTTGATCGGCGAGGGCGAGCTGTACCGCATCGGCGTGGTGCACGCCAAGGCGCGCGTCGCCATGGCGCTGCGGCCGGAGGCGCTGCTGCACGGCGCCGTCGAGCATGCCGTCGGCCTGGCGCAGGCGCGTTTCGGCGCGCTGCTGCAGCCGGGCGGACCGGGCGGTGTGAACCTGAAGATGTTGATGCCGTACGCGCTGACGCTCGGTTCCTTCATCGTCCGCAAGCGCCTGTTCAAGCCGGCGCTGGGCGTCGGCCTGGCCGTCGCCGCCGGCGCGGCCTGGCTGCTGCGGCGCCAGCGCGCGCCCGAGCAGGCGGCCGACGACAACGACGTCGCCGACTAGACGACGCCCCCAACGCCGCCACCGCGCGGCGTTTTTTTCAGCAGGAGCCAATTTGTCCGAGAAGATCCACCCCCTCAATCCCGCCGGGCTGCGCGTGGTGCTGGTGCTGCAGGGCGGCGGCGCGCTGGGCGCCTACCAGGCCGGCGTCTACCACGCGCTGCACGAGCACGACCTGGTGCCCGACTGGATCGTCGGCACCTCGATCGGCGCCATCAACGCCGCCATCCTGGCCGGCAACCCGAAGCAGTCGCGGCTGCTCAAGCTGAAGGCGTTCTGGCAGCGCATCGCCCACGACGACCCGGTCGACATGGCCCGCATCCCCGACCAGCAGCGCCGCGCCAACATTTGGCTGCAGAGCTGGGACACCATCGTGCGCGGCGTGCCGGGCTTCTTCAAGCCGCGCCTGCTCAGCCTGTTCGGCATGGGCATGGCGGTGGCGCCCGAGCAGGCCAGCTTCTACGACACCAGCGAGCTGGGCGAAACGATCGAGGAGCTGGTCGACTTCGACTACCTGAACGCGCCGGGCGGCATGCGGCTGACCGTCAACGCCTTGCGCGTCAAGTGCGGCACGCTGAAGTGCTTCGACAGCAAGGAGGGCGCGCTGGGGGCCGACCACATCCGCGCCAGCGGCGCGCTGCCGCCGGGCTTTCCGGCGGTGCGCATAGACGGCGAGCTGTTCTGGGACGGCGGCCTGTATTCGAACACCCCGCTCGAGACGGTGCTGGACGACCCGTCGCACGTCGACACGCTGTGCTTCATGGTCGACCTGTGGAGCGCCGAGGGCGACGAGCCGACCACCCTCGACGAGGTGCAGACGCGGGCCAAGGACGTCACCTTCGCCTCGCGCTCGAAGCGCCACATCGAGGACTACGTGGCGACCCATAACATGCGCCACCGGCTGCGCCAGCTGTACGCCGCCTTGCCGGACTCGGCCAAGAGCGCGCAGAGCGCGCGCGAACTCGCCGAGCTGGGCAGCGGCACCACGTTGCACATCGTGCGCCTGCCCTACGCCGGGCGCGACTGGCACATGGCGGCCAAGGACATCAACTTCTCGCGCGGCTCGATCGAGTGGCGCTGGGACCAGGGCTACCAGGACGCGATGCGCGCCATCAAGGCGGCCGGCTGGCTGTCCTTCGTCACCGAGGACACGCCGCTGGTGGTGCACGAGCTGCCGCCGCACCAGGTGGCGGCGCCGGCGCCGGCCTGAGCCGGGCGGTTACAGCCTGCCGGTCAACAGCATGATCAGCAGGATCACGACGATCACGCCGGTGATGCCGCTCGGGCCGTAGCCCCAGCCGCGGCTGTGCGGCCAGGTCGGCAGGGCGCCGATCAGCGCCAGGACCAGAATGATCAAAATCAGTGTGCCCATCTTGTTCTCCTTGTTGGGATGGCGCGGCGCGCGCGGTGGCGGCGCTCGACAGCCGGATTAGTAGCGGTAGACGCGGCCGTCGACCAGGCGCACGCGGTTGCCCACGCGCAGGTCGTAGACGCTGTCCTGGGTGACGATGCGGTAGTCGCCGTTGTCCATGCGCACGCTGATCTGGTAGGCGTCGCGCGCCTGGGCGCGGTTGCCCTCGACCTGGTTGCCGACCACGGCGCCGCCGACGGCGCCGGCCACGGTGGCGGCGGTGCGGCCGCCGCCCGAGCCGATCTGGTTGCCCAGCAGGGCGCCGACCAGGCCGCCGGCGACGGCGCCGGCGCCGCTATTGGCCGGCTTGCTGGCGACCACCTGGATCGAGTCGATGGTGCCGTAGCCCATGTTCTGCTCCTGCGAGGAGTAGGAGCTCTGTTGCGGCGCGGTGCTGGCGCAGCCGCCGAGCAGGGCGGCGCCGGCCAGCAGCGCGGCGGCGATGGGGGTGGTGGTGTTCATAGGATGTCCTCCTGAAAAGTGTCAGGCCAGAGTAGACCGGCGGCCGGCACGGGTCTGTGCGCTGGCGAACGTTGCCGCCGCCGCCCGGGCCATTTGCGCGGCGAGGAAAAAACCGCACTGTGTTCGATACCGAACAGAGGGGCGGGGGCGAAGGGCGTAAAACATCTCCATCGGCTCAGCAACACGCCGGGTGTTGAAACGCTCGCCATGAGCACTTTTGGTCCCACCGCAATTCCCCCAAGGAGAATCACCATGAAATTCGCCCATAAAATCGCTACCGCCCTGTTCACCGTCTCGCTGCTGGCCACCGCCGGCTGCGCCTCGACCTCCACCAAGGAAGGCACCGGCGAATACGTCGACGACTCGGTCATCACGACCAAGGTCAAGGCCAGCATCTTCAACGAGCCGACGCTGAAATCGACCGAGATCAACGTCGAAACCTTCAAGGGCACCGTGCAGCTGAGCGGCTTCGTCGCCCAGCCGGCCGACATCGCCAAGGCCGGCGAAATCGCCCGTGGCGTCAAGGGCGTGATGGCGGTGAAGAACGACATCCGCGTCAAGTAAGCGTGGAGCGGGCCGGCGCCGCGCGCGCCGGCCAGCGTCGCACCGGCCGCCAGGGCAGGGGCCGTCAACGGCCGCCGCCCTAGCGGCCTTTGCTTTATCCCGAACATTTTTTGTGAGCGCGCATGAGCCAGCAGCCACCCGCCGTCCCTACCGTCGATGCCGCCGATAGCGCCGCGCCCGCCGCCGCGATGCTTGTCGCACCCGCCGCCGTGCCCGCCGATGGCGCCGCCGCCGCGCCGGGCAGCAGCGCGCGCCTGCCGCTGCACGTGCACGCGCGCGGCCTGGCGCTGGGCGTGATCGCCTGCGTCGCGCTGTTGTACGCGCTGCAGTGGGCGCGGCCCTTCCTGGTGCCGCTGCTGCTGGGCATCCTGATCTCCTACACGCTCAATCCGGTGCTGTGCTGGCTGGCGGCGCGCCGCGTCGCCCGCCCGCTCGGCGCCACGCTGCTGACCCTGGCCATCCTGGGCGGCGGCGTGCTGGTGGTCGAGCGCGTGCACGGCGAGTTCCAAGCCATCGTCGAGGCGGTGCCGGAGACCAGCCACAAGCTGGCCCGCCTGCTGTCCGAGCGGGTCGGCCAGGGCGCCAGCACCATGCGCCAGTTGCAGGCCGCCGCCACCGAGCTGCAGCAGGCCACCGCCGGCGGCCAGGCGCGCCGCGCCGCGCGCCAGGCGCAAGCGCCGGCGCCGGCCGCCGGCGCGCCGTTCCGCCTGGGCGACTGGATCTGGGCCGGCTCGATGGGCCTGGCCGGCATCGTCGGCCAGGCCACCATGGTGGTGTTCCTGGTCTACTTCCTGCTGCTGTCGGGCGACACCTTCAAGCGCAAACTGGTCAAGCTGACCGGACCGTCGCTGACGCAGAAGAGGATCACCGTGCACATCCTGGAGGACATCAACCTGTCGGTGCAGCGCTATATGTTCATGCTGTTGGTCAGCAACGCGCTGCTGGCGCTGCTGATGTGGGGCGCGCTGCGCCTGCTCGGCCTGGAGAACGCCGGCGCCTGGGCCATCCTGTCGGGCCTGCTGCACGTGATGCCGTATGTCGGCCCGCTGCTGACCACCTGCGCGGTGGCGCTGGCGGCGCTGCTGCAGTTCGAGTCGCTGCGCATGGCGCTGCTGGCGGGCGGCGCCTCGCTGGCCGTGGCGACCCTGGTCGGCACGCTGGTGACGACCTGGATGACCGGGCGGGCGGCGCGCATGAACCCGGCGGCGGTGTTCGTCAGCCTGCTGTTCTGGGGCTGGTTGTGGGGCGCCTGGGGCCTGCTGCTGGGCGTGCCGCTGACCGCCATCCTGAAGGTGGTGGCCGAGCGCGTGCAGGGCATGGAGGTGCTCGCCGAGCTGCTCGGCGAGTAGCCGGCCCGGCGCGCCGCGGCGGCGGCCGGCTCAGGCCACCGTGGCGGCGCTGCGCAGCACCTTGCACAGGCCCTCGCGCAGCTCGCGCAGCTTGGGCGGCTTGCTCAGCACGCAGTCGACGTACATCGGGTTGTCGCCGTCGCTGACCAGGCGCTGGCCCCAGCCGGTCAGCAGGATCACCGGGGTGTGCGGGGCGCGCTGCTTGATCGCGCTGGCCACCTTGCGGCCGTCGATGTAGGGCATGCCGAGGTCGGTGATGACCACCGAGTAGCCGGCGCCGGCGTCGATGGCGCGGTTGAAGTGGTCGATGCCGGCCTGGCCGCCGTCGGCGGCGACCACCTCGTGGCCGTCGATCTCGAGGATGTCGCGCAGCGACTTGAGCACCATCGGGTCGTCGTCGACCACCAGGATGCGCAGGTTGGCCGGGATCTGGTAGTTGCTGGGCGCGGCGGCGCCGTCGGCGCCGGCGCCCTGGGCGAGGAAGTTCAGGCGCAAGGTGGTGCCCTTGTGCAGCGCGGTGTCGATCTCGATGCTGGCGCCGTGGCGCTCGGTCATGCCGTAGACCATCGCCAGGCCCAGGCCGGTGCCGCGCTCGCCCTTGGTGGTGAAGAACGGTTCGAGGCAGCGCCGGCGCGTCGCCTCGCTCATGCCGACGCCGCTGTCGGCCACCTCGATGGCGACATGCGGCAGGGAGGCGGTGCCGGCCGGCGCCGGCGCCAGGCGGGTGCGCAGGGTCAGCGTGCCGCCGTCGGGCATGGCGTCGACGCCGTTGAAGATCAGGTTGGTGAGGGCCTCGCGGATCTCGCCCTCGATGCCCATCACCGGCGGCAGCTCGGCGGCCAGCTCGAGCGCCAGGGTGATGACGATGCCGCGCTGCAGCGGCATGTCGCTCCAGCGCGCCCGCGTCAGGTCGACCACCTGGCGCACCAGCTGGTTGGCGTCGACCGGCAGCAGGCTCAGCTGCGGCTCGCGCTGGCGGTAGAACTCGCGCATGCGCGCCACGGTGGCGGCGACGTCGTCGATGGCGCGCTTGATGATGCCCAGGCAGTCGCGCGTGCGCCGGCTCAGTTCCGGCTCGGTCTCGAGCAGCGACTCGGTGTACAGGGCGACCGGCGAGATGGCGTTGTTGATGTCGTGGGCGATGCCGCTGGCCATCTGGCCGAGGGCGCGCAGGCGCTCCTGCTGCATCACCGACTGCTGGGTCTGGCGGATGTCGTCGTAGGCGCGCTGCAGCGCGCCGTACAGCTGGGCCTGGTTGGCGGCCAGGCCGACGTGCTCGCTGAGCTGGCGCAGGAACTCGCACTCGCCGCTGGAGAAGCTGGCGGCGGCGTGGCGCGCCGCCACCAGCACGCCGAACACCGTGCTCTCGGCCAGCAGCGGCGCCATCACCAGGGCGCGCAGGTTGCCGCGCGCCAGGCGCCGCGGGAAGGGGAAGGGCGCGTCGGCGATGTCGGCCTCGTAGACCAGGTGGCCGCGGACGCACTGCGACAGGCCGTTCTCGTCGATCGCCACCTGGCTGTGCTCGGTCATCGAGAACTCCTGCGCCAGCGCCTCACTGCGCAGGCCGACGCTGGTCACCACCAGCAGGTTCTGCGCCTGGTCGTACAGGCAGATGCAGCAGAAGTCGACCGGCAGCTGGTCCTCCAGGCTGCGGATGACCACCTGGAAGATGCTGCGCAGGTCGAGCCGCTCGCCCACCGAGCGGGTGATCTGGTGCAGCAGGTTGAGCCGGCCGACCTGGGCGTGCACCTTCTGCTCGGCCTGCTGGCGCACCGCCACCTCGGCGTGCAGGGCGTCGTTGCTGCGGCCCAGCTCGTCGCGCGAGACGGTGGTCTGGCGCAGCCGCGCCGTCATCGAGTCGAAGGCGCGCGCCAGCTCGCCGATCTCGTCGCGGCTGGCGAGGCCGACCACGAAGTCGAGGTTGCCGGCGCCGACGATGCGGGTGCCCTCGCGCAGCCGGGCCAGCGGGCGGATCACGCTGCGCAGGGTGATCAGCGCGGTCAGGCCGACGAACAGCAGCACCACCGCGCCGGCCCCCAGCAGGGCGGCGTTGGCGCGCTGCTGGGCCTGGGCGACGCCCTCGCGGCTGCGCTCGGACAGGCGCAGCGCGGCGGTGATCATGGCCTGGGTCTTGTTGGTGATCTGGCCGGCCAGGCGCGACTCGAGCTCCTCGAGCACCTCGGCCTTGCTCTTGTCGCGGCGCAGCTCGTCGTGGTTGTGCGAGAGCAGCTCGAACAGGTGGGCCACGCCCTGGTGGCTGGCGCGCAGGCCGGTGATGACGCGCTCGTCGTCGGTGCCGGCGAACTCGGTGGGCGCGGCCAGCAGGGCGCCCAGCGAGTCGCTGCGCAACTGCCACTGGGCGGCGGTGCGCTCCTCGTGGCGCAGCACGTACTCGAGCAGCAGGTAGCGCAGCGCGGTGACGCCGCTGAGCACCTCGCCGGCGTCCTCGTTGCGCGCCAGCTCGCGGCGCATCTGCAGCGTGCTCGAGGCCAGCACGGCCAGGATCAGCGCGACCACGACCACCGACGACAGGCCGGCCAGGGTGAGGCGGGTGGAGATCTTCACGGTGCCCTTCTCAATGGATGACGGTGACGGCGGCCGGCGCGACCGCGCGCAGGCCGTCCAGGTACAGGTAGTTCAGGTAGTTGGGCATGTCGCTGCGCGGCGTCAGCTGGTTTTTCATGGCCCAGCGCGCCTCGTCCTCGAGCGCCAGCAACAGGCCCTGGTCGAGCGCGACGGCGAAGTGGTAGCCGGGCCAGCCGGCCTTGAGTTGGTCGGCGTCGTGGCGCGCCACCGACACCAGCAGGGCCTGGGCGGCCGCCGGCTGCTCGGCGCAGAAGCGGGCGCCGTCGATCAGCGCGCGCAGCAGGCGCTGCATGCTGGCCGGGTGGGCGGCGATGTAGTCGCGCAGGCCGGCCACCATGTACAGGCTCTCGTAGATGTCGGCGCTGTTGAAGGCGACGCCGTTGCCGCCCTGTTCGGCCAGCATGGCGCCGAGCATCGGCTCCCAGCCGGCGGCGGCGTCGATCTCGCCGCGCGCCAGCGCCGGGCCGAGCTCCTCGGGCTTGTAGTTGCGCATCTTGACCTCGTCGGGCGCCAGGCCCTGGCGGTTGATCAGCGCGTTCAGGGCGAAGTGGCCGGAGGTGTCGAGGGTGACGCCGATGCGCTTGCCCTTCAGGCTGGCCGGGTCGCGCACGCCGCGGTCGCGGCGGCCGACCACGCCGTGGTCGCGCTCGGTGCGGAAGATGCTGGCGATGACCGCCACCGGCACGTCGTTCAGGCCGGCGAACATGACCGGGATGTCGGCCACGGTGGCGACGTTGGCCTGGCCCTGCAGCACCGCCTCCATCGCCGCCTTGCCGCTCGAGCGCGACAGCACCGTGGCGACGATGCCCTGCTGGCGGAAATAGCCCCTGGCCTGGGCCGCCAGCACCGGGCAGGTGCCGGCGTAGGCGGTGTTGGTGGCGATGGCCAGCGGCTCGAGCGGGGCCGGCGGCGGCGCCTGGCGCGCCACCCAGGCCGAGCGCGCGGCCACCGCCGCCAGCGCCGTCAGCAGCACCAGCAGCAGCAGGCCGGCGGCCAGCGCCGGGTTGAGCGCGCCGCCTTGGCGCGCCGCCGTGCGCCAAGGCGGCGCGGCGCCGTGGCGCTTACTCATTGCAGCTGGCGCCGACCCGCAGCGCGCTGTCGATCGCCTCGCCGAAGGCGTGCAGGTCGAGCGGCTTGCTGATGTAGCGGAAGAAGCCGGCCACCAGGCCGGGCAGCACGTCGCCCGGCCGCGCGCTGGCGGTGATGGCGATCACCGGGATGTGGGCGGTGCGCGGGTCCTCGTGCAGCAGGCGGCGGGTGGCGGCGCCGTCCAGGCCGGGCAGGTTCAGGCCCAGCATGATCAGCTGCGGCTGGTGGCGGCGCGCCAGCTCGAGGGCGCGCTGGCCGTCGCCGGCGACCAGCAGCTCGAGGTCGTCGCGGCGGCGCAGCAGCAGCTCGCGCACCACCTGCAGGTTGGCCGCGTTGTCCTCGACGTAGAGCAGCTTCTTGCGGCCGTGCCCGGCCGCCCCGGCCGCGCCGGACGGCGCCGGCAGGATGGCGTAGCCGGGCTCGGCGCCGCGCGCCTCGGCCGGGGCGCAGCGCCCCAGCTCGATCCAGAAGGTGCTGCCGACGCCCTGCGTGCTGGCGAAGCCGATCGCCCCCTGCATCGCCTCGACCAGGCGCTTGCTCAGCACCAGGCCGATGCCGGTGCCCTCGGCGCCGGTGGTCTCCTGGCCCAGCCGGTTGAAGGGCTGGAAGATGGCGGCCATCTGCCGGCTGTCGAGGCCGGCGCCGTTGTCGGCCACCGAGATGCGGATGCGGCCCTTTTCCGCCTGGGCGCAGCTGACCTCGACCGTGCCGCCCTCGCGGTTGTACTTGACGGCGTTCGACAGCAGGTTGATGAGGATCTGCTTGAGGCGGGTGCGGTCGGCCAGCACGTGCTGGTTGCCGGCCGGCCCGAAGCGCAGCGCGATGGCGCCCTTGGCCGCCTGCGGCTCGAGCATCACCTGGCACTCCTGCAACACCTCGGCCAGCGGCACCGGCTCGAGCGACAGGCTCATCATGCCGGCCTCGACCTTGGCCAGGTCGAGGATCTCGTTGATCAGGGTCAGCAGGTGGCGGCCGGACTGCAGGATGTGGTTGGAGAACACCTTCTTCTCCTGCGGCGAGGAGGGCAGCTTGTCCGAGGTGAGGATCTGGGCGAAGCCGATGATGGCGTTGAGCGGGGTGCGCAGCTCGTGGCTCATGTTCGACAGGAAGGTCGACTTCTCCTGGCTGGCGCGCTCGGCCTGGCGGCGCGCCTGTTCGAGGTCCTGGTTGACGGCGTGCAACTCGGCGGCGTGCTCGCGCAGGCGCTGCTCGAGGCGGGCGTTGGCCATGCGCAGGGCGCGCGTGTCGAGCGCGCGCGCCAGGATCGGCAGGATGGTGGAGACCTTGAAGGGCTTGATGATGTAGTCGAGCGCGCCGACCTTCATGGCGCGCACCGCCGAGGCGATGGTGCCCTCGCCGGTCATGATGATGCAGGCCAGGTCGGGGTCGCACAGGCGCGCCGCCTGCACCAGGGCGATGCCGTCCATGCCCGGCATCATCAGGTCGGCCAGCAGCAGGTCGTAGCCGCCGGCCTGCAGCGAGGCCAGGGCGGCGTCGCCGGAGGCGTAGCCGCAGGTGTCGTAATCGTGGTTGCGCAAGGTGTCGCACAGCGCTTGCATGTGCGCCGCCTCGTCGTCGACGATCAGGATGCGGGGGCGCGCTCCTGTTGTAGTCATGCATTCTCCTCGAGGACTGGCTTTCAGGCAGCTTGCAAAGGCAATATTAATCCTATTCGGCAAGCATATGTACACACTTTGTCACCGTTTGCGCCAAGTCATGACGCGCGGGAACAATTTGTGCTGGCCCTGCGGAAACAGGACTTGCCCAACGCCTAGAGTTTTCCCGGCGGCGCCCGTGGCGGCCCCGGCGGACGGGGCCGCAGACTACCCATTTGCAAGGCGTACTGGCGGGCGAACTCGGCGCCGAGGAAGAAGATCTGCGCCGAATAGTAGACCCACATCAACAGCGCGGCCAGCGAGCCGGCCGCGCCGAAGCTGTCGCCGACGCCGCTGTTGCCGATGTAGGCGCCGATCGCGTTTTTGCCCAGCGTGAACAGCAGCGCCGTGCCGAAGGCGCCCACCAGCACGTCGCGCCAGGACAGGCGGGCGCGCGGCAGCCATTTGAAGATGGCGGCGAACAGGGCGGTGATGACGGCGAAGCCGAGCAGGCCGTTGAGCAGGGCCAGCAGCGGGGCGGCGTCGCGCCAGATGCCGTTGGCGTAGTGTTCGAGCAGCGTCAACAGGGCGCTGACCACCAGCGACACCATCAGCAGGAAGGCCAGCACCAGCACCATGCCGAAGGACAGCAGGCGGGTGCGCAGCAATTCCCACAGGCCGCCGTGCTTGGGCGGGGCGACTTGCCAGATCAGGTCCAGGCTTTCCTTGAGTTCGGCGAACACGCTGGTGGCGCCGAGCAGCAGCAGGGCGCCGGCCAGCAGCGCGGCCAGGCGGCCCTGCTCGCGGTCGTGGGCGCCGGCCAGCACCAGTTGCACCGCCTGGGCGCCCTGGTTGCCGAGCAGGCCGCGCAGTTGCAGGAACAACTCGCCGCGCGCCGCCTGCTCGCCGTAGAAGAAGCCGGCCACGCCGAGCACCAGCAGCAGCATCGGCGCCAGCGAGAACAGGGTGTAGAAGGCCAGCGCGGCGCCCTTGCTGGCGGCGTGGTGGGCCAGCCAGTCGCGCAGCGTGGCGCGCGCCACCGTCAGCAGCGTGGCGGGCGGCGGCGCCGTGGCCGGCGGCGGGGCGGGGTGTGCTTCCATCATGGCGGCCGCGCCGGCGCCGTTACGGCACGCGGCGTTCGATGGTGATCTGCTCGACCTCGACGCGGCGGTTCGGCTCCAGGCAGGCGATCAGCTCGACGCGCTTCTTGTTGCTACAGCTCGCCACGGGGTTCTGCGTGCCCTTGCCGACGGCGTTCAGGCGCGGCGCCGCGACCCCCTTGCCGACCAGGTAGGCCTTGACGGCGTCGGCGCGCTGCTGCGACAGCTTCTGGTTGTGCTTGGCCGCGCCGAGGCGGTCGGTGTAGCCGCTGATGGTGACCCGGTCGACACCGGCGTTGGCGTTGAGCAGGCTGGCGATCTCGTCGAGCTTGTCCTGGCGCGGCGCCAGGGCGGCGCTGTCGAAGCCGAACAGCTCGGTGGCCGACAGGGTCACCTTCTCGAAGCGGGCCGGCGCGGGCGGCGGCGGCAACGGTGCCGGCGGCGGCGCCGGCGGCGTCTCGACGCGCGGCGGCGCGGCCGGCGGCGGTGGCGGCGCCGGCTTGTCGAAGGCGTAGTTCAGGCCGACCGTCAGGTAGTAGTTGTTGCTTTTGCTGTTGGGGAAGTCCCGGCCACGGAGGAAGCCGTGCACCGTGCGCAGGTCGGCCTGCAGCGACCACTGCTCGCTCAGCGAGGACTGGACGCCGACGCCGGCGCTCAGGTAGGGCGAGGTGCGGCTGCGTTCGCCGATGCCGTTCAACTGCGCCTTGTCGCGCTCGGCGCCGACGCCGAGCAGGACGAAGGGACGCAAGGTCTTGCGCGAGAACAGGTAGAGGGCGTCGACGCCCAGCGTGTTCTGCCGGTAGCGCTCGCCGTTCGCGCGCGAGCGGGCGTAGGTGGTGCCCATCTGCAGGTCCCAGGCGTCGGCCACCGGCTTGCCGAACTTCAGGCCGAGGCCGTAGCCGCGCTGGTCGACGCCGAAGTCGGCGTCCGGCTTCATCGCGTTCAGGCTCGGTTGGACATACCAGGAGGGGTTGATGTCGGCGTCGGCGGCGTGGGCGGCGCCGGCGCAAAGGACGGCGGCGGCGAGGGCCAGGCGGTGGAAGGGGGGGGCGAGTTTCACAAATAGGCTCCGGTGGTGGATGGTGGCGCGGCTGGCCGGGCGGCAAGCGGACGCTTGTCCCTGCGTTGCAGCCGAGAATAGGCAGCTTGCCGCGGCGGGTCGGTGCGCTGCCGCACGTAGCTTTGCGGCGTGTCAAATCCGCCACGGATGGCCGGCTTATTTCGCCGCCGCGTCGGCGCGGCGGGAACCCCGGCGCCGCGGCGGCATCCAAAGTACAGGGAGGCGGCGCCCGGCGCCGTCAGTTTCCCCGGGCAACCGAAGGCAGTATTCCCTGCGGATCGATGTGTTGATTGCGTTTTATGTTCGTTGACGCACAGACCGGTGTGGCCGGAAATGGCAATCTTGTGGCAGATGTAGAGAACGTCGCTGGCGCCATCGCCCCGCCCCAGTCCGTTATCCCGGCAATTGTTATAAGGAGTGTTCAAATGCATGCAATCAGACAAACTCGTCCGGCCGTCGACGCCGGCACGGCGGCGCGGCCAGAGCATCGCGATGGCGCCTCCCGCCAGCATGGCAAGCTGGCGCTGGTCGAGCGTCCGGCGCTGCAGCCGCTGCAACGCGCGCCGCTGTCGATGGCGCCGATCGAGCGGGTGCGCTCGACCTCGGCGACGCTGCGGCGCATCGAGAACATGCAGAAGTTGATCGGCGAGCTGTCGATGCACGAGATGTTGGCCGACGAGATCGCCTGGTTCCTGAAGTTTTCGCCGTCCGGCGCGCGCAAGTACATCCGCGACCTGCGCGAGGCCGGCGTGATCGAGCTGGCCCGCTACATCGAGGGCACCGCCACCTATCTGGGCAAGGCGGTCTACCAGCTGACGCCGGACCCGGACCGGGTGCGCGCCTTCCTGGCCGCCATCGTCCAGCCCAAGCGCGAGGGCGCGCCGCCGCGCAAGGAGCGCCCCGGCCTGCGCGAGCAGCACATGGCCGGCAGCGGCCGCCACTTCCACATCCTGGCCGACGACACCCACTATGCGATCCGCGTCAACCGCGCGCCGGTGATGCGCGACCCGCTGGTGGCGGCCCTGTTCGGCATGGCGCCGTCGCAACAGAAGGAGCAGTCCTAGCCGCCGGGCCGCCAACCGGGCCGCCAACCGGACCGCAAACCGGACCGCACACAGCGCCGGCCGCGCCAGGCGCCGCCGGCCGATTTGCGTCGGCGGGCAATCGGTGCTTGAATTGTCGGCAAGTTCCCCCACTTGCGGTGGACTGGCCGGGCGCGTGCGCGCCGTCGGCCCCACCCACGCCACCGGACGGACCCGCCGCATGCCAGAGCAACTCATCTTGATCGCCTTGTCGGCGCTGGCCGTCCTCCTGCCCGTGCTCTGGCCGCGCTGGCGCCTGCGCCGCGTGTTGGCGCGGCCGCTGCCGCCGGCCGCGCTGGAGATCCTGCGCCGCAACGTGCCGGTGGTCGGCCGCATGGCGCCCGAGCTGCAGGCCCAGCTGCACCGGCTGGTCGTCCAATTCCTCCATCAAAAGAAGTTCATCGGCTGCGCCGGCCTCGAGCTCAGCGACGAGATGGCCGTCACCATCGCCGCCCAGGCCTGCCTGCTGCTGCTCAACCGGCCCAGCAAGGTGTATCCGGCCCTGCACACCATCCTGTTGTATCCGGGCGAGTTCGTCGCCAAGCGCGACCAGGTCGGCCCGGGCGGCGTGGTCACGCCGGGCCGCAGCAGCATGCTCGGCGAGTCCTGGGACGACGGCCGCGTGGTGCTGGCCTGGGACGCCGTGCGGCGCGGCACGGCCGACTGGAGCGACGGCCAGAACGTGGTGCTGCACGAGTTCGCCCACCAGCTCGACAGCGAGTCCGGCCGCGCCAACGGCGCGCCCTACCTGGGCAGTCCGGACAGCTACCGCAACTGGTCCGAGGTGTTGCAGCGCGACTACCAGCACCTGCGCTTCCACGCCATGCACCGCCAGCGCACGGTGATCGACCACTACGGCGCCACCAACCCGGCCGAGTTCTTCGCCGTCGCCACCGAGACCTTCTTCGAAAAACCCTGGCAGATGGCCGAGCACCACGCCGAGCTGTTCGCCGAGTTCGCCCAGTACTACCGGGTCGACCCGCGCCAATGGCAGGCCGCGCCGCCGCCGGAGCAGGCGGACACTGCGCCGGCGGCGCCACACAGCCACGCGGCGGGGTGGTGAATTGTATGTTGGCGCGGCGGAATTGAGGCATAATCGGAGCTAGTCGCGTTGCCTGCATGCATGTTCGCCGCACCCACCGCGCCCCGGCTCCAGGTTGGAGCGGTAGCGTAGCGAAGCGAGAACAGCGCCATGCAATTCGAGGAATTCGAGTTTTTTTCATCGCCGTCGCCGGCCGCCGCCAGCGTGCCGGCCGAGGCCGCCTCGCCGCTGGTGCGGCTGCAATACCTGGTCGACAACACCCCGGCCATCATCTACAGCACGGTGCCCAGCGGCGACTTCAAGATGACCTTCGTCAGCAACAACGCGCTGCACCTGCTCGGCTACCGGCCGGAGGACATGGTGGCCGACCCCAACTTCTGGTTCGACCACATCCACCCGGACGACGCGCCGGCCATCTTCTCCAGCCTGGCGCTGGTGTTTACCGAGGGCCAGCGCGCCTACGAGTACCGCTTCCGCACCGCCGACGGCTCCTACCTGTGGATGCACGACAGCCTGCGCCTGGTGCGCGACGAGCAGGGCGCGCCGCTCGAGGTGATCGGCGCGCTGACCGACATCACCAGCCGCAAGAAGATGGAGGAGGCGCTGCAGGCCAAGGGCGAGGAGCAGCAACTGCTGATCGGCAAGCTCAGCGAGGCGCACGACCAGCTGCTGCAGTCGGAGAAGATGGCCTCGATCGGCCAGCTGGCGGCCGGCATCGCCCACGAGATCAACAACCCGGTGGGCTTCGTCAACTCCAACATGGGCTCGCTGCAAAACTATGTCGGCACCCTGTTCGGCGTGCTGGCGCAGTACGAGCAGGCCGCCGCCGCCCATCCGGCGCTGGCGCCGCAGCTGGCGGCGCTGCGCCAGCGCGCCGACCTGGACTTCCTCAAGGAGGACGTGACCGACCTGGTGCGCGAGTCGATGGACGGGCTCAAGCGGGTCAAGGACATCGTCCAGGCGCTGAAGGACTTTTCCCACGTCGGCGAGACCGAGTGGCAGATCGCCGACCTGCACCAGGGCCTGGACAGCACGCTGAACATCGTCAGCAACGAGCTCAAGTACAAGGCCAGCATCGAGAAGCACTACGGCGTGCTGCCGCCGATCAAGTGCCTGGCCTCGCAGCTGAACCAGGTGTTCATGAACCTCTTGGTCAACGCCGGCCACGCCATCAAGGAGCGCGGCACGATCAGCATCAGCACCGGCGCCGCCGACGGCTGGGTTTGGGTGGAGGTGGCCGACACCGGCGGCGGCATCGCGCCCGAGCACCTGAACCGCATCTTCGAGCCCTTCTTCACCACCAAGCCGGTGGGCAGCGGCACCGGGCTGGGCCTGTCGCTGTCCTACGGCATCGTCAACAAGCACGGCGGCAAGATCGAGGTGGTCTCCGAGCTGGGCAAGGGCACCCGCTTCACCGTGCGCCTGCCGCAGACGCCGCCCGGTTGAGAAAACCCGCAGGCAAAAAACCTAGGGTCAGACCCGAGGGTCTGACCCTTGTTTCCGGCGCCGGCGGGCGCCCGCCGTCACAGGATGATCGAGCCGTCCGGCGCCCGGCGCACGTGCAGGATGCCGGGCTCCTCGGCCTCCAGGCGGCGCGCCTCGGCCTCCTGCGGGCTCAGGCCGGCGGCCGCCTCGGCCTCGCGGCGCTGCCGCTCGGCCCGTTCGGCCAGCAGCTCGAGGCGGCGCGCCATGGCCTGGCGCAGCGCCTGCTCCAGCTCGGCCGCCTGCCAGGGCTTGGGGATGAAGCGCAGCACCTCGGCCTCGTTGATCGCGCTCATCGCCGTGCTGAACTCGGTCGAGCCGCTCAGCATCAGGCGCACCGTGTCCGGCGCCACGTCCTTGAGCGCCTGCAGCAGCGCGCCGCCGCTCAGCTGCGGCATCATGAAATCGGACAGCACGATGTCGTACTCGCCGACGCAGACCCGCTCGAGCGCCGTGAAGGGGTTGTCGCAGAGCTCGATCTGCAGGGTGGCCTCGTCGAAGTCGAGGCGCAGGCTGCGCCGCAGCGCCGCCAGGATGGCCGGCTCGTCGTCGACCAGCAGGATGCGCATCATGCCGGCCCCTTCGGGTTGCGCACCCAGATCGCCAGCCGGCCCTCGCTCTTCGACTCGAAGTCCTGCACCTGCTGGATCATGCGGGCGTCGAGCACGTGCTCGCCGGTGAGCAGCATCAGGCCGTCGCGGCTGATCAGGTCGCGCGCCAGCACCATGCCCGGCACCAGCTCGCCGGACAGCACCTCGACCCCGCCCGGGCCCTCGTCGGCGCCGCCGTCGACGATCTGGCGGAAGGCCGCCACCACGTGCGGGTCGTAGCGCTTGCCGCTGGCGTCGAGGATCAGCGACTTGGCCTCCTCCGGGCGCAGGTGGCGCTGCACCATGGCGCCCTGCTGCAGGTTGTAGTAGTCGGTGGCCAGCGCCAGCACGCGGGCGCCGATCGGGATGGCCAGGCCGGCCAGGCCGTCGGGGAAGCCGTTGCCGTCGAAGCGCTCGAGCTGGGCGCGCAGGATGGTGGCGCTGGCGCGCAGGTCCTGCAGCGGCATCAGCAACTGCTCGGCGCGCACCGGGTGCTTGCGGTACAGGCCCAGCTTGTCGCCGGCCAGCAGCGTCAGCGGCGTCGCCAGCATCTCGTCGGAGAAGCCGATCTTGCCCATGTCGTGCAGCAGGGCGGCGACGAAGATCTCCTGCACCTCGCGCGCCTCGAGGCCGAGCTTGACGGCGATCTTGCGCGCCAGGTCGGCCACCAGCCGGGTGTGGCCGGACAGGTTGGTGTTGCGCAGCTCGATCAGGTTGGAGAAGATCTTGATGGTGGTGATGAAGTTGCTCTTGAGTTTTTCGTTGGCCGCCACGGCCGCCTCGTGCAGGGTGCGCAGCTGGCGCGTGCGCGCCTCGACCTTGGCCTCGAGGCCGGCGTTGAGCGCCTTCAGCTCGGCGTTCTGGCGCGCCGTCAGCGCCTCCAGGCGCCGCTTGTCCTGCTCGAGCGCGCGCCGTTCCAGCGCGTGGCGCACCACCAGCAGGATGTCGTTGTCGTCCCAGGGCTTGGTGATGTAGCGGTAGATCTCGCCGCAGTTGATGGCGTCGAGGATGGACTGGATGTCGGAGTAGCCGGTCAGCAGCAGGCGCACGGTGTCGGGCCAGTGGGCGCGCACCTCGGCCAGGAAGCGGGCGCCGTCCATCTCCGGCATGCGCATGTCGGAGATCACCAGGTCGACCGGCTGCTGGCGCAGCAGCTCGAGGCCGGCGGCGCCGCCCTCGGCGGTGAGCACGCGGTAGCCCTTGGCGCGGAACAGCCGGCGCAGCGCCGACAGGATGTTGGGCTCGTCGTCGACGCACAGCAGGGTCGGCGGCGGCGCCGCGTCCGGGCTGTCCGGCGCGCCGGCGGCCGCAAGCGAAGGGGCGGTCTCGCTCATGCGCCGGCCTCCTGCTCGGGCACGCTGTGGCGCACCGGCAGCACGACGCGGAAGCGGGTGCCACGGCCGAGCTCGGTGTCGACCTCGATGCGGCCGGCGTGCTTTTGCACGATGCCGTAGGCCAGCGACAGGCCAAGGCCGGTGCCCTTGCCGACCGCCTTGGTGGTGAAGAAGGGGTCGAAGATGCGCTTCAGCGCCTCCGGCGCGATGCCGCTGCCGTTGTCCTCGACCTCGAGCCAGACCTGCTCGGCGTCGAGCACGCCGGTGCGCACGGCGATGCGGCCGCGCTCGGGGCCGGCGATGGCGTGGGCGGCGTTGACCACCAGGTTCATCACCACCTGGTTGATCTGCAGCGGCAGGCATTCGATGTCGGGGATGTCGCCGTATTGCTTGACCACCTCGGCCTTGTACTTGACCTCGTTGGCGACGATGTTGAGGGTCGAGTCGATGCCCTGGTGCAGGTCGGCCCAGGCCCACTCCTGGTTGGCGTCGACCCGCGAGAAGTCCTTCAGGTCCTGCACGATGTGGCGCACCCGCACGATGCCCTCCTTGGACTCGCTCATCAGGGCCGGGATGTCCTCGCGCAGGAAGCCCAGGTCGATGTCCTCGCGCATGGCGCGCAGGCGCGCCGCCATGTCCGGGTCGGCCACGCTGGCCTCGGCCTGCTGGTAGACGTCGAGCATGTCGAACAACTGCGCCAGGTAGGTCTGCAGGGTGCCGAAGTTGGAGAAGATGTAGCCGATCGGGTTGTTGATCTCGTGCGCCACGCCGGCCGCCAGTTGGCCGATCGAGGCCAGCTTCTCGGACTGCACCAGCTGCTGCTGGGCCATCGACAGCTGGTCGTTGAGCTCGGTGAGCTCGATGTTGCGGCGGCGCAGTTCGGCGTCGGCCAGCTGGCGCGCCCGGATGTCGTCCTCGAGCCGCTCGTTGACCTCGGCCAGCTGGGCGGTGCGCTTCTCGACGACGTGCTCGAGGTTGTCGTGGGCGCGGCGCAGGGCGTTCTCGGCGACGCGCCGCTCGGTCACGTCGAGCAGGGTCTCGATGGCGCCGACCAGGCGGCCGCCATGGTCGCGCAGCGGGGCGGCGGTGAAGTGCAGCCAGTGGCCGCTCTTGCCGATGTTGGGGAAGAAGTCCTCGGCCTCGAAGGCGTCGGGGATCAGGCTCGAGTTGTCGTACTTGCCCTCGTAGTAGCGGTCGAACTCGACCTGCTCGCCGGAGATGACCAGGTCGGCCAGCAGCGGCCGCGCCTTCGGATAGAAGGCCTGCCAGTGGTTGCTGGTGCCGACCATGGCGCCCTTGCTCCAGCCGAGCAGCTGCTCGCAGGCGCGGTTCCAGTGGGTGATGACGTGCTTGGTGTCGATGGCGAAGGTGGCCACCGGGTGGCCGTCGAAGAACTCGGACAGGGCGATGGCGCCGGACTGGCGCTCGCTGTCGTCGTCCGGCGGGGCGGGCTTGAACTGGGCGGTCATGGTGGTGGTTTTCTCAATTGACCAGGATCTGGCACATGTCGTGGAATTGTTGCTCGGCCTCGGCGAACAGCGCGTTGGCCGCCGCCTGGTCGAGCGCCAGCGCGGCCCAGGCCGGCGCCGCCAGCGGCGGCACCTGGTCGTCCTCCTGGCCGGCCAGGTCGAGGGCGTGGGCCAGCACGTTGGCCAGGTAGACGGTCAGCGCCAGCGAGGCGCTGGCGTCGGCGCCGTCGTGGTGGGCGGCGACGGCCTGTTGTATCTTCTGCGGGAACTTCCAGCGCGCCGCCAGCGCGCTGCCGACCATGGCGTGGTCGAAGCCGAACACGGCCAGCTCGGCGGCGCCGGCCGAGCAGTCGTGCCGGCGCCGCCAGTCCTCGACCGCCTGGTAGTCGGCCGGGAAGCGGGTCGCCAGCACCAGCGTGCCCAGGTCGTGCAGCAGGCCGGCGGTGAAGGCCGTCTCCGGGTTCTGGCCGAGGCGGGGCGCCAACAGGCGGGCGCAGACGGCGGTGCCGACCGAGTGGCGCCAGAAGCCGGGGAAGTCGAAGCGCATGCCCGGCCCGGGGGCGAAGCTGGCCGTCACCGAGCAGGCGGTGACGAGGGTGCGGATGCTGTGGAAGCCGAGCACCGCGATGGCCTGGCCGATGCTGGTGACCTTGGCCGACATGCCGTAGAACGAGGAGTTGGCCAGGCGCAGCGTCTTGGCGGTGAGCGACTGGTCGAGGGTGATCTTGGCGGCCAGGGCGTGGGTGTCGATGTCGTCCTGCTCCATGCTCGAGAGCAGCTCGACGACCACCGCCGGCAGCGAGGGCAGGTGCTGGATCTGTTTGACCACGCTGTCGAGGTCGAGCAGGAAGTCGCTCATGGCGCCTCCCCCAGGCGGTAGGCGGTGAGCAGGCGCAGCAGCTCGGCGCCGCCGTCGGCCCCGGCCCCGGCCTCGGCGCCGCCGCCGTGGTGGCGGAACAGCCGGGCCAGGCGCTCGACGTCGTGCTGGCGCTGGCGCGCCAGCGCGGCCGGGTCGGGCGCCGCCGCCGCCTCGAGCACGCAGCAGTGTTCGACGCCGCGGCGGCGCAGCGAGGCCAGCGTCGCCTCGCTCAGCGTGGCGCCGGACGGCAGCAGCACGGCGCCGTGGCCGTCGAGCAGGGCCTCGGCCAGCACCATGCCGGCGGCGGCGGCGTCGAGCTCGACGCGGCGCCCGCTCACGGCGCCACCCCGCAGCGGCTCAGGGTGATCAGGCTGCCGCGCGAGGCCGAGCTTTCGCCCATCGGGTAGACGACGACGGCGTAGCACTGGCCGTCGATCTCGGCGCGGTGGCTGTGGCCGGCGCCGTCGGGCGCCGCGCCGCCGGCCGGGAACAGCTGCGGCAGCACGCAGCTGGCCTCGTTGCCGAGCAGCGCGCCGCCGCCGTGGAACAGGGCGCCGGCGGCGCCGTTGATGAAGGCGATCATGCCGTCGTCGTCCATGCCGATGACCGGCAGCGGCAGGTGCTGCAACAGCTCGCGGGCGATGCTCAGGCTGATCTCGTCGCGGTGGATCTGCTGCTGCTTCTGCTTGAGCAGCTCCTCCATGCGGCGGTTGGTCGAGGCCAGCTCGTGGTTGGCGGTGCGCACCTCGAGGTTGAGGCGCTCGTTGTCGTCGGCGATCTCCTTCATGCGGAAGGCCTCGGCGATGTGGCCGCGCAGCAGCTCGTCCTCCCACGGCTTGGTGAGGAACTTGTAGATCGCCCCCTCGTTGACGGCGTCGGTGACCGACTGCAGCTCGGTGTAGCCCGACAGCATGATGCGGATCGTCTCCGGGTACAGCAGCTTGGCCTTGCGCAGGAAGTCGGCGCCGATCATGCCGGGCATGCGCTGGTCGGAGACGATCACGTCGACGGCGTGCTGGGCCAGCAGGTCGAGCCCCTCCTGGCCGCTGTTGGCGGTGTAGATCTGGTAGTCGTCGCGGCGCAGCAGGCGCTTGAGCGCGGCGACGATGTTCTGCTCGTCGTCGACCAGCAGCAGGCTGCGCTTTTGCTTTTGGATGCGCAGCAGGTGCGGCGGCAGGCGGCGCGGCTCGGCCAGCAGGGCGTCGAGCTGCTCGCGCGGCAGCGGCGCGGCGAACAGGTAGCCCTGGATCTGGTCGCACATGTTGCGGCGCAGGAAGTCGCACTGCGCCTCCGTCTCGACCCCCTCGGCGACCACCTTGATGCCCAGGTTGTGCGCCATCGAGATGATGGTCTTCGACAGGGCGGCGTCGCCGGCGTCGGTGGCGACGTCGCGGATGAAGGAGCGGTCGATCTTCAGGGCGTCGAAGGGGAAGCGCTTGAGGTTGCTCAGCGACGAGCTGCCGGTGCCGAAGTCGTCCAGCGTCAGGCCGACGCCGAGGGCGCGCAGCCGCTCCAGGCAGGCGCTGCCGGCGGCGGCGTCGCGCAGCAGCGCCGCCTCGGTGATCTCCAGGGTCAGCGCGCCGGCGCCCAGGCCGTGCCCGGCCAGCGCGGCGGCGACGGCGTCGACCAGGCCGCGGTCGTGGAACTGGCGCGGCGAGATGTTGATGGCCACCGGGATGGCGCGCTGGCCGGCGTCGCGCCAGGCGCGCAGGTCGCGGCAGGCGCGCCGCAGCACCCACTGGCCGATCGCCTCGGTCAGGCCGGCCGCCTCGGCGACGGGGATGAAGCGGTCGGCCGCCAGCAGGCCCTGCTGCGGGTGCTGCCAGCGCACCAGCGCCTCCAGGCTGCACAGGTCGCCGGTCTGCAGGTCGGCCAGCGGCTGGTACAGCAGTTGCAGCTCGTCGCCGGCGACGGCCAGGCGCAGCGCCGCCTCCATGCCGATGCGTTCGAGCGTGCGCTGGTTCATTTCGGCCGAGAAGAACAGGCACTGGCCGCCGCCCTCGGCGCGGGCGCGCGACAGCGCCAGGTCGGCGTAGCGGGTCAGCGTGGCGCCGTCGGCGCCGTCCTGCGGGTAGAGCGCGACGCCGATGCTGGCGCTGGCGTGCAGCTGCTGCTGCTCGAAGGCGAGCGGCGGCGCCAGCGCGGCGAAGATGGCCTGGCAGCGCGGCGCCACGTCGGCGCCGCCGGCCAGCCGGCCGAGGATGGCCAGGAAGGCGTTGTCGCCCAGCCGGGCGACGGTGTCGTGCTCGCCCATGCACAGCTGCAGGCGGGCGGCGACGGCCGCCAGCAGGGCGTCGCCGGCGGCGCGGCCGAGGCTCTCGTTGACCAGCGCGTAGTTGTCGACGCCAATGCACAGCAGGGCCATGGCGCCGCCGTGCGCGGCCGTCTGCGCCATCGCCCGCTCCAGGCGTTGCTGGAACAGGGCGCGGTTGGGCAGGCCGGTCAGCTCGTCGTGGCTGGCCTGGAAGGCCAGCCGCTGCTCCTTCTCCTTGAGCGCGGTGACGTCGCTGAGGAAGCCGAGGTAGTGGCTGGTGCGGCCGTCCGCGCCGGGCACCGGCGAGACCAGCAGCTCGTTCCAGCACGGTGTGCCGTCCCTGCGCTGGTGGCGCAGCACCACGTTGGCGGCCTGGCCTTGCGGCAGCGCGGCGCGCAGGGCGGCGTCGCCGGCGGCCAGGCAGTCGGCGTAGTGGCGTCCCAGCAGGGCCGCCTGGTCGAGCTCGAGCAATTGGCAGGCGCGTTCGTTGGCGCGCGCGATGCGGCCGTCCAGGTCGAGGCAGAGCAGGCCGACCGGGGCCTGGTCGAACGACAACTGCAGGCGCGCTGCGGCGGCCAGGTCGATGCCGGCGGGCGGGGTGGCTTGCGTAGCGTCGAGGTCCATCAGGCTTTCCTATCACAATGAAAGCTGGCCGTGGCGCCGTCCCGGGCGGGCGGCGCATTGATTATACGGCCAAGCCCGCGCCCGCCGTCAACGCCGGGGGAACTATTTTCATGCGCGCCCTGTTGCGCGCCGGCGCAACAATTTGACGCAGCCGTGATTCTTTTCGGTACGATAGTTGCTACAATAAAAAATCGTCGGCAGGCTCGCGAGCGTGGAGAGGGAGGCGGCAATGACACAGGCATGGGTAGTGCTCACCCGGGCGGACGGCCGCGAGGTGGCGTCGCCGACCGAGGCCCAGCTGGCCACGGCGCTGGCCGAGGTCTACGACGGCGCGGCGCCGGCCAACGACGACGGCGCGGCCAGCACGGTGCTGCGCTTCGGCTACGACGACGGCCTGATGTACGAGGTCGAGGTGGCCGGCGGCGGCGCGGTCCGCTTCGGCGAATGGTCCGACCGCGACTGCGAGATCGCCCTGGCCGCGCCGCGCCGCATGCTGGCGCTGGGCCGCGACGAGGCGCTGCAGCTGTGGAAGTGGCTGGCGCTGCGCCAGGTGGCGAAGATCCGCAGCCAGCCCTGGCTGCCGGACTAGCGCCGGCCCCTCGGCCGGCGCGCCTCGGTGGGCGTTCCTCAGTGGGCGATCAGCAGCGGCAGCGTGGCTTGTTCGAGCAGCGTGCGGGTGACGCCGCCGAGCAGGATCTCGCGCAGCCGCGAATGGCCGTAGCCGCCCATCACCAGCAGGTCGCTGTGGCGCTCGGCCGCCAGCGCCAGCAGGGCCGCGCCGACCGGGTCGGGATGGCGCAGCAGGCCGGGCGCCGGCGCCGGCCGCGCCAGCAGCTCGACGGCCACGCCGTGGCGGCGCAGATGGGCGACGACGGCGGCGTCGGCCGCCGCGTCGCCGGCGCCGGGCTCGGCCGGCGCGAACACCGCCAGGTCGACCTGCGCGGCGCGGCGCAGCAGCGGCAGCGCCGCCGTCAGCGCCCGCGCCGCCTCGCGGCCGCCGTCCCAGGCCACCAGCACGCGCTCGAGCGGGACGCGCGAGGCGCCGCTGTCCGGCACCACCAGCAGCGGCCGGCCGCCGTGCAGCAGCACGTGGCCGGCCAAGTCGCCCAGCAGGGCGCCGCCGCGGCCGGGCTGGCGCTGGCCGATCACCACCAGGTCGGCGTGGCGGGCCTGCAGGCTCAGGCCGGTGCCGGCGTCGTCGTCGACGACGTGCTGCTCGTGCGAGCGCAGGCCCAGCGCGTCGAGCTGGGCGGCGAAGCCGGCCAGCGCGCGGCCGGCCCGTTCGCGCAGCAGGCTCAGGTGCAGGGCCAGGTGCGGGTCCTGCTCGTCGATGTGGCCGTCGCGGTAGGCCAGGCGGGCGATGCCGGTCAGCGCCACGCCGATCAGGTGGCCCTGGTCGGCCAGCGCCAGCGCCGCCGCCAGGCGCACCCGCTCGGCCAGCCGGGGCGATTCGTCCAGATGGACCAGGATGGTTTTGTACGACATGGCGTAACCTCGCTGCCGTCCCTGCGGTGGCCGGCTGTTCCATTATAGGCCGGCGCCGGCGGTCAGTGCGCGCGCATGGCGGCGGACGCCGCGTTTGATCTGGCGCAAGGTCCGCTTCGATCTGGCTCATACACTTGTGGTGGTTATATTGACAACGACAAGGAACCCGGAATGAACCAGAACAACAACAACGGACAGAAAAACGACCGGCCGGCCGCCAAGCGGGTGGCGCTGGTCACCGGCGGCATGGGCGGGCTGGGCACGGCGCTGTGCCGCCGCCTGCACCGCGACGGCTTCAGCGTCGCCGCCACCTATTCGCCCGGCAACGAGCGCTTCCAGCACTGGATCGAGGCGGAGAAGGACGAGGGCTTCCGCTTCCGCGGCTACCAGGTCGACGTCGGCGACTACGCCGACTGCGAGGCGATGGTGGCGCGGCTGCGCGCCGAGCTGGGCGGCGTCGACGTGCTGGTCAACAACGCCGGCATCACGCGCGACCAGAGCCTGCGCAAGATGACGCGGGAGGACTGGGACGAGGTCATGCGCGTCGACCTCGACAGCGTCTTCAACATGAGCAAGCAGGTGCTCGACGGCATGCTCGAGCGGCGCTGGGGGCGCATCATCAACATCTCCTCGGTCAACGGGCAGAAGGGCGCCTTCGGCCAGGCCAACTACGCGGCGGCCAAGGCCGGCATGCACGGCTTCACCAAGGCGCTGGCGCTGGAGGTGGCGCGCCACGGCGTCACCGTCAACACCGTCGCGCCCGGCTATCTGCGCACGGCGATGGTGGCCCAGGTGCCGGCCGAGGTGATGCGCGACAAGATCCTGCCGCAGATCCCGCTCGGCCGCCTGGGCGAGCCCTACGAGGTGGCGGCGCTGGTGGCCTACCTGGCGTCGGAGCAGTCGGCCTTCGTCACCGGCGCCGAGATCGCCATCAACGGCGGCCAGCACATGCGCTGAGGCTGCGGGCGGCCCCTAGCGCGGCGGCCGCTCGGCGCGCGTCTGGCAGACGATGCACAGGCGCGCCTCGGGCCGCGCCTGTAGCCGCGAGTAGCCGATCGGCCCGTCGCACTGTTCGCACAGGCCGTACGCGCCGTCCTCCAGCTTGGCCAGGGCGTGGCGCACCAGCTTCAACTGGCGCGCCGTGTGCTCGACGGTGCCCTGCGCCAGCTCGCTCAAGGTGCGGTTGCTGGCGTTGTCGGCCGGCGAGGCCTCGGGCTCGCGCAGCGGTGCGCCGAGCGCGCCGGCCTGCACGTCGAGCTCGCCGGCAAGCTGGACGAACAGGGCGGCGCGGGCTTGCTCGAGCCGTTCCCTCAGGCTTGCGATGTGTTCTGGGTCCAGTCCGTGCATGGGCGGCTCGCTGGTGCGCTGGTGGTGGTCTGGCTGACCGGTCCAGTGTTTGACCGGAGAACAGCGCCGATTGTTCGGCCGCCGGGCACGACGCGCGTCAAGCCGCGACCTCGGGCCGCGCGCCTCAGGTCCGGGCCGGCGGCGCGGCCGGTCCGGCCGGGCCGGCTTGGTCGGCCCGGCCCAGCGCGGCGAGGTGGCGGCGGATTTTCTCCAGCGGCGCCGGGATGTGTTCGGGCTTGCCGCCGACGACGGCGCCGGCCAGTTCGACCAGCTCGGCGGCCAGGTCGACCAGGTCGCGCACGTGCTCGAGGTGGGCGATCTGTTCGCCGGCGCGGGCCGTCAGGGCCAGCAACTGTTGCTGGGCGCCGCCCAGGCCGACGGCGGCCAGCCGGGCGCTGTCGAGGTAGAGGCCGTTGGCGCGCTGGCGCAGCGCCACCTCGTCCTCGAACAGGGCCTGGGCCTGCGGCTGGCTCAGTGGCGGCGCGCCGCCGGCCTGCGGCTGGCGCAGGCCGCGCAGCAGGCGCGCGTGCAGGGCGTTGGCGGCGGCCGACAATTGGTCGGCCAGCGCCTCCAGGTCGGCGCCGCTGGCCGGCGCTGCGGTGGGAAGGGTCATGGCGGGGCTCCTGGCTCAGGGGTGGCTGGGGGCGGCGGTCGGCGCGCCGCCGAGCGCGGCCTTGGCGCCGGTCGTGCTCTTGACGTCGTCGCGCGGCGGCCATAGTTGCAGCGCGGCCTGGTGGGCCTGGCTGAGCGCCGCCAGGTTGCTTTCGGCCAAGGTGAAGCGCCGCCCGATCAGCCGGTATTCGGCCACCTTGGCCTGCTGGTGTGCCTTGGCCAGCGCCGCCAACAGGTGCTCGCGCGGATTGTCGACGAAGGGGATCTCGCTTTCCAGCGTGCCGAGCACGATGCGCTGCTCGTTGTCGTGGGTCTTGTCGTAGTAGCGCAGCAGGGCGGCCATGGCGTCGAGCAGCTGGCGCAGCTCGTCGCGGCCGTCGTTGAGCATCTGTTCGACGGCGCGGTCCTGGTAGCGCGCCGTCAGCGCGCGCGTGAGCAGCCGGGTCAGGCCGGCGTAGGCGTTGACGTGGCGGTCGTCGAGGCCGCTGTCGGGCCAGGCCTTGATGGCCCCGCTCATCGCCTTGACCTGGTCCTCCAGGTCGAAGCGCTCGTCGCCGGCCAGCTTGCCCAGCGCGCGCAGATACAGCGCGACGCCGTTTTCGATGGCGATGAAGTCGGGGTAGGCGGCCTGGCGGGCGGCGTCGAGCTGGCGCTCGCGGGCGTCGGCGGCCGGCGTCAGGTAGGGTTGTTGGCGCGGGTAGGTGTCGCGGAAGCGTTGGCTCAGCTCGTTGAAGGCGCCCAGCTTGGACGATTCGGCGCTGAGCGCGCGCACCGCCTGCAGGCGCGGGCTGTTGCCGGCGCAGCCTGCCAGGGCGGCCAGCAGGAGGAGGAACGCGGCGATATTGGGCGATTTCATAAGTCCTTCCACGGCGGGTCGGTGTCAGACTCATTGTTGCGCGTTGGTGCGGCGGCGGCTTGCGAAACCGCAATCGCGGCAAGGACGGGGCCGCCTTGGTGCCGCCGGGCGGGGCGCGGCGTGGCGCCGCCGCCACGCCGCGCCCGGTTTGCGGCTCAGGCCGCCGTCAGCGCCTGGCGCCAGCCGAGGCCGGCGACGGTGCCTTCCTTGGGATGGTACTCGCAGCCGATCCAGCCGTCGTAGCCGAGCTCGTCGATGAGGGCGAACAGGTGGCGGTAGTTGATCTCGCCCGTGCCCGGCTCGTGGCGGCCCGGCGTGTCGGCCAGCTGCATGTGGCGGATCAGCGGCAGGCGGGCGCGGATGGTGTTGCTCAGCTCGCCCTCCATGCGCTGCATGTGGTAGATGTCGTACTGCAAAAACAGGTTGTCGCGCCCGCAGTCGGCCAGGATCTCGCAGGCCTGCGCGCTGTGGTTGAGGAAGTAGCCGGGCATGTCGTAGTGGTTGATCGGCTCGATCAGCACGGCGATGTTGTGCGGGCGGAACTGGTCGGCGGCCCAGGCCAGGTTTTCCACCAGCGTGGCGCGGGCCCGCTCCGGCGCCAGCCCGGCCGGGGTGATGCCGGCCATGCAGTGCACCTGGGGCACGCCCAGCTCGGTGGCGTACTCCAGGCCGAGTTGCACGCTGTCCTTGAACTCGTCGGCGCGGCGCGGGTCGCAGGCCATGCCGCGGTCGCCGCCGGCCCAGTCGCCCGGCGGCAGGTTGTGCAGCACCAGCTGCAAGCGGTGGCGGCGCAGCCGCTCGCCGATCTGCTCGGCCTCGTAGGCGTAGGGGAAGAGGAACTCGACGCCGGCGAAGCCGGCCTCGTGGGCCAGGGCGAAGCGGTCGAGGAAGGGCGCCTCGGTGAACAGCATCGACAGGTTGGCGGCGAATTTGGGCATGGGAACTCCTGGCAGGGGGCTGGGATGCGCGGACGCGGCGCACGGCCAAGTCGCTATCCTAATCCAAAACCGGCGCCGGCCTGCAAGAACCGGGGCTGCCGACTCCTTGAGGGTCAGACCCTGAGGGTCTGACCCTGGCGCGCGCCGTTGGTTTCGCCGGCGTCTTGGCACGCCGTGATGAAGCGAAAAAAAAGCCACCGCGGCCCCGGAGGGCGGCAGTGGCTGGTTACTACCTACTGATTTGTTGCTGGCTGCTGCTTAGCGGCCGCGACCGCCGGAGCGGTGGGGCGCCGCCGAGCGCGGCGCGCCGCTGCGGCCGCCGCCGCCGCCGCCGGCCGCAGGGCCGCCGTTGCCGCTGGCGCCGCGTGGCTTGGCGCCGCCGCCGGCCGCCTTGACGCGCACCACCGCGCCGCCGCCGCCGCCGCCGCCGCTACGGCCGCCGTTGCGATGGCCGCCGGTGCCGCTGCGCAGTTGCACCGGTTGGGCGCGCGCGGTCGGGTCCGGTTCGAAACCGGGAATCACGGCGCGCGGCAGGGTTTGCTTGATCAGCTTCTCGATGTCCTTCAGCATGTCGTGCTCGTCGACGCAGACCAGCGACACGGCTTCGCCGGTGGCGCCGGCGCGGCCGGTGCGGCCGATGCGGTGGACGTAGTCCTCGGGAATGTTGGGCAGGTCGTAGTTGACCACGTGCGGCAGTTGGTCGATGTCGATGCCGCGCGCGGCGATGTCGGTGGCGACCAGCACCTGCAGCTTGTTGTCCTTGAACTCGGACAGCGCCTTGGTGCGCGCCGACTGGCTCTTGTTGCCGTGGATCGCCATGGCGCCGATGCCGTCGGCGTTCAACTGCTCGACCAGTTTGTTGGCGCCGTGCTTGGTGCGGGTGAACACCAGCACCTGGCTCCAGTTGTTGGTCTTGATCAGGTAGGACAGCATCGGGTGCTTCTTGTCGCGGTCGACCGGGTGGATCTTCTGCGCGATCACTTCGACGGTCGAGTTGCGGCGCGCCACTTCGATCATCGCCGGCTTGTTCAGCAGGCCGTCGGCCAGGGCCTTGATCTCTTCCGAGAAGGTGGCCGAGAACAGCAGGTTCTGGCGCTTCTTCGGCAGCACGGCGAGCACCTTCTTGATGTCGCGGATGAAGCCCATGTCGAGCATGCGGTCGGCTTCGTCGAGGATCAGGATTTCCACTTTCGACAGGTCGACGGTGCGCTGTTCCATGTGGTCGAGCAGGCGGCCGGGGGTGGCCACCAGGATGTCGACGCCGTGTTTGAGCTGCTTGATCTGCGGGTTGATGCCGACGCCGCCGAAGATCACGGTCGAGTTCAGCTTGGTGTACTTGCCGTAGATGCGCACGCTTTCCTCGACCTGCGCGGCGAGTTCACGCGTCGGGGTCAGGATCAGCGCGCGGATCGGGCGTTGCGAGGTGTTGCCGGTCATCGCCGCGCCGCTGGCGTCGGTCGACAGGCGGTGCAGGATCGGCAGCGTGAAGCCGGCGGTCTTGCCGGTGCCGGTTTGCGCGCCGGCCAGCAGGTCGCCGCCGTTCAGCACGGCCGGAATGGCTTGCATCTGGATCGGGGTCGGCGTGGTGTAGCCGGCTTCAGTGACGGCACGCACGATGGCGTCGGACAAACCGAGTGTGGAAAAGGACATGTTAGCTTTATGTAAAGATCGGCCTGTCGCCACGGATGGCGCCAGTCGCAGGCAATCGGATTGGGGGAGACAGCGGCTAAGGACTGGTCAGGGGGCCGCAGGCCGGAGTATAACAGCATACGCCGGCGCTTGTTTCAATACGGAAACGAAAAGAGGGCCGCGACCCTCCTTTTTTGTAACAAAGTACGCGGCTTAGGCGAATTCGCCCAGCAGGCCGACCATCTGGCCGAAGATCTTCGGGCTGGCGGCGATGATGTCGCCCTTGTAAAGGTAGTCGGACTCGCCGCTGAACTCGCCGACGATGCCGCCCGATTCCGTCACCATCAGGGCGCCGGCGGCGATGTCCCAGGGCTTCAGGCCCTTCTCGTAGAAGCCGTCGAGGCGGCCGGCGGCGACGTAGGCCAGGTCCAGCGCGGCGCTGCCGGGGCGGCGCACGCCGTGGCAGCGTTCGGCCATGATGCCGTACATCTTCAGGTATTCGGCCAGCGCGCGCGGGCTGCCGGCCACGTAGCCGGTCGACAGCAGGGCGTTGGCGATGCGGTCGAGCTTGGTGACGCGGATGCGCTTGTCGTTCAGGTAGGCGCCGGCGCCCTTGGTGGCGGTGAACAGGTCGTTGCGCACCGGATCGTAGATGACGGCCTGGGTGATCACGCCGCGCTGTGCCAGGGCGATCGAGATCGAGTACTGCGGGAAGCCGTGCATGAAGTTGGTGGTGCCGTCGAGCGGGTCGATGATCCAGGTGAATTCGGTCTCGTCGTTGGCGTTCTTGGAAGCGCCCGACTCCTCGGCCAGGAAGGCGTGGTCGGGGTAGGCTTTGGACAGCACCTCGATGATCGCCTGTTCGGCGGCCTGGTCGACGTCGGTGACGAAATCGTTGTGTTGTTTCTCGGTCACAGTGACGCGGTCGAGATCGAAGGACGCGCGGTTGATGACGGCGGCGGCGCGGCGGGCGGCTTTGATCGCCGTGTTGAGCATTGGGTGCATGTAAGCTTCCGGTAAAAGAACGCTATCGCCCACCGGGGCGACAACCGTCCCGGCGGGGCAATAGAGTACAAGAATGAATTAAAGAGCGGTGCGGCGCCGAAAGGTTAAAATCCCGTCTGGCAGCGCCGCCGGGTGACAAATCCACCCCGGCTGGCCTGCTGACATCCCCGAATTTTCCGTATCGATACCGCGCAATAGCGCTATTTTAAATGAACCTGCCCGAAATCAACACGTCTCTTTTCACTCGGCTGCGATTTATTCTGGTCCAGACCAGCCGCGCGGGCAATATCGGCGCCGTCGCCCGCGCCATGAAAACCATGGGTTTCAGCGAGCTGGTGCTGGTCACGCCCCGCTTCGACGACGCCCTGGCCGACGCCGAGGCGGTCGCCTTCGCCAGCGGCGCGCAGGACATTTTGGCCAAGGCCCGCGTCGTCGGCAGCATGGCCGAGGCGCTCGAGGGGGTCAACTTCGCCGCCGCCGTGTCGGCCCGGCTGCGCGAGTTCTCGCCGCCGGTGCTGGCGCCGCGCCAGCTGGCCGAGCAGCTGGCCGGCCAGCCCGAGTTGACCGCGGCCTTGATTTTCGGCAACGAACGCTTCGGCCTGCCCAACGAGGTGGTCGAGCAGTGCAACGTGCTCATCAACATCCCGGCCAACCCCGACTACTCCTCGCTGAACCTGGCCCAGGCGGCCCAGGTGCTGGCCTACGAGTGCCGCATGGCGGCGCTGGAGGGCCGCCAGAGCGCCTCCGAGGTCGGCTTCCACGGCCACGCCGCCAGCCACGAGCAGATCGAGGGCATGTACCAGCACCTCGAGCAGTCGCTGGTGGAGATCGGTTTTTTGGACGCCGCCAACCCGCGCAAGCTGATGCCGCGCCTGAAGCGCCTGTTCGCCCGCGCCCAGCTCGAGACCGAGGAGGTCAACATCCTGCGCGGCATCGCCCGCCAGATGGTGGCGCCGCGCCCGGACGGCAACGGCGGCGCGGACAAGGGCTGAGGACGGCGCCGCCCCCGGGGCGACAATACCCGCCGGCGCGCACATAGGGTCAGACCCTAGGGTCTGACCCTGGCTCCTTGTCCGTGGCGGGGCGTCGTTGGCGGCGACGCTCAGTCCGGCGCGAACGGATCGGCCGCGCCGGCGTAGATGTTGTGCATGACGCGGCGCTCACGGCCGACGATGGTGTCGACGAAGCGGCCGGCCTGCCGCATCTTCTTGAAGGCGCCAAAGCCGCGTTCCAGGAAGCGCTGCAGCTCGCCCAGCCCGGCCAGCCGCGCCGGCCCGCGCATCACCCCCAGGGTGGCGCTGAGGAAGGGCACTTTGACCAGCGCGCACAGCGATTCGCCCAGCGCCTGCACCAGCGCCAGCTGGCGCTCGCGCTCGGCCGGCGCCGCCGTGGCGCGGTAGGCGGCCAGGTAGCCGGCCTGGTCGAAGCGCTCGCCCAGCGCCCGCGCCATCGCCATGTCGAGCCGCTCGGACAGGGCGTCGAGCACGATCGCCTCGGTGATCGCCTGCAGCGCGGCTAGCGGCAGCATGCGCTGCAGGGTGGGGATGATGCGTTCGAGGTCGGCGTCGCGCCGGCCCAGGTCGTTGGCGCCGTACAGCTCATCGAGGAAAAACAGCGCGGCGTCGCCGCTGTCGGGCGCCGCCAGCAGGTCGGCGTGGCTGGCCGCCAGCCGGGCCGACTGGAATCGCTTGAGCGCCGTGCGCGCCGCCAGCAGGGCCGGATCGCGCATGGCGCTCTGGCGCTCCGCCTTGACGGTGCGCAGTTGCTCCTCCAGGGTCTGCACCAACTGTTCTTTTCTCATTCCTGCGTTGTACCAGAAGTGAGTAGATCTGGCCCTCTATTTTTGCCGCCGGGGCGGCTGGGTCTTTGTCGTACACTGCTTGGATAAGAAAACCACAACAGGATGGAGACATGCAGACGAAGCGCAGACGATTTTTGAAGCTGGGGCTGATCGGCGCCATCGGCCTGGCCGCCGGGGGCGCCGTCTACCGCGCCGTGCGCGGGCCGGCGCCGCTGGCCCCCTTCGCCCTCGACGGCGACGCCAGCCTGGTGCTGGGCGCGCTGATCCCGGCGCTGTTGGCCGGCATGCTGCCGAGCGAACCGGCGGCGCGCGGCGCCGCCGTGGCCCACACCGCCGAGCGGGTCAAGGGCGCCGTCCGGGGCCTGCCGCTGGCCACGCAGAAGGAGGTGCAGGACCTGTTCGGCCTGCTGGCGCTGGCGCCGGCGCGGCGCTTCCTGGCCGGCGTGTCCGGCGACTGGGCCAGCGCCACGCCGGCCCAGGTCGACGAGTTCCTGCAAAGCTGGCGCCACCACCGCCTGGCCACGCTGCAAACGGCCTACCACGCGCTGCACGACCTGGTGCTCGGCGCCTGGTATTCCGATCCGGCCAGCTGGCCGGCGATCGGCTATCCCGGCCCGATCAAGGAACTGGCCTGAGCCGACCCCAGCGCGGGCCCCGGCCCGCACCCGCAGCCCAATTGGCGCGCCAGGAAACTGGCCCAGCCCCTAGAATAGAACCGCCGCGCAGCGCCGTCCCGTCCGCGCCGTGCCGCGCGCCACCTTTTCGGAAGCCGCAATGACCGACACCATCATCCCCATCAATACCGCCACCACCAACGCCACCGCCACCGGCGCCGCCACCGCGCCGGTGCGCACGGTGATCCCCGATCCGATCCAGGCCGGCCTGGCCGCAGGCTGGCTGGTCACCGACGGCGCCCAGCTCGGCGAGGACCGCAGCCTCGAGGCCGACGTGGTGGTCATCGGCAGCGGCGCCGGCGGCGGTGTCACCGCCGAGATCCTCGCCCTGGCCGGGCTGAAGGTGCTGATCATCGAGGAGGGCGCCCTGAAGTCGTCGAAGGACTTCAAAATGCGCGAGGCCGAGGCCTACCCGGCGCTGTACCAGGAATCGGCCGCGCGCAAGACGCGCGACAAAGGCATCAACATCCTGCAGGGCCGCACCGTGGGCGGCACCACCACCGTCAACTGGACCTCCAGCTTCCGCACGCCGCCGGCCACGCTGGCCCATTGGCAGCAGCATTTCGGCCTGAAGGACTACAGCGAGGAGGCGCTGGCGCCCTGGTTCTCGCTGATGGAGCAGCGCCTGCACGTCAGCCCCTGGGCGGCGGCGCCGAACGAGAACAACGACCTGCTGCGGCGCGGCGCGGCCAAGCTGGGCCTGTCGACGGCGGTCATTCCGCGCAACGTCAACGGTTGCTGGAACCTGGGCTATTGCGGCATGGGCTGTCCGACCAACGCCAAGCAGTCGATGCTGGTGACCACCATCCCGTCGGCGCTGTCGCACGGCGCCAGCCTGCTGACGCGGGTGCGCGCCGAGCGCTTCGTGCTGCGCGCTGGCCGCGTCGAGCAACTCGACTGCGTCGCCCTCGACGCCGCCGGCCTGGCCGAGACCGGGCGCCGCGTCAGCGTGCGCGCCAAGCACTTCGTGCTGGCCGGCGGCGCCATCAATTCGCCGGCCCTGCTGTTGCGCTCAGCCGCGCCCGACCCGCACGGCCTGCTCGGCAAGCGCACCTTCCTGCACCCGACCATCATCTCGGCCGGCCTGTTCGAGCAGCGCGTCGACGGCTACGCCGGCGCGCCGCAGTCGATCTATTCCGACCACTTCCTGCACAGCGGCCCGGTCGACGGTCCGATCGGCTACAAGCTGGAGGCGCCGCCGCTGCACCCGCTGCTGCTGTCGACGACGATGGCCGGCTTCGGCGCCGCGCACGCCGCCATGATGGCGCAGTTCCCCCACATCCACGCCCTGCTGGCGCTGCTGCGCGACGGCTTCCACCGCGACGCGCCGGGCGGCAGCGTGGCCCTCGACGGCCGAGGCGCGCCGGTGCTCGACTACCCGATCAGCGACTATGTCTGGGATGGCGTGCGCCGCTCGATGTTGTCGATGGCCGAGATCCAGTTCGCCGCCGGCGCCAAGACGGTGACGCCGGTGCACGAGTCGGCCGGCCAGTACGCCAGCTGGGCGGCGGCCAGCAAGGGCATCAACGCGCTGCCGTTCAAGACGCTGGCGACGCGGGTGGTGTCGGCCCACGTGATGGGCGGCTGCACCATGTCGGACGACGAGCGGCTCGGCGTGGTCGGCGCCGACGGCCGCTACCACGGCGTGGCCAACCTGTCGGTGCACGACGGCTCGCTGTTCCCCACCTCGATCGGCGCCAACCCGCAGTTGTCGATCTACGGCATCACCGCGCGCCTGGCCAGCCGGCTGGCCGAGCAGATGACGGGGCGGCCGGCGCCGCGCCCGCAGGCCTGAGCGTGGCCGCCGCGCCCGGCGCCGCGCGGGCGGCGCCGTGATCCGCCGCCTGTTGGCCTGGCTGCTGGCGGTGCAGGCGTTGGCCGCGCTGGCGCTGGCCTGGGGCCTGTGGCGCGGCGCCGGCTGGCAGCCGGCGGCGGCGCTGGCGGCCGGAGTGGGCGCCGTGCTGGCAGTGCGGCTGGCCATCAACCTGAACAACTTCCGCCTGAGCCGGCGCTGGCGCAGCGCCGTGCCGGCCGAGTTCCAGCTCGGCCCGGCCGCCGCCCTGCGCCTGTGCTGGCGCGAGTTCGCCGCCAGCCTGCGCAGCTCGTCCTGGGACATGCTGCTGCCGTCGCCGATGTGGCTGGCGCCGGCGCCACCGGCCGTGCCGGCCACAGCCGCGCCGGCCGCGCCGCCGGTGCTGCTGTTGCACGGCTACGCCTGCAACGGCGGCTACTGGCGCCGGCTGGGCCGCCAGCTGCGCCGCGCCGGCATCAGCCACTACGCGCTGGACCTGGCGCCGCCCGGCGCCGCCATCGACCAGTTCGTGCCCCAGGTGCGCGCCGCCGTCGCCATGCTGTGCGCGCGCACCGGCGCGCCGCAGGTGGTGCTGCTCGGCCACAGCATGGGCGGCCTGGTGGCGCGCAGCTACCTGCGCGCCGACGGCCCGGCCCGGGTGGCGCGCCTGATCACCCTCGGCAGTCCGCACCACGGCACCGCGCTGGCCCGCCTCGGCCCCGGCGCCAACGCCGCGCAGATGCGCCACGGCGGCGCCTGGCTGGCGGCGCTGGCGCGGGCCGAGGCCGCAGAGGCCGCCGGCGCCGCCGGCGCCGGCGTCACCGTCGTCTCGCTCTTCTCGCACCACGACAACATCGTCGCGCCGCAGGATTCGGCCCGCCTGGCCGGCGCCCGCAACCTGGCCTTCGGCGCCGTCGGCCACGTCGCGCTGGGCTCGGACGCTAGCGTGATGCAATGCGTGCTGGCCGAAATCGCCGCCTGCGCACCGCCGCGCGGGGCGATGGACAGCGCCGGCCGGCTTCGGTAGACTGTTTTCCAGCGGCACGGCCCCCGGCTGTTGTTTTGCGGTCGCCGGAAGCGGCTGTTGGTGAGTTTTTGTGAGAATATCGGGCGTGTGTTGCTGTATGGTTATTCGTGCGCCGTTCACGTCCGCGGCACCCCCAGACAAGGTCCACGATGGCAATCGATTTCGGCAGCCTGATCCTGAACGAGACCCCCGACGCCGTCATCCTGACGACGCCGGCCGGCGAGGTGGTGTGCTGGAGTCCGGGCGCCGCCGCCGTGTTCGGCTATGCCGAGGGCGAGGCCGTCGGCCGCCCGCTCGACGAGCTGATCATGCTGCCCGGCCAGGCCGACGAGGCGGGCGCCGCGCACGACCGCGCGCTCGACAACGGCGGCTACAACTACGAGTCGATGCGGCGCGCCAAGAGCGGCGCCCTGGTGTATGTCGACGGCTCGGCCAAGGCCATCCGCGGCACCGACGGCGCCGTCGAGTACATCCTGTGGAGCAAGAAGGACGTCACCCAGCTCAAGGTGCTGCGCGACGCCAAGCTGCTCGAGGCGCGCTACGGCGGCCTGCTCGAGTCGACCCCGGACGCCATCGTCATGGCCAACGCCAGCGGCCGCGTGGTGCTGGCCAACGGCCAGGCCGAGGCGCTGTTCGGCTACCCGCACGGCGCCATGCGCGGCATGCTGCTCGAGCAACTGATGCCGGCGCGCTTCCGCGGCGGCCACGTCGGCCACCGCAGCGGCTACTTCGCCCAGGCGCGGCCGCGGCCGATGGGCTCGGGGCGCGACCTGTACGGCCTGCGCCAGGACGGCCGCGAGTTCCCCGTCGAGATCAGCCTGAGCCCGATCGAGACGGAGCAGGGCACGCTGATCATGAGCGCGATCCGCGACATCAGCGAGCGCAAGCTGATCGAGAGCACGCTGCACGAGAACAACCTGGCGCTGGCGCGCGCCAACCGTGCCAAGGACCAGTTCCTGGCCAGCATGTCGCACGAGCTGCGCACCCCGCTCAACGCCATCATCGGCTTCACCGGCACCCTGCTGATGCGCCTGCCCGGCCCGCTCAACGAGCCGCAGGACAAGCAGCTGCGCACCATCCAGGCCAGTGCGCGCCACCTGCTGTCGTTGATCAACGACCTGCTCGACCTGACCCGCATCGAGTCGGGCAAGGTCGAGCTGCACTTCGAGCCGCTGCAGTGCCGCGCCCTGGTCGAGGAGCTGCTGCAGAGCTTCCAGCCGTTGGCGCGCGACAAGGGCCTGCGCCTCGAGTTCCGCGCCACGCCGAACGACATCGGCCTGCTGAGCGACCGCCGCGCGCTGCAGCAGATCCTCATCAACCTGGTCAACAACGCCGTCAAGTTCACCGAGCAGGGCGAGGTGTCGGTGCGCCTCAGCGTGGCCCGTTTCGACGAGCGCGAATGCGTCACCTTCAGCGTCAGCGACACCGGCGTGGGCATCGCCGCCGAGCACCGCGACAAGCTGTTCCAGGCCTTCACCCAGCTCGACGCCGGCAGCACCCGGCAATACGAGGGCACCGGCCTGGGCCTGCACCTGAGCCAAAAGCTGGCCGGCCTGCTGCGCGGCCAGATCCTGTTCGACAGCCGGGCCGGCGAGGGCAGCACCTTCACGCTGGCGCTGCCCCTTGACTAGCCCGACCCATCGGGACGGCCGCCGCCGCGAGGGCGGCACGGCGCCCCCGTGTAACAACATGATCAACCTGGAGCGCTAACGTGTCAGCCCGCATCCTCATCATCGAAGACAATCCGACCAACATGGAGCTGATGGTCTATCTGTTGCGCGCCTTCGGCTACACCCCGCTGCAGGCCCACGACGGCGAGGAGGGCGTGGCGGTGGCCGGCCGCGAGTTGCCCGACCTGATCATCTGCGACGTCCACCTGCCCAAGCTGGACGGCTACGGCGTGGTCGCCGCGCTCAAGGCCGACGCCGCGCTGGCCCACATCCCGGCGCTGGCGGTGACCGCGCTGGCCATGGTGGGCGACCGCGAGCGCCTGCTGGCGGCCGGCTTCGACGGCTACATCGGCAAGCCGATCGAGCCGGACTCCTTCGTCACCCAGATCGAGGCCTTCCTGCCCGGCACCCTGGCGGCGCCGCCCAAGGCCGACGTGGCCACCATCCTGATCGTCGACGACCACGTGCTCAACCGCGAATTCCTCATGACCCTGCTCGGCTACGGCGGCCACCGCCTGCTCGAGGCGGCCAACGGCGCCGAGGGCCTGAAGATGGTCCACGCCGAGCGGCCCGACCTGGTCATCTCCGACATCCTGATGCCCAACATGGACGGCTACGAGTTCGTCACCCGCATGCACAGCGACCCGGCCACGGCCGAGGTGCCGATCATCTTCTACACCGCCACCTACCGCGAGCGCGAGGCGATGGCGGTGGCGCAGGCCTGCGGTGTGCGCTGGGTGCTGCCCAAGCCGTCCGACCCCGACGTCATCCTGCGCACCGTGCACGAGGCGCTCGGCCTGGCCGCCGAGCCCGAGCTGCTGCCCGGCTTCGCGCCCGAGCCGCCGGCCGCCGGCCGCTTCCACGGCATCGACAACAAGGTCGCCGAATACCTTGGGGAGCTGGAGTCGAGCAGCCAGCTGATCACCCAGCTGGCCAACCACCAGGACGGCGCGGCGGCCCAGCCGGAGAATTTGTCGCTGATGACCGAGCGGCTGTCGCGCTCGCTCTCCAGCCTGCAGGCGGTCAGCCTGCGCCTGACCGCGCTCATCGAGCTGGGCATCGAGCTCGGCGCCGAGCGCGACCCGCTGGCGCTGATCGAGATCGGCTGCCGCGTGGCGCAGAACATCTGCGTCTCCAAGTACGCCTGCATCGGCGTGCTCGAGCTGGGCGCGGCCGAGCTCAGCTACTTCGCCTCCTGCGGCATCGGCCAGCAGGCCCGGCAGATCGCCGCCACGCCGCGCGCCGGCATCCTCGGCAAGCTGCTCGAGCACCGCCAGCCCTGCCGCATCAACGACCTGGGCGGCGACCCGCAGGAGATCGGCCTGCCGCCCGGCCACCCGCCGGTGCACTCCTTCCTCGGCGTGCCGATCGCCTCGCGCGAGCGCACCCACGGCTGGCTCTACCTGGTCGACAAGCTCGGCGCCGACGAGTTCTCCGAGGTCGACGAGCGGGTCGCCGCCACCGTCGCCGCGCAGATCTCGGTGGCCTACGAGAACCTGCTGCTGTACGAGGAGATCAAGCGCCACCACGCCCAGCTGACCTTGGACATGAACGCCCGCATCCGCCTCGACGAGGACCTGCGCCGCTTCCGCCTGGCGATGGACGCCACCGCCGACGCCATCTTCCTGGTCGACCGCGCCGGCATGTGCTTCGTCGACGTCAACGTCACCGCCTGCCGCATGCTCGGCTACGAGCGCGAGGACTTCCTCAAGGTCGGCCCCAACAAGGCGGTCGACGGCGACCTGAACCGGCTCGACGACCTGTACGACAAGCTGCTCTCGGGCGACCAGAGCGGCGCCATGGCCGAGCTGCTGCTGCAGCGCAAGGACGGCAGCCCGCTGTCGGTCGAGGTGCAGCGCCGCACGCTGCGCTCGGGGCAGAGCTGGATCCTGGTGGCGGTGGCGCGCGACATCACCGAGCGCAAGGAGGCCGAGCAGCGCCTGCTCAAGCTGGCCCACTTCGACACCCTGACCGGCCTGCCCAACCGCAGCCAGTTCTACGACTCGCTGAGCCACTCGCTGGGCCAGGCGGCCGAGCACAAGTGGGCGCTGGCCGTGCTGTTCCTCGACGTCGACCGCTTCAAGAACGTCAACGACACGCTCGGCCACACCATCGGCGACGAGCTGCTGCGCCAGTTCTCCAGCCGCCTGGTCGACTGCCTGCGGGTGCGCGACACCATCGGCCGCTTCGGCGGCGACGAGTTCGCCGCCATCCTGATGCTGCCCGAGGGGGCGCAGAACGCCATCGCCGTGGTCGACAAGATCCGCGACGCCATGCGCAAGCCCTTCGACCTGAAGGGCCACGAGGTGACGGTGACGGCCAGCATCGGCATCTCGGTGTTCCCCGACGACGGCCTCGACCCGGACACCCTGATCCAGTATGCCGACACGGCCATGTACCGCGCCAAGGAGGCCGGCCGCGACGCCTTCCGCTTCTTCACCGCCGAGATGAACGCCCAGTCGCTGGCCCGGCTCGACCTGGAGAACGCGCTGCGCCGCGCCATCGACCACAACGAGTTCGTGCTGTTCTTCCAGCCCAAGGTGCACATCGGCAGCGGCCGCATCAGCGGCGCCGAGGCGCTGATCCGCTGGAAGCGGCCCGGCCACGGCATGGTCTCGCCGGCCCTGTTCATCCCCATCCTCGAGGAGACCGGCCTGATCGTGCGGGTCGGCACCTGGGTGCTGCACGAGGCCTGCCGCAAGATCAGCCAGTGGGGCAGGTCGGGCACCGGCGCGGTGCACCTGTCGGTCAACGTCTCGGGCATCCAGTTCTTCGTCGGCGGCCTGGAGGAGGAGGTGATGCGCGCCATCACCGAGCACGCCATCGCCCCCGAGCTGCTCGAGCTCGAGCTCACCGAGAGCTCGCTGATGTCGAACGCCGAGGAGACCATCACGGTGCTGCAGAACCTGAAGGCGCTGGGCATCCAGATCTCGATCGACGACTTCGGCACCGGCTACTCCAGCCTGGCCTACCTGAAGCGCTTCCCGATCGACAAGCTGAAGATCGACATCGCCTTCGTGCGCGAGGTCACCAGCAACCCGGACGACGCCGCCATCGTGCTGGCCATCATCAACATGGCGCACAGCATGAAGCTCGAGGTGATCGCCGAGGGCGTCGAGAAGGAGGCCCAGCTGGCCTACCTGCGCCGCCACGGCTGCGACGAGATGCAGGGCTACTACTTCAGCCGCCCGCTGCCCGAGGAGGAGTTCGAGGCGATGCTGCGCGAGGGCCGCTCCCTGCAGGCGCCGGTCGACGAGGCGGCGCCCGACCAGCAGACCCTGCTCATCGTCGACGACGACGCCTTCATGCTCGACGTGCTGACCGACTTCCTGGCCCAGGACGGCTACCGCATCCTCACCGCGCAGACCGCCGCCGAGGGCTTCGACGTGCTGGCGCGCCACCGCGTCCAGGTGATCCTGTGCGACCAGTGCATGCCCTTGATGAGCGGCACCGAGTTCATGGAGCGGGTCAAGAACCTGGCGCCGGACACCTTCCGCATCATGCTGTCGGCCTACGCCGACCTGACGCCGATCATGGCCGCCATCAACCACGGCGCCATCGACCGCTTCTACACCAAGCCGTGGAAGGGCGCCGTGCTGCGCGAGAACATCCGCGAGGGCTTCCGCCTGCACGCCCAGGTGCACGGGCCGCGCCTGGTGTCGTGAAGCGGCGCGCCCTTGACTTGAGGTAGGGCGGGCCGTAGTCGAGGCCGAACAGCAGAACCCGGTCGACACACTTGGCCAGCACCACTGTGCCGATGAACTCCGTCTCGGGGAAATCGTCGAAGGCCTTTTTGGTCGCGCCCGAGAATTTCAGGAACAAGGCGTCGCCGTCCGGCCCGCGCGTCTCGCTGAGCAGTTCAACGCGCTGTCCGGCGGCCAACTGGCAGGCCAGCACCGGTTTGAGCGGCGCTGCCCGCGCGGGCACGAGTGCGCACAGCAGCGCGATGCTTGCGATGGTTTTCAATTGCCCATGTCCGGCATCCCTTTATCGCTTAGAAATGCACGCCGCGCAGCAGTTGCTGCATGGCGATCTGCTCCGAGCTCATCGGCGGCGCCTTCTTGCCGTCGCCGCCCTGCGCCGCGTCCGAGTCGGGGAACATGCGGAACGAGGTGTTGAGCACGATCTGCGCCACCCGTGGCAGCAGCGCGTGCAGCACCTGGCCGAACACGCCGACCCGGGTGGCGATGCGCACCGGCTTGTGGACGATGGCCTCGGCGATCATCTCGGCCGCCTCCTCCGGCGACAGGGTCGGCACGTTCTGGTAGAGCTTGGTCGGCGCGATCATCGGCGTGCGCACCAGCGGCATGTTGATGGTGGTGAACTTGACGCCGACGTCGGCCAGCTCCGACGCGGCGCAGCGCGTCCACGCCTCCAGCGCCGCCTTCGAGGCGACGTAGGCGGAGAAGCGCGGCGCGTTGGTCAGCACGCCGATCGAGGAGATGTTGACGACGTGGCCGCGTTCTTGCGCGATCATCTGCGGCAGCAGGCCCATGGTCAGGCGCAGGCAGCCGAAGTAGTTCAGCTGCATGGTGCGCTCGAAGTCGTGGAAGCGGTCGTAGCTGGCCTCGATGGCGCGGCGGATCGAGCGGCCGGCGTTGTTGATCAGCACGTCGACGCCGCCGTGCTCGGCGATCAGCAGGGCGACGAAGCGGTCGCAGTCGGCCATGTCGGCGACGTCGGCCTGGTAGGTGATCAGGCTGTGGCCGCGCGCCTCGACCTCGGCCTTGGCGGCGGCCAGCTTGTCGCCGTCGCGGCCGCAGATGATGGTGACGGCGCCGGCCTCGGCCAGCTTGTGCGCCGCCGCCAGGCCGATGCCCGACGAGCCGCCCGTCACCAGCACCACCTTGCCGGCCACCTGGCCGCGCAAGGTGGTGTCGATGAACAGCGCCGGGTCGAGGTGGCGCTCCCAGTAGTCCCACACCGGCGTGGCGTACTGGTCCAGGCGCGGGCAGACGATGCCGCTGCCCTTCAGGGCGATGGCGGTGTCGCGGTTGTCGAAGCGGGTCGGGTAGTTGATGAAGTTCATCAGGTCGTTCGGCAGGCCCAGGTCCTTCATGATGGCGTCGCGCAGCCGGCGCACCGGCGACAGCGCGAACACGCCCTGGCGGATCGACTTGGGGATGAAGCCGAACAGGGCGGCGTTGATGCGGATGCTCATGGTCGGCGCGTGGGCGGCGCGGCAGAAGGTGTTGAGCACCTCGCCGACGCGCATCGGCTCGGGGTCGGTCAGGTGGAAGGCGCGGCCGTCGAGCTTGGGCAGGTGGGAGATGTGCTCCATCGCGTCGACCACATAGTCGACCGGCACGATGTTGATGCGGCCGCCCTCGATGCCGACGGTCGGCATCCACGGCGGCAGCAGTTGGCGGATGCGCTGGATCAGCTTGAAGAAGTAGTAGGGGCCGTCGATCTTGTCGGCCGCGCCGGTCTTGGAGTCGCCCACCACCATGCCGGGCCGGTAGACGCGCCAGGCGCCCTTGGTCTCGTTGCGCACGATCTTCTCGGACTCGTGCTTGGTGGCGAAATAGGGGTGGTTCAGGCCCTCGGCCTCGTCGAACATGTCCTCGCGGAAGATGCCCTCGAACATGCCGGCGGCGGCGATCGAGCTGACGTGGTGCAGGATGCCGGCCTGGATCGCGTTGGCGAACTCGACGGCGTTGCGGGTGCCGTCGACGTTGACGGCGATCTGCTCGTCGGCCTCGGCCAGCATGTCGTAGATGGCGGCGAGGTGGTAGAAGTGGTCGATGTTCTTGCTCAGCGCCTTGATATCCTCCTTGGCCACCCCCAGCTTGGGGCTGCGTAGGTCGCCGAAAACGGGGATGGCGCGGGTCTTGCCGACGTCCCAAAACTCGAGCAGGGCGGGTATTTTGTCGCGGCTGGTTTCACGCAGGAGGAAATGCACTACACTGCCTTTGCGGGCCAACAATTTCTTGACCAAACGTTTGCCGATGAAGCCAGTCGCACCGGTAACAAAGTACTGCATCCTGATTCTCCTTTTTTGTGTTTTTGGTAATTCGCTGCTGAATCATTACAGGCCCGCCGGAGATTGGCAAGCCCTCCGTTTTGCCGACGCCGCGATTAGAACGGCCGTTCTACCGCATTAGAATCCCATCTCTAGTTTTGCTGTCTAGAATGAAATTATGTAAATCCGATTCAATTTGAAAATATACGGGAGCACACATGGTAAAGAAACTGAAAACCCTGGCAAAAGACAATGACAAACAGTTGGCTAGTGCCGTCCGCAACTCGGCGCAGCAAATCTGGCAGGCCGGCCTGGGCGCTTTCGCCAAGGCGCAGGAAGAGGGCGGCCGCGTGTTCTCGAAACTGGTCAAGGAAGGCACCGATTTGCAGAAGCGCACCCGCAACATCGCCGAAGAAAAAGTCGCCGACGTGCGCGACACCGTCAGCGGCTTGGCCGATGATGTCGGCAGCAAGGCGGCCGGTTCGTGGGACAAGCTGGAGCAGGTCTTCGAGGACCGCGTCGCGCGCGCCCTGGGCTCGATCGGCGTGCCGACCCAAAAGGATATCCAGACGCTGACCAAGCGCGTCGAGCAACTGAGCAAGGTGGTCGCCGAGCTGTCCGGCAAAAAGCTGCCGGCAGTCAAGGAAGTGGCGGTAAAAGCCGCGCCGAAGGCCAAGGCCGCGCCGAAAGCCGCCGCCAAGGCCGCGCCTAAGGTCACCAGCAAAGCTGCCCCCAAGGCCGCCGCCAAACCGGCCGCCAAGGCCAAGGCCGCAGCAAAGCCGGCCGCCAAGGCCGCAGCGAAACCTGCCGCCAAAGCAGCCGCCAAGCCAGCCGCCAAGGCCGCAGCCAAGCCAGCCGCAAAAGCCGCCGCTAAACCTGCCACCAAAGCTGCCGCCAAGCCAGTAGCCAAGGTCGCCGCCAAACCGGCGATCAGCTTTCCAACCGCCGCCTCGGTGACGGCCGCTGCCGCCGCCAAGAAGCCGGCCGCCCAGAAGGCTTCCGCAAACGACAGCGACAACGCTGTGACGCCAGTGGTGTAATCGCCGCCGCGCCGATTCCCCTTGGTCTTCTCCCCCGGCCGGTGCACGGGCCGGGTCCAAGGGGAACCGGACAACATGTAGTCGTTTTGGTTCGACCGGGCTTGTGCTGTGCGCAGGCCTTTTTTTGATCGGTAAAGCTGCGGATGTCTAAGCAATTGAAACAGTCGCCGGCGCGGCCCGCGCCGGCCCGCGCCAAGCAGGCCGGCATCAAGCCGGCCAGTGGCCGGCCGGCCGGCGCCAAAGCCGCGCGCGTCGGGCTGGCGCTGGCCGGCGGCGGGCCGCTGGCCGCCGTCTACGAAATCGGCGCGCTGGCCGCGCTGGAAGAGGCGGTCGACGGCCTGGACCTGACCGAGGCCGAGATCTATGTCGGCGTCAGCGCCGGCGGCATCATCGCCGCCGGGTTGGCCAACGGCGTCACGCCGCGCCAGATGTGTCGCCTGTTCATCGAAAGCGATGTCGACGCCGTCGACGGCGCCGTGTTGTTCAAGCCGGAGACGCTGCTGCGCCCGGCATGCGACGAGTTCGAGAAGCGCGCCGCCGCGTTGCCCGGCCTGCTGGCCGGCTCGCTGGTCCACTATTGGGGCCGCAACGGCAGCCTGGCCGCCTCGTTCGAGCGCATGAAGGAGGTGTTGCCGGCCGGCTTTTTCACCGGCGACGCCATCGGCGAGTTCCTGCGCGCCAGTTTCGCCCAGGCCGGCCGCAGCGACGACTTCCGCCGCCTGCGCCACAAGCTGGTGATCGTCGCCACCGACCTCGATACCGGCAAGCCGGTGCGCTTCGGCACGCCCGGCCGCGACCACGTGCCCATCTCGCGGGCGGTGCAGGCCAGCGCCGCCGTGCCCGGCCTGTTCCCGCCGGTGGAGATCGATGGCGAGCACTTCGTCGACGGCGCGCTGCGCAAGACCATGCACGCCTCGATCGCGCTGGAGCACGGCGTCGACCTGCTGCTGTGCGTCAACCCCATCGTGCCCTACAACGCCGGCATCCGGGCCGGCGCGCGCAAGCTGGCCAGCGGCGGCCTGGTCGACGTGCTGGCGCAGACCTTGCGGGCGATCCTGCATTCGCGCCTGGAGACCGGCATGGCCGGCTACCGGGTCAGCCATCCCGAGGTCGACATCCTGCTGTTCCAGCCGGACGAGGACGACGCCGAGATGTTCTTCTCCAACATCTTCAGCTACAACAACCGCCGCCGCATGGGCGAGCTGGCCTACCAGAACACCCGGCTGACGCTGTGGCAGCAACGCGCCACGCTGGGGCCCCAGCTGGCCCGCCACGGCCTGCGGCTGAACCTGGCGGTGCTGCGCGACACCAGCTTGAGCCTGGTCAGCCAGACGCCGGCGCGCAAGGCGCTGGCGCGGCTGGAGGCCACGCTCGACGACCTTGAACGTTATTTAAAAGTTGCCCATGGCATTTAAGCGCCCATCTGTTTCTAAGATCGCGGTATCGGTGTTATGCTTGCAGGAGAATAAAGAGAGATCTCCTGCTATGCTACAAAAAGCTCCCCGCCGCACCCGCGAACGCATTCTGGAATTATCCCTGCGCTTGTTTAACGAATTCGGCGAGCCGAATATCACCACCACGGTGATCGCCGAAGAGATGAATATCTCGCCGGGCAACCTGTATTACCACTTCCGCAATAAAGACGACATCGTCAATTCGATCTTCATCCAGTTCGAGGCGGAGATCGAGCGCATCCTGACGGTGCCCGACGGGCGCCGCTCGAACATCGAGGACGTGTGGTTGTACCTGCACCTGATGTTCGAGCTGATCTGGCGCTACCGCTTCTTCTACCGCGACCTGAACGACCTGCTGTCGCGCAACCGCAAGCTGGAGCTGCACTTCAAGCAGATCCTGGCGCACAAGATCAAGGTCGCCAAGCAGTTGTGCGAGGACTTGCGCAGCGAGAAGTCGCTCGACGCCTCCGACGCGGCGATCGACGCCATGGCCACCAACATGGTGGTGGTGGCGACCTACTGGCTGTCCTACGAATACGTGCGCAACCCGCGCAAATACACCGAGCAGCAGTCGATGGCCGACGCCTTGGCGCGCGGCTGCTACCAGGTGCTGTCGCAGATCGGTCCGTATCTGCGCGGCGAAACCCATACCTTGTTCCAAAAACTGTCCGAAGAATATTTGAAAAAGCTGAAGTAAAACCCTTTACGGAGACCAAACATGGCATGGAGTAAATTTCCGCATCCCGACCCGGCCTATGTGTACACCCCGGCCAGTTTGAAGAAGGCCTGGGCCAGGTTGCACGTCGGCGATGCGGAACCCTTCCCGAGCGACCCGGCGCTGGTGCAGGTCTGGATCGCCTTCCATGCCGGCGACTTCGAGCAGGCCGCCAAGCTCGGCCTGGACATCGGCGTGGCAGGCTACTCGGTGGCGCACAAAGCCACCTGCATCTATGCCACCTATTTGGAAAAGAGCGAGAAGAAGCGCATCGCCACCTACGAGGAGGTGGCCGAGCGCTGCGAGCGCCAGCAGACCGAGCAGCCCGGCAACGCCGCCGGCTTCTACTGGCACGCCTACGCGCTGGGCCGCTACGCCCAGGGCATCTCGGTGGTCAAGGCGCTGGCGCAGGGCGTCGGCGCCAAGGTCAAGCACAGCCTGGACAGCACGCTGAAGCTGGCGCCCAAGCACGCCGACGCGCACATCGCGCTGGGCGCCTACCACAGCGAGATCATCGACAAGGTCGGCGCCATGATCGGCGGCCTGACCTACGGCGTCAAGAAGGAGGAGGGCTTCAAGCACTTCAAGAAGGCGCTGGAATTGAACCCGGACTCGGCCATCGCGCGCATCGAATACGCCAACGCGCTGGTGATGTTGGACGGAAAAAAGAAAATGGCCGAGGCGGTGGCCCTGTACGAACAGGCGGCCGCCTGCGAACCGCGCGATGCCATGGAACGGCTCGACGTCGAAGCGGCCAAAGAAGAACTTGAGGACTAGAAACGTGACGAAATCGATTTGTGTATATTGCGGCGCCAACGCCGGCGCCAACCCCGTCTACGCCGAGGCGGCGCGCGCGCTGGGCCGCGCCCTGGTGGCGGAGAACATCGCCCTGGTCTACGGCGGCGGCAACGTCGGCCTGATGGGCATCATCGCCGACGAGGTGCTGCGCCTGGGTGGCGAGGTCAGCGGCGTGATCCCCACCGCGCTGGTCGAGCGCGAGGTGGGGCACACCGGCCTGACGCGCCAGTTCATCGTCAAGGACATGCACGAGCGCAAGGCCATGATGGCCCAGCTGGCCGACGGCTTCATCGCCATGCCGGGCGGCATGGGCACGCTGGAGGAACTGTTCGAAATGCTGACCTGGTCGCAACTGGGCATTCACGCCAAGCCGATCGGCCTGCTCAACGTCGACGGCTTCTACGACAGCCTGGTCGGCTTCATCGACCACGCCAAGGATCAAGGCTTCATCCGTCCGGCGCACGCCGCGTTGATGATGGTGGAGACGGCGGCCGAGCCGCTGTTGCAACGGATGCGGGCGCAGCAGGCCTGACGCCGACACCCGGCGCGGGCTAACCTGGCCCCAAACCCAACAGCCGCCCGGCCCAGGCCCGGCGGCTTTTTTGCGTTCGCGGTGTCGATGCTCGCGCGGCGCCGGCCGATCCGGCCTCCTTGCGTCGCATTGCAACAACGTTGCTCAAAATAAATCAAATTGCATTTCAGGCATTTTCCCGTGGGAATTCTTGGATAGTGATTATGCATGCTTTACTGGTAATTATATTTGGCAACTTGAGGTATCAAAAATTCATTGTTTGTGTTCCAATAGCATCACTCGGACATACTTCAGTCTAGGCCCGCGAGGTGTTTGGAGCAGGCGACAAGACTTGACCACATTCATTGGAGCTCATTTGAAAACTTCTACCCTCGTTTCCGCCCTGGCCTTCGCCGCCATGTCCCTTGCCGGCAGCGCCCATGCCACCGTGATCGATTTCACCGACTTGGCCAACAACCGCCTCGTCGTGCCGCTGACCGTACCGAGCTATCTGGAAGACGGCTTCAAGGTGACTGCGCATGGCTTGTTCGCCAGCCTGGTCGCCACCTCGAACCTGAATTTGTTGCAGTACGCCGGTTCGACCGCCGTGGCGGGCACCTTCGGTTCGGTTATCGAGCTGCAGCGCGCCGACGGCGGCGCCTTCAACTTCAATTCCATCGACCTGATCAAGCTCTCCAAGCTTAACGTCGGCGGCAATTCGGTCACCTTCACCGGCACCTTCGCTTCCGGCGGCACGATCAGCCAAGACGCCACGTTCGGCAAGAATTTCAGCTTCACCAACAACGCGTTCAGCGGCTTCACCAACCTGAAGTCGGTCACTTGGCAGGAAGACCGCAACTTGGCACGCGACTTCCAGTTCGACAACATCAACGTCAGCGCCGTGCCGGAACCAGGCAGCTACGCCATGCTGGCCGCCGGGCTGGGCCTGTTGGCCTTCGTCAGCCGTCGTAAAAAAGCCGCCTGAGGGCTGCGCGCCCGCGCAGCGTTGGTGCGCAACTAAAAAAACCGCTCATCGAGCGGTTTTTTTTCGGGCAGTCGGCGGGGCGGGTGGGTCAGCCCGGCAACCATAAACGCTGTCCGGCATGGTCCAGCTGGGTCAGGTAGAGCCGCAAGTCGAATTCGTATTGGTGATAATTCGGCTCCATATATTGGCAAAGCTTATAAAAGGGCTTGTCGTGCTGCTTTTCCTTCACGTGCGCCAGCTCGTGCACGGCGATCATGCGCAGGAACTCCAGCGGCACTTCCTTGAACATGGTGGCGACGCGGATCTCGTGCTTGGCCTTCAGCTTGCCGCCCTGCACCCGCGAGATCGAGGTGTGCAGCCCCAGCGCGTGGTTGATCACGTGGATCTTGCTGTCGTACTCGACCTTGTTGATCGGCTCGGCGTTGCGCAGGAACTCGGTCTTCAAGTCCTGCACGTACTGGTACAGCGCCTTGTCGGTGCGCAAGTCGTGCGCCTTGGGGTAGCGCTTGAGCAGCACCTCGCCCAATTTGTTTTGCGCGAGCAGTTGCGACACTTGTTGCTGGGTTTGTTCGGAGTAGGCACTCAGGTACTTCAGGGCGGACATGGCGGGGTGGGGCGGAGCGAATCGAGGCGAGAATGTACCATACTTGGCGGAAACGCCGTATGATCGGGCTGGTCCGTTTCGGATTCGCTTCGGATTTGCTTCTTTTCCACACTCGTTTTCAGCCTCAGCTTGTTATGCGCACCCATGTCAGCTCGGTCGGCCTGTTGATCCACGGCGATCCGGCCCTTTCCTTCAGTTATCCCGAGCACATCGAGCGCGCCAGCCTGGACGCCTTGCCCAGCCAGCCCGGCGTCTACCTGTTCCGCGACGAGGCCGGGGTCGCCATCTACGTCGGCAAGAGCGTCAATGTGCGCAGCCGGGTGCTCAGCCATTTGCGCACGCCGGACGAGAGCCAGATGCTGCAACGCACCCGCCGGGTCGACTTCGAGCGCTGCGGCGGCGAGCTCGGCGCGCTGTTGCGCGAGTCGCAGCTGATCAAGCAGTTGCAGCCGGTGTTCAACCAGAAGCTGCGCCGCCTGCGCGAGATGTGCTCGTGGCGGCTGGACGGCGGCGCGCCGCAGCTGGTGTTCGCGCGTGACTGCGATTTCGCCGCCACCGAGGGCTTGCACGGCCTGTACGGCAGCCGGGCCAGCGCGCAGCAGGCGCTGCGCGAGCTGGCCGACGCCCACGGCCTGTGCGCCGGCGTGCTGGGCCTGGAGCCGCTGGCGCGCGGCCGGCCCTGTTTCGCGCGGCAACTGGGGCGCTGTGGCGGCGCCTGTGTCGGCGAGGCAGTGGCAGAGCACGCGGCGCGCGTTGGCGCCGCCTTGCTGCCGTGGCGTGTGGCGCCGTGGCCGTATGCGGGGCCGGTCGGCATCGTCGAGGAGTCGGACGGGCTGCGCCAGGTGCAGCTGGTGGACCGCTGGTGCTATCTCGGTCCACAGGCGGCGGGCCGCAAGCGGGCGCCGCCGCGCGCCGTGGCGCAGTTCGATATCGATGTGTATCAGATTCTTGCCAAGCCGTTGTTGCGGGGCGACTTGACGCTGGTGCTGCTCAACGAGCCGCTTGGCAACGCCTCAGGCGGGCAGGTCGACGCGGCTGGAGGCGCGTCCGCGCCGACCGCGTTTGCACCGGTGCGGCGCACCCGCTCGTTTCGCTGAGCGCTTGCTGGCTTGAGTCCCTTCCAAGTCGGTCAAGCGCCGGGTTTGCATGACTTACTTGCGCCACGGTTTGGCTACTGGCTTAGCCGTCTGCCTGTTGGTGAGCCGTTCTCGCAGATAGGAATGAACGTCGCGTCATCGCCTTAGTTGAGCAGCCATTCGCCGCTGCGTTTGATTTCCGCATACATTGCATCCGGCGCCAAATCCAACTCGCCTGGCCAGGTCACTACGCCGTCTACGACATGCACTTTCTGGAATTCTGGAGGATTGGCTAAGTGCGTGAATACGCCGCGAAAGAAACTCGGCGAGAACTTCACCGCACCTTGCAGCCCATCTTGGAATCGCACGACCAGCGCGAAATCGCCAGCAACCTTAACGTCAATAACATCCCATTCCATGGTTTCACTCCAAAGGGGCAATTGGTTTTGGACTCTGCATGTCTTGGCATAGCTGCCAATCTGCGAGCAATTCGGTCTGATGTAACTCGGCCCAGTCGAGAACTAGACCCAACGCGCGGCGCGGCAACTTGCCCTCGATCAGTGCCAGCTCTCGGATGTCGATAATTGCCTTGTGCTCTGCGTACTTTACGTGGAAGTGTGGCGGTGCATGGTCTTTGAAAAACATCTGAATGATGAGACCATAAAGTTGGCATAATTTTCCTTGACCATTCGTAGATCTGATAGATACGAGACAACCTGTCCGCACTTCAACTGATTTACGTCGTGCCGGCCGGCTCGAAGAATTGTCAAATTTATAAAGAAAAGTCCTGATCAGGACGGCTACCGACCGTTGCTTGCCATTATAGTCAACGTACCAGTCAAAACCATTGGACCTTTTTCCCTTTTCATTCGATGCTATAGGCTTTCCCCGCTTCATCTGTCGGGTCCAACCCCATAGACGCAAGTGTACTTTACGGCACGCATATGCGGCTGTTTTGGTTCGGGTCGAATAGACAGCACGGCGCCGCCTGCTGTCCTCCTTCCGCTCGCTCGCGCCGCTATTGCTCAGCGTCCGCGCCCGCGCTTGCGCGCGTTCTCGAAGCTGGCGCGGGTTTGCTCCTCGTCGCGCTGGCCGAAGGCGTAGTTGGCCTCCAGCCACATTACGTTGATGATGGCCAGGGACAGCGCCAGGCCGATCCCCAATATCCAGGCGAAATACCACATGGTTGCTCCTTCTCTAGTAGGCGGTGTGTTCGTTGTCGCGGATGTGCTCAAGCGTGACCTTGCCGCGCACCACGCGGTAGACCCAGCTGGTGTAGATGACGATGATCGGCAGCATGACGACGACCACCCAGAACATCACGCCCAGGCTCTTGTGGCTGGCCACGGCGTCCCAGGCGGTCAGGCTGCTGCCCGGCGCCAGCGACGACGGCATGATGAAGGGGAACATCGCCGCGCCGGCCGTCAGGACGATGGACGCCACGCTCAGGCCGCTGGCCAGGAAGGCGCTCACGGTGTGGCGGCGCGCGCTCAGCAGCATCACCAGCGCGGCGCCGGCGATGGCGGCGACCGGGAAGGCCTGCGTCAGCGGGTAGCGGGTGTAGTTGTCCAGCCAGGCGCCGCGCGCCTGCAGCACCGTCTTGGCGACCGGCATGAAGGAGCTGTTGACGTCGGGCATGGTGTCGATGCGATAGCCGTCGATGCCGGTGGCGATCCACACGCCGGCGGCGGAGAACAGCAGCATCGTCAGCGCCGCCGCCCAGATCGCCAGGCTGCGGGCGCGGCGGGCGATGTCGCCCTCGGTCTTTTGATGCAGGAAGGTGGCGCCGTGCATCGCCAGCATGGCCACGCTGAGCACGCCGGCCAGCAGGCCGAAGGGGTTGAGCAGGCCGAGGAAGTCGCCGCTGTAGCTCATGCGCATGGTGTCGTCGTAGGCGAAGGGCACGCCCTGCAGCAGGTTGCCGAAGGCCACGCCGAAGATTAGCGGCGGCACGAATCCGCCGGTGAACAGGCCCCAGTCCCAGGCGTTGCGCCAGCGCGGGTCGGCGATCTTGCTGCGGTAGTCGAAGCCGACCGGGCGGAAGAACAGCGCGAACAGGCACAGCATCAGGGCGATGTAGAAGCCGGAGAAGGCCGCCGCGTAGACCAGCGGCCAGGCGGCGAACAGGCAGCCGCCGGCGGCGATGAACCAGGTCTGGTTGCCCTCCCAGGTCGGGCCGATGGTGTTGATGATGACGCGCCGCTCGGCGTCGTTCTTGCCGAGGAAGGGCAGCGACATGCCGACGCCGAAGTCGAAGCCGTCGGTCAGGGCGAAGCCGATCAGCAGCACGCCGACGAAGCACCACCAGATCACTTTATACGTTGCGTAGTCGAATAACATGTTCTCTCCTTAGTGCGCGGCGGGCTGTGCCGCCAACGCCGCTTGTTCCCAGTGGTACTTGCCGGTGTGCAAGCTGCTTGGCCCCTGGCGGGCGAACTTGAGCATCAGCGTCATCTCGATCACCAGCAGCAAGGTGTAGAAGCCGATGAAGCCGGCCAGGCTGAAGTAGAGGTTGCCGACCGACTGGGTCGAGGCCGACAGGTGGGTCGGCAGGATGCCGGCGATGGTCCAGGGCTGGCGGCCGTACTCGGCCACCACCCAACCGAGCTCGGCGGCGACCCAGGGCAGGGGGATGGCGCAGACGGCCAGGCGCAGCAGCCAGCGTTGCGAGGCCAGGCGCTTGCGCACCAGGAAGTAGAACGAGGCGCTGAAGATGAACAGGAACAGGATGCCCAGGCCGACCATGAGGCGGAAGGACCAGAACAGCGGCGCCACCTTGGGGATGGTGTCGTTGACGGCCAGCTTGATCTGCGCTTCGGTGGCGTCGATCACCTGGGGCGTGTACTTCTTCAGCAGCAGGCCGTAGCCGAGGTCGTCCTTGAGCGCGCTGAAGGCGGCGCGCGCCTCGGGCGATTTGTCGCCGGCCTTCAGGCGGCTCAGCGCGGCGTAGGCCTTCATGCCGTTGCGGATGCGCACTTCGTGGTTGCGCTTGAGTTCCTTGATGCCGGTCACCTGCTGGTCGGCCGAGCGGGTGGCGATCAGGCCAAGCACGTAGGGGATCTTGACGGCGTAGTCGGTGCGCTCGGCGGCGTCGTTGGGCAGGCCGATCAGGGTGATGCCGGCCGGCGCCGGCTCGGTCTCCCATTCGGCCTCGATGGCGGCCAGCTTGACCTTGTTGACCTCGCCGGCGGTGTAGCCGGACTCGTCGCCCAGCACGATCACCGACAGGGTCGAGGCCAGGCCGAAGCCGGCGGCGATGGCGAAGGAGCGCAGGGCGAAGGGGATGTCGCGCGCCTTCAGCAGGTAGAAGGCGGAGATGCCGAGCACGAACATCGACGCCGTCACATAGCCGGCCGCGACGGTGTGGACGAACTTGACCTGGGCCACCGGATTGAGGAAGACCTCGCCGAGGCTGACCAGCTCCATGCGCATGGTCTCGAAGTTGAACTCGGCGCCGACCGGGTGGTTCATCCAGCCGTTGGCGATCAAGATCCACAGCGCCGACAGGCTGGAGCCGAGGGCGACCAGGAAGGTCACGCCCAGGTGCTGCACCTTGGACAGCTTGCTCCAGCCAAAGAAGAACAGGCCGACGAAGGTCGATTCGAGGAAGAAGGCCATCATGCCCTCGATCGCCAGCGGGGTGCCGAAGATGTCGCCGACGTAGTGCGAGTAGTAGGCCCAGTTGGTGCCGAACTGGAATTCCAGCGTGATGCCGGTGGTCACGCCCATGGCGAAGTTGATGCCGAACAGCTTGCCCCAGAACTTGGTCATGTCGCGGTAGATCTCCTTGCCGGTCATCACGTAGACCGACTCCATGATGACCAGGATCCAGGACAGCCCCAGGGTGAGGGGAACAAACAAGAAGTGATACATCGCGGTGGCAGCGAACTGCAGGCGCGACAAACTGACGACGTCGTCGAGAGGACTCATCATAGACCTTTGCGAGAGAGCGGGTGGTGGGTATTGGTTGTGGCCGCCGGCGCTGCCGGCTGCTGCTGCTGCTGCTGCTGCTGCTGCTGCTGCGCGGCGAAGAAGTGCTGCTGCACCTGGGCCGCCGGCACGCGCATGTGTTTCGCTTGCGGGGTGGAGAAGAAGGCCTTCCACAGGCCGAACAAGATCAGGGCCTTGAGCAGCAGCGCCAGCGTGATGGCCAGCGCCAGGGAGGAGCCATGCAGGCGGCGCGGCATCTTAGTTGTCCCGGCCGCCGTCGCGGCTGTTGCCGCGCGCGTCCTCGGCCAGTTCGTCCGGCGCGTCGGCGTTGGCGCCGCCGCGACCGAAGCCGAGCTTGCCGCGCACGGTGTCGCCGACGTCGAGCAGTTTTTTCACGGTCGATCCCATCTTCATCAGGCCGGCCAGGGTTTCCGGCGACAGGCGCTGGACGTCGTCGAACCAGGAGCTGGACAGTTCGATCAGGTCGTACATCTCGCGCATGCGTTGCTGGGCGATGCGGTCCTCCTCGGTGGCGGGCGTATCCAGCAGGGCGTCGCGCAGCATCGACAGGGTCGGCTCGACCTCGCGCCGGCGGCGTTCCTCCAACAGGGCCTTGAAGATTTCCCAGATGTCCTTGGGCGGTTCGAAGTATTCGCGGCGGTCGCCCGGCTGGTGCAGTAGTTTGACCAGGCGCCACGATTGCAGCTCCTTCAGGCCCATCGACACGTTGGAACGGGAGAAGCCGAGGAAGTCGGCGATCTCGTCGGCGTTGAGCGGCCGGCCCAGCACGTAGAGCAGGGCGTACATTTGCCCGACGGTGCGGTTGATGCCCCAGCGGCTGCCCATTTCGCCGAAGTGGAGGATGAATTTGGTCGCCAGCGGGCTGAGGTTCTGCATATGATTCCTTCTTTTTCAATTTTCAGTAATTCCTGAAATTATAGGACATCTAGGAATTCGGCGTATGGGAGCTACTCATTTCGATGTATGACAGAAAGATCATACGCGCTATATAATCACTTATATCGCGCTACCCACTCACCGATAAAGGATGTTCACGATGTCTTGTTCGCCGTCTGCCACCCCGTTCCGTCGCCGCCTGATGCTGGCGCTGCTGTTGTCCGCCGGCGCCGTCTCGGCCCAGGCCGCCGACATCACCGTCTCGGCCGCCGCCAGCCTGAGCAACGCCTTCAAGGAAATCGCCCAGGCCTACGAGAAGGAGCACGCCGGCGACAAGGTGCTGCTCAACTTCGCCGCCTCGGACGCGCTGGTGCAGCAGATCGGCAAGGGCGCACCGGTCGACGTGTTCGCCTCGGCCGACCAGCAGGCGATGGACAAGGCCGAGGGCATGAAGCTGCTGCAGCCGGGCACGCGCAAGAACTTCGTCAGCAACAGCGTGGTGCTGATCGCGCCACTGTCGAGCACGCTGGGGCTGAAGAGCCTGGCCGATCTGCAGCAGGCCGGCGTCACCCGCGTCACCCTGGGCAACCCGGCCAGCGTGCCGATCGGCCGCTACGCCAAGCACGCGCTGGAGCAGGCCAAGCTGTGGGCCGCCGTCGAACCGAAGGCCATCTATGGCACGTCCGTGCGGCAGAGCCTGGACTACGTGGCGCGCGGCGAGGTCGACGCCGGCTTCGTCTACGCCACCGACGTGGCGGTGCAGAAGGACAAGGTCAAGCTGGTGGTGACGGTGCCGACCGAAACGCCGGTCACCTATCCCATCGCCGCCATCGCCAGCGGTCCGCAGCAGGCCGGCGGCCGCCAGTTCATCGCCTTCGTGCTGGCGCCGGCCGGCCAGGCCATCCTCGGCAAGTACGGCTTCGGCCGTCCGTAGGCAACCATGGCGGAGATGCTGGCCACCTGGCGCGAGGTATTGCTGAACGGCCCGGCGTGGACCGCGCTGGGCCTGTCGTTGAAGGTGGCCTGCTGGGCCACGGCGCTCGACCTGCTGTTCGGCATCGGCTTCGGCTATCTGTTGGCGCGCTGCCGTTTCGCCGGCCGCGAGCTGCTCGACGCCATGTTGACCCTGCCGATGGTGATGCCGCCGACCGTGCTGGGCTACTATCTGCTGGTGTTGATCGGCCGCGAGGGCTGGCTCGGCGCCTGGCTGCAAACCAATTTCGGCATCAACCTGATCTTCACCTGGCAGGCGGCGGTGATCGCCGCCGCCGTGGTGGCGTTTCCGCTGGTGCTCAAGTCGGCCCGCTCGGCCTTCGAGACGGTCGACCCTCAGCTGGAGCAGGCCGCCCGCGTGCTGGGCCTGCCGGCGGCGGCGGTGTTCCTGCGCGTGACCCTGCCGCTGGCCTGGCGCGGCGTGCTGGCCGGCACCCTGCTGGCCTTCGCCCGCTCGATGGGCGAGTTCGGCGCCACGCTGATGGTGGCCGGCAGCATTCCCGGCAAGACGCAGACCCTGTCGATCGCCGTCTACGAGGCGGTGCAGGCGGGGCAGGACGACAGCGCCAACCTGCTGGTCGTCATCACCTCGCTGACCTGCATCGTGGTGCTGATATTGGCCAACAAACTCACGCCGAACCGCAACAAAGGAGGCAGCCATGGCTAAGCCGGATCTGCAAATCAAGCTGGACATCCGCAAGACGCTGCGCTCGGGCCAGCGCGAATTCCATTTGCAAGCCAGCTTCGCTTCGGCCAGCCAGCGCATCGTCATCTACGGCGCCTCGGGCGCCGGCAAGAGCCAGCTGCTGAAGGCCGTGGCCGGGTTGATGACGCCGGACGCCGGCCGCATCGAGCTGGGCGGCGTGGCGCTGTTCGACCACTCCGCCGGGCTGGACCTGGCGCCGCAGCGGCGCCAGGTCGGCTATCTGTTCCAGGACTACGCGCTGTTTCCCCATTTGAACGTGCGGCAGAACATCGCCTTCGGCTTGCAGCGCGGCTGGTTCAATCCGCTCAGCCGGGTCGACCACGAGGCGCTGCGCTACTGGCTGGCGGCCTTCGAGCTGGACGCGGTGGCGCAGCAGTTGCCGGACCAGTTGTCGGGCGGGCAGCGGCAGCGGGTGGCGCTGGCGCGCGCGCTGATCGCCAGCCCGCGCGCGCTGCTGCTCGACGAACCGTTCGCCGCGCTCGACCCGGCCTTGCGCGCGCGCATGCGCGGCGAGCTGGACGCGCTGCAACGCCGCCTGGCCATTCCGATGATCATGATCACCCACGATCCGGACGACGCGCTGGCCTTCGGCGAGCATGTGCTGCGCATGGACGATGGTAGGATCACGGATGTCGACGATGTGGAGAGAATTGCGCAATATGAAGCCTAGTATCGAACAACAGCCCGAACAACCGGCCGAACAACAGGCTGAGCAATCGCCCTCAGCGCCGCAAGAGCACAAGCCGGCAGCCCAGCTGGCGCTGCAGGGCAATGTGTGGATGACCATCGGCGGCGAGAAGTTCGGCGGCCAGGACCGCGTCGCCCTGCTGGCGGCAATCGCCGAGCACGGCTCGATCACGGCCGCGGCCAAGGCCATCAAGATGAGTTACAAGGCGGCCTGGGACGCCATCGAGGCGATGAACAACCTGGCCGGCGAGACCTTGGTCGAGCGGCTGGCCGGCGGCAAGGGCGGCGGCGGCACGCGGCTGACCCGGCGCGGCGCCCAGTTGGTGGAGAACTTCCGCCTGATCGAACAGGAACACCGCCAGTTCGTCGCCCACTTGAGCCAGCAGTCGCACGCGCTGGCCGATGATTTCTTGTTGATCCAGAAGATGAAAATGAAAACCAGCGCACGCAACCAGTTCAGCGGCATTGTCACCGGCCTCAAGCGTGGCGTGGTCAACGACGAGGTCACCCTGGAGATCATGGGCGGCCAGCACATCGTCGCCACCATCACCTGCGACAGCACCGACAGCCTGGGGCTGGCGGTGGGCGCCTCGGCCTTCGCGCTGGTCAAGGCCTCGGCCATCATCGTCGTCAGCGACGCCGGCGCGGCGCGCTTTTCGGCGCGCAACCAGTTGGCCGGCAGCATCACCCGGCTGCAGGTGGGCGCGGTGAACTCCGAGGTCAGCATCGAGCTGCCGGGCGGCGGCACCATCGCCGCCATCGTCACGCGCGACAGCGGCGACACGCTGGGCCTGGCCGTCGGCGGCGCCGTCAGCGCCATCTTCAAGGCCTCCAGCGTCATCATCGGCCGCGCCGGCTGAGCGGCTGCCAAACCAAAGGCAAAGAGCCAGGGTCAGACCCTCAGGGTCTGACCCGAATTTTTCGCCGGTGGGTTGTCCAGCCGCCTTAGTTAGCGTCGCGCTGCCGGGCGCTGGCGAACTGCGCCGGCGTGGTGCCCAGGATGCGGCGGAACAAGGCGATAAAGCTGCTGACGCTGTCGTAACCCAGCGCCAGCGCCATCGCCACCGTCGTCACCGACTGCCCGGCGGCCAGCCATTCCACACCCTTTTGCAGGCGCGCGATCTGGCGCCATTCCACCAGCGACATGCCGGTCTCGGCGCGGAAGTGGCGCGAGATGCTGCGCCGCGACAGGCCCAAGCGCAGCGCCCAGCCGTCCAGGTCGGTGTCGTCGGCCGGGTCGTCGGCGATGACGGCCGCCATCGTCTGCAGGCGCGGTTGGCGCGGCATGGTCAGATGCAAAGGGTCCGGCTCGGCGTTGCCGATCTCGTCGAGGAACACCGTCATCAGGCGCAGCGCGGCGGCGTCGTTCGGCACACCCTGCGGCCATTCGCTCATGCGCTCGAGCAGGGCGCGCGCCAGCGCCGAGATGCGCAGCACCTTCGGCTGTGTCGGCAGCGCCGCGCACAGCGCCGAGTGCATATGAATGGTGTAGCCGGCCAGGCCGTGCTTGAGTTGGTGGCCGTGCACGTTGGCGGCGTGCGGCATGTTCGGCGGCACCCAGCCGAGCCTGCCCGGGGCCAACGATGACGACGGCGACTGCGAGGACGGCGGCAAGGGCGGTGGTGGGGACGACAACGACGGCGGCGAGGGCGAGGGCGCGTCGGCCCGTCGGCAGTCGCGCGGCGAATACTGGATCTGCGACGCCATCGACGGCGCTGTGATGTTCGTCCGCGCCATTCCCAATTGGGCGATGTCGCTGACGCTGGTGCGCGACGGCGAGGCGGTCTTCGCCGCCGTCTACGACGCGCTGCACGACGAAACCTTCCACGCCCTTGCCGGCGGCGGCGCCTTCCGCAACGGCAAGGCGATGCGCGTCAACGACAAGGGCAGCCACTACCACGGCGGGAGCTGGCGGCGGCGTGAACACGGCGCCGTGCGGGAGCATCGGAGGCAGAGGGCAGCAAGTAGCAGGTAGCTGGCAGCGGCCAGCGGCCAGCGGCCAGCTACCGGCCCTTAGCTACTGGCCGTCAGCCGCTGGCCGGCGGCGGCGGCATCAGCGGTCCCCTTCGGGCTTGCCTCCTTGCCGCGTGCTGCCCTTGGTTTGCTGCTCGGAGCTGCCGCTGCGCGTGGCCGACTTGGCCTCGCCGCGCGCCGCCGATTGCCGGCTTTCGCCGCCCTTGCGGCCGATTTCGGCCATGTGTTCGCGGTCGCGGCTGACCGCCTCGCCGCCTTTCTGGCCGGCGCGGCGCGCCTCCTCCGAGTCGAACTCGTGCGCCGTGCCTTTTTGGTGCGCCGCCTGGCCGCCCTTGCTGGCGATCTCGCGCTGGGTTTCCTCGTCCATGGCGGCGAAGCCGCGTTTGGCCGTGCCCTTCTGGCTGCTCTGGTTGTCCGACTTTTGAGTGCTGCCCTTGCCTTGCTCGCTGCCTTGGTTACTAGCCATGTCCGTCTCCTGATGTCGATGGGAAAATTGCCTGGAGTGGAGCAGCGCATCCTTCCCGCTGCTCTGTATGGTTAGAGGGCCGGGCCGGGTCTAAGTTCCGGCGCGCGCTCAGGAACGCGACGGCTTGTCGCCGCCGGCCTGGCCGCTGCGGCCGCTGCGGCGGCCACCGCTGCCGGGCGCGGGCCGGGGGCCGCTGTCGCCCTCCAGTTCCTGCTTGAGGTCGGCCATCTCGCCGTGCAGTGTGTCCAGGTCGAGGCCGGCCTGCCGCGCCTTGGGAAACAGATTGCTTTCCTCGTCGCTGAGGTGCTGCTCGAGCTGCTCGCGCAGCACGGTGACGGTGGCGTCGACCTGTTCGTCGTCCGGCTCCAGCGCTTCGATCTGGTGGATCAGGTCGCTGACCGAGGCGTGCGCCGCCTCGGCCTCGTCCATCAGCTCGTCGTCGCCGATGGCGGCGCGCAGGGCCGGGTAGAAGATCTCCTGCTCGAGCTTGCTGTGCACGGTGATCTGCTCGCACAATTGCTCGACCAGCTCGGCTTTCAGGTCGGCCTCGTCGCGTTGCGCGCGGATCTGGTCGAACTCGCGGAACAGCTGCCTGACCTTTTGGTGGTCGGCCAACAGCATGGCGATGGCGTCGCTGGCCGAATACGGGGTGGGGGGATGTTGCTGGCTCATGGTGGCGCTCCTGTTGGTGAGTGGATCAATGGCTCAGCGCGGGGCGGCCCTGGCCGTTGGCGCCGTGCAGTCCCATGCGGTCGAGCGTCTGGCGCTGCCGCTCGGCGGCCTTGGCGCCTTCCTCGTTGGCCTTGCGCACCATGTCGTCGGCCAGCGCGTTGGCGGTGCGGCTGACGTTGGGCAGGTGGGTTTCGGCCGACTGGGCCAGGCTGTGGTTGGCGCGCGCCAGCGCGTCGGCCAGGCCTTGCTGGTAGTTGCGCAGAGCATTGCCGCCGACATCGCCGCCGACATCGCCGCGCGCGCTGGCCAGCTGCTCGGCCGGCTTGGCGGTGGCCAGCATGCGCTGGCTGGCCTCGCCCAGCTCGGCCATGGCCTCCTTGGTCAGGCGCATGTTCACCTCGCTGATGGCCTGCAGCGACTCCAGCGCGCGGCGCGCCAGGTCGGTGTGGAAGTTGATCACAACGTCGCAGTGGGCCTTGACGGCCGGTGAGAGTGCTTGCGCAAACATGGTTCTACCTCGCTGTTGTGTTCCTGGATGAAAAACCCCGGGGCCGGCCCGGGCATCGGGCTGCGGTGGCAGCAAAGGATAGACGTTGACGGCGCCGGCAAGTTCCGCACGGGGCGAAATTGGGCGGTGGGGCAGGGCGGGAGGAGGGAGGGTCGTGATACCCGGAGGGTATCACGACGGAGGGCGCGGCGACCGGCGCGGGAGGCGGGCGCGGGGTGGGCGCGGGGCGGGCGTTTAGGCGCGCGCCACCTGCAACACCAGCTTGCCGAAGTTCTTGCCTTCGAACAGCATGTTGAGCGCCGCCGGGAAGTTCTCGATGCCCTGCACGATGTCCTCCTTGCTCTTGATCGCGCCCGACTGCAGCCATTTGCCCAGCGCGGCCACGCCGAGGTGGTAGCGGTCGGCGTAGTCGAACACCACGATGCCCTCCATGCGCGCGCGGTTGACCAGCAGCGACAGGTAGTTGGCCGGCCCCTTGACCGGCGTGGTGTTGTTGTACTGCGAGATGGCGCCGCAAATGACGATGCGGGCGCGCAGGTTGATGCGGGTCAGCACGGTGTCGAGGATCTCGCCGCCGACGTTGTCGAAGTACACGTCGACGCCCTGTGGACAATACTCCTTCAGGCCGTCGCGCACCGAGCCCTGCTTGTAGTCGATGCAGGCGTCGAAGCCCAGCTCCTTGACGACGAAGTCGCACTTCTCCTTGCCGCCGGCGATGCCGACGACGCGGCAGCCGAGCTGCTTGGCGACTTGGCCGACGGTCTGGCCGACGGCGCCGGCGGCGCCCGACACCACCACCGTTTCACCGGCCTTCGGCTGGCCGGACTCGAGCAGGCCGAAGTAGGCGGTCATGCCGGGCATGCCGAGCGTGTTCATATAGGTGGTCAGCGGCGCCAGCGCCGGGTCGACCTTGATGAAGGAGGCGCTCTTGTCGTCGGCCGCGCCGACCCAGTACTGCTGCACGCCGGTGCCGCCGGAGAGGTGGTCGCCGACGGCGAACTTGGCGCTGCGCGATTCCACCACCACGCCGATGCCGCCGGCCCGCATCACCTCGCCGATGGCCACCGGGCGGATGTAGGACTTGGCGTCGTTCATCCAGCCGCGCATGGCCGGGTCGAGCGACAGGTAGAGCACCTTGACCAGGATCTCGCCGTCGGCCAGGGCGCGCACCGGCTCCACCACTTGCTGCCAGTCGCTGTCCTTGACCATGCCCACGGGACGGGCGGCCAGACGGAACTGCAGGTTCTCCAAGACTTGCGTTGTCATTTTTTCTTCCTCTCAATGGGCTGTGGGGCCTACTATACCGGATATTCGCACGACTGTGCTATTTTGTCTCGCCACCTAGTATTGTGGTCATTTCGTCAGCGTTTTGTGGTGGTTTTGCGACCACAGCGCCGCGCCGTGCGACAATACCGCCCTTGTTATTGTTCACCCACCGTTCACCAAGCCCAGCCATGACCCATCCCGAATACATTTTGACCCTCTCATGCCTTGACCAGCGCGGAATCGTTCATCGCGTATCGGGCTTCCTCGCCGAGCACGGCTGCAACATCATCGACTCGGCCCAGTTCGGCGACGCCGAGTCGCGCCTGTTCTTCATGCGCGTCCACTTCTCGCTGGAGGACGGCGGCATCTCCGACCTGCTGCTGCGCGCCGACTTCGCCGAGCTGGCCGCCACCATGCAGCTCGACTGGGAGCTGCGCGACGCCCGCTACAAGCCGCGCGTGATGCTGATGGTGTCGAAGATCGGCCATTGCCTGAACGACCTGCTGTTCCGCTACAAGAGCGGCCTGCTGCCGGTGGAGATCCCGGCCATCGTCTCGAACCACATGGACTTCTACCAGCTGGCCGCCAGCTACAACATCCCCTTCCACCACCTGCCGCTGGCGGCCGGCGCGCCGGCCGAGGCCAAGGCGGCGCAGGAGGCCAAGGTGATCGAGCTGATGGGCACCCACCAGGTCGACCTGGTGGTGCTGGCGCGCTACATGCAGATCCTCTCGCCGCAGCTGTGCACCGCGCTGAAGGGCAAGGCGATCAACATCCACCACTCCTTCCTGCCCAGCTTCAAGGGCGCCAAGCCCTACGCCCAGGCGCACCACCGCGGCGTCAAGCTGATCGGCGCCACCGCCCACTTCGTCACCGGCGACCTGGACGAGGGCCCGATCATCGAGCAGGACGTCGAGCGGGTCGACCATTCGATGGACGCCGAGACTCTGTCGGCGATCGGCCGCGACGTCGAGTGCGTGGTGCTGGCGCGCGCCGTCAAGTGGTTCGTCGAACACCGCATTTTGCAGAACGGCGACAAGACCGTCGTCTTCAAATAATTTATTTCATTTACACTCATTCGTCAGGCAGATTCACAGATGGCAATCAAAGCAACGATTTACAAAGCCGATTTACAGATCGCGGACATGGACCGCAACTTCTACGAGACGCAGTCGCTGACGCTGGCGCGCCACCCGTCCGAGACCGACGAGCGGATGATGGTGCGCCTGCTGGCCTTCGCCATCCACGCCAACGAGGCGCTGAGCTTCACCAAGGGCTTGTTCGACGTCGAGGAGCCGGACCTGTGGCAGAAGGACCTGACCGGCGCCATCCAGCTGTGGATCGAGGTCGGCCAGCCCGACGAGAAGGTGATCCTGAAGGCCTGCGGCCGTTCCGAGCACGTCATCGTCTACAGCTACAGCGCCACCAGCCACATCTGGTGGAAGGCGCTGGCCAACAAGGTCGAGCGCTGCAAGAACCTGACCGTGGTCAACCTGCCGTCGGACGCCACCGAGCAGCTGGCCAAGATGGCCCAGCGCAGCATGCAGCTGCAATGCACCATCCAGGACGGCCAGATCTGGCTGACCGACGGCAGCGACACCGTCGAGGTGGCGCGCGAGATCATCAAGGACGTGCGCTAAGCCGGGGACGCCGCCCCGGGTCTGCCGAATTCTTGACCTGGGTTATGCAAATGGCGGCGCGGCGCGCTGCCGGCCCGCCGCGGCGCGCGGGCTTTCCGTTATAATTCTCCCATGGCAAGGAAACCGACAATTCGACGATGGCAGATCTGGCTCGCATGTTTCGCGATCCTGCTCAACGCGCTCGCGCCGTCGGTGTCGCACGCCATCGCCTTCGTCAGCGGCCAGCCGTCGAGCTGGGAAATCTGCCGCAGCGACGGCACCCGCCTGACGCTGGCGCCCGTGGCGACGACGCTGGCGCAGCCGCTGGCCGCCGGCCAGGCGCCGCAAAAGCAGCGCGTCATCAAACTGGACGATTGCGGCTACTGCGTCAGCCACGCCGGCAGCTTCGGCCTGCCGCCCGCCGCCGCCGTCGGCGCCGGCTTGTTTGACCTGCCCCGCCTTCAACCGCTGCTGTTCTACCGTTCGCCGTCACCGTTGACGGCATGGTCGGCCGCCCGCCCGCGCGGCCCGCCCGCAGTCTGATATTTCCCCTCCGTTCGACCATTGTTTTCAGGCGCCAGGCGCCTGGACCTTGCCGCCCTTGGCGGCTATCGCGGGCGCCGCCAGCCATGTTGGCGACCGGCGCCGCACCATCAAATATCGGAAATATCATGAACAAGCAATTCTTCGCTCTGCTGCTGTCGATGGCGGTTTCTTCCTGCGCACTGGCCCAGGTCAGCGTCAGCCAGCCTTGGGTCCGCGCCAGCGTGCCGGCCGCCAAGGCCACCGGCGCCTTCATGCTGCTCAAGTCGACGCGCGATGCGCGTCTGATCGAGGTGCGCACCAGCGTGGCCGACGCCGAAATCCATGAGATGGTGATGGACGGCCAGATGATGAAGATGCATCAGATCGCCGGCCTCGACCTGCCGGCCGGGCAGGAAGTCAAGCTCGCCTCCGGCGGCTACCACATCATGCTGATGAACCTGAAGCGCCAGATGAAGGAAGGCGAGACGGTGCCGATGACCCTGGTGGTCCAGTACAAGGACAAGAAGACCGAGTCGATCGCCGTTGACGTGCCGATCAAGGCCTTGACCCACAGCGCCGCCGCCCACTAAGGCGCCGCCCCCCGTCAGCGTTCGTCGAACGGTCGCCCCCCGCGCAGGCGGGAGGGTGGCGGTTCGCGCGCGCCTTCACCAGATACGCATCACGGGCCGCCGCCTTGGCCGGCGTGGCCGGCGCGCGCCCGTGGCCAGCATTGAGAGAAACGATCATGTCCACCCCCTTCCATTACAAACCGCTGGCGTTGATGCTGGCGCTGATCGGCGCCGCCGGCCAGGCCGCCGCCGACCACGCGCCGCAGACCATGGCCGTGGTGCTGGTCAACGGCGGCCGTCCCAGCTCGCTGCCGACGCAGATCCCGACCACCATCGAGGGCATCAGCGGCGCGCAGATCGAGGACCGCATCAACGCCACCGACGCCGAGGACGCGCTGAAGTACCTGCCCAGCCTGAACGTGCGCAAACGCTACATCGGCGACTACGACCACGCCGTGCTGGCCAGCCGCGCCTCCGGCACCGGCAACAGCGCCCGCTCGCTGGTGTACGCCGACGGCATCCTGCTGTCCAACCTGCTCGGCAACGGCGCCACCTACACGCCGCGCTGGGGCCTGGTGACGCCGGAGGAGATCGAGCGCGTCGACGTGTTGTACGGTCCGTTCTCGGCCGCCTATCCGGGCAACGCGGTGGGCGCCGTGGTCGACTACCAGACGCGCATGCCGAGCAAGCTGGAGGCGCACTTCAAGCTGTCCGGCTTCGGCCAGCAGTACAAGCAGTACGGCACCGACGACAGCTTCCGCGGCAAACAGGGCAGCGCCGCCATCGGCGACCGCGCCGGCGCCTGGTCGTGGTGGTTGGACCTGTCCCGCGTCGACAACAACGGCCAGCCGATCGCCTTCGCCAACAAGCTGCTCAGCAAGGGCAAGGCCGACGGCGCCGGCGTGCCGGTGACGGGCGCGCTGGCCGGCCGCAATCCGCAGGCGCAGGACTGGTGGATACTCGGCGCGAGCAACCAGATCCACACGGTGCAGGACCACGCCAAGGTCAAGCTGGCCTACGACGTGTCGCCGACGCTGCGCGCCAGCTACACGCTGGGCTGGTGGAAGAACGACGTGACGCGCAGCGCCAGCTCCTACCTGCGCGACGGCGCCGGCAACGTCGTCTACAAGGGCGTGGTCAACATCGGCGGCAACAGCTTCGCGCTGCTGCCGTCGGACTTCGCGCCCAGCGTCGGCGCGCTGGAGCACCTGATGCACGGCCTGTCGCTGAAGAGCCACGGCAAGGGCGTGTTCGACTGGGAGCTGGCCTACAGCCGCTACGACTACGGCAGCGACCTGGTGCGCACGCCGACCGACGCGGTGCCCAACCCCGGCACCAACGGCAACGGCAACGGCACCGACCTGGGCGGCAGCGGCTGGAACACGCTGGCGCTGAAGGGCATCTGGCGGCCGGACGGCATGGCCGGCGCCCACATCGTCGACTTCGGCCTGCAGCGCGACAGCGCGCAACTGCGCAACCACGTCTTCAGCAGCGGCGACTGGCTGCACGCCACGGACGGCAAGCTGGTCTCCAACTTCAACGGCGACACCCGGCTGGAGAGCCTGTACGCGCAGGACGCCTGGCGCATCGACTCGCAATGGAAGGCGACGCTGGGCGCGCGGCTGGAGCGCTGGCAGGCCTTCGGCGGCCAGATCGCCAACGCCAAGGGGGTGAGCGTGCCGTTCGGCGAGCGCAGCGAAAGCAGCTGGTCGCCCAAGGCGGCGCTGGCCTTCCGCGCCAACGAGGACTGGACCTTGAAGGCCTCGACCGGCCGCGCGGTGCGCAATCCGACGGCGGCCGAGCTGTTCCAAGGCTCGCTCGACGCCAGCAACAAGATCGTCAACAGCGATCCGAACCTGCGCGCCGAGCGCTCGTGGACCAGCGAGTTGAGCGCCGAGCGGATGCTGGCCAAGTCCAGCCTGCGCGTCACCCTGTTCCACGAGGACACCCGCGACGCGCTGTACTCGCAGCCGCTGCAGCGCGACCCGACGGTGAGCACGGTGCAGAACGTCGGCCGCGTCCGCACCAGCGGGCTGGAACTGTCGCACCAGGCCGACGACGTGCTGCTGCGCGGCCTGTCGATCAACGACAGCCTGACCTACGCCGACTCGAAGATCGTCAGCAACGACGCGCTGCCGGCCAGCGTCGGCAAGCGGCAGCCGCGCGTGCCGGCCTGGCGCGCCACCTTCCTCGCCTCCTACCACGTCGGCGAGAAGTGGACCACCAGCCTGGGCGCGCGCTACAGCGGCAAGCAGTACGGCACCCTGGACAACAGCGATCCGAACGGCTCGACCTACACCGGCGTGTCGCGCTACTTCGTCACCGACCTGCGGGTGCGCTACCGGGTCGACCGGCATTGGAGCGCCTCGGTCGGCATCGACAACCTCAACAACGCCAAGTACTGGGCCTACCATCCCTACACGCAGCGCACCGTGCTGGCCGAGTTGAAGTACGACCTGTGACGGTCCCGTCAGGCTGGCCGTAAACGAAGAATGCCCGGATCGCTCCGGGCATTTTTGTCTGCCCCCAAACCCGGGACGCGGAAGTCGGGGTCTGACCCCATGCGGGGTCAGACCCCTGTTCTTGCGGGGTAAGGCCGGCGCTCCGCGCAATCTGCGAGGCTGCCTTTCTTGGGGAGTCCAGCGGTGTTACTTCGCCACCACGCCGCCCTTCATCACCCAGCGCACGTTCTCCAACTGGCGCACGTCCTTCAGCGGATCGCCGTCGACGGCGATCAGGTCGGCCAGCTTGCCGGCCTCGATGCTGCCGACCTTGTCGGCCCAGCCCATCAACTGGCTGGCGTTGACGGTGGCGCTGCGGATCGCCTGCAGCGGCGTCATGCCCAGCTTGACGTAGACGGCGAACTCGCGGCCGTTCAGGCCGTGCGGGTAGACCGCCGAATCGGTGCCGAAGGCCACCGCCACGCCCTGCTGGATGGCGCGGCCGATGTTCACCCGCGCCATCGGCAGCACCGTCTTGGCCTTCTCCAGCAGCGGCTTGGGCAGGCGGATCGCCTCGGCGTTCTCGATCAGCCAGTCGCCCAGGTAGAGCGTGGGCACCAGCCAGGTCTTGTGCTCCTTCATCAGCTTGATGCCCTCGTCGTCGATGTAGGAGCCGTGCTCGATCGAGTCGACGCCGGCCAGCACGGCGAGGCGGATGCCGTCGCCGCCGTGGGCGTGGGCGGCCACCTTGCGGCCCAGGCGGTGCGCCTCGGCGACGATGGCGCGCATCTCCTCGATGGTGTACTGCGAGGCGCGCGGGTCGTCGCCGAAGGACAGCACGCCGCCGGTGGCGCAGATCTTGATGACGTCGGCGCCGTACTTGATCACCTGGCGGGTGCGCTTGAGCACCTCATCGACGCCGTCGGCGACGCCCTCGGCGCTGATCTTGTACTCGGGCGCGTGCATGGTGTCGTCGCAGTGGCCGCCGCTGATGCCCAGCGCCGGACCGGAGGCGGCGATGCGCGGGCCGGGCAGGTCGCCGGCGTTGATGGCGTCGCGCAGGGCGACGTCGGCATAGCCCTCGGCGCCGACGTTGCGCACCGAGGTGAAGCCCGCCTCCAGCGTGCGGCGGGCGTTGCGCGCGCCGGTCAGCGCGGCGCGCGGCACCGAGATGGCCACCGCCGCGTAGCCGGTGTCCTCCGGGTTGCCGGTCAGGTGGGTGTGCATGTCGATCAGGCCGGGCAGCAGGGTCTTGTCGCCCAGGTCGATGACGGTGGCGCCGGCCGGGATGGCCAGCTTGCTGCCGGCGGCGGTGATGCGCTCGCCGTCGATCAGCACCACCGCCTGGTCCAGCGTGGCGCCGCTGCGCACGTCGAGCATGTGGGCCGCCTTGACGGCGGTGATGCGGGGCGCCGGCGCGCCGGCCGCGTGGGCGGCGGCGCAGGCCAGCAACAAGGCGGGCAGCGCGAGCGCGCGGCGGATGGGCGAGGTGGCTACGGTCAAGTGGATCTCCCGGGTGTTTTTTTGGATTGTTGGAGCGGAAAGTATATCGAGCTTTCCGGAAGGGAAGTGCGCCGTTCCGGGCGCGCTTTGCCTGATTTTCTTCGGCGCCTTTGCGCCGCGCCAAGCTCGGCGCGCGCGCCAGGCGAGCTCGACCTGGAGCGCCGCCGTTACAATTTTGCCATGAAGGTCCAAGCCGACGCCAGCTACAAGCAATTGTTCGCCCACCCCGAGCTGGTGCGCGATCTGTTGCGCGGCTTCGTGCCCTACGCCTGGGTCGACCAGCTCGAGGTGAGCGCCTTCGAGCGCGTCAACGGCAGCTATGTCGGCGACGGCGGGCAGCAGCGCCACAGCGACATGGTTTGGCGCATCCGCGTCGGCGCGGACTGGATCTATCTTTACATCCTGCTGGAATTTCAGAGCCACACCGACCCGTGGATGGCGCTGCGCATGCAGGTGTATGTGGGGCTGCTATATCAGGACTTGCTCAAGCAGCGGCAGTTGACGCGGCACGGCAAGCTGCCGCCGGTGCTGCCCATCGTGCTATACCACGGCCAGCGGCGCTGGAACGCCAGCACCGATCTGGCCGAGTTGATGTTGGCGGCGCCGCAGGGCCTGGAGCCGTTGCAGCCGCAGCAGCGCTATTTGCTGGTCGACCGCGCGCGGCTGGAGCTGGAGCTGCCCGGCACGCGCCGCAATCTGGTCAATTTATTGTTTCGCCTGGAGCACTCGCGCAGCGCGCAGGACATCCTGGCGATTCTGGGCAGCCTGGTCAGCTGGCTCGACGACCAGCAGTCGGCGACCTTGCGCAACAGCCTGAAGCGCTGGATTCACGCGCGTTTGCGGCGTCGAATCAAGACGATTACACTGCCAGTAAGGGCGGATTTCACGGAGGTTAAAATGATCTACGAGCGCGTCTACGAGACCTTTGAACAGATGCTGGAATACGAGGCGATTCAAAAGGGTTTTAAGCAAGGCAAGTTGGAGGGCCGGGAAGAGGGGCGAGAAGAGGGCCGGGAAGAGGGGCGAGAAGAGGGCCGGGAAGAGGGGCATCTATTGGCGCTCCGCTCGGTTCTGCTGGAGCGTTTGGGGCAACTCAGGTGCACGAGGCCGGATGTGCTCAACCAGATCGCCAACGCCGATGCCAGGCAGGTACAGAACTGGATTTATGCTTTGCTGGACGGTGACGAACCCGAGCGGATCTTCCGGCTGCGTTGATGGTGGCTGGCGGTGGCGGATGCGGCCGACTTGGCCGGGGTGTTCGGTAGCGAACGGAACAGATTGTCGTTGCGGCGCATGATGCTGCTAGAGAACGCGCATCCATGGTGGCAATGACGCTGCATGATATGCCGTTACATTCCCGTACTACAAGAAAAAGGCCCATCATGAAAATCATCCTGCTCCCACTCGTCCTCGTCGCCACCATCGCTTTGAGCGCCTGCCAGCGCGAAGCGCCACCGACCGTCGTACCGGTCGCCGTTCCAGTCGCGGTTCCCGGCCCTGCCGGCGCGACCGGTGCCACCGGCGCCACCGGCGATACGGGTGCCCCAGCTGCTGCCGGTGAGGCCGGCGCTACCGGTGCCACCGGCGCTACTGGCGCCACTGGCGCCACCGGCAACGAGGGCGCCAGCGGCGCCCCCGGCACCGACGGCGCCAAAGGCGACAAGGGCGCCACCGGCAAGACCGGCGGCGACACCGTCATCGTCGTGCCGCAGAAGTAAGCTGCGCAGAACGAAGTTGCGCAGAACTAAGCTGCGCAGAACTAAGCCGAATTCAGGCTAGACCGCCGGCTCAGTCCGCCGGCAAGGCAGGGCGTGCGACCATCCTCGCGATGGCTGCGCGCCTTGTTGCGTTTGGCGGTGTCCAACGCCGCCTCATCCGCCCGCCGCCGTCCGTGGCGCGGTGGTGCCGCCGTGGCTTACTGCGGCGCGCCGCCCAGGCGCTTGACCGAGCCGGAACCCTGCACGCTCTTGCTCACCTGTGGATCGCCGTAGTAGCCGATGGTGCCCGAGCCGGCCACGCTCAGGCTGAGCGACTTCTGCGCGTAGACGGTGGCCTGGCCGGAGCCGCCGATGCTGACCACGGCGTCGCGCGCGGCCAGTTGGCCGACCTGTACGCTGCCCGAGCCGCCGATCGACACCTGCAGGCGCTCGGTGTTGCCGCCCGCCTTCATGGTGCCGCTGCCGCCGATCGAGATGGTCACCGCCTCGCTGCTGAGCTTGCCGACATTGATCGAGCCGGACCCGCCCACGTCGAACTGCAGCTTTTCGCCCTGCAGCCGCTCGGCGTTGACGGTGCCGGAGCCGGCCATCGAGACCCGCTCCAGGCTGCGCGCCTGCACCACCAGTTTCAGGTTGCGGGTGTCGAGGCGCTGGTCCTTCTTCAGCGGCCGGATGCGCAGGGTGCCGTTCTCGACCACGGTTTCGATCAGTGGCAGCACGTTGTCGTCGGCCTCGACGGTGACGCTCTCGCTGTTGCCCAGGCGGATCTCGACATTGCCGCCGGTGCTCAGGCCCAGCGCGCTGAAGTGGCCCAGCTCGCGCGTCTGCGCGACCACCTTGCCGCTGCCCTTGACCGTTTCGCCGCGCAGCCAGTCGAGCGGCGAGGCCTGGGCCGTGCCCAGCGTCAGCGGGGCGGCGGCGGCCAGCACGCTGGCGGCGAGCAGCAGGTGGCGCAGGTGGTGGCGCGGGGATGGCGTAGCTTGCATGGTGTTCTCCTGTGGATGGATAGGCGTTGGTGGTGCCGACTCGGCGATGTTGACAGTGGACGCATGGTAGGCTGCCGGCCGGCCGGCGCAAACGCCGCTGCGACGGATTGCAGCCGGCGCGGTGCAGAATGCCGGCAGCGCCGACGGGCCGCGCCCGCGCCGGCCCGGCGGCGGGCGGAAGTCGGCCGGCGGACGGCGGCAAGATGGCCGGGCGGCGCCGGCGGATGAGGTATCATGCCGGTATTGCGCCGTCCTGCGGCGCAGCTTCTCAATGACCGGCCCGCGCCGGTCGATCTCACTGGAATCACATGCTTATCATCACCATCAAACAGGGCAAGGAAAAGAGCTTGCTGGCCGGCGACATCCTGATCTACGCCTCCGCCATCGACAAGGTCGACGGCAAACCGCAGGAGAAAATGAAGCCGGGCTCGAACGCCATCGTGCAAAACTCCGCGCACCAGTTCATCGCCCGCGCCGCCTACAACTCGAAGTCGCAGATCCGCGCCCGCGTCTGGACCTTCAAGGAGGACGAGCCGATCGACCACGCCATGATGAAGCGGCGCGTCAAGGCGGCCGTGCAAAAACGTCTGGCCAACGTGAAGAAGGCGGCGCCGACGCAGATCGTGGCGCTGATCCGGGGCGACGAGGACGGCCTGTCCGGCCTGCTGGTGGACAGCTACGGCGGCGTCGACGGTTATTTGATCTGCCAGTTCCAGTCCGGCGGCGTCGACGCCTGGAAGGTGCCGATCGTCCAGGCCCTGCTGGCCGAGACCGGCTGCCCCAACGTCTACGAGCGTTGCGACGAGCTGATGCGCAAAGGCGAGGGCCTGCCGCTGTTCTCCGGCGCGCTGGCCGGCGAGGAGCCGCCCGAGTCCGTCAACGTGAGCGACGGCGGCAAGCGCTTCAGCATGGACCTGCGCACCGGCTTCAAGTACCGCTAAAACTGGCCGGCCGCGCCGCCGCTCAATCGAGCGGAATGGTGCGGTAACGGTTCACATCCTGCCCGCTGACCGGCGGCGCGTTATTCCCCCACGCACTACGCAGATACGACACCACGGCCGCCACCTCGCCGTCGTCGAGCACATGGCCGAACGGCGGCATGCCGTAGGGTCGTGGGTTGCCGGCCGTGCCGGGCGCGAAACCGCCGTTGAGCACGATGCGGATGGGGTTGACCGCCTCCTCGGTGGTCAGCGCGCGGTTGCCGGCCAGCGGCGGGTAGGCCGGCGGCAGGCCGGCGCCAGTGGCGCCGTGGCAATCGACACAATGGGTCTCGTACAACTTGGCGCCGGCCGCCAGGAAGGCCTGCGCGCGCGGCGACTTGTCGCGCTCGTAGTCGGACGGCTCTGGTGTGGCCGGCAATGACTTCAGGTAGACCGCCATGGCGCCGATGTCGGCGTCGTCCAGATGCTGCAGGCTGGCCCGCACCACCTCGGCCATCGGGCCGAACACGGTGGCGCGCGGCGACACGCCGGTCTTCAACAGGGCGGCGATGTGCTCGGGCGGCCAGTCGCCCAGGCCGGCCTCGGCATCCGAGGTGAGCGACGGCGCGTACCAGCCGAGGACGGGGATCAGGCCGCCGGACAGGGTGTCGGCGCTGGCGCCCAGGCTATTGCGCGCGCTATGGCAGGCGCTGCAGTGGCCCAGGCCCTCGACCAGGTAGGCGCCGCGGTTCCAGCTCAGCGACTGGCCCGTTTGCGGCCGGTAGACGGCCGGCTTGAAGTACAAGGCGCGCCAGGCCGCCAGCATGATCTGCTGGTTGTAGGGGAAGCGCAGGCTGTGCGCTGGGTTGTTCTGTTTCACCGGCGTGAGCGATTGGAAATAGCTGAACAGGGCGTCGGCGTCGTCGCGCGTGACCTTGGTGTAGTTGGTGTAGGGGAAGGCCGGATACAGCAGGCGGCCGTCCTTCGACTTGCCGTTGTGCAGGGCGTTCCAAAAGTCGTTGGCGCTCCAGGCGCCGATGCCGCTGTCGCGGTCGGGCGTGATGTTGGGCGAGACCACGCTGCCGAACGGCGTCTGCAGCGCGCGGCCGCCGGCGTAGGCGGCGCCGCCGCGCGTGGTGTGGCAGGCCATGCAGTCGCCGGCCTTGGCCAGGTAGGCGCCACGGGCGATGCGTTGCTGCAGCGGCAGGGCGGCGGCGGCCGGCGAGGGCGGCGGGCCGGCGTCGTCGCGCGGCCACAGCAGCGCGGTGGCCAGGGCCAGCAGAGCCAGCAGGGCAAGGCCGCTGCCGGCCAGGACGAGGGGGAGTTTTTTCATGGGCGGGGCGTCCTCGGTCTACTGGGCGGGCACGCTGCCGCATTGCAGCGGCAGGGGCAGGGCGATGCTGGTGGCGGGCCGGGCGGCCGGATCGGCGACCTGGCTGGACAGCCAGCCGGAGACGGCGGCGATGTCGCCGTCGGACAGGCGGCCGGCGATGTCGGCCATGCAGTCGGGCGCCTGGGCGTGGCGCGTCTTGTTGCGCCAGGCGCCGAACTGGGCGTTGATGTAGTCGGCCGGCAGGCCGACCAGGCCGGGCACGGCCGGCGCCAGGCCGGTCAGCTGCTCGCCGTGGCAGGCGACGCAGGCCGGCACTTTTTTTGCCGGGTCGCCGCGCAACACCAGCGCGCGGCCGCGCTCGAGCAGAGGCGCGCCCAGGGCGCTGGCGGTCGGCGGCGGGTAGGGCGGATGCTGGGCGGAGAAGTACTCGGCGATCTCCTTCAGATAGGCGTCGGGCAGGTGTTCGACCATGTAGTTCATCATCGGATAGTGGCGCCGGCCCTGGCGGAAGTTGACCAGTTGGTTGTATAGGTAGCCGGCCGGCTTGCCGGCGATGCGCGGGAAGAAGGCGTCGCGGCTCTCCTTGACGGCGTGGCAGGCGGTGCAGGCGGCCACGCGCTGCGCCAGCGTGTCGGCCAGGGTGGCCGGCGCGGCGGCGGCCGGCAGGCTGGCGCCGGCCAGGGCCAGCGTCGCGGCGGCCAGCAGCGCGCGGGGCGCAAGCGGAAAAAGGGTCATAGGCGATACCGTTCAATGAAAGGATGTGCCCGGCAAACAGGGCGTCGTCACAAGGATATACCGGGGCGCCGTTTAAGGACAGGCTCAGACGTGTCGGGGAAAGCGGATCAGTTGCCGCGCGCTGGCGGCGACAGCCTTAGGCGGGCTCGGTCTTGTCGGCGCTTGCCGGCGTGGTGTCGCCGCTGGCTGGCGCGGGCGCGCGCGGTGGGCGCGGCTGGCGCGGCGGCCGTGGCGGCTTGGCCGGCCGTTGCGGCGGCAACTGGCCGCCGGCGGCGATCCAGTGGCGGAACACGCGCAGCGCCACCTGGGCGTCGTCGGCGGCGTAGAGGATCTGCTTGTCGCTCAGGCGCGCGCTGGCCCAATTGGTGGTGGAGATCTTCTTGGATTTCTGCAGTTTCTGGCCGAAGAACTTGGCCACCGCGCTTTTCGCGCCGAGGTCGTTGCGCTGGCCGCCGCGCAGCGCCACCGACAGGTCGACCACGCCGGCGGCGCGGATGCCCAGCTTGGCGTGCAGGCGTTTGACGTCGTCGGACAGGCCGAAGCCGACCTTGATGGTCAGCTCCGACTCGAGGATGGCGCGCAGTTCGGCCAGCGGCGGGTTGGCGCCGATCTGGAACAGGTAGGCCACGCTGTCGGTGGCCAGCTGGATCAGGTGCGGCCCGGTCGAGCTTTCGCCCTTGGCGAAGGTCGGCTTGGACTCGGTGTCGAAACCGACCGCGTCGACCGCCAACAGGGCGGCGCGGGCGGCCTCGGCCTCGGCCGGCGTGCGCACCAGGCGCACGTCGGCCAAGGCGATGCCGTGGTAGGGCGGCAGTTCGGGCGGCACTTCCGCCGGCGGGGCCGGCGTCTCGGGTGTCAAGTCCGCGCTCAACTTAGCCCTTGCGCGAGAACTTCGCGGTCAGCTGGTTGAGCTTGTCGGCGCGCACGCGGCTGGCTTCTTCCTCGGCGGCGGCGTCGCGCTCGGCCTTCTTGCGCTCGGCTTCCTTCTTGAAGCGCTCCTGCAGCACCTGGGTGGCGTGGCTGCGGTGGGTGTCGGTCACTTCCGCGCCGGCGGTGCCGTCGAGGTCGTGGCGCAGCTTGGCCTTCTCCATCACCTTCAGATAGCGCAGCGAGCCGGTGTGGATGCCCAGCGCGGTGCGCATGGTCTTGCGGTCCAGGTCGGGCAGGCGCGCCAGGATCTGCTTGTCGATACCGATGGACAGGGGCAGGAAATCGCGGAAGGCGGGAAATTGTTGCTGCAACTGCTTCAACAGCGTGCGCGGCGTCAACGCCGGCGTGCTCGCCGGCGCGGCTGCTGGCGTGCTCGCTGGCGCGGTCGCCGCAGGGGTAATCGGGGTGCTGCCTGGCTCGTCTGCCTGAGGCTGGGGGGTAAGGCTAGTGTTCATCGACTTCATTGGTTACACAAAGAGGCGCCAGCATATCATGCGGACTAGCCGAATGCAGTGCATTTTGGGCTAGCATGTCTTTTCAGCCACATCTTTCTTCCAGAGGGGCAGGTGCGTTTACCCGGCAGACCTTGTATAATGACTGACGCACCACATGTAGGGCGGTGCGGTTTCAGTCAGGTACAAGAAGTTTAGCGGGGGCGCTACGCCCTTGTTATATGGTTTTTTGATGTCGGATATAAGATTTATCAATTATCCTGATGTCTCGCTATACGGCATAATTTGCCCTCTTCTCTATTCTTCACTGAAAAATAGATATAAGCCCGTTTCGCTTACGGGCTTTTTTTATTCCGCTAGGTACAACGTCACAATTTACAACACTCCTGACCCCTGTGCGGCCGTTCGCGGCATCCGCCGGGTCGTGGCGTTTTTGTAAATTCGTGGCGCAGCCGTCCGCAAGGGCAGGCAAACACGCTCCATCGAGTCCGGTACGCAGGCTTAGGTGGAATTATTCACTTCGCGCCGCGAACCGCTGGCCTCGCATTTGAGAGAAATTCATGACAAAAACGCCGAAAACTTTAACGCTGTCCGTCAAGGCCGCCCGTACCAGCGCCGCGCCGTTGGTGGTTCCCAAGACGACTTTATCTTATGTGATCGATAATGCGCAAGAGGCAGCTGGAAAAGCAACGGTGGTCGTCAAGAAGAAAACCCGCCTGGCCGCCGCCGTCGCCGACGCCGCGCCGGCCGAGGCCGCCGTCAGCGTGCCGGCCGCCGCGCTCGACGCCGCCGTCGACGGCGCCGATGGCGCCGCCCCGGCCAAGACGCCGACCGTGAAGATCGCCCGCAAGGCCGGCGCCGCCTCGGCCGCCGTCTCGCTGGCCGCGCCGGCCGGCCCCAAGGTGGTGGCGCCGAAATCGAAGCTGGTCAAGGCCAAGTCCGAGCCGGCGCCGGTGGTCATCGTCACCGCCGGCCCGGTGGTCAGCCAGGTCACCGACGCGGCCACGTTGGCCTCGATCGACACCTCGGGCTACCTGCTGCCTAGCGTCAAGGTGCCCGGCCGCCGCGGCCGCAAGCCGAGCGAGTTCACGCCGGAAAACGACGAAGTGGCGGCGTTGAACGCCGTCGAGCGCGCCGAGTTGAAGGCCGTCTCGAAGGCGCGCGAGCGCAAGGCCAAGGGCGGCGCGGCCGACCTGCTGGGCGCCGACGCCAAGACCTCGGCCGAGGACCTGGAGCGCCGCCGCCAACAGATCAAGAACCTGATCAACATGGGCAAGGAACGCGGCTTCCTGACCTACGCCGAGATCAACGACCAACTGCCGGAAAACATCGTCGACCCGGAGGCGATCGAAGGCATCATCGCCACCTTCAACGACATGGGCATCGCCATCTACGAGCGCGCGCCGGAAGCCGACTCGCTGCTGCTGACCGACAGCGTGGCCACCGTGACCAGCGACGACGAGGTCGAGGCGGCCGCCGCCACCGCGCTGTCGACGGTCGACTCCGACTTCGGCCGCACCACCGACCCGGTGCGCATGTACATGCGTGAAATGGGCGCCGTGGCGCTGCTGACGCGCGAGGGCGAGATCGAGATCGCCAAGCGCATCGAAGGCGGCTTGAAGGACATGATCCAGGCCATCTCGGCCTGCCCGACGACGATCGCCGAGATCGTCGCGCTGGCCCGCAAGATCGAGGCCGACGAGTTGAAGGTCGACGAGGTGGTCGACGGCTTCGTCGACCTCAACGAGTCCAGCAGCGGCAGCAGCGCGCCGGCGGCGGCGCCCGCCGCCGCAACCGGCGAGGACGACGAGGAAGAGGAAGAGGAAGTCGAAGAAGAGGACGGCGACGCCAACGGCGGCGCGGCCGGCTTCTCGACCGAGCAACTGGTGCAGCTGAAAAAGGCCGCGCTGGAGAAGTTCAACGTCATCTCGACGCAGTACGACAAGATGCGCAAGGCCACCGGCGGCTACGGCTCGAAGGGCTACATCGCCGCGCAGGAAGCCATTTCGGCCGAGCTGCTGGGCATCCGCTTCACCGCCAAGGTGGTCGAGAAGCTGTGCGACACGCTGCGCGGCCAGATGGAGGAGGTGCGCCACATCGAGCGCGCCGTGCTCGAGCTGTGCGTCAACAAGTGCGGCATGCCGCGCGCCCACTTCATCAAGGTGTTCCCGGGCAACGAGTGCGACCTCGACTGGGTCGACCTGGAAGTCGACTGCGCCTATCCGTACAGCGCCATCCTGGGCCGCAACGTGCCGGCCGTGAAGGAGCTGCAAAAGAAGATGATCGACCTGCAGGCCCGCGTCGCGCTGCCGCTGGCCGACCTGCGCAAGATTAACAAGCAGATGGCGGCCGGCGAGAAGCGCGCCCGCCAGGCCAAGCGCGAAATGACCGTGGCCAACCTGCGCCTGGTGATCTCGATCGCCAAGAAGTACATCAACCGCGGCCTGCAGTTCCTCGACCTGATCCAGGAGGGCAACATCGGCCTGCTGAAGGCGGTCGACAAGTTCGAATACCGTCGCGGCTACAAGTTCTCCACCTACGCCACCTGGTGGATCCGCCAGGCCATCACCCGCTCGATCGCCGACATGGCGCGCACCATCCGCGTGCCGGTGCACATGATCGAGACGATCAACAAGATGAACCGCATCTCGCGCCAGATCATGCAGGAAACCGGCAGCGAGCCGGACCTGGCGACCCTGGCGGTCAAGATGGAAATGCCGGAGAACAAGGTGCGCGAGATCATGAAGATCGCCAAGGAGCCGATTTCGATGGAAACGCCGATGGGCGAGGACGGCGATTCGCAGCTGGGCGACTTCATCGAGGACAACACCACGCTGGCGCCGCTCGACGCCGCGCTGCACGCCTCGATGCGTAACGTCATCAAGGAGGTGCTCGACTCGCTGACGCCGCGCGAGGCCAAGGTGCTGCGCATGCGCTATGGCGTCGAGATGTCGAACGACCACACGCTGGAAGAAGTGGGCAAACAGTTCGACGTGACGCGCGAACGCATCCGCCAGATCGAGGCGAAGGCGATGAGCAAGCTGCGCCAGCCGTCCCGTTCGGACAAGCTGAAGAGCTTCCTGACCACGCATTAAGCCTGCACAAGGCGCGCCGCGGTTGCGGGCGGAAAAGAGAAGGGAGGCGCGAGCCTCCCTTTTTTTCGCCCCGGAAAACTTGCGCCGGCCCCGGCCGAGAAAGCGAGGGCAGCGCGGCGATGACCTTGTTGTTCCTCATATTGAAGCGCGGGTGGCGGGCGCATCATGGAATCGTCGCACCAGAAGTCCAGCCAGTGAGGCGATCATGAAGCCCAGCCAGTCCCATCAGCAAACCGATACGCAACAGTGCGCGCCGTCGTCCGACCATCCCAGCAGCCTCGCAGCAAGGCCGGCGCGTCCGGAGCGGCGCCGCGCCGAGCCGGCGCCGCCGGCGCCCGAGCGCGTCCGCGAGCAACTGGGCTGGTGGCTGATTCCCGCCAACAAGCGCGGCAGCGGCCTGGGCTGAACGCCGGCGCCGCCTCCCGCCGGCCGCGCGCCGCCGCCGCTACGGGCAGGGCGGCGGTGCTAGCCCGCCGCCATCGCCTCGACCGGCCGGGCCTGTTGCTCCAGTCCCGGCAGCAGGATCGACATCGAACTGCCGCTGCCGGCGCGGCAGGCGACCACCAGTTCGCCGCCGAAGGCGCTGACCCGCTCGCGGATGGCGCGCAGGCCGAAGGCGGCCGTCTGCGAGCGTTCGCCCTGTTGCTCGCTGGCGCCGTCGTCGGTGATGACGATGGTCATGCGCTGCGGCTGCAGATTCAAGGACACATGCACCGCGCTGGCGCCGGCGAACAGGCTGATGTTGCTCAGCGCCGTCTGCACGATGCGGAAGATGCCCGAGGTCTGGCGCTGGTCGAGCAGGCAGTTGGCGCTGTCGTCGATCAGTTGCAGCGAGCAGCGCAGGCCGCTGCGCTGCTCCAGCCGGCGCAGCTGCCAGTCGACCGCCGCGCACAGGCCCAGCTCGAGCACGCTGGGGTGCAGCTCGTCGATGATGGCGCGCACCGACAGGATCGAGGCGTCCAGCGTGGCCAGCACGCGGCCGGCCTCGCGGTGCAGGTGGCCGTGGCTGGCGCCGGTGCGGGCGTGCAGCATCGACACGTCGAGCTTGAGGGCCAGCAGGTTCTGCCCCAGCTCGTCGTGGATGTCGAGGGCGATGCGGCGCCGCTCGTCCTCCTTGACGTTCTCCTGGTGGTCGGACAGCGCGCGCAACTGTTGCAGCGTGCGTTGCAGGGCCTCCTCGGCGCGCTTGCGCTCGGTGACGTCGACGCACATGGCGACCAGCAGCAGCGGCTGGCCGGCGGCGTCGTACAGCGGCTTCTTGTAGGCCTGCACGTTGCGGTCTTCCTGCCGGGTGTTGTCCCACATTAGTTCCTCGCGCATCAGCAGCGTGCGGTTGGCGAAGGCGGCGCGGTCGTCGGCCAGGAAGCCGGCCATCTGCTCGGCCGGGAAGTGGTCGTCGCCGCGCAGGCCGGACAACTCGGCGAAGGGGACGCCCCACATCTTCTCGCAGGCCTCGTTCATCAGCACGATGCGCGACTCGGCGTCCTTGATGAACAGCGCCACCGGCATCATCGAGATGATCTCCTGCAATTGCGCGTCGCTGCGCGCCTGCGCCTGCTGGACCGCCTTGCGCACTTCGATTTCGCCGCGCAGCTGGTCGTTGGCCTGTTGCAGCTCGTCGGTGCGGGCGTCGATGCGCCGCTCCAGCGTGGCGTTGGCTTCGCTCAGGGCCTGGCGCCCGGCCAGGCTTTGCCGGCGTATGCGCAGCAGGATGACGCTGCTCAGCGCGGCCAGCCCCAGCATCAGCGCGATCATGCCCTGGCGCACCCGGGCGTGCTCGTCGCGGTCCTGTTTGCGGATGCGGTCGCGCTGGGCCCGCTCGGCGCTGATCATACCGATCACCTGCAGGCCGATGCCGGCCAGGCCGTGTTCGCCGTCGGGCGCGCCGGCGTTCATCGCGGCCACCTGCTGACGCAGGCGGGCCAGCAGCGGCGGCATGGTGTCGCTGCCCTCGGCCAGCGGCGCGCCCCGCTCAAGCTGGTGTTGCAGGGTCAGCACGGCGGCGGCGCGGCTGGCGTCGGCGGCGGCGTCCGGCTGGCGCTCGCTGAGCATTTCGGTGCGGTACAACTGGGCTTGCAGCTGCTCCAGCCACAACACCCGGTTGCGGGCCTGTTGGAGCCGGCCGTCGGCCTCGGCGGTCAGGCCGCTCTGGTGCCACACGGCGCCGACCATGGCCGCCATCAACGCCAGCACGGCGGCGATGCCGGCCAGGCTCCAAGTTTCAATCGACCATTTTTTCATTGACGGCTCCTCCAGCGGACGTTGTCGCAAAAAAGGCCGGCCGATCCGGCGGGACAGGCGACGGCGGGCGCGGGCTGCCTTATTGTATTATTTCTTTTATCTATTTGTCTTTCTTTTTGTGTAACATTTTTAAAAAGAAAAAGGGCGGGGCGGCATGTCTGCCGTCCCGCCCTTTGGCCTTGCTGCGCGACTAGCCGCTTAGCCGGTGTTGCGCAGGCCGGCGGCGACGCCGTTGATCGACAGGTGGATGCCGCGGTGGACCCGCTCGTCGACCTTGCCCGGCTGGTTGGACAGGGCGCGGTGGCGCTTGATCAGCTCGACCTGCAAGTGGTTCAGCGGGTCGAGGTAGGCGAAGCGGTTCTGGATCGAACGGGCCAGCAGCGGGTTGCCGGCCAGGCGCTCGCCGGCGCCGGTGATGCTTTGCAGGATCTCCAGCGTGTTGGCGTGCTCCTCGGTGATGCGCTTGAAGATGCGCTCGCGCAGCTCCTGGTCGGCCACCAGCTCGGCGTAGCGCGAGGCGATCGCCAGGTCGGTCTTGGCCAGCACCATGTCCATGTTCGACAGCAGCGTGGCGAAGAAGGGCCAGCGCAGGTGCATGGCGCGCAGCTGCTCAAGGCGCTCCTCGCGCGGGCCGGCGGCGACCCAGGCGCCGATGGCGCTGCCGAAGCCGTACCAACCCGGCAGCAGCAGGCGGCACTGGCCCCAGGAGAAGCCCCAGGGGATGGCGCGCAGGTCCTCGATGCGCTTGGTCGACTTGCGCGAGGCCGGGCGCGAACCGAGGTTCAGCTCGGCGATCTCGGCGATCGGCGTGGCGGCGAAGAAGTAGTCGGTGAAGCCGGGCGTCTCGTAGACCAGGTTGCGGTAGGCCTTGTAGGCGCGGTCTGAGATGTCGGCCATGACGGCCTCGAAGCCGGCCAGCTCGGCCTGGTGGGCGGCGTCGGCCGACTGCGGCATCAGGCTCGCCTCCAGAGTGGCGGCGACCAGCAGCTCCAGGTTGCGCCGGCCGATGTCGGCGTTGGAGAACTTGGAGGCGATGATCTCGCCCTGCTCGGTCAGGCGGATCTGGCCGTTGACGGTGCCCTGCGGCTGGGCCAGGATGGCCTCGTAGCTCGGGCCGCCGCCGCGGCCGACGGTGCCGCCGCGGCCGTGGAACAGGCGCAGCTTGACGCCGGCGCTTTCGAACACCGTCACCAGGTGGGTCTCGGCCTTGTACAGTTCCCAGTTCGAGGTGAGGAAGCCGCCGTCCTTGTTGGAGTCGGAGTAGCCCAGCATGACTTCCTGGATCTGGCCCTGCTTGGCGATCAATTGCTTGACCAGCGGCAGCGCCATCACCTGCTCCATGATGCCGGCGGCGCGTTGCAGGTCGGGGATGGTCTCGAACAGCGGGATCACCATCAGGTCGAGCTCGGCTTCGGCCTCGGCCGTGGCCAGGCGCAGCAGGCCCATTTCTTTTTGCAGCAGCAGCACCTCCAGCAGGTCGGACACGGTCTCCGTGTGCGAGATGATGTAGTTGCGGATGGCGCGCGCGCCGTAGCGGGCGCGGATCTCGCGCGCCGCGCGCAGGATGGTCAGCTCGGAGTCGGTCTCCTCCGAGTAGGCGATGTAGGGCGAGTAGAGCAGGCGCGGCTGCGACAGTTCGGCCAGCAGCAGGGCCACCTTGGCGTCCTCGTCCAGGCTGGCGTAGTCGGCCTGGGCGCCGCCCTTGGCGAACAGCTCGGCCAGCACGCGCTCGTGGATGTCCGAGCTTTGCCGCATGTCCAGCGAGGCCAGGTGGAAGCCGAAGATGTCGGCCGCCCGTTTCAGCGTCGACAGGCGCGGCTTGACCAGCATGCCGCCGTGGTTGTTCTCGAGCGAGTCGATCAGCACCTGCAGGTCGGCGGCGAAGCCGGCCGCGTCGGCGTAGGGCTCGGCGTGGCCGACCTCCTTGCGCAGGATGTTGGTGGCGCCCAGCGCGCGGGCGGTGCTGGCCAGGCGGGCGTAGATGCCGATCAGGGCGCGCCGGTAGGGCTCGTCGCTGCGGTGCGCCGAGGTGTCGGGCGAGGCGTCGGCCAGCGCCTGCAGGGCCGGGCTGCAGGCCACCATCAGGGTCGAGATCGACAGTTCGGCGCCCAGCGCGTGGGCCTCGTCGAGGTAGAAGTCGAGAATGGTGGTGGCGTGGCGCTCGAGCGCGTGGCGCATGGTGCCGGCGTTGACGTTGGGGTTGCCGTCGCGGTCGCCGCCGATCCAGCTGCCCATTTGCACGTAGGGCGCCTCGATCTGCCGTTCGCCCGCTTCCGGATAATGGGCGGCGATGTCGCCCTCGATGTCGTCGTACAGGCCGGGCAGCTCGCGCAGGAAGGTGATGCGGTAGTAGGACAGCGCGTTCTCGATCTCGTCGGCCACGGTCAGCTTGGAGTAGCGCAGCATGCGCGTCTGCCACAGCGTGGCGACGCGGGCGCGCAGCAGGTGCATATTGGCGGCGCGCTCCTTCGGCGTGAGCGGCAGGTCGCGCTCGGCCAGCAGGCGGGCGATGTCGTGCTCGGCGTCGAGGATGCTCTTGCGCTGCACCTCGGTCGGGTGGGCCGTCAGCACGGGGGCGATCAGGGCGTCCTGGAAGAAGGTGCTGACGGTTTCCTGGCTGACGCCGGCGTCCTTCAGCTTGCACAGGGCGAAGTTGACGCTGCCCTGCTGCGGCTTGGAGCCGGCCAGCAGGTGGGCGCGGCGGCGGCGGATGTGGTGTTGGTCCTCGGCGATGTTGGCCAGGTGCGAGAAGTAGGAGAAGGCGCGCACCACGGAAATGGTTTGTTCGCGCGTCAGGATCTTCAACATGCCGTCGAGTTCCTTGGCGGCGCCGGCGTCGGCCTCGCGGCGGAAGCGCACGGCGGTCTGGCGGATCGTTTCGACCACGGCGAAGACCTCTTCGCCTTCTTGCTCGCGCAGCACGTCGCCGAGCAGGCGGCCGAGCAGGCGGATGTCTTCTTTGAGCGGCGCGTCTTTGTCCACGCCCGGTTGTTCGTCTATTGCACTAGATTGTTTTGCCATGTGATCTGCCGCGAAAAATGGTGAATGTCGGTGCAAAAGGCTTTTGGCCCGGTTCTGCAAGAGGGGCGCATGATAAAATTTGTGATCTTAAACATGCGCGAATTAACTGGCCGCCGCCGGTTAGCGTCAGCTACAGCGAAAGAACTGGTTTTGAAAACATCCGAAATGGCCCAAGCTACCCCATCCAGATTAGTCATCGCCTCGCGGGAAAGCCGGCTCGCCATGTGGCAGGCCGAGCATGTCCGCGCGCGCTTGACATTATTATATCCGCAGTGCAGCGTCGAGATTCTGGGAATGACGACGCGGGGCGATCAAATCCTCGACCGCACCCTGTCCAAGGTCGGCGGCAAGGGCCTGTTCGTCAAGGAACTGGAGGTGGCGATGGCCGAAGGGCGCGCCGACCTGGCCGTGCATTCGCTCAAGGACGTGCCGATGGAGCTGCCCGAGGGCTACGCCCTGGCCGCCGTGCTCGAGCGCGAGGACCCGCGCGACGCCTTCGTCTCCAACGACTACGCCTCGCTGGCCGAGCTGCCGCCGGGCGCGGTGGTGGGCACCAGCAGCCTGCGGCGCCAGTCGCTGATCGCGGCGCGCTACCCGCAGCTGGTGATCAAGCCACTGCGCGGCAACCTCGACACGCGGCTGGGCAAGCTGGACCGGGGCGACTACGCCGCCATCATCCTGGCCGCCGCCGGCCTCAAGCGCCTCGGCCTGCCCGAGCGCATCCGCGCCCTGCTGGCGCCGGAGGACAGCCTGCCGGCCGCCGGCCAGGGCGCGATGGCGATCGAGATCGCCGAGCGCGCCGACGGCGTCGACCTGCGCGCGCTGCTGGCGCCGCTGAACCACCTGGCCACCGCCCAGGCCGTCACGGCCGAACGCAAGGTGTCGAAGGTGTTCGGCGGCAGCTGCCAGGTGCCGCTGGCCGCCTTCGCCACCGTCGCCGACGGCCAGATGCACCTGCGCGCCATGGTCGCCACGCCGGACGGCAGCCGCATGGCCAGCGCCGAGGTGCGCGGCGCCGCCGACACCGCCGAGCAGCTGGGCGAGGCCGTGGCCAAGTTGCTGGCCGAGCAGGACGCCGTCAGCATCCTGTCGGTCTGTCTTGCCGAGGTTGTGGCAGACCCGCAGGCCGCGACCGACGCCGCGCCGGATGCCTGACACCGTCGTCATCACCCGGCCGCTGGCGCAGGCCCGGCCGCTGGCCGAGCGGGTGCGCGCGCTCGGCCGTCCGGTCGAGCTGCTGCCGCTGCTGGAGATCGCCGCGCTGGAGAATAGCGGCGCGCTGCGCGCCGCGCTGGCCGGCCTGGCCGACTACGCCATGGTGGCCTTCGTCTCGCCCAACGCCATCGACGCCGCCTTCGCCCACATCACGCAATGGCCGGCCGGCGTCAAGCTGGCCGTGCTGGGCGAGGGCAGCCGCACGGCGCTGGCGGCGCACGGCGTCACGCCGGCCGAGGTCGACATCGTCAGCCCGGCCGACGCCAGCAAGAGCGACTCCGAACACCTGCTGCAAACGCTCGACCTGGCGGCCCTGCGCGGCCGCCGCGTGCTGATCGTGCGCGGCGACAGCGGCCGCGAGCTGATGGCCGACGGCCTGCGCGCGGCCGGCGCCGTGGTCGACGTGGTGCCGGCCTACCGCCGCTCGGTGCCGCCGCTGACGGCGCCGCTGCGCGCCACGCTGCGCCGCTTGTTGGCGCAGGCCAACGACTGGGTCATCACCAGTTCGGAGGCGCTGCGCGGCCTGCTGGCCCTGCTGCAAGAGATGGACGAGACGGACGACGGCGCAGAAAAAACTGACGCATTGCAACAGAAGTATGTTGTAATGATGCAACAACAGCATTTGATCGTCCCCCACGCCCGGATTGCCGAAACGGCAAATAATCTCGGCTTTACCAGACTGACGCTGACAGGTTCAGGCGACGAACGCCTGCTGGCCGCGTTACAATCACACCCATGAACGAATTGCCTACATTACCTGACACCGAGAAGTCCGCCGGCAGCGCCGGCGAGACGCCGTCCGCGCCGTCACCGGCGCCGTCCGCCCAAGCCGCACCAGCGGCCACGCCCGCGCCGGCCGCGCCCGCCGCGCCGTCCGCCGCCGCGCCCGCCGCGCCCGCCACCCCGGCGGCGCCCGGCCTGGCCGGCACGCTGCAGCAGCCGCTGGTGATCGCCGTGATCACCCTGGGCATCCTGCTGGCCGGCCAGACCTGGTCGTCGCACAACCAGGTGCGCAACCTGCGCGAGGAGATGGCGCGCCGCCTGCAAAAGGGCGACGCCGTCAACGCCGAAACCGGCACCCTGACGCGCGCCGTGCAGGAAGCCAACAAGGAACTGCAAGGCAAGGTCGGCCTGCTGGAGAACAAGGCGGTCGAGGCGCAGAGCCAGCAACTGGCCCTGGAGCAGCTATACCAGGACCTGTCGAAGAACCGCGACGAGTGGGCCCTGACCGAGATCGAGCAAGTGCTGTCGACCGCCAGCCAGCAGCTGCAACTGGCCGGCAACGTGCCGGGCGCGCTGATCGCGCTGCAAAACGCCGACCGCAGCCTGTCGCGCTCGGACAAGCCGCAGTTCATCACGATCCGCCGCGCCATCGCCAAGGACACCGAAAAACTCAAGGCCCTGCCGAGCGTCGACTCGGTCGGCGTGGCGCTGCGCATCGACAGCGTGATCGCCCAGGTCGACTCGCTGCCGATGCTGGCCGACGAGAAGCCGACGCTGCCGGCGCCGGCCGAGAAGAAGGCCAAGCCGAAACAGATGAAGGGCGGCAAGCTGGTCGAGCCGGAGCCGACCAGCCCATGGCTGCTCAAGCTGCAGGACGTCTGGACCAGCTGGAGCAGCGAGATGTGGACCGACGTGCGGCAACTGGTGCGGGTGCGCAGCGTGGAAACGCCGGACGCGCTGATGTTGTCGCCGAGCCAGGCCTACTTCCTGCGCGAGAACCTCAAACTGCGCCTGCTCAACGCCCGCATGGCGCTGCTGTCGCGCAACGAGACGGCCTTCCGCAGCGACCTGATCGCCGCCCAGGAGGCGCTGGTCAAGTACTTCGACGTGCGCGCCAAGCAGACCCAGACCGTGCAGGCGCTGTTGCGCCAGGTGCAGGCGAGCAATCTGGCGATCGAAATGCCGACGCTGGCCGACAGCCTTAACGCGGTGCGTAACTACAAGGCGAAACCTTAACCATGCGCTTATTCCTCTGGTTACTCGCCCTGATGGCCGCCGCCATCGGCATCGCCGTGACGGCGCGTTTTAATCCGGGCAACGTGGTGCTGTTCTACCCGCCGCACCGGATCGACCTGTCGTTGAACTTCTTCGTCGTGCTGCAGGTGGCCCTGTTCGTCCTGCTGTACGTGCTGATCCGCGCCTTCCGCGCCACCGTCAAAATGCCCGGCCGCGTCGCCGCCTACCGCCTGCGCAAGCGCGAGCGCGACGGCAACAAAGGCCTGCGCGAAGCGCTCAAGGCGCTGTTCGAGGGCCGCTTCGGCCACGCCGAAAAAGCCGCCCTGCGCGCCGCCGAACTGCCGGAAAACGCCGGCGTGGCCGCGCTGATCGGCGCCCGCGCCGCCCACCGCATGCGCCAGACGGCGCGCCGCGACAACTGGTTGGCGCGCCTGAGCGACGACCCGGTGCTGAAAACGGCGCGCCTGATGACCATGACCGAACTGCTGGTCGACGACCACCAGCCGGAATTGGCGCTGGAGGCGGTGCGCGAGCTCAACGCCAGCGGCACCCGCCACATCCACGCCCTGCAATGGTCGCTCAAGGCCCAGCAGCAGGCCAAGAACTGGCCGGAAGTGCTGCGCCTGGTGCGCTCGCTCGACAAGCACCGCGCGCTGCACCCGGCGCTGTCGTCGCGCCTGCGCGAGCTGGCCTACGACGATTTGCTGTCCGACAGCACGCACGACGCCGAATCGGTGCGCCGCGTCTGGGCCACCGTGCCGACGGTCGACCGCGTCAAGCCCTTCGTGGCCTGCCGCGCCGCCACCGCCTTCAACGCCCGCGGCCTGCACGACGAGGCCCGCCTGGTGGCCGAGGAGGCCCTGGCGGCCGACTGGGACGAGCGGGTGGTGCGCACCTACCGCGAAGCGGCGGCGCCGGCCGGCACGCCGGCCCTGCTGACGCAGATCGAGCACTGCGAGGGCTGGCTGCGGGCGCGGCCGACCGACGCCGAGCTGGCGTTGACGCTGGGTTCGCTGTGCCTGAAGCAGAAGCTGTGGGGCAAGGCCCAGCGCTATCTGGAGCAGGCCCTGTCCGACGCCGCCGACCCGCGCATGGTGCGCGAGTCCCACCTCAAGCTGGCGCAGTTGCACGACGCCCTGCAGCAGCCGGAAGAGGCGGCCAACCACTACCGACAGTGCGCCCTGGCCACCATCCTGTAATGCCCGAACCCGTCCCCGCGACGGGTTTTTTGTGCCTGTTCTCCAGGCGCCCACCCCGCTAGACCGGGGTCTGACCCTAATGCCGTTGACTTAAGCTTTTGACTTCTTGTATGGGTAGCGCTGTGCCTTTGATTTGACGACCCGGTCAAAATGACGGCCGGGTCGTTTGACAGTCAGTTCTGTGACTAGCCTTTGCCGCATTCTTTGTAGTAGGGAAGGCAGCTTGCCATAGGCGCGAGTCGCGGCGGCCCATGTTAGTTCGTATTGAATGATGTGAAATGCACGGACGAAGCTGATGTCGGTGGGGTTGCATTGAGCGTCGGCGGCGACGTTGGCCATTTCAAGGCGCACCAGGTTGTAGGCGATGCACGCGCCCCAGATC
>NZ_FOTW01000024.1 GCF_900114705.1 Rugamonas rubra
CCGTCGAGGGGATCAACCAGGAGATCTGGGGCGCGTGCATCGCCTACAACCTGGTGCGCCTTGAAATGGCCAACGTCGCCGCCGACGCTCAATGCAACCCCACCGACATCAGCTTCGTCCGTGCATTTCACATCATTCAATACGAACTAACATGGGCCGCCGCGACTCGCGCCTATGGCAAGCTGCCTTCCCTACTACAAAGAATGCGGCAAAGGCTAGTCACAGAACTGACTGTCAAACGACCCGGCCGTCATTTTGACCGGGTCGTCAAATCAAAGGCACAGCGCTACCCATACAAGAAGTCAAAAGCTTAAGTCAACGGCATTAGGGTCAGTGCCGACATTCGTGAAACATCGGGGTCAGTGCCGACATTCGGACATTCACGGCATGAATGTCCGAATGTCGGCACTGACCCCGGCGGTGCGGTGGTTCGTTTGGGCAAAAAAAAACCGGCTCAGGCGAGCCGGGTTTTTTGTTTTGTGCGAAGCAACGGCGGTGTCTATGCCACCTTGGCGACGTCGCTGGCGCGCCGCTGCAGCACGAAGATCGGCTGCGCCCACTCGGTGTCTTTCTTCTTCTTGCTGGTGATCAGGGTCAGCTCGGAAGGGTCGTAGACGTCGGTGTTGTGGGTCAGCGGCGTCGTCATCAGGTACTGCGCCTCGGTGTTCTTGAGGAACTCGCCGACCAGCTGGATGTTGCGGATGTCCAGGTGGGCAAACGGTTCGTCGATGAAGACGAAGCCGCCGGAGCCGTCTTCGGACTTGAGCAAACCAATCAGCAGCACCAAGGACTTCATCACCTGCTGGCCGCCGGACGCTTCGCCGTCGTTCATGCCGATGATGCCCTTGCCGTCGAACTTGAAGCGCACGTGCAGCCCGGCCTGGGACAGCTGGGTGTCGTCGTTCTCCAGCCGCACCGGGTCGGCGTGCACCTCGATGCCGGCCAGCTCGCCGAGCTCCTTGATGTTTTTGCTGTAGGTCTTGACGGTGTAGCGCAGCCGTTCGATGTAGGCGCCGCGCGCGTTGCCGGTGGCCTCGATGGCGCGGTTGTTCTGGTAGCGCCGCTCCTCGGTCTCCGACTGGCGGCCGTGCAGCTGCTCGTTCAGCCGTTCGTACTGGTCGATCACCGTGGCGTCGAGTTCCCAGTCGCTGCGCGACAGGCTCGCCTCCAGGCTATGGATGCGCAGCGCGACCTGGTGCGCGTTCTGGTGTTCGCGCACCAGCGCCGTGCGCCGTGCCGGCCGGCGCCATGCCTTGGGCAGGTGGCGCCAGGTGCGGCGCAGCGCCAGCAGCGCGCGGGCGTGCTCGCTGCGCTGCTCCAGTTGGCGCTTGTGGCCCAGGCGCAGGCCGGCTTCGGCCTCGGACAGGGCAAAGCGGGCGTTCTGCCACACCGTGTCGGTGCGGGTGCGCGCCACGGTGGCGTTCTTGGTCAGGGTTTGCAGCTCGCCCAGGCGGGTGCCGACCTCGATGCGTTCCTCCTTCAACGGCACGGCGTTGCGCGCCGCCTCGTCGAACTCGGCCTGGCGCGCGGCCAGTTCCTTGGCGGCGTCGACGCCGGCGATGCGGCCCTTCAGCGCGCCGACTTCGCCGGCCAGTTTGCTGATGGTCAGCGTCAGCTTGTCCTCCTGCGCCTCCAGCGCCGGCAGGCCCTTCATGATCGCGTCCATGCGCTGGCTGCGGCCGGCGGTGCCGAAGCGGTAACGCGAGGCCTCGACGAACAGCGAGCGGCCGCCGCGACGTTCGCGGTGGTAGGCCTCGGGGGTGATCCATTCGGCGTGGTTGCCCAGCTTGAAGCCCTGCTCGACCGAGTCGACCCGGCTGATGCGCTGCAGCTGTTCGACCAGCCAGGCCGGCACCTTGGCGCTGAACTTCACCACCGACAGCAGGCTGTCGTCGGACGACGACGGCGCCGACACCAGGTCCGGCACGATGAAGTGGCGGTAGCGCTCCTTCTCGGCCAGGCGGTAGGCGGCCGGCGCGTCGCCGGACTTGTCGAGCAGGACCACCGAGGCGAAGCCGGCCAGCACGCCCTCGACGGCGCCCTGCCAGCGGGCGTCCGTCACGTCGATGATGTCGGACAGCATGACGTGGCCGATGTTGGCGTCGCGCAGGGCGCGGCGCATTCCGCGCACATTGTCCGGCTCCGGCATCGCCGTCTTGCCCTGCAGGGCGGCGATGGTGGCCTGTTCGCCGGCGATGCGGGTGGCCAGCGCTTCGCGCGCCTGGCGCTGGCGGGTCAGCTCGGTTTCCTTCTCCTCCAGCTGCTGCGCCACCTCGGCGATGTCGGCGCCGGAGTCGGCCGCCAGCTTTTGCAGGCGGGCCTTCTGTTCGAGCAGGCTGTCGAGCGGCTTGAGTTTGCCGTTGATCAGGTTCAGCCGGCTTTGCAGCGCGGTCGATTCCTGTTCCAGCACGGTCTCGTGCTGCTGCGCCTCGGTCATCGCCTTGGCCTGCGCGGCGACGGCGTTGCGCTTGTCGACCAGCTGCTGGTCGGCCTGGGCCAGCGGCTTGCGGGCGTCGCGCAGCTGGCGGCTCAACATGGCGTGCTTTTCACGCGCCTCGTGGTATTCCAGCGAGGGCGCCACTTCCTCTTGCAGGTTGCGGCGTTCCTTGTTCAGGTCTTCCCACTGGTGGTAGTTGGCCACGCGCAGGCGCAGGCCCTCCAGGTTGGTCTTCGACGCCTCCAGCTCGGTCTCGAAACGCTTCAACTCGGTCTCGGTGTCGCGCTGGTGGCGCTTGGCCTCGTCGTAGGCGTCGAGCACCTCCTTGTCGCCGAACACCTGGAACACCAGGTCGAGCAGCTGGCGCGGCGCGTATTCGCACAGCTTGTCGGTCTCGCCCTGCTCCAGCGCCAGCACCTTGGCCATGGCCGGCGACAGGCCGGCGTTGGCCAGGCGCTTGCGGTAGTTCTCCACGCCGAGCCAGTCGTTGGCGTCGGTGACTTCCTCGATCTGCACGTTGCCCGGTCGCATCAGGTACTGGCGCTTCCAGTCGCCGCCGTTCTTTTGGATCTGGCAGAACAGCGTGACCTCGTCGTCGCTGAAGAAGCCGGAGCTGCGGAAGGGACGGTTGGACAGCTGCTTGCCGACGTTCTTGTTGTCGACCACGGCGCGCAGCCAGGCGGTCTGCTGGCCGGAGTGGCGCGCGTAGTGTTTGTAGGTGCGACCCATCGAGCAGTCCAGGCCGAACAGGGTGCGCAGCGCGTCGAGCAGGGTGGTCTTGCCGGAGCCGTTTTGGCCGGCGATCGTGATGATCTTGGCGTCGAGCGGGATGTTCTTGATCCGCTGCCAATAATCCCAATGGACCAGTTCTAGTGATTTGATGTGGAACATGGCTCAGTCTCGGGTAGGGGTGTCGGCGGACGGCGCGGCGGCGCTGTCATCGGGTGCGGCGGCGGCGGCGGCGAAGGCGGCGTCGTGCGATTCGGCGGCGGCGCCGGACGGCAGGGCTGGCGCCGGCGGCGCGGTGTCGGCGGCGACGTCAGGGGTGGCGGCCGCCTCGGCGGCGGCCTCCTCGCTGAGCGTCTCCTCCAGCGTGGGCGTCGGCGGCGCGCGGCGCGGCACCGGGATGATGCGCGCCGGGGCGCGCTTGAACACGTCGGCCAGGGCGCCGTTGATGATGCGCTCCTTGAGCATGTCGGTGTCCATCATCAGGTCCAGCAGCGGGCCTTCGACGATGATGTCGCCGCGCCGCTCGATGAAGCCGAGCTTGGCCAGGATGCCGAGGTTCATGTCCATCCGCGTCTTCTTGCCCAGCTTGTCGCCGAAGTCGGCCAGCAGCGCCTTGTAGGCGATGCCGATCGAGGTGTCCTCGGCGCGCGGCAGCGGTTTCTCGATGCCGAACATGTCGTTCTGGTCGTCGCCGACGTGCTGGTGGGTCTCCTGCCGCTCGCGCTTGGGCAGGATGATCTGCGCCCACAGCACCACCAGCAGGGCGACGCCGTCGCGCGCCAGGCCGAAGTTGTTGTTCTGCCAGATGTCGCGCGCGCCGAAGATCTTCGGCTCGATGGCGCGCGTCAGCGCCAGCGTGACGTGGTCGGCGTAGACGTTGTCGAGCAGCTTGAGGCCGGTGGCCAGCAAACGGGCGTCGACCTCGGCGCGGAACAGCTCGTCGGACAGCACGCGCTTGACCAGCTTGTCGTCGCGGCGCAGGGTTTGGTGCGTCAACAGACGCGCAATCAGGATTTGGGAATCGTCATTCATCGGCCGGGCCGCTTTCCGAGTCTAAAGAAAGTGAAAGTGAAAGCGAAGCGATCGACATGGCAGCCACATGCGGGTCTAGCAGCTGGACCATTTCGTCGGTCGGCGTAAAGGTGATCGGCAGGCGCGCCAGATCGGCGGTGGCGCCCTGCAGGCTGGCCTCGGAGGCGTCGCCCAGCAGCGGCAGCATGGAGGCGCGGTAGGAGGCGATGGCGAAGCTGGCCGGCAGCAGCGAGTCCTGGATCGGGATCGAACGGGGCGACTCGGCGGCGATGCTGGGGAAGTTGCCGAGCGTGGCGAAGTCGGACAGGCGGGCCAGCCAATCGTCGAGCTCCTTTTGCATCGCCGGGCCGTCGTTGATGGTGGTCGGCGCGTCGGTGCCGGTGGGCAGGCCGCCGGACACCACGCCGGAGGCGCGGTCGGCCAGCAGCTCGGTCTCGGCGACGTCGATCATTTCGGCCGGGGTGATGAACAGCGGCACCACCGGCTGGTCGATGGCGCCGTCGGCCAGCGAGGCCAGGTCCTCGTGCAGCAGCAGCCAGCGCTTGATGTCGGTGGTCGACAGGCCGGACTGGCCGAGGTGGACGCGCTGGCGCTCGATCTGGTTGAGGGCGCGCGAGAACATGCCCTGCATGTTCAGCAGCGCGCTCTGGGCGCGGCCGATGGCCTGGGCGGCGCGGTGGGTGGCGCCGTCGGCGTTCTCGTCGCTGGTGATGGCGCGCAGGATCTCCGAGCCCTTCTCGACCCAGTCGCAGGCCATGTGCCACTTGGCCTGCGAGGCGCGCAGCAGGAACTCGGAACCGGAGGCGATGGCGTCGGCGAACTCCTCTGTCAGGTCGTTCAGGCGGCCCAGCAAATGCTGCAACTGCTCGACCGAGACGCCGCCGATGGCCTGGGCGCCGGCCACCTGCGACAGCAGGAAGCCCATCTCGGCCTCGTCGGCGCTCTGGCCCAGCGCCAGCAGGCTGTCGATGGCCGACAGCACGTTGCGCGCCATCGGCGTGACGCGGTAGACGGCTTGTTGGGCGTCCCAGGCCAGCAGCTGGTTCGAGCGCAGCCGCACCAGCACCGTCTCCAGGCTCTCCGGCAGCAGATAGGCCAGGCGGGTGTTGATGTCGGCGCGCGAAAAGGCCGACGTCGAGGCGTCGGAGGCCAGCTCGCGCAGCACCAGCAGGCGCACCAGCACGCCGTCGAAACCGCCGTGGAACAGCGTGGTGAACACCTGCAGCAGGGGCTGGGCCCGCTTCAGATGGAAGACCTGTTCGATTTCGTCGGCCGACACGTTCGGCTGAAAGTGGGCTTGCAGTGAGTCGTGGTGGTCGTGTTCGATGTTCGGTGCTTCCGCGGCCGCAGCCGCACTTGCCATTATGTCAATCATTCTCTGCCATTCTGTACGCAACGCGACTGTGGTGAAGATGGCAACGGCGCCGCCCCTCGGGCGCGCGGTCCGCATCTGCTTCGCGGGGGCGTCAGTATATCAGGCGCGGCAACGATGGCGTCGCCTAACGAGCACGCGGCCGGGTGGAAACACCCGGCCGCGCCAAGATGGACGGAAAATGCGCGGCAAGACGGGCGCCGTCCGACGCCCGTCCCCCCTACCGACGCGGCCTACTGGACCAGGCGGATATTGCGCAGCGAGTATTGGACGCCCTGCTGGTCGCCCCATTTCGGCAGCGTGCCGAAGGGCATGCCGACGTTGCGCAGGTCGAAGCAGGAGGTGGCGCCGCCGATCAGGTCGCTGACCTTGACCGTGACCGGCGTCCAGGCGCCGGGCGCGGGCCGGCCGAACAGATAGTCGCCCGAGTTGCAGTTGGTGCCGGGACTCTCCATCTTCACGGCCAGCCCGGCGGCGTTGGCGCCGTAGCTGGCCACGTTGATGTCGAACTGCAGCGTGCCGGCGGCGAAGTTGCTCAGATTGAGCGGCGTGCCCGTCACCATCAGCAGGCCGTCGCCGCCGTCGGCGGCAAAACCCAGCTTGAGCGTGCCGTCCGGCTGCACCGCCATGCTGGTGTGGCTGCCGTTGGTGGAGTAGGTGCTGAAGGCCAGGTCGGCGCTCAGCAGACCATTGTTGAACAGGCCGAACAGCGGACCGGGGACGGGCGGGCCGAACACGGCCGGCCCCGGCCCCATCGATTCACAGGTCTGCGCGTCGGCGTCCTTGGCGGCGCCCGGCACCCAACGGATGTTGGCGAAGGAGGCGGTGAAGGCCTTCTCGGTGTAGACCAGGAAGGGCGTGTCGACCAGCGCGAAGTCGGTCCCCTTGGCGGCGAAGCAGGCCAGCGGAATCTTCACCGTGCGCTTGGTGTTGAACGGCAGGCCGGTGAACAGGCGGGTGCCGTCGAGCTCGCCGATGCAGGGGTATTTGCAGTCGACCCGCATTTTCACCGTCCCGGCCGGGGCGCGGCCGACGATGGTGTCGAACACCAGGGCGGCGTTGGCGTTCAGGTAGGGCTGGCGGTCGGCGGGCTCGCCCGCCTGCGAGTAGAACTGGCCGGCGCCGGTCCAGGTGATCTTGCGGCCGTCCTGCTGGACGTTGACCTGGGTGGTCTCGGCCTTCAGGTTGGGCAGCGTGATGGTGGCGTTCAGGTCGGCGCCGAGCGGCTTCGACCAGTTGCTCGGGTCGCCGATACGCAGCGTGTAGGGCGGTTTGTCGGCCGAGTTGAACACTTCCAGGTCGACGGTGGCGACGCCGCCGCTGCCAGGGTCCTGGGCGCAGCCGAGCACGGGCGTGGTTTCGTCCAGCTTGGCGACCTTGACCGTGTCCTTGTAGCTTAGCCCGTAGCCGTAGGCGAACAGGGGATCGTAGTTGGCGGCGCCCTTGTTGAGCGGGGTCTGGCAGGCGCTCTTCGGCCATGAGAAGGACAGCTTGCCGCCCATATCGTGGTCGATGTCGCCGTTGGCCTTGCGGAACAGCACGTCGGCCACACCCTTGCCTTCGGTGCCGGGCAGCCAGGCGACGACGAAGGCGTCGGAACGGTTCAGCTCCTTGTTGGTCCACACCGCGCGGCCCGTCACCAGCACGGTCACCACCGGCACGCCCTTGCCGCCGACAGCGTTCAGCACCGCCAGATCCTCCGGATAGCGGCGCGCGTGCTCCAGCGTGCCGGTCTTGCCGATGTCGCCGACGCCCTCGGCATACGGCGTTTCGCCGATCACCGCGATCACCGCCTTGTAGCCGGCCAGGTTGACACCCGCCCCTGTCTCGCTAAACACCACGTTGCCGGCGCCGGCGGCTGCCTTGATGCCGCTCAGGATGCTGTCGGCGTTGGGGAAGTCGGCGTTGGTGTTGGTGGTGCCCTGCCAGGTCAGCGACCAGCCGCCGGTCTGGTTCGGGATGTTGTCGGCGCTCTTGCCGACCACCAGGATCTTCTCGCCGCGCTTGAGCGGCAGGATCTGCTGCTCGTTCTTCAGCAGGACGAGCGACTTCTGCACCGCCTCGCGCGCCAGCTCGCGGTGCTGCAACTGGGCCGCGTCGGCGGCGTGGGCGCGCGCCAGCGGCGCCTTGGCGCGGAAGATCCCGGCGCGCATTTTCACGCGCAGGATGCGCCTGACCGCGTCGTCGATGCGGGCCAGCGGGATTTCGCCCTTGTTGACCGAGGCGATGGTGTTGGCGATGAAGGCCTTCCATTGGTCCGGCACCATGATCATGTCGACCCCGGCGTTGATCGCCTGCGGGCAACTGCCGTCGCTGCAGCCCGGCACTTGGGCGTGGCCGTTCCAGTCGCCGATGACGAAGCCGTCGAAGCCCATCTTGGTTTTCAGCGTATCGGTCAGCATCTCCTTGCTGCCGTGCATTTTGCCGATCTGGATGCCGAGGCTCTCGTTGGTCCAGCTGTTGAACGAGGCCATCACCGTCTGCGCGCCGGCGCCCAGCGCCGTGTAGTAGCCCTGGCCATGCACGTTGATCATCTCGCTGCGGCTGGACATGTTGACGCCCTGGTCCTTGCCCAGGTCGGTGCCGCCGTCGCCCATGAAGTGCTTGGCGGTGGCGATGACGGTGGGCGCGCCGTCATTGAAGTCGCCCTGCAGGCCCTTGACCATTTCGCGGCCATATCTGGCGACGATGGCCGAGTCCTCGGAATAGCCCTCGTAACTGCGGCCCCAGCGGTCGTCGCGCACCACCGCCAGCGTCGGCGCGAAGGTCCAGTCGATGCCGGTGGCGGCCACCTGGGCGGCGACGGCCAGGCCGATGCGGCGCACCAGCGCGGGATCGTTGGCCGCGCCCAGGCCGATATTGTGCGGGAACAGGGTGGCGCCGAACACATTGCCGTGTCCGTGCACCGCATCCGTGCCCCAGATCACCGGAATCTTGGTGGCGGCGTCGGTCGCCATGGAGGCGCGCCAGTAGCTGTCGGCCAGCCCGACCCAGTCGGCCGGGCTGGCGTGCTTGTCGTTGTTGGGGAAGGAGCCGCCGCCGTTGAGCACGGAGCCGATGTAGTACTGCCGCACCTCGTCGGGCGTGATGCTCTTGATTTCGGCCTGGGTCATCTGGCCGACCTTCTGCGCCAGCGTCATGCTGGCGAGGATGCCGGTGATGGCCTGTTCGGTGGCGCCGTCCTGGGGGATGTCGCTCTTGATGCGCGGGAAATCCTTGAGTTCCTTCTGACCGAACACGGATTCGGCCAGCAGCTGGTTGGAAGGGGGCGGACTGCTATCGCTGCCGCTGCCGCAGCCGCTCAGTATGCCGCTGCCCAGTGCGCAGGCGATGGCCGCACGGTGGAAGATACGTGGTGTGAATGTCATTGCGTCTCCTGTTTTTTTATTACAGAGGCCGGCATTTCGCCTGGTGTTGCATGACCCGGCGTCCGGCGCCAACGTCGCGCCCAGCATTGCTATCCAAGCCCCGGAGAGCCAATGTAAGCGTTTACATTATTTAACAAGATTGCCGCAAAAGATAATAATATTTCATCGTTTGTAGTAAATCTTCACAAATAATGCAAGCGCTGACAGCCCGCGGAGGGGGCCGAAGATGGCGAAATATTTCTTAAAGAAAGCAGCTGATGGCGGTGGGAAATAGGCGCCGGGGCGCGGCGCCGCTCAGGCCAGGCGGCGCACGGAATCGCGCAGTATCAGTTGCGGCGTCAGCAGCGCCTGCGGGCAGGACGGGGCGCCTGATGGGCTCAAGCGGCTCAAGCGCAGGGCGATCTCGACGGCGGTGCGCGCCAGCAGGTCGATCGGCTGTCTGACCGTGGTCAGTCTTGGGTGCATCAGTTCGGCGAATTCGACGTCGTCGAATCCCAGCAGCGACAGGCGCTCCGGCACGGCGACGCCCACGGCGCGGCAATAATCGAGGGCGCCGAAGGCCATCTGGTCACTCAAGCAGAAGACGGCGCTGAGCGGCTTGCCGCCGGCCAGCAACGCGGCCATGCCCTGCCGGCCCGAGGCGAGCCGGAAGTCGCCGGCGAACACCAACGCCGGGTCCAGCGGCACGTCGGCGCCGGCCAGCGTGTCGGCGAAGGCGGCCAGGCGTTGCACGCTTTCCGGATTGGTGGCCGGACCGCTGATGACGCCAATGTCGCGGTGGCCGCAGTCGAGCAGGTGGCGCGCCGCCAGACGGGCGCCGGCGGCGTTGTCCACCTGCACGCAGCGGTCTTCGAAGCCGGCGACGCTGCGGTGGATCACCACCACGTTGGCCTGCTCGCGCAGCAAGGCAGACAGGGCGGCGTCGGGCAACTCTCCGGGGAACAAGATGATCGCGTCGCATTGGCGCTGGCGCAAAAACTGCAGCGCAGCCAGCACTTCCTCGGGACTGTCCTTGCCGCAGCTGACGATCAAATAGCTGCCGGCGGCGCTCACGGTTTCCTCGACGATGTTGACCAGCGGCGCGAAGAACGCGCCGGACAAGCCGCCGACGATCAAGCCGATGCAATCGGAACGGCGCGTGACCAGCGAGGCGGCGACACTATTGCGGGAAAAATTGAGCTCGCGCATCGCCGTTTCGACGCGCGCACGGGTGCGCTCGCTCACCTGCTGCGGCGTGTTCATGACGCGCGACACAGTCGCGGTCGAAACGCCGGCGTGCTCGGCGACGGTGCGGATGGTGGCCATATTCGGGGTCGCGGCGGCCGCCTATTTTTTGGTCAGCTTGTCGAGCACCTGGTCGACGTAGTCGCCGTCGGCGTCGTTGAAGCGGATGCGCACCGGCAGCCAGTCGAGCGACGGCGCCAGCCACAGGTCGACCTGCTGGCCCTGGGCGTCCGGTGGCGGTGCCTTGACCAGGTGGACGGCGTTGACCTCGCCCTGCCCGGTCTGCACGCTCTCGTTCTTGAGCACCTTGAAGGTCCAGGCCTCGGCGTCGCGCCGGCCGGCGACGAAGAACGACCACTCGCTGCCGGGCTTGAACTTGTCCGGCGCGGCGCGGGCGATGGCCAGCAGCTGCCACGGCGCGCTGGTGCGGTCCTGCTCGCCGCCCTTGAGCGGGTAGCTCTCGTCGCCCTCGCTGAAGCTGATGGTCTTGGTGTCGCGCTTGAAGCTGGTGGTGTTGCCGTCCTTGCGGAAGCGCTTCTCGTAGAAGGTGGCCGGGGCGATGCCGTAGTCGTCGATGGCGCCCTCGCTGCGGTTTTCCAGGATCTTGCCGAACAGTGAGGCGCGGCTTTCGGTGGCGATGCTGTACCTGCCCTCGCCGGCCTGCCAATGCACCTGGGCGTCGCCGTTGATGGTCAGGCCGTGCTGGCGGGCGCGGATGGTGTAGTTCAGGTCGACCGAGGGCGGCAGGTTGAAGGCGCGCTTGTGCACCGGGTGCTCGGCAGTGGCGGCCGGGGCGGCGGCGGCCAAGGCCGGTGCCAGGGCGGCCAGGAGCAGCGCGGCGGCGGCCAGGCGGTGTGGGAGTGCTGTGGTGCGCATAGGTTTAATGTCCAGATTCGATGACGGTGATTTTTGAGACGGTCTGCGTGGTGAGCGCGCCGCTCGCTTCGGTGTTGCGGATCTGTACCGGATACCAGCTCAGTCCCGGTGCCAGCCAGATGTCGATGCGCGAGGAGTAAGTGCCGGGCCGGGGCGGCCGCGTCAGGTGCCAGGTGCTCAGCTTGCCCATGCGCGTCTCCAGCTCCTCCTCGCCGACCAGCTGGAAACGGAAGATGTTGGCATCCTTGTCCTCGCCGACCTGCAGGTCGATGTCGCCGCCGAACTGCCTGTGGTCGGCGCGGCCGATGCCGCCCAGCTGGAACGGCACCGTCGCCTTGTCCTGCGTGCCGACCAGCAGCGGGTAGCTGCGCTCGGACGCCGAGAAGGTGATGCGGCCCTCGTCGCGGTTGAAGTGGGTCGCCGTTTGCGAACGGCCGCGCACCTTCTCGGTGGCCGTGACGGGGGCGATGCCGTAGTCGTCGATCATGCCCTCGCTGCTCAGCACCAGCAGGTTGATGCGGGTGACCAGCATGCTCAGGCCGGCCTCGACGTTGAGCTTGTAGCGGGTGCCGTCGCTGTGCCAGGCCATGACGGCCACGCCGCTCCAGGTGGTGCCGTTGGCGTCGACCCGCTTGACGTCGAGCTCGAAATCGGCCGACGGCGGCAGGTTGACCTTGTAGCGGCGCATGCCGGGCGGCGCGGCCTCCGGCAAGGCAACACGTTTGTCGGCCATGTCGGCGGCCGCCGGGGCGGATGGTACAGGGGATTGCGCCGGGGCGGCGCCGGCCTGCTGCTGGGCGGCCGGTACGGCGACCGTGGCGGCTGCGGCTGCCGTGGCGGGCGCCGACGGCGCGGCGGCGCTGTCGGCGGCACCGGCAGCGACTGGCGCCGTCTCGGATGGCGGCGCCGTCTCCGCCGGCACCTCGGCCGCTGCCGGCTGCGGCGCGGCGGCGGCCGGCTTGGGCGCGGCCTTGCGCACGCGCTTGATGGCGCTCGGCGCCAGCGGTGCCACCTCCGGCAGCGGCGCCGACGGCGCGCGCTGCGGCAGGGCGAGGCGCAACTGGGCCGTCACCAGCGCCTGGCCGGTCGGCCGGCGGCTGTCCAACGGACCGAGGCGGCCGCCCACCCAATCGATGGCCAGATAGTGCAGACCAGCCGTGGCTGCACATAAAAACAGCATCCGACTGCGTTGGGAAAGGAGGGAGGCGAGCGTCATGCCGCTAGTGTAAGGTATCCACCTGAAGCAGGTATGAAGACGGCCAGCGCCAGCACCCGGCGCCGGGCGACAAACTGCCGGCGTGGACGCCTCAAGGATCGGCAATCATTGCCATGGTTGCCATGTCGCCGCCTACTTGCTCAGCACGGTCGCCGTGACGATGACGGGGTTGGCCTACCGTTGAGCTTAATGTTCAGCAACATGCCACCGCCCCCCCCTGCTCGACACCCTCGTTCAGGTGGTCGACAGCGTCCATCACCTGCGGGGTCTGCGGCGCGAACTCCAGTCTCGGCCCAGTTCAAGTCAGGCCGGCGGATGTTGCGCACGATTCGCGGCATGACCGACAACACGATCTCGGGGCGCTGCTATTGTCGTCGCGCTGCAGATTCAACGTGCCGCTGAGCAGGTTGATGCCGATCGAATCCTAAATTTAAGCGTAACTATTCAGCCTGAGTGAGTCGACCAGAACCAGAAAGCTGTTGTAAACGAAAGGCGGATAGTCCATCATGCCGGGATGCCACCGAAACTACCCCGTCCCGACCTGTCCACGCTGCCCGAAACGGAGAAGGACAAGCTGATCGTGCACCTGATGGATATGATCGACCGCTTGTTGGCGCAGGTTTTCACCCTGACGGCGAAGGTGGAAAAGCTGGCGCTCCAGTTGACCAAGAACAGCAAGCAAGGGGCGTTGTTGCATAAATCGCTAACCCATTGATTTTAAAGGATGTCTCATTGCCTTGTTTTTGAGAAAATCAATAAATATCAATGAGTTAGCAACTATTTATGCAACAACGCCCAAGCAAGGCCACAGCATGCTTGAAGTATTACGCCGTGCATTTATTGGCGATCCGATCATGCCTGCCACGTAGCGGCTGAACAGTTACGAAAAAAGTTCATGCCGCAGTCGAAACCCTACGCGCACTGCGCGATGGACTTGGCTGATTTATGCACAACGATATGGTATAAGCCGCGGAATTAAGTATTTTTCACTGTGGATTGCTGGATTTCGGCTTATCACTCCAAGAGGTGTTTCTTGAAAGTAATCGCACCACCCATTTTGTATAAATACTATCCGGTAGAAGATTGGTTGCCTCGCTTGATGAATGGAGAGTCGATGCTGTTCGCAAGTCGGACCTCGTTCAATGATCCTTACGATTCTCGTTCGGCCTTCCAAGTTGACCAATCTGATGTAGGGACGAAATGGCTTTTGAAAAAATTCAGGACGGAGCAGCCACATTGGTCACCAGCAAAACGGATGCTCAAGGTCAATCAGGTGCAGAGACGCCTAAAACTTCCAAGTATTGATCGCGATGACACTGAGCTCGATAGTGTGGGGATACTTTGTTTGACAGAGCACTGGAATAGTATGCTCATGTGGTCTCACTACGCGAAGCAGCATAAGGGAATCTGTGTGGGATTCCGAAGGGACATCGATATCTTTCGAATGGCACTCAAGATAGAATACGTTTCTGAGTTCCCTGTAATTCTGCGCCCACAAGATGACCATAACACCATCTTGCAAAAGGCTCTCCTAATGAAGGCGGAATGTTGGAAGTACGAGACAGAATGGCGAGTAGTTAAACGCCCCATGAGTGAATCTGAGCAGATAGCGATTAAACAGCAAAATGCATATTTACCGTCAAAGGACCTGCACCTTTTAACCGATTCCCGTGGGGCAGGTTTCTACGCCTTTGATAAGTCTGCTATTGAAAGCGTGACCCTCGGGAGTCGAATTACGGAGAGGTGTGTACGGGATGTCATCCGGTCTATTGATAGTGCAGGTCTGGCCATTCCAATTTATGTTGTTGAGCCACCAAATCACAAATATCAGTTGGTCAGGAAAGATTTTCAGAGAGGCTCTATGGCGTTTCCAATCGAAATTTGAGGAAGCTTCTGGATCCCCCTATTTTTTAGCGCGGCTTCGACTCATGTTAGACCGAACATAACAAGAAAAATGAATACAAAATTTAAACTGATCACTGCTTCGATTATAACTTTAGTCTCCTTAAGAGTATCTGCAGTCGATTTAAATACCGCTTCCAAAGCTGAAATTATTCGTGCCACGGAGGACTTAAACAGGATAACTGAGACTACCACGGATTGCTATTCGATGCTAGTACTAGCAAGCTACCAGTACGATATCATTAAGATCGCAGGAGTTAACGCTCTATTGATCAGTGACGCAGATGATCTGTACAAATTAGCACAAGGGCCATATTCAGCTCAAAAGAACAACAAGTTTGCTCGAATGATCTTTTTCCGTACTGAGGTTATACGACTTATGGAAAAGGGATTGTCCAAAAAGGCGATCCAAATGGAGTTGACAGATTTGTGCTTCTTGAAGAAAGTCTCCGCTGATCCACTGAACAGTTTCAAATAGCTAGAAAAATTGTAACTATTCAGCCTGAGTGAGTCGACCAGAACCAGAAAGCTGTTGTAAACGAAAGGCGGATAGTTGTCCATCATGCCGGGATGCCACCGAAACTGCCCCGTCCCGGCCTGTCCACGCTGCCCGAAGCGGAAAAGGACAAACTGATCGTGCACCTGATGGATACGATCGACGGCTTGTTGGTGCAGGTTTTCACCCTGACGGCGAAGGTGGAAAAGTTGGAGCGCCAGTTGGCCAAAAACAGCGATAATTCGAGCAAACCGCCATCGTCCGACGGGCTGGCTAAAAAGCCGCCGAAGACCAGTTCGCTGCGTGGCAAGTCCGGCAAAAAAGTGGGCGGCCAGCCCGGGCATCAAGGCAAAACGCTCGAGCGGGTGGCAGAGCCGACCGCGACGCAGGACCATCCATTGCCGGGACAATGCAGCCGCTGCCACAGCGCCTTGCCGCTGGCTCAAGCGCAAGTACTGGAACGCCGCCAGGTGTTCGATGTGCCGACCAGCGCCTTCGATGTGATCGAACACCGCACCTACACGGTGGCGTGTTCCTGCGGCCTGCGGCACGACAGCGCGTTTCCTACTGAAGTAACCGAGATGGTGCAGTACGGCCCGAACGTGCGGGCGCTGGGCGTGCACCTGACGCAAGGTCAAATGCTGCCTTACGCGCGCGCCGCCGAACTGATTTCCGAGTTGTATGGTTTGCCAGTATCGCCGGCAACGCTGCTGGCCTGGGTCGGCAAGGCCAGCGCCGCCTTGCAGGGCACGGCCGATGTGATCGCCCACCAGTTGCATCACGCCCCGGTGCTCTGTGCCGATGAGTCGGGCCTGCGCGTGGACGGAAAACTGCGTTGGATGCATGTGGCGGCCACCGCCACGCTGACCTGGTATGGCCTGCACGAAAAGCGCGGTGTGGACGCCATGGCCGCGCATGGCATCTTGCCCAAACGTATCGGCGTTCTGGTGCATGATTGCTGGGCTCCTTACTGGAAACTCGACGATGGCCTGCATGCGCTGTGCAATGCCAACCTGCTGCGCGAACTGGTCTATGTGCAGCAATTGACCGACCAAAGCTGGCCAACCGCCTTGGCCGAAATGCTGCTCAACGCCCAGCGGCTGTCTGTGGCTGCGCGACAAAAACAGCAGCCGCTTGACGCCGACACCATCGCCGCCTTCGCTGCCGTCTACGACGATATCGCGCGCGAAGGCGAGCAACTTCATCCCGTCATCCTCAAACCGAATGGCAAGCCCGGCAAACAGTCCGAGGCTCACAACTTGTTGCACCGATTCCGGCTGCATGCAGATGCCATCCTGCGTTTCATCTCCGATCCCGCTGTCCCGTTTTCGAACAATATTGCCGAACGTGCCGTGCGCATGCCGAAGGTCAAACAGAAAATCTCAGGCTGCTTCCGCGCCGTAATGGGCGCCAGCAATTTCTGCACCATCCGCTCCTGCCTTGACACCTGCGCAGGCAAGGCCACTGCATGCTTGAAGTATTACGCCGTGCATTTATTGACGATCCGATCATGCCTGCCGCGTAGCGGCTGAACAGTTACCAAACAAGATATTTACATTAAAAAGAAGAACATTTCTGGCAAATGATGTCATTGGTGATATGATGCCAACATAGAAATATTGATTTTTAGTGGAGGTAATGCATGGAAGCTATTGAAGGAATATTGGCCGCCGTCTCGCCAATTCGTAAGAATGATAGTGAGGGAGAATTTTTAGTTACAAATATCCATGGAATTGAAATTCCCGTACCATATTCTTGTGTCAAGGACGATGCGGGAAAGCTGAGTCAAATAATTCGATTGATTCGGAAGGATGTAACGCATGATACGGTGCTCAATTTTTACGAATTGCACTTACAAACCATTTAATTGCCGATAGTTTTTCGTCAACCTCATCGGTTATACGCATCTCCACGCTGAAGATCGATGTAATCTAAGTGAGCGCGTCAAGCCAAGTTCACAGCGACCATCGCGTGCGGCCTCAGTGATGGCACATTTTTTTAAATTTGGTGAGAGTGGACACTTAGCGTTCTGAAATTCAATATTTTAGAAGAATATATTTACTCACATTTGCATTGCGAACATTATCTCGATGCGTAAAATAATTATTACCATTCTTTTACCGATTTCCTTGATGAGCTCTCCTGCTAACGCCGATTTTGACGCCGGACTAACTGCTTCAAAAAAAATTTCGTGACGGCGCTCAAGCCGCTGGCTCTGGACGGGGAAGTCCCGTTAATTCGTTGGCCACGCCGGAAATTCAGGCCGTAACAACTCCAACCGAGAAAGATATTAATGTCAATTAAGAAGACTGCTTTAGTAGCCGCAATTATTACTACACTTACAGGCTGCGCATCGACTGGCGTAATTAAGGCTGGCGGTGACGGATATCTCATCTCCAAGACTAGCTTACAAGTCGGTTTCGGCGCGCCTACGGCCGTATATGCAGAGATTTCTCAAGAGGCAACTGAGTTCTGCGGGAAGCAAAGTAAGAATTTAGATATCGTAAACACTCAAATTAAACTTCCAGCGCTGGGTAGCCCAGGCTCCGCCACGTTAGAGTTCCGGTGTAAGACGAAAGACCAATAGTCCAGAACAATTCCGGTTAACGTTCAAGAGCCGAGCGTAAGCTATCCCAACAATAAGGTCGAGACGGACGGGCGGATGCGCCGCCGAAGTTCAGTGATTAATTTCGGTTCTATGCCGTTTCCAGTGGAATTTGACATCAGGTATCATGTCGAGCATCGCCATTTTGTGAGTGCAAGAGTCCCTGTAGCCAAGCTGACTTCACCCTACCACTTCGGAAGGCCGGCGCCAGTGGCGCCGAGACGGACTGCTGGTCTAGTCGTGCTGGGCGGCCTGACCAGGAAGACAGAATGGGATCAGGTCGCTATCAAAATAAGTGCAATAAAATTAATACTTACTCGTTTAACTATTAACCGTAAGGCATGCTAACCGACATTTTCTGGCGGCAATCTATCCAAACATCACAAATGAAATATTTATTGCTACTTCATTTCGTGAAGTCGCCTCGCGCCCGACGGGGCCTGCGCAAAGGGAACACGCGCGGCACACTGGCAAGCTGCAGCGTCGGGAAAGGAGCATGGCGAGCGCCATGCCGTCGTTTTTTGACACTTCATTGTTCCATGTCAATTGGTCGCCCTTGGCCGAGCCGGCACAAAGCGTGGATTTCTTTGAAGGGGCGTGATTTATCTGCTACGCTATTTGCTCACCTCACAGGAGACTACCCATGGCCAATCCGCAAATGCCCAACATCCCAGGCGCCGCTGTCATGACGGACACACTCGATTTCGTCAAGAACCTGTGGGGTAGCATGAGCGTTCCCGGCCTGACGGCGCCCACCTTGTCGGTCGACGACCTGGACAAGAAAATCAACGACCTGAAGGCCGTCGAGGCGTGGCTGAACCTGAACATGAGCATGCTGCGCGGCAGCATCCAGGCGCTGGAGGTGCAACGCAACACCATCGCCACACTCAAATCGGTGGGCGCCAGCCTGGCCGCCGCCGTCAACCAGGGCGCCGACACCTCAAAGTTCGAGTCGAACCCGTATATGTCGGCCTTCTTCCAGCAGCCCAGCGTGACGCCGCCGAAGGCAGCGGAAGCGGCAGTCGCTCCGGCACCGGCGGCGGCCGCACCGGCGCCGAATCCGGCCAGCGGCGGCGCGTCCGCCGCCAAGCCGGCCGACGCCTCGGACGCCGCGCAACTGGGCAGCCCGGCCGTCTGGTGGAACCTGCTGCAGGACCAGTTCAAGCAGGCCGTGTCGACGGCGATGAGCCCGGAGGCGGTGGCCGGCGCGACGGCGCGCGCCACCGAGACGGCGGCCAAGTTCGTCGTCGCCGCCGGCGGCAAACCGCCGGCGGCGACGGCCTCGTCGGCCAGCGGCTCGTCGGCCTCGGTCAGCGCCAAGGCGGCGGACAAGCCGGCGCTCAAGGCCGAGGCCGAGGCCAAGCCGGCCGCCAAGAAGGCGCCGGCCAAGCGCGCGACGGCCGGCAAGGCCTGAGTTAGGGCGCGGCCACATTGTCCAGCGGTGCGACTTCAGGGTCAGACCCTAGGGTCTGACCCTAGGGCCAAGGCGGGGGGCTGACCCTCGCAGTCGGCCCGTCTCCGCTGGCACTGTTGTGGCCATCGGCGCCTTGCACGGGCGTAACGAGGCCTCGCGCTGTCGCGGCGCGAAAAAAAACGGGACACTCCACCTGCGGGATGAACGTCTGGTATCCCCGGCGCGTGGGCCGGGGCCGTGCCGGCCTGCTTAGGCCAGGCGTTGGATGCGGATCGCGTCGATCAGGCCGTCGGCCTGGCGCTGCACCTTGACGATGCTGATCAGGCCTTCGTCGGCCAGCTGTTTGGCGTTGTCGTGCGCGGACTGGAAGTCCGGCAGGGTGTCGCCCTTGGCGGCCACCGGACGGATCCAGGCGGCGCTGCCCACGCGCATTTTTTCGTACACTTCTTTGGCGATATCTCGCATCTTATTTATCCTTATCGTAGTCTGGCCAAGACGCCGAACCGGTCGGCGCCATAGACCAGTGTAATCATTCGGGCGCGCGGAAACAAGGTTCCGTTGCGCTAAACCATCATTCGGCCGCTGTTGGCGGCGTCGCGGCGGCCTCCGCCGGGGCCGTCGGCGCCGCCTCGGCCGGCGCCGGCGCCGGCGCCAGCAGGGCCAGTTGCTCCATCAATTGGGCGAAGCGCTGCTGGCCGGGGGCGATGCCGTCGACATGCATCAGCACGCCGATGGCCTCGTCGGCCAGCGCCATGTCGTAGCCGCGCTGCTGCATGTGCGAGATCAGGATCTGCGCCGCGTTGAACAGGATGCGCAGGTTGTTGGGCAGCGCCGCGCGCGCCTCGCGCATCCACTCGACCGCCTCGTCGAGCTTGCCGGTCTTCCACAACAGCACGCCCTTGTTCATCATGTCGGCGGCCTCCTTGCGCGCCGCCTTGATCAGCTCCCCGCCCTCCTCGCCCATGCGCGCCTTGTCGAACACCTTCTGCACGTCCTCCAGCAGGGGCAGGTTGTCGTGGTTGTTGCGCGTCAGGTAGCACAGCAGCTCGACCGGCGCCTCCTTGACGCCGACGGCGAACAGCAGCGTGGCCATTTCCATGCAGGTCGGCGTGTCGGGCCGCTTCTTCTCGTCGGCCAGCATCAGTTCGAGCTCGTCGCCGGACTTGCGGGCGCGCCGGTAGTCGCCGCTCTCGTGGTAGACCAGGCCCTCGGTGATCTTGGCGCGCAGCTCGACCTGGTTGCCGGCGAAGTCGCGCACCGCCGCGTTGAGCAGGCGCACCGCCTCCTTGCTGTCGTTCTTCTGGCCGCAGACGCGGGCCAGGCCGAAGTAGGCGTCGACCGTCTTCATGATCGAGTACTCGCCGATCTCGATGCACTTGCGGAAGGCCTTCTCGGCCAGCGGGATGTTGCCCAGCTTGAGGGCGGCGATGCCCAGCGCGCGCTGGCGCGGCACCGAGTTGGGCGACAGCTTGGCGGCCTTCTCCAGCACGTCGCAGGACTCCTCGGTCTTGCCCATCAACTGGTAGGCCAGCGCCAGCTGGTCGAAGGCGTCGATGAAGAAGCGGTTCTCCGAGATGACGCCCTGGAACATCTGGCGCGCCGCCTCCAGCTCGCCGTTGTTCATGCGGATCTTGCCCAGGCCGGTGCGCGCCCAGTTGTACTCGCGCTCCTCGAGCACCCGCTCGAACACCTTGCGCGCCAGCTCCGGCTCGCCGCTCTTGAGCAGCAGGTTGGCCTTCATGCGCAGCAGGTCGATCTCGTGCAGCTTGTGGTGGACGATCTGCTCGTCGCACAGCCGGGCGGCGCGCAGGTAGTCCTTGTCGGCGAAGGCGTGGTCGATCTCGGCGAAGATCTGCTTCTTGTGCCAGACCCGGTTGAGCCGGGTCAGCAGCACGCCCTCGGTGATCGGCTTGATGATGTAGGCGTCGGGCTGGTGCTCGGCGGCGCCCATCACCGACTCGACGCTCTTCTCGGCCGACACCATCAGCCAGACGCTGCTGGGCAGCACCAGGTTCTTGATGCGCGCCTCCTCCAGCACCTGCTGGCCGTTCTTGCCCTCGCCCAGGTTGTAGTCGCACAGCACGACGTCGTAGCGGGTCTTGCCGAGCAGGGTCATGGCCTCGCCGCCGCTGGCGGCCTGGTCGATGTGCTTGGCGCCCAGGTTGCGCAGCGACTCGCGCAGCAGTTGGCGGATGCCGACGAAGTCGTCGACCAGCAGGTAGCGTTTCTCGGCCCAGTCGATGCCGTCGACGGCGGTGGCGGCGGGATCGAGGGCGTGGGCGGTCATCAAAGGTGCTCCGTTCAAGGCAGGCGCAGCACGAAGCAGCCGCCGCCCAGGGCGCCGCCGTTCTCCAGCGCGATGCCGCCGTGGCGCTGGCGGTGCTTGTGCATGCGCGCCACCTCGCTGGAGAAGTACAGGCCGAGGCCGCTGCTGTTGTTGATGAAGTTGAGCTTGCCGGCGCCGCCCTGCATGGCCGCCGCGCCGGCCTCCAGCATGGCCGGCGGGAAGCCGTCGCCGTTGTCGGCCACGCGCACCTCGAGGTAGTCGCCGTCGACGCCGACCGACAGGCGGATGCGGTCGCGCGTGTAGCGGATGGCGTTGTTGATGGCGTGGACCAGCACGCCGATGACCAGGTCCTCGTCGAAGCACCAGATCAGCTCGGAGGGGAAGTCGAGTTCGAGGGCGATGCCGCGCGACCGCAGCAGGATGCGGCTCTGCGAGGCGACCTGCTCGACCAGCTCGCCGATCTGCTGCGGCGTCGCGTCGAACGGGTAGGCCGGCTTGCCGACCTCCTTGTACAGCGCCAGCAGCTGGATCAGGTTGTCGTTCAGGCGCTTGCTCTGGTAGAGCATCTGCGCCATCTGCGGGTAGGCGGCGGCGGGGTCGCGCGGGTCGAGCGGGGCGCTGTTGTCGCCGGCGGCGGCCGGCGCGGCGGGCGGCGCGGCCGCCAGCAGGTTTTCCAGCGTGCCGCTGAGCACGCTGATCGAGTTCTTCATGTCGTGCACGGTCGACGCCAGGAACATGTACAGCTCGGGCGAACCCGCTTGATCATCCATCGTTCAGCTCTCCATCGGGCGATCCGGCAGCGCCCTTAGCGCGATTTGGAAGGTAGTCAGAGGCGAATTATATCCTGTCGCCAACAGCGCCGCGCCGCTTTTGCGCTTGCGCAAGCGCCGCTTGGCGCGGGAACAACGCCCCCCCTGGCGGGCGCGCCTCACTGGCTGCGGCGGCGCTCCTTGAGCAGGAAGCGGCCCGGGTCGAGGGCGGCGGCCAGGTTGGCCTCCAGCGGCGCCGGCAGCCCCTCGAGCTGCGACACCAGCAGCTCGGCCATCAGCGGCGCCCAGATGATGCCGCGCGAGGCGTAGCCCAGCAGGCAGTGCAGGCCGGGGTGGCGCGGCACGTCGCGCAGGCGCTCGAGGCGGCCGGCCGACGGGTAGTCGGGCAGCGCGCCGGCCAGCGGCAGGCGGTCCGGCGCGGCGCAGCGGAAGCCGACGCGGCCGGCCAGCGGCGCGTCGGCCACCCGCACGGCGGGCAGGATCTCGGCCAGCCGCGCCATGTTCTCCTGCTGGCTGGCGGCGCGCAGCGCCGGGTCGGCGTCGTCGTCGTAGGTGGCGCCGGCGCAGATCACGCCCTCGAACGGCGGCGTGATGTAGGCCTCGCGGCAGACCACCAGCGACTGCGCCGGCACCCGCTCGGGGGCCAGGTGGGTGACCTGGCCGCGCAGCGCCTGCAGCGGCAGCGGCGCCGACTGCGCCAGCGCGCGCGCGCCGGCGCCGGTGGCCAGCACCACGGTGGGCGCCTCGGCCACCAGCGCGCCGGCGGCGTCGCGCACCTGCCACCGGCCGTCGACGCGCCGCAGGTCCAGCGCCTCGGCCAGGAAGACACGGCGCAGGCGCGCGCCGCAGGCGTCCAGCAGCGCGGCGCACAAGGAGGACGGGCGCGCCCAGCCGCCCTGCTCGAACAGCCAGCCGCCGTGCGGTGTGGTCGAACCGAGGCGGGCCGAGGCGGCGGCGGCGTCGAGCCAGCGCACGTACTCGGTCGGATAGTTCCAGGCCTCGACCACCTCGCGCTGCACGGCGGCGTGGCCGGCGTCGCGCGCCAGTTGCAGCACGCCGCAGCTGGCGCCGGCGAAGGCACGGCCGACGCCGCCCAGCCGCACCCACTGGCGCAGCGCGAACAGGAAGGCGGCGCGGCTCAGGCGGGTCGGGATGTTGTCGTCCTTCGACAGCAGCGGCATGAAGATGCCGGCCAGGTTGCCGGACGCCTCCTGCGCCGGTTCGGCGTGGCGCTCGATCAGCGTCACGTCCCAGCCGTGCGCGCACAGGCGCTCGCAGGCGGCCGAGCCGGCCACGCCGGCGCCGACGACGATGGCGCGCCGCTCGGGCGCGGCCGGCGCCGCCGCTTGCGGCTTGCGGCTGGCGTAGACGCCGCGCAGGTCCGGCGGCGCCGTCGCCTCGGGCGCTGCGCCGGCGGTGGCGGGCGCGGCATCGGCATCGGGTCTGGTGGCAGCCGCCATGCCGGCGGTGGGATCCGGCACCACCTCGCAGGCGAAACCGGCGGCGCGCAAAGCCCAGGCCTGCGCCTCGTCCGGCGCGCCGGCCCACAGCGTGGCACCCTGCACCGCCAGCCGCGCCAGCGCGCGCGCGGGGATGGCCGGCACGCCGGCCGCCACGGCCGGCACGTGGAAGGCGTCGACGCGCGCCTCGATCTGCGGCAGCAGCGCCTCGGCCGAGCCGATCATCAGGTCGAGCGTGACGCGGCCGTCGTCGAGCAGGATGCGGTGCAGGCCGGGCACCAGCGGCGGCCACAGCGCGCGCAGCTGGGCCGGGGCGATGTCGGCGGCGGCCGGCGGCCGCGGCGCGATGGCCAGGTAGTGCAGCGCGCCGCGCGCGGGCGCCGCCTGCCATTCGGTCCACAGGCGGAAGAACTGCCCGCCCCGGCCGAAGTCGGTGTCGAGGACGACGTGCGGGCCGCTCACGCGCGTGGCGCCGAGTGGTGGCGGAAGCAGTCCGGCGCGTGGTCGTCGACCATGCCGATGGCCTGCATGTAGGCGTAAATGATGGTCGAGCCGACGAACTTGAAGCCCAGCTTGGCCAGGTCCTTGGAGATGCGGTCGGACAGCGCGGTGGTGACGATGCGCTCGGCGCCGGGATTGACGATGGGCGTGCCGTCCACATAGGCCCACAGCAGCTGGTCCAGGCTGCTCCCCTGGGCGCGCAGGCGCAGGTAGGCCTGGGCGTTGGTGATGGCCGCAGCCACCTTCAGCCGGTTGCGCACGATGCCGGCATCGGCCAGCAGCGCGGCCACCTTGTCGGCGTCGTAGACGGCGATTTTTTCCGCGTCCCAGTCGTCGAAGGCGGCGCGGTAGGTATCGCGCTTGTTGAGGATGGTCTCCCAGCTCAGACCGGCCTGCGCGCCCTCCAGGTTGAGCATCTCGAACAGCTTGCGCTCGTCGTGGCAGGGCACGCCCCACTCGTGGTCGTGGTAGTCGACATAGCGTGGATTGGCCGAGTTGGCCCAGTTGCAGCGGGTAGGTGTCATGGCAGGCGAGTCGTGGCGCGAAAGACAGCCAGTATAATTTATTTCTACCCCCCACCGATCCGCCACGGTCGGGGTCTGACCCCGTACGGGGTCAGACCCCTGGCTTGCGGGGGTTGGGGCGGCGGCCAACCACCAATCACAGGAGCAGTCATGCGATTCGAAGCAACGTTGGAATGGCAACGCAACGGACAGGTTTTTCTGGATCAGCGCTATAGCCGCGCGCACACCTGGAGCTTCGACGGCGGTCTGACCGTGCCGGCCTCGTCGTCGCCGCTGTCGGTGCCGCCGCCGATGTCGGAGGCGGCCAACCTCGACCCCGAGGAGGCGCTGGTGGCCGCCACCTCCAGCTGCCATATGCTGTTCTTCCTCTCCATCGCCGCCCAGCGCGGCCACACGGTCGACAGCTACGTCGACCGCGCCGTCGGCGTGCTGGGCAAGAACGCGGACGGAAAAATGGCCATGACCCGCATCGCGCTGCGCCCCGAGATCAGCTTCGCCGGCACCACCTGGCCGGGCGCCGAGGAGCTGGCGGCGATCCACCACGCCGCCCACGACAAGTGCTACATCGCCAATTCGCTCAAGGCCGAGGTGGTGGTGGAGGCGCCGCCGCCCCGCTAGTGTAGTGTTGAATTCTGTTTTAGCGCATGGTTGCGCATTGGCGCGAATGACCTTTTGCAATATGTCGCGGGCACTGGCGGTCCAGATAAATGGCTTGGGGTTGGTGTTGTGGTTGACGATGTCTTGATCGATGGCGGAGGTCAATTCAGGGACGCTGGTATCCGGCTAGTAGGCGATATCCTCCATGCGGAAACGATACTTGCGCCGCTCCGGCAGACTCCACTCCGGCCCGGCCTCCACTCGTCGGGGCGCGGGCAACTCGGACGGCTCGCTGGCGGGTGCTGGCGGCAGGGCGGCGGCGGGCGCGACAGCGGCGACAGCGAGCGGGGCGGCGGCCAACTCCGCCCTCCTCTGCTCCGCGGCGAACTCCCGGCGCAGGCGGCTGGCGACGGTCCATTTTTTGTCACCGGGCCGGCGCACGGACAGGTCGGACCAGGCATTGCGGTTGCTGCGGGCGAAGGAGCGGGCGAACTGGTTGGGCGAAACGGCGCGCCCGTTGTGGATGATCTGGTCGCCCACCACCTCCGCATAGTTGTGTTCGCCATAGCTCCACGAGCGCAGTCGGGTGCCCTCCGGCAGAAACAGCGATTTCCATTGGTAGCCATGCAGCGGCGGCCGGTCCGGGTGCGGACATTGCTGCTCACACAACCACAATTCAACCGCCGCCAGCATCGCGGCGGACAAATCCTGCGGGCCGCCATGCTTTTCCAGATGCGCAATCAGCTGGAGCAGGACGGGATGGGGAAGCTGCACGGACACTGTGGTAAACATTCTCTTTTCTCCTCTGCTTTGCCCTGCTTTTTTCTCTTTTCTTCTCTTTTGACCCGCGTAGCGAAAAAGAGTTCAAAGCAGGGGAAAAGAGAAGAAAAAAGAAGGAAAAGCAGAAGGTTTACCAGAGAGGTTGGGAACGGCGCGCGCCCTAGTATAGTGTTGAGTCCTTGTTGACGCATAGAAATGCGCCCCAAGAACGCAACACTACGCTAGTCCCGCGCGCCCGGACGCGGCGGCGGCGTTGCGCCGCCTACGCTTCCAGGTCGCTCGACAGGCCGACGCGGCGGCGCTCGCCGCCCAGCGCCAGCGGGCCTGTCAGGTTGGTCACCAGGCGCACCTCGCCCTCGGCGACGGCCTGGTCGAGCTGCTGCATCAGACGCGGGAACAGGCCGTCCGGCCGCGCCAGCTCGGTGGCGTACAGCGCCGCCCAGGCGTTGCGGCCGGAGCGCTTGGCGATGTACAGGCCCTGGTCGGCCAGCTCGACCACCTGCGACCAGGTCAGCAGCCGCGCCTGCGTCGGCAGGAAGGGGAAGCAGGCGAAGCCGATCGAGCAGGTCTTGGCCAGGGTGGCGCCGTCGGCCAGCTCGAAGGGCCGGTCGGCCACGGCGCAGCGGATGCGCTCGGCCACCACCCTGGCCTCGTCGCGGTGGGTGGCGCGCGCCAGCACCAGGAACTCCTCGCCGCCCCAGCGGATCAGGTAGTCGGACTCGCGGAACACCTCGCGCAGGCGCTCCTGCATCTGCACCAGGATCGAGTCGCCGGCGGCGTGGCCGTAGCGGTCGTTGACCTCCTTGAAGTGGTCCAGGTCGACCATGAAGAAGACCAGGTCCTTGTCGAGCATCTGCTCGCGCTCGGCGCCGTCGGCGCGCGCGCCCTGGTCGTAGCGGCGCAGGCTCATCGCCACGTCGGTGTCGACGTGCTGCAGGAAGAAGCGGCGGTTGCGCAGGCCGGTCAGCTGGTCGGTCAGGCTGACCTCCTCCAGCGCCTTGTAGGCGCGCTCCAGTTCCAGGTTCTTCTCCAGCAGCTGTTCCTGGGTCGCGCTCAGCGTCTTCAGGGTGGCCTCGACCTGGCGGTAGGCGGCGGCGTTGTCGAGCGCGATGGCGCCGTAGGCGCACAGGGTGCGGAAGATCAGCCGGTCGCGGTCGCCGTAGGCGCTGGCGTGCAGCGACTGCACCGTCATCGCGCCGAGCACGCGCTCGCCGACGCGCAGCGGCGCGAACAACAGGGTCAGGGTCGGCAGCGTGCCGGGGATCAGGTTCGGCGTGGCGCCGTCGGCGGCCAGCTCGATGAGCAGCTCGCGCCGCTCGCGCACGCAGCGCGCGCTGTTGGCCCTGGGGTCGCCCAGCGCGAAGCGGATGGCCGGCAGCGGCTTGCCCGCCTCGACGCCGAAGGCGCAGCGCAGCGACTGGCCGTCCGGCTCGAGCAGGAAGATCGAGAAGTGGGTGGCGTCGAGCAGGCCGTGGACGTGGCGGTCGAGGGCGCGGAACACCGCCGCCGCGTCGAGGTGGGCGGTGATCTCCTGGCCGATCGCGCTCAGGTGCTGCAGGGTGGCGCTGGTCTGCTGCAGCACCTCGGCGCGCTGCGCCTCGGCGGCGGCCAGCTGGCGGTGGTGCTCGCCCTCGGTCTGGGCGCGCTCGGTCTGGTACTGCACCTGCATGGCGATGGCGCGGTTGGTGGCCTGCTGGCTGTGGGTCTGGTCGCGCGCCGCGCTGGCCTGCAGCGCGATCTGGTAGGCGGTGGCGTAGTCGCCGATGGCGGCGTGCTCGCGCGCGGCGGCGTCGAGCAGCGCGCCGGGCACGGCGTAGCCGTCGATGGTGGCGGCGGTGGCCAGCGCCAGTTGCAGGTAGTGCAGCACGGCGTTGGGCGCGGCCATGTCGGCCGGCGGCGCCAGCCGGTGGCGCGCGTGGATGCGCGCCAGCACGCTGAGCGCGGCGATCTGGTTGGAGGCGTCGCCGTGCTCGCAGGCCAGCGCCAGCGCGGTGTTGGCGACGGCCAGCGCGTCGGCCGGCCGGTCCAGCTGCGACAGGGCGTGCGCCTGGCCGCGCCGCGCGCTGCTCTGGAAGTCGGACTGGCGCAGCGCGTCGCCGCGCTCGCCGAGGCGGGCGAAGCTGTCGAGGGCGGCGTTGTAGTTGCCCAGGTCGAGCGCCAGGTCGCCCTGGTACTCGAGCGCGATGGCGTAGGCGCGCGAGCCGGCCAGCGGCGCCAGCGTGTGCAGCGCCTCGCGCAGCAGGCCCTGGGCGGCCTCGCGCTGGCCCAGCTGGCGCAGCGTTTCGGCGGTCTGCATCAGGCACAGGCCGATGCTCAGCGGCCAGCCGGTGGGCCGCGCCAGGTCGAGGCCGCGCTGCATCCATTCGAGCGCGGCGTCGTGCGCGTTCAGGCTGGTGAAGGCGTTGCCGATGTTGGTGGCGACGATGATGGCGCGGCGCCGCTGGCCGCTGCCCATGGCCGCCTCGTAGCTGTGCATCAGGTGGCCGATGGCGCGGCCGTAGTCGCTGGCCTGGAAGGCGCGGGTGCCGTGGTAGTCGCTGATCCAGCCGGCCGCCACCGGCTGCGCCGGGTCCGGCTCGGCGGCGAAGCGCTGGCCCCAGCGCGCGGTGGCGCTGTGGACGTCGCCGAACACGTCGAAGATGGCGGCGGCGGCGTCGATCACGTCGGCGCGCAGCGGGTCGCCGGCGGCGCGCGCGCTGGCGGCGGCGCTGGCCAGCGCGGCGTCGCCGCGGCCCGGGTCGCCGCGGTCGTTGGCGATCCAGGCCAGCAGCCAGTGGGCGTCGGCGCGGCCGCGCGGGTCGGCGCAGTGCTCGAACAGCCCCAGCGCGTGCTCGGCCTGGCCCTGCGCGGCGTCGAGCGCGCCGGCCAGCCAGTGCGCCTCGGCGCCGACCAGCTCGAGGCGGGCCTGCACGGGGAAACGTTGCGCCTCGGCCAGCGCGGCCAGCAGGGGCGCCGCCTCGGCCGCCCAGCCCTGCGCCCGCGCGGGATCGCGCTGGCGGCTGTGCCAGGCGAGCTGGGCCAGCAGTGTCAGCCGCGCAGCACCCTCGGACGAGGGCAGCGCCGCATTCCACTGCGCCAACTCTTCATCGAGCGCAAACATTTCCACTAAATCAATTCCTCAAGCTGTTGTGTCGCGACGGGGACCCCGGATCCGGCCCCGGCGGCACGGTTTTCTTGCTCATGCGCATTTACACGCGCATCCGCATTATTTCACAGTTTGGCCGGCAAGCCGCTGGCGCTGCGGCTTTGCGGCCGGTGGAAGGACTCAAGTGCTTGATATCAAAGACAAATGTTGATTCCACATGGAAACAATGATTGACCTGTTGGGAAGCCCGCGCGGCTAACGCAACAGCGTCACGGCGGCGGAAAATGTAAAAAACGATATCGCCGTCGAGACCAGGATGATGCGCGCGATGCGGCCGGTGTCGGCGCCGTAGCGTTCCGACAACATGGCGACGTTGCTGGCGCTCGGCAGGCAGGCCACCAGCACCACGGTGTTCAAGGCGAAGGGCTCGAGCGGCAGGCCGAGGCGGATGGCGGCGTGGCCCAGCGCCAGCATCAGCAGCGGATGCAGCACCAGCTTCTTCAGCGCCACCGGCACGTACTCGCGCAGCGGCGTGGCGTCGGCGCTGGCCATCTGCGAGCGGGCCAGCACCGCGCCGATGGTGAACAGGGCCACCGGCGAGGCGGCGTCGGCCAGCATGGCGACGCTGCGCTGCAGCGGGCCGGGCAGGGCCAGGCCGAGCGCCGAGGCCAGCGCGCCGAGCACGATGGACCAGGGCATCGGGTTGGCCAGCATGCCGCGCAGCGCGGCCAGCACGGCGCCGCGGCCGCGCCCGCTGCCGACCCGCGACAGGGCGATGCACAGCGAGCTGGTGATGACCATGTCGACGGCGATGGTCAGGATCACCGGCCCCGACGAGCGCGGCCCGAGCAGCGCCAGCAGCAGCGGCACGCCCATGAAGCCGGTGTTGGGGAAGGCCGCCACCAGGGCGCCGAAGGCGGCGTCGTTCCAAGCGATGCGGTGGCTCAGCGTGGCGGCCATGGTCAGGCCGACCATCAGCAGCGCGCACAGCAGGTAGACGGCGAACAGGCCGGGGTCGAGCAGCTGGGCCAGCGGGGTCGCCGCGCCGAAGCGGAACAACATGCAGGGCAGCGCGAAGTACAACACGAAGCTGTTCATGCCGGGAATGGCGACCAGCGGCAGCATGCCACGGCGCACCGCCACATAGCCGCACAGCACGAGGGCGAAGAAGGGGAAGGTGACGGCGAGGATATCGAGCATGGCAGGCCATTGTAAGCGCGGGCTTTTGCTCTATGCTGTCGAGATCGAAAAAATGTATTTTTCGCGCGATGGCATCGGCGCGGCGCGCCCGGGCCGGGTCGGCGCGTTCCCTTGGATCGACGGGGAGTTCGGCCACGCGCTGTGCGGCGCGCCCGGCAAAACGGCGCCGGGCGGGATCGCCGGCGCCGCCTACGCACAACTGGAGCCGGCCTCCCGGGTGGAGGTCCGGCCCGGCCCGCCCGGGGCCCGGGCGGGCTTCAACCCAAGCTCAGGCGTGCTTGCCGACCTCGATCAGGCGCGAACGCATGTTCTCCGAGGCGGCCGGTCCCGGCGCGAACATATAGTCCTCGTCGTTGATGGCCAGGCCGCTGTTGGCGTCGACCAACACCTGGTCGGCCGGCTTGCCGGTCTCGCGGCTGACCACCAGCAGGCTGGCGCCCTCCGGCGCCAGATGGTCGTTGCCCCAGGCGATGAAGGCCAGCAGCACCGGTTTGAAGGCGCGGCCGGACTTGGTCAGCACGTATTCGTAACGCGGCGGTCGGGCGCTGTACTGGCGGCGCTCCATCAGGCCGCCCTCGACCAGCCCGGCCAGACGGCGCGTCAGCATGTTCGGCGCGATCTTCAGGCTCTTCTCGAATTCGTCGAAGCGCGACAAGCCATAGAAGGCATCGCGTAAAATCAGGATACTCCACCACTCTCCGACCTTCCCCAAGCTGCGGGCGATCGGACAGGGCATGCGGCCAAAATCGGTATGTTTCATGGGGGACTCCGTTCCGGTGCTGATGCGGGTGAGATTGCGGGGTGACGGCAGAGTCACCGCTTTCGCAAAGTCATTATTGTCCATTCGTAAAATGCCTGCTTTTGCTGGGCGAGACAGCGGTTTTGGATGCAGAGAAAACTATTAAAAAAAATGGAAAGATAGGCATAATACGCAACACACTTCCAGTTAACGTAGCAAATTGATCATGTTTCCAAGCAACGAATCGACCGTGCGCCATATCCTGATCGTGGACGACTCCGCGTTCGAGCAGCGCATGCTGATGGATTTGTTGGGCGAGTTGCCCTACCGCATCTCGGTCGCCTTCAACGGCCTGCAGGGCTACCAACTGGCGCTGGCCAAGCAGCCGGACCTGATCCTGCTCGACGTGCGCATGCCCAATATGGACGGCTACACCGCCTGCCGCCTGCTCAAGGCCAACCCGGCCACGCGCGACATCCCGGTGATCTTCCTCAGCGGCGCCGACGCCGACGAGGAGCGCATCATGGGCCTGTCGATCGGCGGCGTCGACTACGTCTCCAAGCCGTTCTCGCCGGGCGAGCTGGCGGCGCGCATCCACGTCCACCTGAACCTGGTGCAGCGGCCCGGCGCCGCCGCCGCCGCCGGCCAGGCGGCCGACCCGGACGCGGTGCTGGTGCGCGCCGTCAAGCGCCTGATCGCCGACAACCTGGCGGCCCTGCCCAGCCTGGCCGAGATCGCCCGCAGCGTCGGCACCTACCGCGAAAAACTGTCGCAGGTGTTCCGCGAGCAGACCGGCATGACGGTGTTCGCCTTCATCCGCGAGGAGCGCATCCGCCGTGGCGTGCAACTGCTGCGCGAGAGCGAGATCGACGTGCAGGACATCGCCCTGCTGATCGGCTTCAACAACGCCGGCAACTTCGCCACCGCCTTCCGCGAGCGCATCGGCGTCACCCCCAGCGCCTACCGCCTGTCGATGCAGCAACATAAAAAACCGCCGGAGGACTGAAGCCCCCCGGCGGCAGCGGCCGGCGCTGGCGCGCCGGACGGATTCTTGTTGTTTCTTGTTGTTGTTAGCGTCGATATTCCATGAATTTCCTTTGAATTTCCTTTGAATTTCCTTTGAATTTCCTTTGAATTTCCTTTGAATTTCCTTTGACTATCGCGCGCCCTCAGCGCAGCCGTGGCGCCGCGCCGCGTCCGTCCAGCTGGAACACGCTGACCACCGCCGCCAGCTTGGCGGCCTGCTCCTGCAGCGACGAGGCGGCGGCGGCCGCCTCCTCCACCAGCGCGGCGTTCTGCTGGGTCACCTCGTCCATCTGGGTGATCGCCTTGTTGACCTCCTCGATGCCCGTGCTCTGCTCCTGGCTGGCCGCCGAGATCTCGGCCACCACGTCGCTGACGCGGCGCACGCTGGCCACCACCTCGCTCATGGTGCTGCCGGCCTGCTGCACCAGGCTGGTGCCGGAGTCGACCTTGCCGACCGAGTCGACGATCAACTCCTTGATCTCCCTGGCCGCCGCCGCGCTGCGCTGGGCCAGGTTGCGCACCTCCGAGGCGACCACCGCGAAGCCACGGCCCTGCTCGCCGGCGCGGGCCGCCTCGACGGCGGCGTTGAGCGCCAAGATATTCGTCTGGAAGGCGATGCCGTCGATCACGCTGATGATGTCGACGATCTTGCGCGACGAGGCGCTGATCGACTCCATCGTCTCGATCACCTGGCCGACCACCCTGCCGCCGTCGCTGGCCGTGCCCGAGGCCGACTGCGCCAGCTGGTTGGCCTGGCGCGCGTTGTCGGCGTTCTGCCGCACCGTCGAGGTCAGCTGCTCCATCGCCGAGGCGGTCTGCTCCAGCGAGCTGGCCTGCTCCTCGGTGCGGCTCGACAGGTCGAGGTTGCCGCTGGCGATCTGCGCCGAGGCGGTGGCGATGGTGTCGGTGCCGCTGCGCACCTCGCCGACCACGCGCAGCAGGCTGTCGTTCATCGCCTTGAGCGAGTGCATCAGCTGGCCCGTCTCGTCCGTGCTGTGGGCGACGATGTGGCCGCTCAGGTCGCCGTCGGCGACGCGCCGGGCGATCGCCACCGCCTCGCGCAGCGGCACGGCGACGGTGCGGGCGACGAACAGCGCCAGCGCCAGGCCGACGCCGATCAGCGCCAGCAGGATGGTGATGATCAGATTGCGCGACATGGCGAAGGTGGCGCTGGCCGAGGTGTTGGAGGCGGCGCTGCCCTCGTCGTTGATCTTGACCAGGGCGTCGAGCTGCTCGTTGACCTGGCGGAACACCTTGTTCGACTCGCCACGGAACAGCGCGCGCGCCTCGTCCTTCTTGCCCTCGTGCGACAACGCGGCCAGCTTGCCGCTCTGCGCCATGTAGGCGTCGAGCGCCTTCTGCAACTCGGCGTAGATGCGCTTCTCCTCCTGCTCGGAAACCAGCGCGGCGTAGCTGGCCTGTTGCTTGCGCAAGGTCTCGACGCGCGAGGCCATCGACTTGTCGGTGGCGGCCATCTCGGCCTCCTCGGCCAGCAGGATGTGGGTCGCCTCGGAGATGCGGAAGCGCGACAGCGAGGTCTGCATCTGGCCCAGGTAGCGCACCGCCGGCATCCAGTTGGTGGCGATGTCGGTCGAGGCCTGGTTGACCTTGACCAACTGGCCGATCGAGAACACGCCGAGGAAACAGGTCATCGCGATGACGACGGCGAAGGCCAAGGTCAGCTTGCGTGCGATGTTCAAATCGTAAAACCACTTCATGGCGTCTCCCCGCTGTGTGGCCGCTCGCCGACGGACGCGGCGATGACGGTGGCCGGCAAAGGAAGTTTCCCTAATGCCAACTCGACCATCATAAAACCGCCGCGTCCGGCTGTCGACAGATATGCCGCCGAGTGTTGTGCGGAGTGCGTTTTTTTGCGCGTCGATAGCGGATTGAAAGCTTGCCGTGCTAGGCGCCGCGGCTCACTCCGCCACGGCGGCCGGCGCCTGGCCGGCGCCGCGCGTGTCGCGCGCCGCCATCAGCCACAGCATGCCGGCCGACAGCAGGGCCGGCACGGCGACCAGCAGGAAGATGCTGCTGTTGGGCCAGTTCATGCCGATCAGCTGGCCGCCCAGCACCGGGCCGACGATCGAGCCGATGCGGCCCACGCCCAGGCTCCAGCCGATGCCGGTCGAACGCAGCGTGGTCGGATAGTACTGGGCGGCGAGCGCGTTGACGGCCGGCTGGCCGCCGACGATGCAAAAGCCGGTGACGAAGATGGCGCAGAACAGCAGGGCCAGCGAGGCGTCGGCGCGGCCGATCAGGGCGATGGCGACGGCGGCGACCAGGAAGGACGGCACCAGCACGCGCTGGAAGCCGGCGCGGTCGATCCACTGGCCCATGGTCAGGGTGCCGATGGTGCCGCCGACCTGCAGCACGGTGCCGGCCAGCACCGCCGTCTGGGTCGACAGGCCGGCGTCCTTGGCGATGCTGGGCAGCCAGTTGGAGAGGAAGTAGAAGTTGAGCAAATTCATGAAGTTGACCACCCACAGCAGCAGGGTGGTGCGGGCGCGGCCCTCGCGGAACAGCTGGGCCACGCTGGCGCCGGCGCGCTGCTTCTCGTTGACCAGGTAGCGCGTGCCGGCGTCGATGCGCAGTTGCGGGTCGATGCGCGCCAGCCATTTGCCGACCTGCTCGACCTTGCCGCGCAACACCAGGAACTGCAGCGACTCGGGCAAGTAGGCCAGCATCAGCAGACCGATCACCAGCGGCACGGCGCCACCGACATAGAACACCGAGTGCCAGCCGAAGGCCGGGATCAGCGCCGCCGACAGCAGGCCGCCGGCCACGGCGCCGACGGTGAAGCCGCAGGACACCATCATCATCAGGGTGACGCGGCGGCGCGCCGGGCTGTATTCGCCGGCCAGGGCCATGGCGTTGGGCATCACCGCGCCCAGGCCCAGGCCGGTGATGAAGCGGATCAGTTCGAGTTGGAACAGGCTGGTGGCCGACGGCGTGGCCAGCATGCAGACGGAGAAGAACAGGGTGGCGGCGATCAGCACGGGGCGGCGGCCGACGCGGTCGGCCAGCAGGCTGAACAGCAAGGAGCCGACCAGCATGCCGAACAGGCCGGCGCCGAACACGGGGCCGAGGCTGGCCTTGCTGACGCCCCAGTCGTGGATGATGGCGGGCGCCACATAGCCCATCGCCTGCACGTCGAAGCCGTCCATGATGACGCACAGGCCGCACAGCAACAGCACGCCGGCCTGGAAGCGGCCGGTCTTGCCCTTGTCGATCAATGCCGGAATATCGATTGCCTTGCCTGTGTCCATCTTGTCTCCTCTGGGGTTTACTTTTTTAATGCAACCATTAGAGAACAGAACGATCCATCATACAAACAGTATATTTTTGTGTATTTATCAGATTTACTTCTGAATGCAAAAAACGGGCGGGCGGCAGGGGCACCCCGCCCCCGCCCGCCCGTCAGGCGTTCAGCCCTGGTCCGCTCAGAACTTGTAGGTCAGCTTGACCGAGGCGAAGCGGCCGCGCGGATCGGCCTGGGTGAAGTCGAAGAAGCTGCTGGCCGACGAGTCCCACGACGGCCGCTGGTCGGTCAGGTTCTGCACGATCAGGCTGACGGTGGCGGCCGGCGTGAGCTGCCACGCCACGTTGGCGTCGAAGGTGGCGACCGAAGCGACGCGCTCGCCGGGACGGGCGGCCTTGGTCTGGTCGTAGCCGTCGACGTAGTTCCAGGTCAGTGTGCTGCTCCAGTTGCCAATGTCCCAGGTGGCCGAGGTCACGCCGCGCCATTTCGGGATCGAGCCGAAGTAGTTGTTGCCGGCGCCGTTGCTCAGCGGCTCGCCCTCGGATAGCGGAGCCGAGAACTTGAACACCTTGCTCAGTTGGGCGTTCAGGCTCAGCTTGCCGTTCTGCCGCAGGTCGAAGCGCTGGCGCAGGTCGAGGTCGATGCCGCTGGCCTCGCGGTCGCCCTGGTTGGCGTATTGCTTGTACAGGGTGATGATGCGGCCCTCGGCGTCGCGGCTGACCTTGTCGGGGAAGCGTGCCTCGTTGGCCAAAATGGTCTCGACCGAATCGGTGCCGATCACGCCGCGCGTCTTGATGCGGTAGTAGTCGAGGCCGACGCTGCTGTTGCTGCTCGGCGCGATCACCAGGCCCAGGTTCAGATTGTTGGAGCGCTCGGGACGCAGCTGGTCGTTGGCGCGGGTGATGTTGGTGACGCTGCGCGGCTGCTTCGGCGTGATCGGGTCCTTGGCGTCGATCACCGGGCCGTAGCTGACCGAGGTGCTGTTGGTGATCTCCGGCAGCGACGGCGCGCGGAAGCCGCGCGACACGGTGCCGCGCAGCAGCAGCCACTGGGCCGCCTGGTAGCGCACGCTGGCCTTGGGCGAGAAGGCGCTGCCGAAGTCGCTGTAGTGGTCGGCGCGGCCGGCCACGTTGACGTTGAGGTCCTTGACGACGGGCGCGTTGAACTCGGCGAACACGGCCGCCACGTCGCGCGTGCCCTTGATGATATTGATCGCCGGCCGCAGCTCGGTGCCCGACAGCACGGCCGTCGAGGTGTCCGAGTTCATCTCCTCGCGGCGCCACTGGCTGCCGACGGCGAAGCCGAGCGGGCCGGCCGGCAGCTCGAACAGGTCCTTCGCGGCGCTGACGTCGAGCGTGGTCAGTTTGGACTCGGCCGGCCGCAGTGTCGACAGGCGCAGGCGCTGGCGCACCGCCTCGCTGTTCTTCGCTTGGTCGGCGAAGTTGTAGCTGCCGTCGGCCAGCACTTTCTCGAACTCGTAGCGGTTGACGAAGTTCTGCACCGTCTCCTCCAGCTTGCTGGCCGAACGGCCCACCGAAGCGTCGTATTCCCAGCCGGCCAGCGTGCCCTTCAGGCCGGTCAGCACGCGGTAGAAGTCGACCTTGTCGGACTTCAGGCGCGGGCCCAGGTCGAACAGGGTGGCGCTGATCGGCTGCGGTTTGCCGCCCGGGTTGTTCGGATGGCCGACCGGCAGCGTGACGCTGATGTTGTCGAGTTTCTGCAAGGTGTTGTTCCAGGCGCGCAGGCTGCCGTTGCTGACGGTGAGCGGCGCGCCGAAGGTCTGGTCGGCGCGCGAGTGGCTGTACAGCAGGTCGGCGTAGGCCTCGCTGTCCTGGTTCAGGCGCAAGGTGCCGCGCAGCGCCGAGTGCACCCGCGAGATGCCCGGGATCAGCGTCTTGTACTGCGCCGGGTTGTAGGCCTGCACCAGGCCGCTCTTGCCCTCGGTGATGTCGCCGTAGGGTTTCTGCTCGAGCGGCCCCTGCAGGCCGCCCAGCAGCTTGGTGGCGTCCGTGCCGTAGTAGTTGGTCGGCGTCCACGCCAGCGAGCCGTTGGCCCGGCCGCGCCAGTCGTTGCCGGCCATCCAGTCGACGTCCGACTGCTGCAGCTTGCTGCGTTGCTGCGCGTCGAGCGAGAAGACCACGCTGTAGCCGTCCTGCGCCAGGCTGCCGAAGCCGGTCTGCAGCGCCGCGCTCTTCTCGGTCTGGCCGCTGCCCTGGGTCGAGGCGCCGCCCTTGACGCTCAGCTCGGTACCCTTGAATTCCTTATACAAAATGATGTTGACCACGCCGGCCACCGCGTCCGAGCCGTAGACCGAGGAGGCGCCGTCCTTCAGCACCTCGATGCGCTGCACCGACTCCATCGGCAGGCTGTTCAGGTCGACGAACACCTCCTGCAAATCCTGCGCCGTGGCGTAGGGGCTGACGCGCTTGCCGTTGACCAGGATCAGCGTGTTCTTCTGCCCCAGGCCGCGCAGCGACAGGCCGGCCGTGCCGGCCGAGAAGCTGCCGGTGTACTGTTCGTTGTAGCTGTTGCCGCTGTTGGCCGAGATGGCGCGCAGCACGTCGGCGATGCTCGACTTGCCGCTGGCGGCGATGTCCTTGGCGCTGATCACCTGGACGGCGCTGGCGCCCTCCTTCTCGCTGACGCGGATGTTGGAGCCGGTGACGACGACGCGCGCCGGTTCGTCGGCGTAGGCGAGCTGCGGGAAGGCGGCGGCGATGGCTAAACTGATGCTGAGTGGCTTGAACATGGTTTCCTCTTGGTGGGTTTGGCGCCCTCTTCCGGTGGAAAAAGGGCGTGCACAGCCCTGCCGGCCTGGTGGGTCGGTGCGGGTATTGCGCGGGTTTGCAGTGGATTGCGGCGGGCTGCCGCCGACTACGGGGGTAAGGTGTTAGGCGACGCTACACATGCACTGCGCCATGCAAAGCATGTACAGGACGTGACGGTCAGGGCGGGACAGGATCAGGGTGGAACGCAACATAACAAAAGGCCGGTGGTGCAAGGGAGATTGCACTATACCGGCCGCTATTGCTTGTCGGAACGAATCATTTGTTCCTTGTATATACGATTTGGATCTAAAGGCCGGCGGCCTGGCGCGGCGGCGCGGCCGGCACGCTGGCCGCGTCCGCCACGGCCAGGGCCTGGGCCGCCATCTGGCGGCGCCAGAAGTACCAGGAGACGATGGCGTTGAGCCAGTAGGCGGCGTACAGCAGCGCCGTCAGATGCAGGCCCCGGTTGAAGTACAGCGGCACCGAGATGGTGTTGACCAGCAACCAAAACGGCCAGTTCTCCAGCCGCCGCCCCATCAGCAGCAGCTGGGCGATGATGCTGAACACCAGCACGGCCGAGTCGATGAAGGGGGCGTAGGCCTGGGTGAACTGGTGCAGCATCAGGCCGTAGGCGGCGGTGGCGGCAATGCCGAGCAGCACCATGGCGGCCAGCGCGCCGGCGCGCACGCGCGTGATCGGCAAGGCGGCGCCGGCGCCGCCACGGCGCCATTGCAGCCAGCCGATCACGCAGGTGACGATGAAGAACAGTTGCAGCGCCACGTCGGCGTACAAGTTGACGCTGTAGAACAGCAGGGCGAACATCGAACAGCCGACCACGCCGAGCCACCAGGAATGGGCGTTGTTGCGCCCCGCCAGCACGATCGACAACGTCATGACCGCGTTGGCGGCGACTTCCAGGGCAAGGCTCAAATCGGGTTTCCTTTGCGGGGTTACGGGGCCTCAGCGCTGCTTGCACTCCTCCGGCAACAGCTTGGCGGGAATCTCCTCGCTGGCGCAGCGCCAGGCCACCTTCTTATTCTCGTCCAGGCTGGGCGTGAACGCAATGGCCTTGCCGCGATAGCTCAGGTCGGACGGGAACACGCGCACCACGCCGTTGCCGGCGTCCACGCTGAGGTCCTGCACGGCGTGGCTGGGGTCGGCCAGGGCGAAACCGGCCTGCTCCAGCGTGGCCGGCGCCTTGCCGTTGGCGTAGAAATAGCGCTCGACGGCGGCGGTGGCCTCGTGGCCGACGGCGACGGCGCGGCCCATCCTGGCGCGCGCCTCGTAGTCCCGGTAGGCCGGCAGCGCGACGGCGGCCATGACGCCGACCAGCGCCAGCACCGCCAGCAGCGAGCCGCCGCCGCCGCCCACGCCCAGCCGTGGCACCAACAGCGCCAGCAGATACGCCACGCCGCTGCGCGCCGGCTGCTCGATCTCCTTGCCCTGCGCCAGGCCGCGCATCACCGCCATGCGCTTGACCAGCCAGGGGTAGTCGCCGACCAGCTCGTGGAAGGACATCCAGAAGCCGGACGACTCGCGCGCCTGCGCCACGTAGTTGCTGATGCTCATGTCGCGCCAGCGCTTGCCGCCGGCCGCCAGCGCGGCCAGGCCCAACTGGGCGCTGGCCAGGTCGTCGCAGGCGTGGAAGCCGTGGCGGTCGCAGGTGTACTCGCGCGCCCGCGCATAGGCCGCGCCCAGCAGCGGCAGCGCCGCGGCCGGCGCCAGCAGGGTGGCCCAGCGCAGATGCTTGCGTTTGATATGGCCGAGCTCGTGGCCGATGTAGAAATTGATCGCGTCCGGCTTATCCTCCAGCGCGTCGACCACGTCCGAATACAGCACGATGAAATGCTGGCCGAAAAACCGCGTGGCGAAGGCGTTGAACACGCCGCCCATCTGCAGCAGATAGGCGTCCGGCACCTGCTCCACGTCGAGCCGGGCGCAGCAGGCGTCGATGCGCGCCTTCAGGTCGGGGAACTGCTGCGCGGTGATCTTGACGCCGGTGCCCTTCAAATAGGACACCAGGGCCGACTGGGCGAAACAGTAGGAAACGAAAAACAGCAACATATACAGCGCCACCATGCCGGCCGTGCCGACCAGCAGCGCGGCCCACAACAGCAACGACAACACCAACATCAAGACGAACAGCGTCTTTTCTTTTCTATAAACCAATTCCATGCATGCCCCTGGTAAGCAAAAGTTTCCCGGCGGCATTTTATACGATTTTTTAAGAAAAAAATAACTCTTTTTGCTATCTTTTGAGCGCCCGAGGCGCCGGCGCCGAAAACGGCGGGCATACCACTTTGTTAAATTTTTTAAATTGGTACTAGTTTCCGCGAAACACTTCCTTGTCGAGCAATAAACTTACTTGCTTATGACACAGTTTGAAAAAGTAAAATTTAACAATTACACCCGGAGCGCCAGCCCGGCGAACAGGGCCGCCGCCGACGTGCCGGCCACCGCTTCCGGTCATGACTTTCCGCCCCGTCCGAGGCGCTTTTTCGTCCAAAAACACAAGACCAAAATTGGCTCTGGTATTACTAAAAACAGGGGTACTTGAAACCACTTGACTACCACTTTCACGCGTCCCATCCTCGTCCCACCGTGCCGGAAAACCGCAGTGGCTGCGGCTTGCCGGCGGAACGGGACCAACAGTTCTGACGAACAGGGAGACGACAATGCACTATCAAAAAACAGCAACTGGACTCATCACGGCGCTGGTCGGCGCCATGCTGGCCGGCTGCGGCGGCGGTGGCGCCGACCAGCAGACGCCGGCCAACAAGCTGCTGGCGCAAGGCGCCACGCTGGCCGACAGCTGCGCCGCCTGGGTGGCCAACCAGGTCTACACGGCCGGCAACTGCGTCAGCTACCAGGGCAAGCTGTACACCGCCAAGTGGTGGACCCAGGGCAACGTGCCCGGCACCGAGCAATGGGGGCCGTGGGCCGAGTCCGGCGTGACGCCGACGCCAACGCCGACACCCACCCCGCCAACCCCGACGCCAACGCCGACGCCGCCCACGCCGACACCGACGCCAACCCCGCCGACGCCGACGCCGACGCCCACCCCGATCGGCGGCCGCGAGATCGGCTCCTACTTCGCCCAATGGGGCGTCTACGGCCGTGGCTACGAGGTGGCCGACATCCACACCACCAAAACCCCGGTGAACGGCGTGCAGACCAGCGTGGCCGACCAGCTGAGCTTCATCAACTACGCCTTTGGCAACGTCTACGCCAAGAACGGCGGCTACGAATGCGACATGGTCACGCGCACCGAGACCGGCAACGAGTCGCCGCCACCGGCCAGCGCCGGCACCGGCGGCGACGCCTTCGCCGACTACCAGCGCCAGCCGGCGCGCACCGTCGACGGCAAGACCATTCCCTGGGACGCCAAGCTGACCGGCAACTTCGCGCAGTTGAAACTGCTCAAGGCGGCCCACCCGAACCTGCGGGTGTTCATCTCGCTGGGCGGCTGGACCTGGTCGAAGCAGTTCTCGGCGGCGGCCAAAACGGACGCGCTGCGCAAGCAGTTGGCGCGTTCCTGCGTCAAGCAGTTCATCGCCGGCGACCTGCCGCTGCAGGACGGCCGGGGCGGCCCCGGCGCGGCCAAGGGCGTGTTCGACGGCATCGACATCGACTGGGAATACCCGGGCGGCGGCGGCCAGCCCTACAACACGGTGGACACGGTCAACGACAAGCACAACTTCACCTTGTTGATGGCCGAGTTCCGCGCCCAGCTCGACGCCCAGGGCGCCATCGACGGCAAGCGCTACGCGCTGACCGCCGCCATCGGCGCCGGCGCCGAGAAGATCGCCCAGACCGAACCGGCGCTGTACAGCCAGTACATGGACTGGGTCAACGTGATGACCTACGACTTCCACGGCGGCTGGGAAAACACCACCAACTTCCACTCGCCGCTGTACCACGACCCGGCCGATCCGGCCACCGGCAACCTGGCCAAGTACAACACCCACGACGGCATCAGTGCGCTGGTGGCGGCCGGCATGCCGCGCAACAAGATCCTGCTCGGCGTGCCCTTCTATGGACGCGGCTGGAAGGGCGTGGCGGCGGGGCCGAACGGCAACGGCCTGTACCAGGCCACGGCGGGCGGCGCGGCCGGCACCTACGAGGCCGGCATCGACGACTACAAGGTGCTCAAGAACAAGGTCGGCACGCGCTGGTACCACCCGGCCACCAAGCAATTGTTCCTGCTGACCTCGGGCGGCGAATGGTGGAGCTATGACGACGAGAGCGTGATCGGCGTCAAGATGCAATACATGCGCGACCAGGGCCTGCGCGGCGCCTTCTCGTGGGAACTGGACGGCGACGCCAGCGGCGCCCTGACCAGCGAGGTGTGGAAGGGCCGCTGATCCATCCGGCCCGGGCCGGTTCGGGCCGGCTCGGGCCACTACCGGCCACATCCTTTCCGATGGGAGTCCTATGAAACCGCAAGCAAGCAACGCGCGCCGCCAGCAACACCAGGCGCCGGCCCGGCCGCAACTGAGCGACGACTGGCGCCGCTGGATCGCCGAAAACCTGATGCTGGGCAGCCATCCGACGGCGTTGGCGCAGATCCTGCTCAAGCAAGGCGTGCCGGACGCCAAGGCGGAGATCGACGCCGCCCTGCGCAGCCCCTACCTGCAGGGCGCGCGCCGGCTGCACAACCGCATGGCCAAGCGCGACTGGGTGTTGGCCATCTCCGCCAAGCTGGGCAAGCTGGTGCCGCCGCGGGTGGAGCGGCGCGCCGCCCTGTCCGGCGAGACCTTCCTGCGCGAGCACTACGCCGCCAACCGGCCGGTGATCCTCACCGGCATGCTGGACGACAACGCGGCGCGCCAGCGCTGGAGCCTGGACTACTTCCAGCGCCAGTTCGGCGAGCGCATGGTCGAGGTGCAGTTCGGCCGCGAGGCCGATCCGCGCTACGAGGAGAACAGCGTGGCCCACAAGCGCCGGCTCAGCTTCGGCGAGTACGTCGACCTGGTGCGCGACAGCGGCCACAGCAACGACTTCTACATGACCGCCAACAACGACTCGCTCAACCGCGAGGCCTTGATCGAGCTGTGGCAGGACGTGCCGACCCTGCCCGACTACCTGGCGCCGAACCCGGACAACCGTGGCTTCTTCTGGTGCGGTCCGGCCGGCACCATCACCCCCTTCCACCACGACCTGAACAACATCTTCATGATGCAGATGATCGGCCGCAAGCGGGTGCGCCTGGTGGCGCCGTGGGAGCTGCCCAACATCTACAACCAGCGCCACTGCTTCACCGATGTGGACGGCCGCCACATCGACCTGCAACGCTTCCCCGCCATGGCCCACGCGCAGGTGATCGACTGCGTGCTGGAGCCGGGCGAGATCCTCTTCCTGCCGGTCGGCTGGTGGCACTTCGTCGAGGGCCTGGACATCTCGGTGACGATCTCGGCCACCAACTTCCGCTGGGACAACGACTTCTACAGCAACTACCCGGCCGATCACGATTTCTGATCTAGCCCCAAGCAATACCAAAACCAATATCGGAGACCCACCATGAACTTTCACAGCAATCGTCTGTTGATCGCCCTGCTCGGCGTCGCGCTGAGCGCCTGCGGCGGCGGCGGCGACAACGCCAACACCACCGCCACGCCGAAGCTGCTGGCCGGCGGCACCACGCTGTCGTGCAGCGCCTGGCTGGCCAGCGCCGTCTACACCCAGGGCAACTGCGTGCAATACAACGGCAAGACCTACACCGCCAAGTGGTGGACCCAGGGCGACGTGCCCGGCGCCTCGCAATGGGGACCGTGGGAGGAAAGCAACGTGACGCCGACGCCGCCGACTCCGACGCCGCCCACCCCGACGCCGACGCCCACCCCGTCCAAGGTGCCCTGCCGTCCCGACGGCCTGGCCTCGCCGGTGACCGCCGTGCCCTACTGCGGCGTGTACGACGCCGACGGCCGCGAAGTGCTGGCGCACGGCCTGAAGCGGCGCATCGTCGGCTACTTCACCAGCTGGCGCACCGGCGTCGACGGCAGCCCGTCCTACCTGGTCAGCGACATCCCCTGGGACAAGGTGACCCACGTCAACTACGCCTTCGCCGCCGTCGACACCGCCACCTCGAAAGTACAGCTGGGCAGCGGCGCCGACAACCCGGACACCGGCCTGAGCTGGCCCGCCATCCCCGCCGCCGCGATGGACCCGGCCTTGCCGTACAAGGGCCACTTCAATCTGCTGGCGCAGTACAAGAAGAAACATCCGGACGTGAAGATCATGCTGTCGGTGGGCGGCTGGGCCGGCTCGACCGGCTTCTACACGGCCACCACCAACGCCAACGGCACGCTCAACCAGGCCGGCATCAACACCCTGGCCGACTCGATGGTGGCGACCTTGCGCCAGTACACCTTCTTCGACGGCATCGACGTCGACTACGAGCACCCGACCACCAACAACGAGGCCGGCAACCCGAACGACTTCAGCCTGTCCAAGCCGCGCCTGGCCGGCCTGATGGCCAGCTACAACGTGCTGCTGAAGACGGTGCGCGAGAAGCTCGACGCGGCCGCCGTCGCCGACAAAAAGTACTACCTGCTGACCATCGCCGGTTCGGCCTCCGGCTGGGTGCTGCGCGGCGAGGAGAACCTCTCCGGCCTCAAGTATCTGGACTACGCCAGCCTGATGTCCTACGACCTGCACGGCGCCTGGAACCAGTACGTCGGCCCGAACGCCGCGCTGTTCGACGACGGCAACGACGGCGAGCTGCGCGCCGGCAACGCCTACCAGTACGCCAACATCGGCTACCTCAATGTCGACTGGGCCTACCGCTACTATCGCGGCGCCTTGCAGGCCGGCCGCATCAACATCGGCGTGCCCTACTACACGCGCGGCTGGAAGGACGTCACCGGCGGCAACAACGGCCTGTGGGGCACTACCGCCCTGGTCAACTCGACCGTCACCTGCGCCGGCGTGAAGACCTGCGGCACCGGCGCCGTCGGCATCGACAACCTGTGGTACGACCTCGACTCGACCGGCAAGCCGACGCCGGGCGGCGGCAACCCGCTGTGGCACGCGCTCAACCTGCAACAGGGCATCGTGCCGGACTACCTGGACGCCTACAAGGTGACCGAGAAGACCCTGACCGGCAGCTATGTCGCCAACTACAGCAGCACCATGGCCGCGCCGTGGTTGTGGAACGCCGCCAAGAAGGTCTTCATCTCCACCGAGACGGTGCAGTCGATGGCGGCCAAGGCGCAGTACGTGGTCGACAACAACATCGGCGGCATCATGATCTGGGAGCTGGCCGGCGACTACGCCTGGAACGCCGGCAAGAACGGCGGCAAGGGCGAGTACTTCATGGGCACCACCCTGACCAGCGCGATCTTCAACGCCTTCAGCGCCGCCGGCCCCTACGGCAACCTGCGCGCCGAGGGCGCGCTGCCGGCCAGCAGCGCCAAGGTCAGCATCAGCCTGGGCGGCTGGAAGCTGGGCGACAGCAACTACCCGATCAACCCGGTCATGACCGTGAAGAACAACTCGGCGACGACGATACCGGGCGGCTCGGTGGTCGAGTTCGACTATCCGGTGGCGGCGCCGGCCGACATGAGCGACCAGTCCGGCGTCGGCCTGAAGGTGACCAAGGCCGGCTACACGGGGCCGAACAACATCGGCGGCTTCAAGGCCAACTTCAACCACGCCCAGTTCACCCTGCCCAGCTGGCAGTCGCTGACGCCGGGCGCCTCGCTGGCCATCACGCTGAACTACCGGCTGCCGATCAGCGGACCGTCGGCCTACGCCATCACCGTCAACGGCGTGCGCTACGCGCTGGCGGAGGAGTATCCCGAGCTGCCGGTCGCCTTGCCTTAGGCCGCGCGCCACCCCACGGCAACGACGAGGGTCAGACCCTGAGGGTCTGACCCTGGGCAGAATTTTCACCCCATCCACGGCGGAGTTGCCTCGCGGCAGCTCCGCCGTTTTTCATATTTCCAAGGAAAATACGGCCTTGCCGGAAAAAAACGCCCATTGCCTGTATGATTTTGCCCATCGTCCATCCCTAGCCGAGAGCACAAGCACACCATGAGCCGTTTCTGGAGCCCCATCGTACACAGCCTGACCCCCTACACGCCGGGCGAGCAGGTCGCCATGCCCAAGCTGGTCAAGCTGAACACCAACGAGAACCCCTACGGCCCGTCGCCGCAGGCCATCGCCGCCATGCGCGAGGCCGTCGCCGACCAGCTGCGCCTGTATCCCGACCCCAACGCCAGCGCCTTGAAGGAGGCGCTGGCCGGCCACTTCGGCCTGGCGCGCGACCAGGTGTTCGTCGGCAACAGCTCGGACGAGGTGCTGGCCCACACCTTCCAGGCCCTGCTCAAGCACGAGCAGCCGCTGTTGTGCCCGGACATCAGCTACAGCTTCTACCCGACCTACTGCTCGCTGTACGACATCGACTACCGCGTGGTGCCGCTCAACGCCGACTTCGAGATCGACGTGGCCGACTACGCCCAGCCGGGCGGCGCCATCATCATCGCCAACCCGAACGCGCCGACCGGCCGCGCGCTGGCGCTGGACCAGATCGAGGCGCTGCTGGCGGCCCATCCGGACCAGGTGGTGGTGGTCGACGAGGCCTATGTCGACTTCGGCGGCGCCAGCGCGGCGGCGCTGATCCCGCGCTTCGACAACCTGCTGGTGATCCAGACCTTCTCCAAGTCGCGCTCGCTGGCCGGCCTGCGGGTCGGCTACGCGCTCGGCCACGCCGAGCTGATCGCCGGGCTGGAGCGGGTCAAAAACAGCTTCAACTGCTACCCGCTGGGCCAGGTGGCCATCGCCGGCGCCGTCGCCGCCTTGCAGGACAGCGCGTATTTCGAGCAGACCCGCGGCGCCATCATCGCCACGCGCGAAGCGCTGAGCGAGCGCATGGCGGCCATGGGCTTCGAGGTGCTGCCGTCGAAGACCAACTTCATCTTCGTGCGCCATCCCGCGCACGCCGCCGTGGCGTTGGCGGCCGCGCTGCGCCAGCGGGCCATCCTGGTGCGCCACTTCAAGCAGGCGCGCATCGAGCAGTTCCTGCGCATCTCCATCGGCACCGACGCCGAATGCGCCCAGCTGGTGGCGGCGCTCGACGAGATCCTCGCCGGCTAAGTGGCGCGGCGCGGCTCAATCGAACTGGAAAAACAGCTTGTCGAAGTCGTCCGGCGCGATGCGGTACAGCCAGTAGGCGGGATCGCTGCCGGCCGCCTGGGCCAGCAACTGGGCCGGCGCCAGGCCGGCCAGCTCGCGGAAGTCGCGCACCATGTGCGGCTGGTCGAAGTAGCCGGCGTCGTGGGCCAGCGCGGCCAAGCCGCCGGCCGCGCCCTGGCGCAGCAGGCGCCGCAGGGCGAAGCCGAAGCGGCTGACCCGGCGCACGTCGCGCAGCGACAAGCCGAAGGTCTGCAGCACGCGCCGTTCCAGCTGGCGCTCGCCCAGCCCGAACCAGCTGGCGATCTCGACGACGGGCAGGAAGATCTTTTGCCGCACGGCGAGGAGGGCCGCGCCGAAGCCGGCGACCGAACGCCAGTCCAGCGTCTCCAGCAGGAACTGCTGCAACAGCTCGACATACTCGGCCAGCGGACGCTCGGCATCCATCGCCGCCAACAGGCGCGCCAACCGCGCCGGATCGACCAGCTGCTCCAGCGCCGGGCCAACGCTGTCCGGTGCCCACGCCGGGATGCCCAGCGCCTGGCGCAGCATGCCGGGACGCAGCAGCACCGTCAGCACCAGCGTGCCGGGGTCGGCGAGCGCGCGGCGCGGCGCCATGAACGCGCCGGCCAGCTCGAAGCGCGGCCGGCGCCACGCCATGCCGGCGGGGTCGAGCACGCTAACGCCGCCGCGCACGTACAACACCAGACCGGGCGACAGGCTGGCCGGCAGGTGGAACTCGCAGCCGTCGAGGCGCAGCGCCATGATGTGCATGAGCAGCGGGGCCAGCGGGGCGGCGGGAGCGAAGACCTGTGGGGGCATGGCGCGGACTCTCTTGGGGGCGGCGCAAACGGCCGGGTCGGAAAATTATAGCCGAGCCCGGCACCGGCAAGCACACGTCGGCTCGGTACAATCGAAGCCGGGCCTACCCCGCTAGACTGGCGGCGCAAACCCACTGCAGGCCCAACCAAGGACGGCAATGACCGAGACCACCACCCGCAAGCCCATCGTCGGCGCGCCGCCGGCCACACCAAGCGTGTCACACATGGCGCCGCAGATGGCGCCGCATACCTCGCCGTGTTCGCCGCATCCCGCGCATGTGCTGGTCGTCACGCTGGGCACCGCCGGCGACGTGTTCCCCTTCATCGCCGTCGGCCGCGCGCTGCGCCAGCGCGGCCACCGGGTCACGCTGCTGGCAGCGCAGCACTTCGAGGCGGCGGTGCTCCAGGCCGGCCTCGACTTCCATGCGCTGTTCAGCAAGGACGAGACCGACGCGATGTTGAGCAACCCGCTGCTGTGGCACCACATCAAGGGCTTCAGCGCCGCCTGGCTGGCCCAGAGCGCGGCGCTGCAACGCCTGCCGGACCTGGTCGCCGCCCTGCCGGCCGAGGCGCCCTGCGTCCTGCTGGTCCATCCCGGTGCGGCGCCGGCGGCGGCACTGGCGCGCGCGCGCCGGCCAGGCCTGCGCATCGTCACCGCCTACCTGGCGCCGTCCAACCTGCGCACCTGCCACGACCCGCTGACCATGGGCTACACGCCGGTGCCGCGCTGGATGCCGATGTGGCTGCGCGCCGCGCTGTGGCGCCTGGCCGAGGCCACCACGGTGGACCCGGTGGTGATGCCCACGTTGAACCGGGCGCGCGGCGCGCTCGGCCTGGCGCCGCTGTCGCGCTTCTGGGACCACATGATGGACACGGCGGACGCCTCGGTGGCCCTGTTCCCGGCCTGGTACGGGCCGACCCAGCCGGACTGGCCGCGGCCCTTCGCCCACGCCGGCTTCCAGCTGTACGATCCGCAAGCCGAGGCGCCGTTGCCGGAGGCGCTGCAAGCCTTCCTGGCGGCCGGCGACGCGCCCATCGTCTTCACCCCCGGCACCGGCTACCAGCACGGCACCGCCTACTTCGCCGCCGCGCTGAGCGCCGTGAAGGCATTGGGCCGGCGCGCCATCTTCCTCACGCCGCACCGCGACCAGGTGCCGGCGCAGCTGCCCGACAGCGTGCTGTGGCAATCCTTCCTGCCGCTGCGCGCGCTGCTGCCGCACGCGGCGGCGCTGGTCTACCACGGCGGCATCGGCACCCTGGCCGAGGCGCTGCGCGCCGGCGTGCCGCAGTTGCTGGTGCCCTGCGCCCACGACCAGTTCGACAACGCCCAGCGCATCCACGCGCTCGGCGCCGGCCAAATCCTGCACATGCGCAGCCTGCGCGCCGACACGCTGCGGGCCGCGCTGGCCGGCCTGCTGGCGTCGGGCGAAACGCGGGCGCGCTGCGGCGAGCTGGCGGCGCGCCTGGCCGGCGAGCCGAGCGCGGCGGTGGTCTGCGAGCTGGTCGAGGAACAGGTCCGCCAGTCGGCCTGAGCGGCGGTGGCATGCTGGCGCCCGCGAATTGAAATGCATTGTAACCAACATTGCGCGGAAATTAACTGCGGGCTACACTTTTCGGGCGCTGACATCCGCAGCGCACAACCCGTCACACCTGCCAGGCTCTATCCCATGTACCCAATCCAACAATGGTTTGCCGCCGCCCGCCGGCGGCCGGGCCGCGCGCGGCCATCCACCGCGCGAGGAAATGCCCATGTCTGAAAAACAAAGAATCCACGGCTACGACATCGCCCGCGCGCTCGCCGTGTTCGGCATGGTGGTGGTCAACTTCAAAACCGTGATGCACGCCCACGCCGACGGCGGCGCCTGGTGGCTGGGCCTGTTCAACCTGCTCGACGGCCGCGCCTCGGCCATCTTCGTCATCCTGGCCGGCGTCGGCATCACCCTGATGAGCAACGCCGCGCGGCTGGCCGGCGACGCCGCCCTGCTGCGCCGCGAGCGCATCTCCCTGCTCAAGCGCGCCGCCTTCCTGTTCGTCACCGGGCTGCTCTACATCGCCGTCTGGCCGGCCGACATCCTGCACTACTACGGCGTCTACATCGCCCTCGCCGCCGTGCTGCTGGGCGCCTCCAACCGCGCGCTGCTGTGGTGCGCAATCGGCATCGCGCTGGCCTTCCCGCTGCTGTTCCTCAACCTCGACTACAGCACCGCGTGGAACTGGGAAACCCTGGCCTACGCCGACCTGTGGACGCCGGCCGGCTTCGCCCGCAACCTGCTGTTCAACGGCTTCCACCCGGTGCTGCCGTGGGCCGCCTTCCTGGTGTTCGGCCTGCTGCTGGGCCGCCTGCCGCTGCAACAGGCAGGCCTGCGCCGCAAGGTTTTCTGGGGCGGCCTGGCCACCACCGTCGCGCTCGAAACGCTGGCCTGGGCACTGCGCGCCGAGGCGCAGCGGCGCGGCTACGCGCCCGAGCTGGTCGCCTACCTGTTCTCGACCACGCCGATGCCGCCGCTGCCGCTGTACTTCTTCTCCGCCGTCGGCAGCTCCTGCGCCGTCATCGCCTTGTGCGTGCAGGCCGGCGAGGCCTGGCAGGACGCGCCCTGGCTGCGCCCGCTGGTGCGCACCGGCCAGATGGCCTTGACCTTGTACGTGGCCCACGTGGTGGTCGGCATGGGCCTGCTGGAACAGCTCGGCCTGCTGAACGAGCAGTCGCTCGGCTTCGCCGTCGCCAGCGCGCTGCTGTTCTGCCTGGCCTCGGTGCTGTTCGCCCACCTGTGGCGCGGCCGCTTCAAGCTCGGCCCGCTGGAGTGGCTGATGCGCAAGGCCAGCGCCAGCTGAAGCGCAGCATCGGCGGCCGCACGACACGGCCGCCATACCAAGCTTGCCGCGCGACGTCTAGCCGAGCGGCAAGGTCGAACGAAAAAATGACGGCGTGGTTCAATCGGGAGAAATCAGCATGCGGAATGTAGTCAAATCCATATTAATCGTTATTTTTATTACTCTATTGCAGTTGTCAATATATGATATTTTTTTGAAGCCTGTCATTACCACATGGGGCGCCTCTGAAAAAGAAGTCTCCATGCCAATGGCTGGTGACGATAAAGCCTTAACCATCACTGCCACCAGAGCCATATCAATTAACAGATCGAAATCCGAAGTGTGGAAATGGCTGGTACAACTAGGGGCGGATAGAGGAGGCTTTTACAGCTATTCCTTTATTGAAGAAGCACTGGGCTATGAAACTCGTCACCAGGCTTCCATTACGCCTGAATTTAAGGAGATAAAAGTAGGCGATCTGGTGCGAGGATCAATCAATGAAAAGCGTAGCATTGTCCCTTACAGTTTTCCGGTTCTTCATGTTGAGCCAGAAAGAGCTTTTGTGCTGGGCAATTGGGGCACATTTTTGCTGGAAGAGGTAAATAGTCAACAAACTCGTTTAATTATTCGAACTCAAGAGCTTGCGAGCAAAAGCAACGAATGGTTGAAGGTTGCGAGTTACATAGAAGTTCCTCTTCATTTCATTATGGAAAGACGGCTCCTCATGGGAATGAAGGCCCGGGCAGAAGCAGGAGAAAATATTCAATTATCACAAACTCAAGACATATTTTGGTTTGCCGGAATCGTTTCATCAGGTTTTTTAATTTGTCTTTTTATTTATATGGCTCGCGGCACTATGCAGAGCGTTGCAATACCATCGGTTTTGAGTTTTCTTTGGGTATGTTCCATTTGGTTGCTTAAACCAATTCCGCTGTATAGCATTGGCATGTCACTCATTGCGAGTATAGCAATACTCAGTCTTGTGACGGCCAGGAAAACAAGAGGCGTTGCTGCATAAATTTCAAAATATTAGGGTAACCTAGCCGAAGATCAGCGACATGTGCGCGCCAACGCCGGCCATCACGCCGCCGGCCGCTGCCAGCGTGGCGTTCGCGCGCGGCTGCGCCATGTCGCCCGCCGCGTAGACGCCTTCGACCGTGGTCTGCTGCATATCGTCGACCCGCACGGTGGCGCCAAGCGGGCCGTCGTCGAAGGCGCAGCCGAGTTGCTGCGCCAGCGGGCTGGCCATGCGCGTCTTCGGCGCGGTGAACACGGCGGCCATGGGCAGCAGCCGGCCGTCGGCCAGCCGCACCGCCTCCATCGCCGGCGCCGTGCCGACGAAGCCGACCACCGGCGTGCGCTCGATGCGCACGCCGCGTTGCGCCAAGGCGGCGAGTTGCTCGGCGTCCGGCTCGAACACGCCCTGGGTGAAGTAGGTGGTGCTGCTGCCCCAGTCGGGCACCAGCATGCCGTGGTGCACCGATAGCGCGTGGTTGGCCAACACGCCCAAGGGCTGGCCGGCCACCTCGTAGCCGTGGCAATATGGACAGTGCAGCACCGTCGCGCCCCAACGGCCCTCGATGCCGGCGATGGCCGGCAACTCGTCGCGCAGGCCGGTGGCCAGCACCAGCCGCGTGCCCACCGCCTCGCGGCCGTCGCCCAACACGGCGGCGAAACCGTCCGCCGTGCGCCGCGCCGCGCTGGCCAGGCCGTCGGCAAACTCCACCGTTGGATAGGCGGCCAGTTGGCGCCGCGCCTCGGCGACGATCTCGTGCGGCGCCTTGCCGTCCTGGCCGAGGAAGCCGTGCGAATGCGCGGCGAAACGGTTGCGCGGCTGCCCAGCGTCGACCAACAACACCCGGCGCCGCGCCCGCGCCACCTGCATCGCCGCCGACAGGCCGGCGAAGCTACCACCCACTACGATCACGTCATAAGTCATTGCGGTCCCTATTTCGATACTTTAAAAGTTACATGATATCAGCGTAAAAATTCTCCCGCAACTTATAATGTTGCGTGGGCGCCGATGGCGCCCGGCCAACCAGGGAAGACGATGAGAAGTGACAACCGCCTATCGCGCATGCTGCACGTGCTGCTGCACATGGCCCAACACGACGGTCCGGTGACCTCGGACGTGATCGCCCATATGCTCGGCACCAACCCGGTGGTGGTGCGGCGGACCATGGCCGGCCTGCGCGACGAGGGCTATGTGCGATCGGAAAAGGGCCACGGCGGCGGCTGGGTGCTGGCGCGCAAGCTGGAACAGATCAGCCTGTTCGACGTCTACCGCGCGCTGGGAGAACCGCCGGTGTTCGCCCTCGGCCTGTCGGACGACCACCCGCACTGCCTGGTCGAACAGGCCGTCAACGCCGGCCTGGAGGACGCGCTGCGCGACGCCCGCGCCCTGCTGATGCAGCGCTTCGCCAAACTCACGCTGGCCGATGTGGCAAGCGATGTCGAGCACCGCGCGACCATCCACCTTGGACCGATCGCGCCGCGCGGCTTCGACGGCGAGACATAAAAACTGGCCATGCGCCGGGTAAATATATTGAAACAGGCTGAGACACAGCACGCTACTTCAGATTGTGAAGAGGAGAGCGCCGCGATACTTGGCGTGTCCAGAGGTATGACTAGCGTCGGTGATGAGAGGAAGGATAGTGCTTGGTTGCACGGGACACGACAAATAGGTCCACAATGGCAGAGCAATTCTTAGTAATTTAGCAGCTAGATGATAGCCTGCCGAAGCTCATTGCAACGGGTTAATATAACGTGCTTCACCAACGGTTTGCTAGAGTCGCTTAGATTGGAAAGCCTAACTCGATTCTTAAAACCGGACAGTCCGAGCTTAGCAGCAAGCTGGCCAATGCACTCGTCAGCGAACGAGGGCGTGATGCTCCGATTGCCGAAATCAATGTCGATCGACTCGTAATCACGCAAAAAGCTCAGGATGCGCGTACGGGCCAGCGCGCCAACAGGACGTGTCGTCATCTCGCTAGCCACATCCTCGATATTAATTCTAAAAGTCGAAGTCATCGTCGTCCATCCCTTCTGGCAAAGGAAAGCTCCTATACACAGCACCGATATCCATCGGCATATCAAGACTCCATTCGATTACAAGCAGAGTACCGTTCCAACTCGTCTTCATCTTGACGTGCGTTGAAGCACCATATCGAGAGGCAAACCCTTCGTTACCGGATAAGACTAGCAGAAAACCCTTGTTCTGTTCGAGCAACCTTCTAGCCACCGACAGGCCATACCCGGAATGCCCTTTTCCTGGCTTGCCGGTAACGCCATACTCAGTAGCGATTTAACAAGCATTTTCAATGTTCAGTCTAGCAGAGAGCAGTGCATTTTGCGCAAGCGATTGCCGAATTCCGATTCCGGTGTCCGCCAATACGATTTGCGCTCTTCGGCCTACGCTCCAGACTTGCGCGCATATCAAACCGTACAACCCGTCCGCAACTGCGGAATGCACGTAGCAGTTGGCGATCAGCTCCCTCAGCATGATGCAAATTGCGTCGTTCGTTCGCGCGTCGGGACACACTGTCTGAAAGAGTGCTGTTAGCGAGGCCGCCGTTGCGTCTATGGTACTTTCGTCCTTTAAAAGCTGTATGGGATGGTAGCGACCACCGGGCGACCGAACCTTCTCCGGAAATGGCGAGGGCACGTTGACGGCATCCCACAACTTCATCGTGTCCGCATAGGGGGCGATTTTTTCCGGCAACGCCAACTTCCGTGATTCGAGCTGCATCAAGGTGTGCGCCAATGTCGCAAGATGAAACGGCTTGATAAATTTCGGCGCGCCACATCGCCCTTCGCTCCGCAATTGCTCCAAATCGAAGAGCCACTCTTGAACGGTCTGAGTTGTTGTGCATTGCATCACTTGCCCGGCCCCCGTCGGGATCTGAGTGCTAACGAAATGAGAAATCTAGCTGTCCATCCGAGACGGCGAGCGCATCTCTACTTGTTGTGACCTTGGCTCTGAAGATAAGTTTCAGTTGTCTGCGAATTCCTTGCGGGAGCTATAGCGTCGGAATCAACGCCGTTCTCGTCGAAGTGGAACCTCGACGTTTGGACGACACGCCACACTTTGCGGTGACCTAGTCAAAAAAGAAAGCCGGGCGTTCCGCGAGGGAGGCCCGGCTGTTGTTGGCAATCCGCCGTGCCGTTTAGCGCGGCTAACTGGGTATCACTTCGCCTTGCTCACTTCCACTTGCCAATCCAAACCCGAACCGATGTGGTGCCGGCGCGCGTAGTTGCCCTGGCTGATCGCCACTGCCACGTCGAGCAGGCTGTTCAGGTAGACCAGCGGCTTGCCCTTGGCCACGCCGCCGAAGCTGTGCTCGAACGGCGCCACCAGCTTGTCGACCTCCCTGCCGCCGTGCAGGATGCGCACCTGTACCTTGTCGTGCAGGCCGATGTGCAACTCCTCGAACAGCGACTTGGGAATGTTGGTCCAAACGTTGCCGTACTTGTCGTCGAGCACCGGGACGATGCCGCGGATGGTGCCGTTCTTCAACACCGGCTTCTGGTAGGCCAGCTTGACCACCGACTCGCTCGGCAGCACCGGCCCCACCTGCTCGTAGCTGATGGCGCCCGAGGCCAGGCGCGCACCGACGTAGGCGTAGACGTCGCGGCCGTGGAAGGTGTAGGACTCGCCGGAGCCGGCCAGGCGGTTGCGCGACTCGTCGATCTCGCGCAGCTCGGCCACGCCGTCGCGCTCGGCGATCAGGGTGAACAGGCCATTGTCCGGGCCGACGAAGTAGCGCCCGCCCTTGGTCTTGAGCACCACCGACTTGCGCTCGGTGCCCACGCCCGGATCGACCACGGCGACGAACACGCTGCCCTGCGGCCAGTAGTTGGCGGTCTGGTACAGGCGGTAGGCGCCCAGCCAGATGTCGTAGTCGGGGATCTGGTGGGTCAGGTCGGACACCTGCAGCGTCGGGTCGACGCCGAAGGCGACGCCGTGCATGGCCGAGACGGCGCCGTCGGCGGTGCCGAAGTCGGTCAGCAGCACCAGCGCCGAGCCGGCGTGGGCCGAGGCCATCATGGCGGCGCTGAAACAGGCCGTGGCGATCAATTTTGGAATCATGCGGAATGCCATCGTGGTCTACCTTTGTTCAACAATGTGGATCGATCAATGCTCAAAAAGTATAGCTGAGCTTGGCGTAGAAATAGGCGCCGTTGACGCCGATCGGGTTGACGAAGTTGTACGGCAACGCGCCGCCGTAGGTGGCGTTGTTGGTCTGGCGGACGCGGTCGGGATACTGGTCGAGCACGTTGTTGCCGCCCAGCGCCAGGGTCAGCTGCTTGCTCAGCTTGTACTGCGCCTCCAGGTCCAGCGACCAGACGGCGCCGAAGCGCTGGGCGTGCACGCCGTCGATCAGCGGCGCCTCTTGGTCGTAGGAGAAGTCCTTCAACGCGCCGAAGCGGGTGGCGCGCGCCAGCAGGCCCCAGCGCTGGCCCTGCCAGTCGGCGCCGAGGATCAGCTTGCTGCTGGGCGAGGCGTTGCGGATGCGGAACAGGCCGCTGTCCGTCAGCAGCGTCAGCGACGGGTCGATGGCGGCCAGCGCGGCCGAGCTCTGGCGCACCTTGTCCAGCGTGGTCCTGTTCAGGTTCAACGCGGCGTTCAGGTTCAGCTTGCCGCCGGCCAGGTTCAGCTCGTGGTTCAGCACCACGTCGAGGCCGTCGCTGGTGGTGTCGAGCAGGTTGGCCAGGTAGGCCACCGACTGGATGTCGCTGCGGCCGATGCCGGCCAGGTAGGCGCTCACCGCCTCGCTCTGCAAATCGCTGCTGCGGGTGATGCGGTCCTTGATGCGGATGCGGTAGGCGTCCAGCGTGACGCTGGTGGCCGGCGCCGGCTTCCACGCCAGGCCGAGCGACAGGTTGGTCGACTTCTCCGGCTTCAGCGCCTCGGCGCCGAAGCGGCGCGCCAGGCCGTCGCTGGCCGGCAGCAGGGCCGCCGTCTGCAGGGCGCTGCCGTCGCTGTTGAAGTTCAGGGTGGCGAAGCGGAAGCCGGTCTGCACCAGCGCCGGCGCGCGGAAGCTGTTCGACAGCGAGCCGCGCAGCAGGAAGGTGTTGCTGAATTTGTAGCGCGCCGACAGCTTGCCGGTCGAGGCGCTGCCGAAATCGCTGTAGTCGGAATAGCGCGCCGCCGCGCCGACCAGCAGCTTGCTGCCCAGCTCCTGCTCCAGGTCGGCGTAGATCGAACGCACCTTGCGGCTGCCGTCGAAGGCGTCGGCCGGACGCAGGCCGGGGCCGGCCTGGGCGCCCGGCGGCGCCTCGGTCTGCGGACCGGCGGCGTAGGAGGCGGCGTCGCCCGGCGTGCTGCGGTAGGTTTCGCGCAGGTATTCGAGGCCGACGGCCAGGTTCAGCGGCGCGGCCAGGCCGAGGCCCAGGTCCAGCTCGCGGCTCAGGTCGGCGTTCAACGCGTTCTGCTGGAAGTCGAAGGTGGCCAGGTGGAAGCTGGTCGGGCTTTGCGCGCCCAGCGAGGCGTTGGCCGAGTTGCTCAGGTCGTAGCGGAACTTGTCGCCGCCGTGGCGCCCGCTCAAGTCCCAGTTCCAGCCCGCCGCGCCCAGGCGCACGCCGGCCACCACGCTGAGGTCGGTCTTGTCGCCCTTGGTGACGGGGCGGTAGCCCTGCGGGTACAAGGCCGGCACATTCGACGGGTCGCCGGGGAAGCGGAAGTAGGCGCTGCCGTCGGACTTGCGCTGGTTCAGCGTGGCGAAGGAATAGGCGTCGACGCCCGGCGCCAGCGGCAGCAGGGTGTTGTAGAACAGGTAGTCGTTGTTCTGTTTCGAGTCGCCCGACTTGAACAGCACCTTGCCGTCCAGCGCCAGGTCGGCCGGGGTCGAATTCCACGAGGTCCAGCCGGCGTCGCTGGGGCCGGCGCGCTCGGTCGGCGAGCGGCGCCGGGTTTCCGCGCCGAAGCGGAAGTAGCCGGCGTCGCCCAAGGGCACGCCGTAGTCGGCGTTGACGATTTTGGTCTGGCCGTCGGTCAGCGTCTGCCTGGTCGGCGCGAAGTCGGTGTGGTTGAGGCCGTAGCTGACCGAGGCCGAGCCGCCCTGCTTGGCGTTCTTCAGCACGATGTTGATGACGCCGGCCACGGCGTCGCTGCCGTATTGGGCGCCGGCGCCGTCGCGCAGGATCTCGATGTGGTCGATGGCGCCGGGCGGGATCGAATTGATGTCGACCGGCACCGTGCCGGCGAAGCTGCTCTCGGTGTCGAGCACGGCGCTGGTGTGGCGCCGCTTGCCGTTGATCAGCACCAGCACCTGGTCGGGCGCCAGGCCGCGCAGCTGGATGCCGCGCACGGAGTCGGAGGCGCCGCTCGATTCGATGCGCGGGAAGTTGATCGACGGCGACAGGTTCTGCAAGGCGGCGCCCACCTCGCCGCTGGCCAGCGCGTTGGCCACCTCGCGCGCGCCGAAACGGTCGATCGGCACGCTGCTGTCGAACACGGTGCGGTTGCGCGCGCGCGAGCCGACCACGGTGACCTGGTCGATGCCGGCGCGCGGCGCCGCCTCGCCCTGCCCCTGGCCCTGCCCCCGGCCCTGCTCCACGCCCGGCTGGGCGGCCGGCGCCTCGGCGCGCGACGGCGGCGCCATGCCGGCCAGCAGCGCGCAGGCCAGCGCGACATGCAGACGGCCCCGCCGAAGGCGCGGGCGCGGAGGATTGTCGGACGAGCGCAACAGCGACAGCGACAGCGGCAAATGGGCGTGGTGGCGAGTGTTCAAGATGTCCCTCCGGGGAGTGCGATGAATGGCTGGCATGGCGCAAGCCTGTGCCGGATTTTCATCTTACCCGCAAGCAAACTTGTCGAATAAGGATTTTTTCCTGATAAGCTTATTTGGCCACGGACGCTTGACTTTCGGGCCGATTCTGTCAAATTACCCCATAGACACATTTCACACTAGACACGGGGATCAAACATGCGGGCGCGCCCTGTTGTTATTGCTGCGGCGCTGGCGGCGTTGACCTTCCAGGCGGGGGCTTGCACGCTGACGATGGCCTTGGAGCAGTGGCCGCCCTACGTCTACAGCAGCGCAAAGACCGGCGTCACCGGGCTCGACCTGGAGCTGGCCCGGGCGATCCTGAAGGAGGCCGGCTGCACCCTGCTGATCCAGCCCGAGCTGCCCACCGCGCGGCGCCAGATCCTGTTCCAGAAGGGCGAGCTGAACCTGATGCTGGCCGCCTCCGACACGCCCGAGCGGCACCGCTACGCCCGCTTCAGCGCGCCCTACCGCTACGAGTCGGTCGGCGTGTTCACCACCGCCGACAAGCAGGCCAAGTACCGCCACCTGGCCGGCTTCGAGGCCATCGCCAAGGGCCGCCTGGCGCTGCTGGCGCCCAAGGTCGGCTGGTACGGCCGCGACTACGCCCGCGCGCTGCCGGCGCTGGAGCAGTCCGGCCAGCTGAGCACCTTCGGCAGCTTCCAGCAGGGCGTGCGCATGCTGGGCGCCGGCCGCGCCGAGCTGATCGTCGGCGACGCCACGGCGCTGCGCTACGAGGCGCGCCGGCAGGGCGTCAAGCTGGCCGCCCTGCCCTTCGTCGCGCTGCGCGCCTCGGTGCACCTGATGCTGCACGCCGCCAGCACCACGCCGGCCCAGCTGGAGGCGATCAACGGCGCCATCGTCCGGCTCGAACAGGGCGGCGAACTGGCCGCCATCCGCGCCCGCTACGGCGAGCGCTGAGCCGGCGGCAACCCGGCCACCAAGCCGCCAAGCCGCCAAGCGCCGACAGATTCTGCCAGGCGCCCGCGCGGTGGCGCTGGCGGCGCTAGTTCTTGCTCATCACCATGCGTTCGCGCATGGCCGGCGTCATCTCGACGTTCTTGTCAGCGTCGATCAGCATGACCTCGTTCAGGCCGAGGCGCTTGGCCATCTCCTTCCAGCCGCGCGGGCCGGTGATGAACAGCGGCTTGGAATTGCCGTCCGAGCGGGTGCCGGCGTCGCTGCCGCCGGAGGTGATGATGGTGACCGAGGCCACCAGGTCGATGGTGTCGCCGCTGCGCGGGTCGATGATGTGCGGATGGCGCTTGCCGTCGTTCATGAAATAGCGCATATAGTCGCCGCTGGTGCCGATCGCCTCGTTGTCGTGCAGCGCCACCTGGGCGATGGCGCCGGCGCCGCGCGGGTCGCGCACGCCGACCCGCCACGGCCGCGCGCCGGGCTGGCCGATGGCCATCACGTTGCCACCGATGTTGACCAGCGCGGCGCGCACGTGCTCGCCGCGCAGGATGGCGGCGGCGCGGTCCAGCGCGTAGCCCTTGGCGTAGCCGCCCAGGTCCAGCATCACCGCCTTGTTGCGGCTGGAGATCTTGTAGCCGTCGTAGCGCAAATCGCTCATGCGCGGCTTGGCGTCGACCCAGCGCTTGATCTCGGCCGGCGTCGGCGCGTGCGCGGTGATGTCGCTGCTCTGGAAGCCCCACAGGCGGATCAGGTGGCCGATGGCCGGGTTGAACAGGTTGTCGGAGCGCTCGGCCAGGGCCGTGGCGGCGCGCAGCATGTCGACCATCTCGGCGTCCGACTGGTAGGGTTCGCCACGGGAGATGGCGTCGTTGAGTTCGGTCAACGCGCTCGGCTGCCAGGCATGGAACTTGTGGTGCAGGCGGTCGAACTCGGCCAGCACGCGGGCGCCCAGCTGCTCGGCGCGCGCCTGGTTTTCGCCGTAGATGGCGATGTCGATCTCGGTGCCGAACACGCGGCCCGGAATGTGGTGGATGGTGTCGGTGGCGGCCTGGCCGCTGCCCGCCGACAACAGCATCAAGGCGCCGGCCAAGCAGGGCGCGATGCGGCGCAGCAGAGTCTTCAGCATACAAATCCCAATCGAAAAAAAGGGAGCGCGGCATGGCGGCGCTCCCGGCAAATCACAAGGCCGCAACCCCGGGGTCAGTGCCGACATTCGGACACAGACTCAGCAGTAAAGATGTTCGGCTATGGTCGAGGTCGTGTCCGAATGTCGGCACTGACCCCGCTTGTGGTTGAGGTCGTGTCCGAATGTCGGCACTGACCCCGCTTGTGGCCGCGCGTGCCTTAGGGCAGCAGCCCGGTTCTTGCCGCTCAGCGTACCGCGTTGATCATGTAGTCGATCGCCTGCTTCAACTCGGCGTCCTTCAGCGTGGCGTTGCCACCCTTTGGCGGCATCATGTTGACGCCGTTGATGCCGTTGGCGTACAGCACTTCCATGCCCTTGGCCACGCGCGGCGCCCACAGCGCCTTGTCGCCGAACTTCGGCGCGCCGAGCACGCCGGCGCCGTGGCAGGCCAGACAGGTGGCGGTGTAGATTTTCTCGCCGGCGGCCAGGTCGGCCGCGCTCGGTGCCGGACCGGCGGCGGCAGCGGCGGCGGCAGGGGCCGCAGCCGGCGCCGCGGCCGGCGCGGCCGCTGGAGCCTCGGCCACGGCGGAGGCCGAGGCGACTGCCGGAGCCTCGGTTTTTTGGCCGCAGGCGGCCAGGGCGACGGCGAGCAGGACGGGGAGAAGTTGGTAGGTTTTCATGATGGGTTTCCTTTATTGGTCGAAAAAATGTCGTTGTGCCGGGTTCAAGCGGCGTTCAGGGGTGCGGCGATGTAGGCCAGCGGATCGGCCAGGGGGTCGGCCAACAGCGACTCCAGGACGGCGGCGAAGTGTTGCCAGGGGTCGCCGTCGGCCGTGGCGGCGACGGCGGCGGCAGCGGCGCCGGCGGGCGTGCCCGGCGCCGTGTCGAGCCGGCGCTCGGCCTCGCCCCAGCACCAGATGATCGAGTGCTCCTGGCGGCTGAAGTAGCGCACCTCCAGCAGCAGGCCGTTGTCGAAGGACAGCAGCAAGGCGTCCTGCGCCATGCGCACCGGCTCGGCCAGACGCGCCGCGTACAGCGCCTCCAGCTGGTTCTTGAAGTTCAGGTGGGCGCTCAGCGTCGGCAGCTCGGCCTGCGCGCCGGCGGCGATATGGGCGGCCAGCTCGGCGCGCACCTGGTCGCGGGTCTGCTCGATGATGCGCGCGCTCAGGTAGTGCTCGTAGGCCGGGTGGGTGTCGATGGCGCCGCCGACTATGCGTTCAAGCAAAGCCTCCTCGCTGTCGACCTCGTAGCGCTGCAGCAGCGATTTGCGCGATTCGCGCAGCTGGTAGCTGGTCTTGGCGAACAAGGTCTGCAGGGCGTCCTCGTCCATGACTTCGTCCAGCGCCACCGGCGCGGTCTGGTCCAATTTGGTGATGCCGTCCATGCTGGCTCCTTAGTGCGACATGCCGCTGTCGTGCATCACGCCGCCGGACAGGTCGGCCATTTCCGGCGTCACCTGTTCGAAGCGCAGCAGCTTGCCGCCGTTCTGCTGGATGAACTTGTTGGCGTCCTCGGCGCTGGAGAAGGCGCCCAGGGTCGGCCCCATCGAGCCGTGCAACTTGCTGCCGATCACGAAGAAGGCGGTCTTGGCGGGAATCCAGTTGCCCTTCGGATGGGCCCAGTCGGTCTTGCCCATGTCCTGCACGTAGGCGCCGGCGACGGCGCGCTTTTGCTCCGGCGTGCGCAGCGTGGTGAACAGCTCCATCAGGTCGCAGAAGAAGTCGGGCTTGCCCTCGGCGTAGACGATCTGGCCTTTCGGACCGGGAAAGTCCTGCAGCAGCATGCCGTCGAGCACGCAGGCGGTGTCGGCGCCCGGCTCCTGCGCCACCGCCGTCGGCGTGGTGTGGCTGCAGGCGCCCAGCAGGGCCAGCAGCAGAAGTCCGCCCAGCATTTTTCGGGACGTTGCCGGACGGGCGGCGCGTGGGCTTGCAATCATTTGAATCTCCAATTGGCGAGTAGGAAGGGGGCGACGATCCAGCCCAGCATGATGCTCAGCAGGACCAGGGGATTGGTCAGGCTGTCGGGCATCACGGTGGCCAGGCCGTACATGGTTTGCACTTGTTCGGAATTGAAAATGTTCAGCAGGCGGAACACGTCGGCCGGGTTGAGCATCAGCAGGCCGGCGAACACGCCGCTGCTCAGGGTGCCGTTGCTGAGCACCAGCAGGCCCATCAGCAACAGGTCGAAGATCAGCACGAAGAAGAACCACATGGCGATCGCCATGCCGCTGGCGCGCATGCGGTCCTGGGCGATCACCGACAGGCACAAGGCCAGGCTGAGGAAGGCCATGCCCATCAGCACGGCGCTGCCGACGAAGCCGGCGTAGTGGAACAGGTCGTCCGGCCCCAGCTGCGAGGAGAGCGGCAGCAGGCCGGCGCCGAAGCCCAGCGTGGTGGCCACGGCCAGCGCGGCGGACAGGCCGAGGAATTTGCCGAGCAGGATCTCGAAGCGGGTGATCGGCATCGACAGCAGCAGCTCCAGCGAGCCGCGCTCCTGCTCGCCGACGATGGCGTCGTAGCCGAGGATGACGGCGATCAGCGGCACCAGGTAGATCACCAGGCTGACCAGGCTGGCGATGGTGATGTCGATGCCGTGGAAGCCGACGGCGCCCTGCTGGGCCGTGCCGAAATAGGCGATGGCCAGGGCGAACAGGGCGAAGATGACGGCGACGGCCAGCACCCACCAGTTGCGCACGCGTTCACGGCATTCCTTGCCGGCCAACACGGCGACCTGGCGCCAATCAATGCGCTTGTGCATGGCGGCCTCCGTAACCGAGGAACAAGTCTTCCAGCGAAGGCTCGTGGATGGTGATGTGTTGCACCGTGCCCTGCTCGGCGAACAGCGCGGCCAGCAGCGCCACCTTCTGCGCCGGCGGGCAGGAGATGCGCACGTTGTCGCCGTGCATGGCGATGTCCAGCCCGTCCATGCCGGCCAGCGCGGCGCGCAGCGGCGCCTGGCGCGCGGCGGCCACGGTCAATTCGAGCAGCGAGGGCATGACGCGCTGGGCGCGCAGTTGCGCCAGCGTGCCTTGCGCGGCGATGCGGCCGCTTTGCAGGATGACCAGGTGGTCGACCCGCTCCTGGATCTCGGCCAAAATATGCGAGGTGATGATGATGGTGGCGCCCTCCCCCTGCACTTCGCGCAGGGTCTGGTAAAAGTCGTGGATGCCCTGCGGATCGAGGCCGTTGGTGGGCTCGTCGAGGAAGATCAGGTCGGGCTTGCCGAGCAGCGCCTGGGCGAAGCCGAGCCGCTGGCGCATGCCCTTGGAGTAGCCGCGCACGCGCCGGCCGGCGGCGCCGGACAGGCCGACCCGTTCCAGCAGCGCGCCGCAGGAGTCGCGGCCGACCTGCTTGAGGTCGGCGAACAGGTGCAGCACCTCGAGCCCGGTCAGGTTGTCGTAGGTGACGAAGCTTTCCGGCAGGTAGCCGATGCGCCGCCGCACTTGGCGGAAGTCGCGCCCGTCGATGCGCACGCCGTGCACGCGGATCTCGCCGGCGCTGGGCGCGGCCAGCCCCAGCATCATCTTGAACAGCGTGCTCTTGCCGGCGCCGTTGGGGCCGATCAGGCCGAACATCTCGCCCGGCGCGACGGCCAGGCTGACGTCGTTCAGCGCCTCGATCTGGCCGTAGTGTTTGCTGACATGGGCGACCTCGATCGCCTTGGGTTTATTGCTCACTCCAGCGCCTCCAATCCTGATGTGCGGGCCGCATGCGCGGATGCTTGTCGACAATGCTGGGCGCGCGCAGCACGGGGAACTGGCGCGCGACGAAGCGCAGCGTCTGTACCGACGGGCTGGTCATCAACAACTTGAGCAGCGGGTATTGCCAGTTGAGCCGGTCGACCACGTCGTTGGCCTCGTAGGCCACGTCGCCGATGCCGTCGTTGTTCTGGTCCCAGCCGCTGTAGTTGCTCCAGTAGTTGCCCTGCGTGCGGCCCCATTGCACGTCGCGCGAGGCGACGTATTTGATTTGTTCCTGGTTGCCGATGAAGTCGTTGCCGTCGACCAGGTTGTTGGCCGAGCCGGCCGTCAGATGCACGCCGACGCGGTTGCCGACCACCAGGTTGCGGCGCAGCACGTTGTACTCGGCGTCGTAGATGAAGAAGCCGCGCCCGTTGCCCTGCACCACGTTGTCCTCGATGGTCGAGTCCTCGATGGTGCGCAGCATGATGCCGTGGTCGCTATTGCCCCAGGCCCGGTTGTGCCGCACGATCAGGTGGCGCACCTCCATCAGCGCCAGCCCGCCCCGGTTGCGGTAGGACTCGTTGTATTCCCAGGTGCTGTGGTTGGTGTTCATGTAGTGCGTGCCGTAGCGCAGGTCGTGGATCTTGTTGCCACGGAACAGGGCGTCGGTCGACACGTCGACATAGATGCCGTCGCGGGCGAAGCTGATGTCGTTGTCGATGATCTTGGCGCCGCTGGTGTTGTAGACCTGGATGCCGTTGCCGCGCGCCGCCGACAGCAGGTCGCGCTTGCCGGTGATGGTGTTGCGCTCGACCCGGCCGTCCTTCAGATTTTCCATCCAGATGCCAAACAGGTTGTAGGACAGCGTGCAGTCGCGCACGGCGGCGCGGTGCGAGCCGGGCTCGAAGTAGATGCCGGCGTTCTGCGCCGTCAGGTCGCTGCCGCTGTCGCGGATGCGCAGGCCACGGATGGTCACGTCGGCCGAACGCACGCGGATCACGTCGCCCTGCTGGCCGCCGCTGATGATGGCGCGGCCGACGCCCTCCAGCGTCAGCGGCTTGTCGATCAGCAGATGCTCGAGGTACTCGCCGGCGGCCACGCGCACCGTGTCGCCCGCCTTGGCGCGCGACACGGCGGCGGCGATCGACTCGCCCGGCGCCACCGGCAGCACGGCGGCGCCGGCGCCGGCCGTAACCAGGCCCAGCAGCAATGCCGCGACGACGGCGCGCAACTTGGGGCGGCGTGGATGTGCCATGCTCAGCTCCGCGTCCGCTGTTCGGCGGCTTTGTCGGACAGGGTCTGGCGTACGCTGTCGAGTGAGATGAAGTAGCCGGCGCCGTTGATGGCGGTCAGCGGCTGGCCGCTCTTCTCGCGCGCTTTGCGCTCCTTCACCAGCGGCGGGCAGGCGTGGTCGTCGTAGTACAGGATCATGCAGTCAAGGCATTGCATGCACTCGGTCTGGTCGATCTTGCCGGCCGCGTCGATGGCGTGCGAGCCGCAGCCGGAGGCGCAGGCGTGGCAGGTGGTGCATTCCTGTTTGCGCTTCAGGCCGAACAGGCGCAGCTTGCTGGGGATCGCCAATCCCGCCCCCAGCGGGCAGATGTACTTGCAATACGGCCGCTCGCTGAGGAACGACCAGCCGAGGATGGCGCCGATGAAGAGCCAGAACGGCCAGGTGCGGTTCCACACGCCAACCAGGAAGGTGGTCTTGAACGGTTCGATCTCGGCCAGGTGCTCGGCCGTTTCCATCGAGAAGAAGGAGACGCCCAGCAGCACGAAGAAGACCGCGTACTTGATCCACTTCAGCTTGTCGTGCAGGCGCTTCGGCAGCAGGCTTTGGAAGCGCTTCAGGCCGATGCGCTTGCCCAGGCTCAGCGCCAGTTGTTGCAGCGAGCCGAAGGGGCACAACCAGCCGCAGAACACGCCCCGGCCCCACAGCGCGACGGAAATGATGATGAACCACCAGAACACGAAGATGAAGGGGTCGGACAGGAACAGCTCCCACTTCCATTGGTGCAGGATGGAATGGAACCAGGTCATCACCTGGGTGATGCTGGGCTGCGCCTTCAGGTAGAAGCCGAGGAAGCCCACGCTGGCGATCCACAGCAGGTGGCGCGGCACGGCGATCCACGGCTTGTGCTTGCGGCTGGAGCGGCGCACCAGCCAGTCGCGCCGCGAGTACATGAAGGCGGCGAAGGCGAGGATCAGGCCGAACAGCGCGATCTCGACCTTTTGGTTGGCCCAGATCGCCTTCCAGGCCGCCTGCGGCCGCTCGACGTGGGGCCGGCCGCCCTCCAGGTAGCGGGCCGGCAGCCACAGCTCCTGGTCGAAGTGGACGAAGGTCTTGATGCCGTTTTCCTTGTCCGACTTGTTGGCCAGCACGGTCAACTGCCACGGCCAGGCCGGGTTGAAGTCGGCCGAGCGGACGATGAAGATGGCCGACTCCTTGAAGGCCGGCGCGTCGGCCGGCTGCAGGTGGTAGAGGTTGAGGTAGTCGGTGTCGCGGAAGGTGAAGGTGACCGGGTCCTGGCGCACCTGGACGCGGTCGTAGATGCCGCCGCGCACGAAGCCGGAGCCCTTGAACGATTCCTGGCCGGTGGCGATGATGAAGATGGCGTGCTCGTCCGGCTTCAAATCCTGCATCAGGCTGTCGTAGCCGTGCTGGCCGAGCAGGCTGATGCCGACCGCCGGCACGTTCAGATAGCCGAAGTGCAGCTCCATATAGGGCTGCGACGGGTCCTTGGCGTCGACCTCGCCGGCCGGCACCAGCAGGCTCTGCACGCTGCCCTCCTTGAGCATGTCGGCCCAGCTGAGCTTGTCGCGCAGCGGCGTGAAGCGGGCCGGCGGACGCGGCGTGCTCTTGATGATGCCGACCTGGCGGCCGATCTCGTAGGCGCTGCGCGAGATCACCTGGTTCTCGGCGATGGCGGTGACGGTGGCGCCGCTGATGGCGTCCAGGCCGATGGCGCCGCCGTCCTGCTGGCCCTGGCCGATGACCAGCTTGGCGTCGGCCGACTTGCCGACGTACTGGTGGATGAATTTGAGCAGGGCCGACTCGGGGATGCCGGCCAACAAGATCGGCTCGGAGTGCTTGAGCACGCGCACGCCGCTGATGATGCCGGCCTTGTCCATGCCGATCAGGGTGACCACCGGCTTGCCCGAGTAGGCGGGGATGTCGACCACGTCGGTCGACAGGAAGACGTAGCCGACCAGGCGCTGCTTGCCGGCGTCGACGGCGTAGGCCTCGACGTAGCTGGGCGAGCCCTTGCGTTTGGAGAATTGTTGCGCCGCCGGCATGACCTCGCGGCAGGGGGCGGCCGCGCACAGGTCTTCGCCGTGCAGCAGTTGCGCCGACAACTCGGCGTCGTAGACGGTGGCGCGCGCGGGCGCGGAGCCCAGCAGCGCGACGCATACCAGCAGTAAAACCAGTTGCAGCAGTTGCGCCGCCAGCGGCGCCAGCTTGGCGAATGTCGGCAGCGAGGGCTTGGCTGCGCTTCGGTGATCGTTCATCTTGTCCATCTCGGCGAATATCCTGTGATGGCGGCCGCTCGGGCCGTCGCGAAAATTCTTTCGTTCAATGCGGGCGTCCCCGCAGCAGCGGGGACTTGCTTGAACGGTGCTTCACGCCCTACCCCGCACCCCGCTGGAAGGGGTCTGACCCCGTCGGGGTCAGACCCCGGCGTCCGGGGTTGGGGTTAGGCTCGGCTCAAGCTGCGCTTAGCCCTCGACCAGCAGGCGGCTGCGCATTTCCAAGTGCAGCGCGTGGCAGAAGTGGGTGCAGTAGATCCAGTAGGCGCCCGGCTTGTCGGTCTTGAAGGTGACCGACTTGGTTTCCTGCGGATTGACGATGAAGTTCACGTTGTGCGTTGGAATCGCGCAGCCGTGGGTCAGATCTTCCACCTTGTCGTGGTTGGTCAAGGTCAGCGTGACTTCGTCGCCCTTCTTCACTTTGATGATCGGCATGCTGTAGTTCGGCGCCTGCGACATCAGGAAGATCGACACCTTGTTGCCCTTGCGCTCGACGCGCGAGTCGGCCGGCGTCTTCACCGCGTTGGCGAAGTCGTCCATGTGGTAGATCTGCCGGGTCTTGACCAGGTCGCGCCGCACCATGATGCCGTCGTGCGGTTCCGGATAGGCCGTGTGGTCGGAGATCAGCTTCATCTTCTCGCCGCTGATGTTGATCAGCTGTTCGGTCTCGCTGTGCAGCGGGCCGACCGGCAGGAAACGGTCCTTGGAGAACTTGTTGCCCGAGTTGTAGTACTTGCCGTCCGCTTCCTTGGTCTCGCCCATCGACGAGTAACCGTGGCCCGGCTGGTAGTGCACGTCGATGCGGTCCATCACCACCTTGGCGGTCTTGTCGCCCTTGAAGTGGGCGATCGCCTTGTCGACGTTCCACTTGACGATCTGGCTGTCGAGGAACAGGGTGGTGTAGGCGTTGCCCTTGCCGTCGAAGGCGGTGTGCAAGGGGCCCAGGCCGATTTCCGGCTCGGCGACGACGGCGTCGCGCGCGTCCTTGAGTTCGCCGGCGAACCACTTCTGCACCAGCGCCAGTTCGATCACGGTGGCGGTCGGCGACAGCTTGCCCGAGCAGACGAAGTACTTGCCGTCCGGCGAGGCGTTGACGCCGTGCGGATTCTTACCGACCGGCACGTAGCAGGTGACCGCGGTTTTCGCATCGGGGTTGGCGGCCTTGCGACCGTCGACCACCGGCACCTTGGAGCCGCCGATGGTGGTGAACTTGCCGGCCTTGACCAGGGCCTCGATGCGGGCCACGTCGAAGAACACGCAGGCGTCGCGCTCGGCCGACATCATGCTGGCCAGGTCGGCGCCGTTCTCGACGTTGTACTGGTTGGAGGCGGCCAGCTTGCCGTCGTAGGAGGTGGCGACCAGATCCATGTTGCCGTCCACCCGCACCTGCCAGCGCACTTCCATCGAGGCGGCGTCGACGCAGGTGAACAGGCAGCCCCACTTGCTCGGGTCGCCCAGGTCGCGGCCGTCGTTCGGCAGCGGAATGTGGAACTCGGCGCCGCAGAAGACGCGGGTGGTGTAGTTGATCTTCGGATCGACCGGGTCGCACTTGTCGGGGAAGATGCCGTGGAAGCCCTGGATGTTGGGCAGTTCGATGATCTTGTCGCACTCCATGGTGTCCATGCGGATGCGCGCCAGGCGGCCGTGCATCTTGTCGTTGATGAACAACCAGCGGCCGTCGTAGATGCCGTCCTTGTAGCTGCCGTGGACGTGGTGGGTGTCGCCGGTGGTGTACTTCAGGCTGCCGTCGGCCTTGGTGCCCATGATGGCTTTGGATTCGTTGGTGATGCCCCAGCCGACCATTGGATCGATGTTGAACACCGGGATGCGGCGCAGCGTGCGGCCGGACGGCAGGCCGAGGATGCGCGCCTCGCCGGAGTGGCCGCCGCTGGAGAAGTGGTAGTAGTCGTCGAGCTGGCCGGGCTGCACTTCGTGGCCCAGCTCGCCGCCGGCGGCCTTGGCCGATGCCGACGCGGCAGGTGCGGCGGCGCCGCCATTCTCTTTGCAGGCCGCCAGGCCGAACGAAACACCGGCTCCGGTCAAGCCCAGTAGGGCGCTCTTGCCAAGGAAGCTACGTCGCGTAGCCGGTTGCGCAAGACCGTCCTCGATTTGTTGTTGTGTGACCTTATCCATCAATTTTTCTCCCTAAACCACTGTCTGAAAAACCCGTTGTACTACCCGATGTCATCGCCCGCGTGGCGCGCAAGGCAGCCGGCCCGGACCGATAGGCAAGGTGGCAACTGTATTCCCGGCAACGCGCGGGCACCATTGGCAGGACGGATGTTTCCGCAAGACAAAGTGTTTAGGGGGGTAGCTCGAAAGGACTAGGCGCCGGGGCCGGATGGGCTAGGCCCGGCGCGGCGCGCCGGCGGCCCCGCGCGCGGCGCGCGGACGCGGCGCAAAGGCGCGCGGAAGATTGTTCCGCCTTGCATGCCGTCGGCCGCGCCGGCCGCGCCCGGCGGCGGCGGCGATGCGCAAATCGCGCTCCGTCGTGATACAAGCGCCGCCCGGGCACTAGTCATTTCGACGGGGCGACGTCGGCGGCCGCGTCGGCGGCGCGGCCGCCATCGGCCGACTACAGCTTGGGCGTGTACTTCAATGTCAACATGACATTGCGCGGCTCGCCGTAGTAGTTGTTGGCGCTGCTCGGGTCCAGCGTGGCGCCGGCCGCGAGTCCACACCGCCGTCCATGGCCGAATTTTCCATTCATATTTCTATTCATTTTTCCATTCACTTTATCCACATTTTTTCAATAAAATGCTTTATCTAAAGGCAATCAGCAGTAAAATTGGCACTCCGAATTCTATTCATATTTCCTCCATGGCGCACCCAGACAACTTGCTTGAACTGCAGCGCCTGCTCAAGGACGGGCCTAGGGAGGCGGCCGGCTTGCTGGCCGACCTGAGGATCAGCCAACCCACGTTTTCCCGCCTGTGGGCCGGCATGCAGAACGGCGTCGCCCTCGGCGCGACCCGGCGGCGGCGCTATGCGCTGCGGCGGCAGATCCCCGGCGTCCCCTCGCCGCTGCCGCTGTTCCGCGTCGCGGCGGACGGACGGGCCGCGCCGCTGGGGCAGCTGGAGCTGCTGGAAGGCGGCTGGTACGCGCTGACCTTTCCGACGGGGCACGACTACCTGCTCTTCCAGGGCATGCCCTACTTCCTGCGCGATCTGCGCCCGCAAGGCTTCCTGGGCCGCCTGGAGCCGGCGAAGAACAAGGATCTGGATTTGCCCGACGACATACTGCGTTGGAGCGACGAGCATGTGCTCAAGTACCTGAGCAGGCGCAGCGAGCACGCGCCCGGCGACATCGTCGTCGGCAACGAGTCGTATGCGCGCTTGCTCGCGCCTGCGCCGGACGGGGAAAACGCGCTGCTGGCCGCGGCGCGGCGGCGGGCGCGCTATCCCCGTCTCGCCGAGCACGCCATGCAGGGCGATCCGCCGGGCTCGTCGGCCGGCGGCGAGCAACCCAAGTTCACCCAGATCGTCGCGCGGGACGACGGGCGGATCGAACACGTCATCGTCAAGTTCTCGCCGCGCACCGACAGCGCCGGCGGCCGCCGCTGGGGCGACCTGCTGGTCTGCGAGCATCTTGCCCTCGACACGCTGCGCCGGCACGGCATCGGCGCCGCCACGACCAGCCTCGTCGAGGCCGAGCAACGCGTCTTCCTCGAGGTGGTGCGTTTCGACCGCAGCGGCAGGAACGGCAGGCTGCCGATGCTCACCTTCTCCGCCATGGACGGCGAGCTGGGCATGCTGGACCAAAGCTGGAGCGCCGCCGCCAGGGAGCTGGGGCGGCAAAACCTACTGTCGCCGGCCGACCGGCGCACGGTGGAAATCCTCGACCTGTTCGGCGCGCTGATCGGCAACACCGACCGGCACCACGGCAACATCGCCGCCGCCTGGGCGCTCAAGGGGCCGCTGCGCCTGCTGCCCTGCTACGACATGCTGCCGATGCTGTACCGGCCGAACCAGCACGGCGAGGTGGTGCCGCGCGAATGGGCCGCCGCCTCGGTGCGCAAGCTGGAACTAAGCCACCTCGAATTCTGCTTCGCCATGGCCCAGGACTTCTGGCAGGCGGTGTTCGACGAGCGGCGCATTTCGGACGAATTCAAGCAGGTGACGGCAAGGCATGTCGCGCTGATGAACCAGCTCAACCCCCGTCCCTTGCGCTAGGCGCGGCGGCCCGCTCTGTCGTTGCCGGCATCAAAATCTGCCGCAGCGTCTTCGGCACGGCCTCCATCCGCCGATACCAGTGGTGCAGGGTCTCCGCCGCGACCGACTGGCGGATGTAGCGGTGCCAGATGAAGGCCAGGTCGAACACCAGGATGCCCAGCCACCACAGGTAGAGGAAGGCGGCGCCGGCCAGCACCAACGGCCACACCGGCTGCGGGTCTTGGCGGTCCGTCGCGACGATCTGTAGCACCACCAGCAGCAGCACCGCCACCGCGCCCGCCGCCACCAGCGCGCGCCGGCCGCGCCGGCGGTTGCGCGTGAGCACCCAGCCGGAGCAGGCCAGCAGGGCCGCGATGCCCAGCAGAACACCCTTGCCGAACACCACCGCGTCGCCGGGCGGCGGCAGCGCCGCGAAGGCGGCGGCCGGCAGCAACAGTTGCAGCAGCATCTGGACAATGGTGGCCAGCGCCAAGGCGACCGGCTCGGGCAGCCACAGCCAGTACAGGCCGGCCATCGCCAGGCCGAACAGCACGGGCAGCCACAGCCACTTCCACCAGCGGTTGACCAGCCGGGGCACGCGCGCGACGACGGTCACGCCGAGCAGCAGGCCGCCCAGGCAAAACACCGTGCGGGTGAGCAGCAGGATCAGCTCGAGGGCGAGGGAGGGCACGCCCTCCAGATAGATCAACAGCGCCTTGAACAGCAGGAACACCGCCGCCAGGTGCAGCGCCGCGCTGAGCAGATACGGCAGCGCCGTGCTGACCGCACCCACCAGCGCCCTGCCCCGTGGCTTGTCCTTGACCTCCTCGCCCAGCACCACGCTGCGGATGAAGTGGTCGAACACCGCGTTGTCGGTCCAGTAGTCCTTGTGCGCCTTGCCCGGCAGCCAGTAGCGGCTGAAGCCGAAGTCGTCGCGCTCGGGGTCGGAGGCGAAATCGAAGGCCTGGCAGCCGGTGTTGTCGAGGTAGGTCTTGGCGGCGTCGAGCTTGAAGCCGATCGGGTCGCCGTAGTCGTAGTAGTTGCGCCATTTGATCTTGTGCTCCAGCCGGCGCGCGGCGGGATTGAGCCCGCTCCACATCTGCGGCCACAGCACCAGGTGCTTGTCGATCGGCGAACCGATCGTCATGAAGCCGCGCAGCGCCAGGATCCAGTCGGTCGAGACCACCTTGTCCTCGTTGGTCGGGTCGTCCGGATCGGCCACCTGGCTCGCCGGCGCGCTCGACAGCGCCTCCAGCATCGCCAGCAGGGCCACCACAGTGCCCTCGCTGTGCGCCACCACGTAGACCTCGGGCGCGCCCTGGCAGGCCTGGATGACGTCGTGCATGGCCTTGTGGAAACGGTAGACGATGCGCTCGCGGAAGAAGCGGAACTCGGCCACCACCTGCACGTCGCCGACGTACTCGCGCAGCACCGGCGCCAGGTCGAATTTGAACAAGCCCATCTTGTCGGCGATGAACAGCAGGTTCTCCAGCACCGCCACGGTCTCGACGATCTCCTCGACCACGGCGGCGCCGAGCTGGAAGTCGGCCTGGTCTAGCCGGGGCGTGGCGGCGTTGACCTTGCCGTAGGCCGCCTCGGCGCGGCTGACCACGGTGCGGCCCCAAGCCTTGATCTCCTCCAGCGTGTCGCTGTCCTTGTCGACCTTTTTCGGGATGTCGGCCCAGAACACCTCGGCGAAGCCGATCTTGTCGAGCGTGTCGCCGGCCGGCACGTCGAGCTGGCTGACCTTGACCTGGCCGACCTTGTCGACATAGAAGAAGCCGAGCGGCATCAGCGCCACGCGCGGCTTGGAGTGGGCGCTGAACTGCGTGGTGACGCGGCGTATCGTCTCGCTGCGCTGTTGGCTGCCGACGCCGTGGATGGCGACGATCACCTTGTCCATCGTGCGCAGCGCCGCTTGGGCGCCGCCGGCTGCGGCCGATTCTGCCATGGGGCTTCCTCTTCGTGTGTTGGTCGGTGCCGTGCGCCGCCGCTGGCCGGCGCGGCACAAAAATTAGCATTATTTAGATATTTTCCGCCAAAATGTGATCGAACCTTCACCTTTCACTAAAAATTAACGTTCTCGCGACTCGATGTGAACAAGCACTCACTTTACGGACGCGGCCCAAGCAGAGAGCGTTTTGCACTCATCATTCCGCCGTTCCGGCCGAGTAGTTCGTAAGAAAAAGGTCGAAGCCGTAAGAAAATCCGCGCTAAACTCAAAAAAATACAGATTTTCTCAATCGGTGAAAAAAAATGACGGCCATCGGCTACGAATTTCTTCGTGCATCCCTGCAGCTCGCGGCCTTCCCGCCCGTCCGGCCCGCATATATCCGGCCGGTTACTCGGGTCGAGGACTCGGTCAATACCTTGGCGGTGCCGCGCCAAGTCGCGCCGGCAGGCATCGATCCCCTATCGCACGTGCTCTTCGCATTAAAACATGAGGGGACCAATCTGCAGGTGCTGGCCGACGCGCTGCCCAGAATCTCGGCCGAGGACATGATCGCCGAACTCAATAAATCGCCGTCCGGTGCCTACATTCGTCTTGCCTGCTACCTATGGGAAGAGTTCAGCGGCCGCCAACTGGTCCCCATCCCCAGCATCGGAGGACCGGCGCATCCCCTGTTCGACCCTGAGCGCTACGTGACCGGCCCCGTGGTACGCAACGCCCGCTGGCGCGTCCTGTTCAACGGCATCGGCTCCATTCGATACTGTGCCACAGTGCGGCGCACGGCCGCGATCCAGACCGCCATCGGGTCGAACATCCTGAACCGTACCAAGCAGTTCATCGCGTCGTTGGGCGCGGGCCTGATGGACCGCGCGCTAGCTTGGGCGTATCTGCATGAAACGGACTCCTCCTTCGCAATCGAACGGGAGGTGCCATCGGAGGACAAGGCGCGCGCCTTCGTCGATCTCTTGCGCCAAGCGCACGAGCCTCGGGCGCTCAGCGAGGAGTATCTGGTCGAGCTGCAGAACGCGGCCCTCACCAATCCCTACAACCGCGCGGCCGCCTTCCGCTCGGAGCAGAACTGGCTTGCCGGGCCGGGCCGAGGAGCCCTTGCGGTGACCTATCTGCCACCGCCGCCCGGGCTCGCGCGCGAGCTGATGAGCGAACTCACGGCACTTGCTGCGACGGCGCCCAAGGTGGTCGATCCCATCGTCGCGGCATCGGTGATCGCCTTCGGTTTTGTCTTCATCCACCCGTTCATGGACGGCAACGGTCGCCTCTCCAGGTTCCTGTTCCACCACGCCCTCTGCCAATCGGGCCAGTTGGAAAAGGGCTTGCTCCTGCCCGTGTCGATCGCGATGAAACGCCATGAGGCCGACTACCTGACGACCTTGCAACAGTACTCGCGGCAAGTGCGCGAGCGCTGGGGTGTGCGCTGGATCGACGAAGGACAATACGACTTCACCTTCCAAGGGACGCCGGCAATTTACCGTTACTGGGATGCCACGCCAAGTGTGGCATTCGGCTACCGGATGGCCGAGCAAGCGCTGGAAATAGAGTTGCGCCAGGAAACCGAATTTATCGCACGGTATGATCGCATCGCGCGGGCCATCAACGCGGCATTCGACGTGCGCGGCAGCGAGCTGGCCGCGCTGATCCGCTGTTGCTTGGATAACGGCGGGGTACTGTCGAAAAAACGCCGCAAGCAATTTGCCGATCGCGTCCCCGAGACAGTTTTCGACTGCATTGAGAGGGAGGCCAAAGCCGCTCAAGAAGCGGTGGAGGTCGGGTCGGGGGAATCGGACGGAGCGTCGCTAGCGCCCCGCTGAACCGACCAGAAAAAAATGGGGCAATGCGGCACAAACGCCTGCACGGCGGCTGAGGACGCCTACATGCCCACTGTCGCCACCCCCAACATCCGCGTCACTTTACGCCAAGGGTTGGCATACAGCGGCCGCCCCTCAAGCGAACTTGGAAAAATCCGGCTTGCGCTTCTCGAAGAAGGCGGTGAAGGCTTCCTTGGCCTCGGGCGCGGCCAGCATGGCGCCGAAGAACTTGTTCTCGTCGACCATCTGCTGGCTGATGGCGCCGTTGCGGCCGGCCTTCATCAGCTGCTTGGTGGCGCGCACCGAGCTGGCCGGCAGGGCCACCAGCTTGGCCGCCTGGCGCAACGCGAAGGGCAGCAGCTCGTCGATCGGCAGCACCTTCGACACCAGGCCCATGTCCAGCGCCTCCTGCGCCAGGAAGGCCTCGCCCAGCATCAGCTTCTCGGCCGCGCGCGGGTAGCCGGCGATCTGCGCCAGCAGCAGGCTGGAGGCGAACTCCGGGCACAGGCCCAGCTGCACGAAGGGCATCGAGAACTTGGCGTTGTCGGCCGCGTAGACCAGGTCGCAGTGCATCAGCAGGGTGGTGCCGATGCCCACCGCCGCGCCGGCCACCGCCGCCACCACCGGCTTCTTGGCGCCGCTCAGCGCCAGCATGAAGCGGTACACCGGACGGTCCTCGATGGCCACGCCGTCCTCGGGACGCGAGCTCTTCATGAAGTCGTCCAGGTCGTTGCCGGCGGTGAAGATCTCCGGCTTGCCGATGATCAGGATGGCGCGCACGGCGCTGTCCTGCTCGCCGTCGGCGATGGCCTCGGCCATGCTTTGGTACATCGCCGAGGTGATCGCGTTCTTGCGGTCCGGGCGGTTGAATTCGATCGTCAGGATGCCGTCGGCCTTGCTGCTCAAAATGTCCATCTTGTCTCCGTCTGCGCTGCAATGCGCGCCAAAATAAGGAAAGGGCGCCGGGAAGTATCCGCAGCGCCCTTGTGTTTTTCTACACTATAGCCGATTTATACGCGCTCGAAGATCCCCGCCGCGCCCATGCCCGCGCCGACGCACATGGTGACCATGCCGTACTTCAGGTTGTTGCGGTGCAGAGCGTGGATCACGGTGGCGGCACGGATCGCGCCGGTCGCGCCCAGCGGGTGGCCCAGGGCGATAGCGCCGCCCATCGGGTTGACCTTCGATGGGTCCAGGCCCAGGTCGCCGATCACCGCCAGCGCCTGTGCGGCGAAGGCTTCGTTCAGCTCGATCCAGTCCAGCTGGTCCTGGGTGATGCCGGCTTGCTTGCAGGCTTCCGGGATGGCGAACTTGGGACCGATGCCCATGATTTCCGGTGGTACGCCCTTGACGGCGAACGAGGAGAACTTGGCCAGCGGGGTCAGGTTGTGCTCGCGCAGGAATTTCTCCGAGACGATCAGCAGCGCGCCGGCGCCGTCCGACATCTGCGAGCTGTTGGCGGCGGTGACCGAGCCCTTGGCGGCGAACACCGGCTTGAGCTTGCCCAGCGATTCGACGGTCGAATCGGCGCGCGCGCCCTCGTCGGTGTCGACGGTGCGGGTCTTGATGTCGATCTGGCCGGTGGCCAGGTTCGGCGTGCGGGTGATGATCTCGACCGGGGTGGTCTCGGCCTTGAAGAAGCCGGCCTGCTGCGCGGCGATGGCGCGGCGGTGCGATTCGACGGCGAAGGCGTCCTGCGCTTCGCGCGAGACTTTCCATTGCTGCGCGACTTTTTCCGCGGTCAGACCCATGCCGTAGGCCATGCCGACGTTTTCGTCGGTGAACATGTTCAGGTTCATCGATGGGTGGTGGCCCATCATCGGCACCATCGACATCGACTCGACGCCGCCGGCGATCATCGCATCGGCTTCGCCGACGCGGATGCGGTCAGCGGCCATGGCGATGGCGGTGATGCCCGAGGCGCAGTAGCGGTTGACGGTGACGCCGCCGATGGTCTTCGGCAGGCCGGCCAGCAGCACCGCTTGACGGGCGATGTTGAAGCCCTGCTCGGCTTCCGGGAAGGAGCAGCCGATGATGGCGTCGGTGATCAGCGACGGGTCCAGGCCGGGCGCCTGCGCCATGGCCGATTGCAATACGCGCACCAGCAGGTCGTCCGGGCGGGTGGTCTTGAACATGCCGCGCGGCGCCTTGCCGATCGGGGTGCGGGTGGCGGAGACGATGTATGCGTCTTGAAGTTGTTTGCTCATTTTATTCTTTCAAAAATTTTTGATCGAAGTTCTGTCGAAGTTCTGTCGAATTGCTGCGTAACCTAGGGGAATGCGCCGTGGCGGGCGCGCCGGGGAATCAGGCGCGCTTCTCGGACAAGTACCAGTCCACCTGCACCTGGGCGGCCAGCGTGCCGGCCGCGTCGAAAATGTCGACCTCGACCGGGAAGGCCACCTTGCCCTGCTCCTTGAGCTCGGCCTTCAGCGCGGCCAGGTCGCCCGGCACGCGCCCTTCGGCGCGGGTGGCGCCCTTGGCCACCTTCTGGTACTGGATGCGCGACTCCTTGGCGACCGGGCGCAGGCCCAGGATCAGCTCGGCGAAGCCGCCCGCCATGGCCGCGCCCGAGGCCGTTTCGGCCAGGGTGAACAGGGCCCCGGCGTGCTGCGTGCCCAGGTGGTTATTCAGCTTGGGGTCCTCCGGCATCGACACCTTGGAGGTGCCGGCGCCGATCTCGTCGATCTTGATCCCCAGCAGGCGCACGAAGGGCAGAGTGTCCATCATTTGTTGCTTGATACGTTCATACACCATGCTTGGCCTCACGCGCAAAAGTACTTTGAATACCAGGGACAGGATCGACATGACCTGGACGATTAGTTGCGCACCGGCTTGCCGGTTTGCATCATGCCCATGATCCGCTCTTGCGACTTAGGATGGTTCAGCAACTCCAGGAAGGCCTTGCGTTCCATGTCGAGGAACCACTGCTCGGAGACGAAGCTGCCCTGGTCGATGTCGCCGCCGGAGACGATCTCGGCGATCATCTCGCCCAGCTTGAAGTCGTGCGCCGAGATGAAGCCGCCGTCGCGCATGTTGACCAGCTGGGCCTTGATGGTGCCGTAGCCGTAGCGGCCGGTGACCTGCACCGGTGCCTTCATCGGCGGACGGTAGCCCTTGTCGAACATGGCGCGCGCTTCAACTTTCGCCACGTGCAGCAGCTCGTAGGCGTTGAAGACGATGACGTCGTCTTCCTTCAGGTAACCCATGGCCTGGGCTTCCAGCGCCGATTTCGACACGTTGGCGGTGGCCGCGTTGGTGAAGCCGGTTTTCAGGAATTGCAGGATGTCGCTGCCCTTGGCTTCCTTGAAGGCGCGCACGGCCGCCTCTTTCAGGCCGCCGCCGGCGGGGATCAGGCCGACGCCCACTTCGACCAGGCCGATGTAGGATTCGATCGAGGCGACACGCTTGGAGGCGTGCAGCGCCATTTCGCAACCGCCACCCAGGGCCAGGCCGGCAACGGCGGCCACCACAGGCACGTTCGAGTATTTCATCGCCATGAAGGTGTCTTGCAGTTCACGGATGATCGGGTCGACCGCCTTGGCGCCGCCCTGCATGAACGCAGGCAGTGCCGATTGCAGGTCGGCGCCGGCCGAGAAGGCGCCGCCTTCGGCCGCGTCGGCGCTCCAGATCACCAGGCCCTTGAAGTTCTTGGCGGCTTCTTCCAGCGCCAGCTTCAGGCCCTTGATGACGCCGTCACCGATGACGTGCATCTTGGTTTTCAGCGAGATCACCAGCACTTCGTCGCCCGAGTGCCACAGGCGTACCGAGTCGTCCTCGAAGACGGTGGTGCCGGCGGTCTTGCCGTCGGCCACGCCGGCGCCGAACACCGGCGCGCGGAACTGTTGACGCTCGTAGACGGCCAGCGTCGAACGCGGCACGAACGATTTGCTGATGGCCGAGTACGAACCTTCAGGAGTGTGGACGCCGCCTTTTTCAGCGACCGGACCTTCGAAGACCCAAGCTGGCAGCGGCGCGTTGCACAGCGCGTGGCCGGCGTCGATGTCTTCCTTGACCCAGGTGGCCACTTGCGACCAGCCGGCGGCCTGCCAGGTTTCGAACGGGCCGACGTTCCAGCCGAAGCCCCAACGCATGGCGAAGTCGATCTCGCGGGCGTTGTCGGCCACGGTGTCGAGGTGGATGGCGATGTAGTGGAAGGCGTCGCGGAAGATCGCCCACAGGAACTGCGCCTGTGGATTGGTCGATTCGCGCAGGGCCTTCATTTTCTTGACCGGATCTTTTTCCTTCAGGATGCGGGCGACGATGTCGGCCGCCTTGCCGCCGCCGGCGACGTACTCACCGGTGGAGAAGTCCAGGCGTTGGATTTCCTTGCCGACTTTTTTGTAGAAACCGGCGCCGGTCTTCTGGCCCAGCGCGCCCTTTTCGACCAGCTTGGCCAGCACGGCCGGGGTCTTGTAGACGGCGGCGAACGGGTCGTTCGGCAGGTAGTCCTGCATGGTCTTGATCACATGGCCCATGGTGTCCAGGCCAACCACGTCGGCGGTGCGGAAGGTGCCCGACTTGGCGCGGCCCAGCTTGGCGCCGGTCAGATCGTCGACCACGTCGCAGCTCAGACCGAACTTCTCGGCTTCGTGGACGATGGCCAGGATGCCGAACACGCCAACGCGGTTGGCGATGAAGTTAGGGGTGTCCTTGGCGCGCACGACGCCCTTGCCCAGGGTGGTGGTCAGGAAACCTTCCAGCTGGTCGGCGATTTCCGGCTTGGTGGCGGCGGTCGGGATGATCTCGACCAGGTGCATATAGCGCGGCGGGTTGAAGAAGTGCACGCCGCAGTAGCGCGATTTCAGGTCGGCGTCGAAACCTTCGGACAGCGTGGTGATCGACAGGCCCGAGGTGTTCGAGGCGAAGATGGCGTTCGGCGCGATGTGCGGCGCGACCTTCTTGTACAGGTCGTGCTTCCAGTCCATGCGCTCGGCGATGGCTTCGATGATCAGGTCGCAACCGGCCAGCAGGTCCAGATTGTCTTCGTAGTTGGCCACTTCGATCAGCGCGGCGTGGTCCTTGTTGCCCAGCGGCGCAGGCGAAAGCTTTTTCAGGTTTTCGATGGCGCGCAGCACGATGCCGTTCTTCGGGCCTTCCTTGGCCGGCAGATCGAACAGGACCACAGGCACTTTGGCGTTGATGCAATGGGCGGCGATTTGCGCACCCATCACGCCGGCGCCCAGGACGGCTACTTTTTTAACGATGAAATTGGTCATGGTTTTCCTCTAGGTTCTTAGAACAGATCTGCGTCGAGCGCCATCAGATTGGCGGAGCCGGCGCGCGCCTGGCGAATCAGGGTTGCGGTTTCTGGTTGCAGACGGGCGAAGTAGAAACGTGCGGTCGCCAGTTTTGCCTTGTAGAAGTTGTCGCCGCTGGATTCCTTCTCCAGGGCGATCTTGGCCATCTGCGCGAACAGGTAGCTGTAGATCATGTGGCCGACCACGCGCAGGTAAGGCACGCAAGCGGCGCCGACCTCGTCCGGGTTCTGGAAGGCCTTCATGCCGATTTCCATGGTCAACTTGGTGACTTTGTCGCCCAGGTCGCCCAGCGGGGTGATGAATTCGCTCATGGCTTCATCGGTACCGTTGTCCTCAACGAAGGCTTTGACCTTCTCGCCGAACTTGCGCAGCTTGGCGCCGTTGTCGCCGAGGATCTTGCGACCCAGCAGGTCCAGCGACTGGATGGTGTTGGTGCCTTCGTAGATCATGTTGATGCGGGCGTCGCGCACGTACTGCTCCATGCCCCACTCCGAAATGTAGCCGTGGCCGCCGAACACTTGCATGGCTTCCGAGGTGGCGATCCAGGCGTTGTCGGTGATGAAGGCCTTGATGATCGGGGTCAGCAGGGCGACTTCGTCGGCCGCTTCCTTGCGCACTTCCTCGTCAGGGTGGTGCAGTTCGCGGTCGATCTGCAGCGCGACGTAGGACGAGAAGGCGCGCGCGCCCTCGGCGTAGGCCTTGCCGGTCAACAGCATGCGACGCACGTCGGGGTGGACGATGATCGGGTCGGCTTGCTTGTCCGGTGCCTTGACGCCGGACAGGCTGCGCATCTGGATGCGGTCCTTGGCGTAGACCAGGGCGTTCTGGTAGGCGATCTCGGTCAGGCCGAGCGACTGCATGCCGACGCCCAGGCGGGCCGCGTTCATGAAGACGAACATGGCGTTCAGGCCCTTGTTCGGCTGGCCGATGATCCAGCCACGGGCGCCGTCCAGGTTCATCTGGCAGGTCGAGTTGCCGTGGATGCCCATTTTTTCTTCGATGGCGCCGCAGGTGATCGGGTTGCGCGCGCCGACCGAACCGTCGGCGTTCGGCAGGTACTTCGGCACCAGGAACAGCGAGATGCCTTTCGAGCCTTCAGGCGCGTCCGGCACGCGGGCCAGCACCAGGTGCAGGATGTTTTCGGCCATGTCGTGTTCGCCGGCCGAGATGAAGATCTTGTTGCCGGTGATCAGCCAGGAACCGTCGTCCTGCGGCAGCGCCTTCGAGCGCAGCATGCCCAGGTCGGTGCCGCAATGCGGTTCGGTCAGGCACATGGTGCCGGTCCACTCGCCCGAGACCAGCTTAGGCAGGTAGACGGATTTTTGTTCGTCGGTGCCGTGTTCCAGCAGGCACTCGTAGGCGCCGTGCGACAGGCCCGGGTACATCGACCAGGCTTGGTTCGACGAGTTCAGCATCTCGTAGAAGGAGTTGTTGAGCACGATAGGCAGGCCTTGGCCGCCGTATTCGGTGGCGCAGGCCAAGGCCGCCCAGCCGCCGTCGACGTACTGCTTGTAGGCCTCTTTGAAGCCCTTCGGGGTGGTCACGGTATGGGTCGCGGCGTCGTGCTTGCAGCCTTCGCGGTCGCCGGAGTGGTTCAGCGGGAACAACACTTCCGAGGTGAACTTGGCGCCCTCTTCCAGCACCTGGTTGATGATGTCGGCATCGACTTCGGCGTAGTGAGGCATTTGCTTGAGTTCATCTTCAACTTTCAAGAACTCGTGCAGCACGAATTGCATATCCCGGATTGGCGCGACGTATTGACCCATGATTATCTCCTGAAGGCGTGTGGCTTGGTATGTGTAGGACGAAAGGCTGCGGCGGACCGCGGCGGTTTAAGGTTGGTGCTGCGCTGCCGTTTTCTCCGCCGGCGGCGCATTTTGATAATTTTCAATCAGTCGGTTGAAGCCGACGCTGGCGCGTTCCAGACTGCCCGGCCGACGCAGGAAGCGCGCGTCGTGGTGCAGTGCCAGGATCAGGCCGTACATCTCGTAGACCAGCTGGCCGGCGTCGGTGTCGGCCTTGAGGTCGCCGCATTCGATGGCCTGCTGCACACAACGCAGCAGGGCGCCCTGCCAGGCCGCCACCATCGCCACCAGCGACTCGCGGATCGGACCGGGCCGGTCGTCGTACTCGACCGCGCCGCTGATGTAGATGCAGCCCGAGGCGATCTCGACGCTGACCCGCTTGACCCAGCGGCCGAACATCGAGCGCAGCCGCTGAATACCGCGCGGCTCCTTGACGCTGGGGAAGAACACTTCCTGCTCGAAACGGTGGTGGTACAGCTTGAGCACCTCGATCTGCAGGTCCTCGCGCGAACCGAAATGCGCGAACACGCCGGACTTGCTCATGTTCATCCTGTCCGCCAGCAAACCGATGGTCAGGCCTTCCAAGCCGTCCCGGCTGGACAAGTCCAGGGCGACGTCGAGAATGGCTGCGCGGGTCAGTTCGCCTTTGCGCATGAATTTGACTGAAGTATTAATAGTGACACTCAAAGGTTGAAAATCATTGGGAATAAAGCATTCTCTCCCAGATGAATTTGCTCCGTGTGAAAAGAATTGCGAACGCTCGTACTATTATCTACTGGGGGACAAAAGTCAAACGCTTACGTTAGAGGTGCGGTTCTATTGCTGCAATGCAGCATAGCCGGCATTTGTGGCGCGGATGTGACGAGCCGGGCGGTGGGCTCTTGGCGATGAACTCAAACCTCTAGCGAGCCATCATCGGCGGCACCTTGTTGCCGCCCCCCCTCCTCTGCGGCAGTGAAGATGGCGCGCAACTCGTCAACAATCGCCTCGGCTAGCGCCGCGTCTTCGAACTGGGGAAAACTCTTGCGCAGGATGCCGGACACGCGGTACTGATTACCGCGCAGGGAGCGGATGATCTGGTCGATATCCGAGTTTGGCCCCTCCAAGTGGTTCTTCACCGCCTCGCGCGCCTGCTCAAGATTGCGCAGGTAGTGCGCCTCGTTGGTCATCTCACGCTCGATGGTATTGCGCACGACGTCGCCCAAATACTCGACCTGCCCTGTCAAGTCCGGATAGCGCCAAGTCGGCAAGGCCTCATCGTAGGCGTCAAAATGGAAGTTTGTCCGAATGCCATCTTCGCAATCCACTTCGGCGCCAAACTCATACCGGTCGGAGAAACACCGCATCAGCGGTTTCGATAGCCGCTCGAGCGCGTGATCATAACCAACGCGCTCCCTTGGGCCATGGGTGATCGTTGCCGAAATCGGCAGAATGAACGGCGCGGGCACCGCGCCGTCACGACGCAACACGTCGTTGACCAGAAACCGGGAGATACGGCCATTTCCATCCGCCATCGGATGGATGTACACAAACCCAAAGGACGCCACTGCCGCGCGTATCAGAGAGGGTTGATTCTTTGTTCTTTCCATGCTCAGCGCCAAACCGTTGAGCAGCACCGGAGTGTGGTCCCAATGCGGAGCAATATAGTCGACCACGGAAACAAAACCGTCATTGTGGCCGACGAAAACGGGTGACATGCGCAGACCATAGCGGGTGGCCATTCCCAATATCTCGGTCTGTAGTTCAGTGAGCGAAGCAAGGAGCAGCGGGTCGCCCCCCATCCCGCAACGGCGCTCCATGACTGCCGCAAATCGACGTACGCGATCGGTTTTCCCCTCCTCGTTCTCAATCAAAAATGAGGCGCGGGATTCTTTGATTGTCAACCAGACAGCGCTACGCTGTAGGATCTCGGCACCAAATTGAACCTCGAGATCCTTCAATGCGCGCGCGCAATCGTAGCGTTCATGCTGCTGGACCAGGGCGGTGCGCATGACAATCGGGCAAAACTCTGGGGTCCCCGGGAGGTTGTCCCTGACTCGCCACCGTTGGTTATTGAACGCATTGCCCGCCACAAGGTATCTTGTTGCATCGAGCGCATCGACATAGTTTCCCGAACTAACTTGCTCTACCGCTAGGCGTTTTCCTGTCAACCACTCGAAAAAGAAGCCGGCCCTACGCGCGTATTGTCCGGTCGGCTCGCGCGCGACCCAGGCTTCGATGATCGCCGGATCGAGCTGAGCAAACAAGCGCGCCAGGAACTCCAGGTGAATCGGCTCGTAGCGAAAAGCGAATGCCAGATGCGCCGCCGCTGTCGACTCCGGCCGCATGGCATATGGGTAGGTCTCGATGCGCGCGCCGTCGGCACTTTCGACCGTTTTACGCGCGCTACCGAACCCGCTTACGGTAATGAATGGTTGAATAGGAGAAACTCCAAAAGCATCTTCCAACCATTTAAAACCCGCCAAGTTACTCATTTTCGATTAAACGCTTTCGTTTTCGATTAAAAAACACAGTGTCGCATATGTTTTTGATTAAAACGATACCTCGATGAAAACTCCTCGGCTGGATCGATAGCGCCGCCGCCGCGCGCCGTCATTCCTGCCCGCTGGCCTTGCTGAGTTGGCGGCGGTCGCGCTTGGTGGGGCGGCCCTTGAGCTCGGCGCCGGGCTCGCGGAACAGCTTGCGCCGCTCGGCCTCGCCGGCGCGGCGCGCCACGCTGGCGGCGCTCTCGGCGTACAGCAGGCGGGCGATGGGCGCGGCGGCGCGCACGTCGGACAGGCCGAGCACCTCGACCTGCCAGACGTCGGCGCCGTTATCGATGTGCAACTCGTCGCCCAGGCGCAGCGCGCGCGCCGGCTTGACCTTGTCGCCGCCGACTTTGATCTTGCCGCTGTCGACGGCCTCGGCCGCCAGCGAGCGCGTCTTGAAGAAGCGCGCCGCCCACAGCCATTTGTCGACCCGCACGCCCTTACCGCCGGCGTCGTTGCCGGCGCCGGGTTTGCCGTCTTTACTCATACTGAAACCGATCAAGCATATTTCCCTATCGCGAAGATGCGCATCAACAGTTTATAGCAAACGAAGGCGATCTCGTAGCCGAGGCGGCGGCAGCGGCCGATGTGGGCGAAGTCGTCCTGGTGGATCACCACGCCCTCGGCCACGGCCGCCTCGATGTGGCCGCGCAGGCTGCGCGCGAAGGCGGCGTCCTTGACCACCACGTTGGCCTCTTGGTTGAGGAACAGGCTGAGGCCGTCCACGTTGCTCGAGCCGACGGTGGCCCAGTTGTCGTCGATGACGGCGACCTTGGCGTGCAGTTGGGTCTGGTGGTACTCGACCACCTTGACGCCGGCCTCCAGCAGCTTCGGGTAGAAGGAGTGGGCGACGGCGTCCTGCAGCCAGATCTCGCCGACGCCGATCAGCAGCACCACCTCGACGCCGCGCTCGGCGGCCGAGGCCAGGGCGCGGCGGAACTTGCGCCCAGGCGCGAAATACGGGTTGGCCAGCAGCACGCTCTTGCGCGCCCGGCCCAGCGCCTGCAGGTAGGCGCGCTGGATGGTGCGGCGGTTGCGCAGGTTGTCGCGCACCACGAAGCCGGCCTGCACCATGCTGGGCGGGGCGGCGTTCCGGTCGATCTTGCGCATGTCGTGGTACAGGCTGATGCGCTTGAAGATGCCCAGCTTGCCCAGCCGCGCCCACTGCGCCTCGGCCTCCTTCTGGATCGCCGCCACCAGCGGGCCGCGCACGGCGACGGCGAAGTCCCAGCGCGGCGCCGGCAGGCGGATGGCGTGGTTGTAGTCGCAGAACAGGTCGTCGTTGATGTTGATGCCGCCGACGAAGGCGACGCCGTGGTCGACCACGCAGATCTTGCGGTGGGTGCGCGTGACGCCGCGGCGGAACCAGGCGTTGAAGATGCGGTGTTCGACGCCGGCCGCCGCCAGCTGGGCCTGCATGCGCTGGCTGCGCGCGCCGCCGGTGCCGAACCAGTCGGTGATCACGCGCACCAGCACGCCTCGGCCGGCGGCGCGCATCAGCGCTGCCAGCACGGCCTTGCCGGTGTCGTCGTCGGCGAAGATGTAGGTCTCGAAGTAGACCTCGCCCCGGGCCGCGTCGATCGCCTCGATCAGCGCGGGGAAGAACTCGGTGCCGCAGTAGAGCAGTTGGACGTCGTTGTCGGCGATGAAGTTGACTGAGCGCATGAAGTGCTGGGCCGGCCCGCTCAGGCGAGCTTGAGCTCGGCGACGATGGGGGCGTGGTCGGACAGGCGCGCCCACAGCGAGCCGTGCATCACCTCGGCGTTGTCGACCTGGAAGCCGCGCACGTAGATGCGGTCGAGGCGGAAGAAGGGCAGCGCGGCCGGGAAGGTGCGCGCCGCCGTCGAGGCGCCGGGCTTGTGGCGGCGGCCCAGCGTGCGCACCAGTTCGCTCAGGGTGGTGGTGTCGCCGATCTGCTCGAACACCTCGACCACGCCGAGCGCCTGGCGCAGCTTGTCGCCCAGCGTGTCGCGCCAGTCGTTGAAGTCGCCGGCGATGATAACCGGCTCGCCGTTCGGCGCCGAGGCCTTGACCGCCTCGATCAGGGCGGCCGTCTGGCGCCCCCGGCCGCCCGCGAACAGGCCGAGGTGGACCACGTAGCAGTGCACCGTGCCCTTCGGCGTGTCGACTTCGCAGTGCAGGATGCCGCGCTGTTCGTAGGCGTGGTCGGAGACGTCGTGGTTGCGGCTCTGGGCGATCGGGTAGGCGCTGAGCAGGGCGTTGCCGTGGTGGCCGTGGTCGTAGACGGCGTTCATGCCGTAGGCGGCGTGCAGCGCCTCGCCGGCGAAGAACTCGTGCTGGGCCGTCTCGGGCCAGTGCCTGTGGCCGTGGTGCTCGGCGCCGTACTGGGCAACGTTGCGGTCGTGGCGGCCCTGCACCTCCTGCAGGAACACCACGTCGGCGGCGAACAGGCCGATGGCCTGCTTGAGCGCGTGCACGCGCGGCTGGCTGCGGATGGCGGACACGCCCTTGTGGATGTTGTAGGTGGCGACGCGGATTTTCATGGGATCGATTCTACCCCCATAAGCCCGCTTCCGGCACCTCCGCGTCTTGCGTGCGAGAAATTGACTGTGCCGCGCCACCATCGCGGCACGGCTTGAGACTCACGCTTGGCGCGCCAAACCGCCCCTGCCTGCGGTCTGGTCGCCGTAGCCGAACATGAGATGTTGAACGCTGATGTCCTCATCGAGCGCATCCCAATGCAGACCAGTACCGCCGCCACTGATGACGTAGTCGGCCAACTGCTCAGACTTGGCCCGCTGCAAACGGGGAAAGAAGCTCAAGGGCACGCCCAAGGTGCGCCCGTCAGCCAAGTGTACCCACATCGCCTGCTGGTCGAAGGTGAGTTTCAATGCTAGTGGTTCAATCATCGAAAAAATCCTCCCACACTTGTATCAAATGTTCTCGCTGCAGCTTGGCTAACTGTAGCAACGCGCCCAACTCATTGTCAGCAATTCCAAACGACTGCGCCAAACGCACTTCCGGCTCAAGCCATATCTTGGCGGAGCCGCCCCGCCCCCGAACATGAACGTGCGCCGGCTCGCGAGGATTGCCTTCGTTTGAAAAGAAGAAGAGCGTGTATCCGTTGTAGCGCAAGATGGCGGGCATGGCAAGCGGGTCCTCGACAGTCGGAACAGACTGTCATGCTAAAGCCGGCTCCACCATAGGCCTTTGTGTCCGCGCAAAGGTGGACGGGTTGAGCAACGCATTAGCGCTTGAGTTGCTGGGGCAGTTGCAGGATGGCTTCGGCGTTCGACGAGGAAAAGCATTTGTCGGCCGCCTCCAAGTAGGGCAGCCAGGTGTATTGTAGATGTTCGCGCGGACTGAGGGTGATGGCGATGTCGCGCGGCACCTCGACGCTGAAGACGTGCTCGGTGTTCTCGGTCACGCCGGGCGCGTAGCGGTGGCGCCAGACCGGGTAGATGGTGTAGATGTTGGCCAGCTGCCAGTCGCGCAGCACAATATCGGCACCGGCGGCGGCGCCGGCGGCGATGCCGGTCTCCTCGAACAGCTCGCGCGCGGCGGTCTGCGCCAGCGGCTCGTCGGGCGTGTCGAGCGAGCCGGTGACCGACTGCCAAAAGCCGGCGCGGTCGGCCCGCTCGATCAGCAGCACCTGCAGGTCGGCGGTGTGGATCACCACCAGCACGGATTCGGGTATCTTGTATGGCATCTTGTTCGGGCAAAAGAAAAGGCGCAACCAGTGCGCCTTTTTGAAGACCACGCCGCGTCCGCCGGGGCGGACGCAACAGATCTAGATCAGCCGGCCACCTTCGGCTCGGCGGCGCGCAGACGGATGTGCAGCTCTTTGAGTTGCTTCTCGTCGACTTCGGACGGCGCCTGGGTCAGCAGGCACTGGGCGCGCTGGGTTTTCGGGAAGGCGATCACGTCGCGGATCGAATCGGAGCCGGTCATCATGGTGACGATGCGGTCCAGGCCGAAGGCCAGGCCACCGTGCGGCGGCGCGCCGTATTGCAGCGCGTCGAGCAGGAAGCCGAACTTCAGGCGGGCCTCGTCGGCGTCGATCTTCAGCGCGCGGAACACCTTCGACTGCACTTCCTCGCGGTGGATACGGATCGAACCGCCGCCCAGTTCCCAACCGTTCAAGACCATGTCGTAGGCCTTGGCGATGCAGGCGCCCGGATTGGTTTCCAGCATGTCCTCGTGGCCGTCCTTCGGCGCGGTGAACGGGTGGTGGGTCGCGGTCCAACGGTCGGCTTCCTCGTCGTAGTCGAACATCGGGAAGTCGACCACCCACAGCGGCGCCCAGACGTCGTCGAACAGGCCGGCCTTCTTGCCGAATTCGCTGTGGCCGATCTTCACGCGTAGCGCGCCGATGGCGTCGTTGACCACCTTGGCCTTGTCGGCGCCGAAGAAGATCAGGTCGCCGTCCTGCGCGCCGGTCAGTTCCAGCACCTTGGCCAGGGCGGCGTCGTGCAGGTTCTTGACGATCGGCGACTGCAGGCCGTCACGGCCCTTGGCCTTCTCGTTGACCTTGATGTAGGCCAGGCCGCGGGCGCCGTAGATGGCGACGAACTGGGTGTAGGCGTCGATTTCCGAACGCGGCATCTCGCCACCCTTCGGTACGCGCAGGCCGACCACGCGGCCGTTGGGCAGGTTGGCGGCGCCGGAGAAGACCTTGAAGTCGACGTCCTTCATCACTTCGGTCAGGTCGGTGAACTCGAGCTTGACGCGCATGTCCGGCTTGTCCGAACCGTATTTGCCCATCGCCTCGGCGAATTCCATCACCGGGAAGGGGTTCGGCAGCTCGATGTCCAGGGTGTTCTTGAAGACCTTGCGGATCATGTCCTCGAACAGGTCGCGGATCTCTTGTTCGGTCAGGAAGGAGGTCTCGCAGTCGATCTGGGTGAACTCGGGCTGGCGGTCGGCGCGCAGGTCCTCGTCGCGGAAGCACTTGACGATCTGGTAGTAGCGGTCGAAGTTGGCCACCATCAGCAGCTGCTTGAACAGCTGCGGCGATTGCGGCAGGGCGAAGAAGTTGCCGGCGTTGACGCGCGACGGCACCAGGTAGTCGCGCGCGCCTTCCGGGGTCGACTTGGTCAGCATCGGGGTTTCGATGTCGATGAAGCCCAGCTCGTCGAGATACTTGCGCACTTCCATCGTCACCTTGTAGCGCAGGCGCAGGTTGTTCTGCATCTGCGGACGGCGCAGGTCGAGCACGCGGTGGGTCAGGCGGGTGGTTTCGGACAGGTTGTCGTCGTCCAGCTGGAACGGCACCGGCACCGAGGCGTTCAGCACTTCCAGCTCGGCGCAGACCACTTCGACCTTGCCCGAGTTCAGGTTGTTGTTGATGGTGCCTTCGGTGCGGGCGGTGACCACGCCGGTGACGCGCAGGCAGAACTCGTTGCGCACTGCCTCGGCGACTTTGAACATCTCGGCTTGCTCGGGATTGCAGACGATCTGCACCAGGCCTTCGCGGTCGCGCAGGTCGATGAAGATCAGGCTGCCGTGGTCGCGGCGGCGGTGTACCCAGCCGCACAGGCTGACGGTTTGGCCGAGCAGGGCTTCAGTGGTGAGGCCGCAGTAGTGAGTACGCATTGAGGACATGTTATTTCTCAGTTCAGGTTAAATTTCAATTCGCCGCCGCCTAGGCGCGGCGTGTTTGCGTGTTTATTTGCTTGCCGCCTCGTTGGCCGGCGGCGCGTCCGGCGCCACCACGCCCATCGAGACGATGTACTTCAGGGCGGCGTCGACGCTCATGTCGAGCTCGACCACGTCCTGGCGCGCCATCATCAGGAAGAAGCCCGAGGTGGGGTTGGGCGTGGTCGGCACGTAGACGCTAACGTAGTCGCCCACCAGGTGGTTCTTCACATCGCCGCCCGGCGTGCCGGTGAGGAAGGCGATGGTCCAGGAGTTCTGGTGCGGATACGGCACCAGCACGGCCTTGCGGAAGGCGTTGCCGGACGACGAGAACAAGGTGTCGGAGACCTGCTTGACGCTGCCGTACAGGGAGCTGACCACGGGGATGCGCTGCAACAGGCGCTCCCACAGCTTGACCACGTAGTTGCCGACCAGGTTGTTGGTCAACAGGCCGGTGACGAACACGATCAGCACCGTCAGCATGGTGCCCAGGCCGGGGATGTCGAAGCCGATCAGGGTGCGCGGCTGCCAGCGCTCGGGCACGATCAACAAGGACTGGTCCATGGTGCTGACCACCAGGTTCAGCACCCAGGCGGTGATCGCCAGCGGCACCAAAATCAGCAAACCGGTAATGAAATATTTGCGCATCGTGTTCTCTGTGAAGGGTGATGGCGGCAGGCTGCCGCCTCGGCCCGGCCTGGCCTGATCCTCTTGTTTAGTCCGCTCCCGATTTGCCGGACGGCGTGCTCGCGGCCGGCGCGGCGGCCGCTGCCGGCACCGTGGTGTCGGCCTTGGCGGCGCCCTCGACCGGGCCGCTGGACACGCCGGTGGCCGGCGCGGTGCCGCCACGGAAATCGGTGGCGTACCATCCGGTGCCCTTCAGCTGGAAACCGGCGGCGGTCAGTTGTTTCTTAAAGCTTGCCTTGCCACAGGTCGGGCAATCAGTCAGCTGCGGGTCGGAGATCTTTTGCAAGACATCCTTGGCAAAGCCACATTCCTCGCAGCGGTAAGCGTAGATCGGCATCTATTACTCCGCAAAAATCATCAAAAACCCTGAATTATAAAGCTTTTTCCCGGCCCATCGCGGTTTTCCGCTGGCCGGGAGGCCGGCACGCCACAGCGCGGCCACGCCGCCAGCGACGGCGTCAGCGGCGGCGCCAGACCAGCCAGCGCTCCTTGCCCTCGAACACGGCGATGGAGTCGGCCACGGCGGCGTCCTCGACGCAGTCGAAGTGCGGCGCCAGCAGCGCGTCCAGCTGTTCGCGGGCGATGCCGAACGGCGGGCCCTTGGCCACATTGTCGAAAAAGAAATAGCCGGCCAGCAGCGCGCCGGGCGCCAGCAACTCGGCCCAGCGTGCCGCCACCTGCGGCCACAGGGCGCGCGGCATGGCGCACAGGAAGGCGCGCTCGTAGATCAGTTGCAGCGGACCGGCCGGCTGCCAGGCGAAGAAGTCGGCCTCCACCACCCTGCCCGCCCACGGCCCGACGGCGGCCTTGGCGGCGGCCACCGCCGCCGGCGAGAAGTCGATGGCGGTGACGTCCCAGCCCGCCTCGGCCAGGCAGGCCAACTCGTAGGCCGAGCCGCAGCCGGGAATCAAGGTGCGCAGCGGCGCCGGCGCGGCGGCGACGAAGTCGCGCAGGGCCTGCGGCACGCCGCCCTTGTCCCAGGGGGTGAAGTTGCCGGCGAAGCGCTCGTCCCAGAAGGCGGGCTTGAGCGGGTCGCGCTCATTAAATTCTTGCATGTCTGCCGCCTTTGATTCAATTACTGCATGTGTTGCCAGCGCAGGTAGAGCTGGAAGCCGAGCACGCCGATGGCGAAGGCGCCGGCGAAATAGATCACCAGGCTGAGCAGGCGGTTGGTGCGCTGCTGCTCGACTATCAGCGTTTTGATCAGGTCGCTGTTGTCGGCCGGCCGCTCGCCGCCCTGCTCCAGCGCGCGGTGCAGCAGGCGCGGCAGTTGCGGCAGGATGTGGGTGTAGCGCGGCGCCTCGGCCTTCAGGCGCTGCCACATGCCCTGCCAGCCGACCTGCTCGGCCATCCAGTTTTCCAGGTAGGGCTTGGCGGTCTTCCACAGGTCGAGGTCGGGGTCGAGCTGGCGGCCCAGGCCTTCGATGTTGAGCAGGGTCTTTTGCAGCAACACCAGCTGCGGCTGCACCTCGACGTTGAAGCGGCGCGAGGTTTGGAACAGGCGCAGCAGGATCTGGCCGAAGGAGATGTCCTTCAGCGGCCGGTCGAAGATCGGCTCGCAGCAGGCGCGCACGGCCGATTCGAGCTCGTCGACGCGGGTCTCCTTGGGCGCCCAGCCGGACTCGATGTGGGCCTCGGCGACGCGCTTGTAGTCGCGGCGGAAGAAGGCCAGGAAGTTCTGCGACAGGTAGTCCTTGTCGAAGTCGTTCAGGGTGCCGACGATGCCGAAGTCGAGCGCGATGTAGCGGCCGAAGGTGGCCGGGTCGACCGACACCAAAATATTGCCAGGGTGCATGTCGGCGTGGAAGAAGCCGTCGCGGAACACCTGGGTGAAGAAGATCTCCACGCCGTCGCTCGACAGCTTTTTCAGGTCGACGCCGGCCGCCGCCAGCCGGTCGATCTGCGACACGGGAATGCCGTGCATGCGCTCCATGACGATCACGCTGCTCGAGCAATAGTCCCAGTACATCTCCGGCACCAGCAACAGGTCGGAGCCGGCGAAGTTGCGCCGCAGCTGGCTGGCGTTGGCCGCCTCGCGCATCAGGTCGAGCTCGTCGTGCAGGTACTTGTCGAACTCGGCCACCACCTCCTTCGGTTTCAGGCGCTTGCTGTCGGCCCAGATGCGGCCGATCAGCTCGGCGGCCAGGTGCATCAGCGCGACGTCCTCGTCGATCGACTTCTTCATGCCGGGGCGCAGCACCTTGACGGCCACTTGCTTGCCGTCCTTCAAGGTGGCGAAGTGCACCTGGGCGATCGAGGCCGAGGCCACCGGCGTGCGCTCGAACGAGGCGAACAGCTGGTCCGGGTGGGCGCCGAGCGACTTTTGGATCTGCGCGATGGCCAGGTCGGAGGGGAACGGCGGCACGCGGTCCTGCAGCTTGGCCAGCTCCTCGACCAGGTCGAGCGGGATCAGGTCGCGCCGGGTCGACAGCACCTGGCCGAACTTGACGAAGATCGGGCCGAGGTCCTCCAGCGCCATGCGCAGGCGCTCGCCGCGCGGCGCCGAGATGTCGCGCCAGAAGATGATGGTGTCGATCAGCTTGGCGGTGCGCGGCACCTTCAGGCCGGAGATGGCGATTTCGTCGAGGCCGTAACGGATGGCGACCCGCAGGATTTTCAGCAGGCGCAGGAATTTCAAGATCATTGAGGGTCCGTATCGAATTGCGAGAGGATGGCCTGGCGCGCGGCCAGCTTCTGTTCCAGCTTGGCCAGGCGCTTGGCGGCCCGTTCGACGTCGTCGCGCAGGCGCGCCACGTCGGCCGAGAAAGCGGCCACCACGGGCGGACGCAGCAGCATCGGCTGCTCGTCGAGGAAGTATTCGGCGACGTTCTCGGCCAGCTTCTGCTGGCCGGCCTTGATGGCGCCGAAGGCGGCCTTGGCGCCGGCCACCACGCGCACGGCGGCCACCGGGCCGATCACCTTCTCCAGGTCGTGCTCGGCCTCCCAGCGCAGCGATTTGCTCAGGCTGGAGATGGCGTTGGCGAACTCGGCGTCGCCGTCGATCTTGACGTAGGAAAAGGCGCGCTCGCGCTGTTGCAGGATCAGCGGCAGGTCGGACAGCTTGAGGCGGATGGTGACGGCGGCCTCCTGTTCGGCCGGGGCCGCCTGCAGCAGGCCGTCGCCGGCGACGCGCACACGCAGCGCCAGGCTGCCGGCGTCGACGCAGGCGACCTTGCCGGCGTGCAGCAGCAATTCCTGCCGCGCCCAGGGCTCCTGGGCCAGCAGGTGGTTGACGGTGGCGATGACGGGCGCGGCCGCGTCCGGAAGGGAGGGGAAAGGGGATGAATTCGGTGGTGTCATGCGTTCGCCGCTCAAAAAACAAAACCGCCCGGAAAGTGGGCGGTCTTGATCTTACCAGTTCGCCGGGCAATATCCCGGCGGCCTGGTCAAATTACCTGCACCCGCGCGTGTCAGGACAGTTGCTGGATACCGGCCAGCATCCAACCGCTGCCGCCGGACACCGGCTTGCTCAGGTTCCACACTTCCTGGAACGGTTCGGCGGCGGCCGTCGGCGCCGACTTGATCATGCCGGCGAACTTGACGCTGGCCAGGTACTCGTTGGCGGCCGTTTCGATGCCGAGCAGCTCGGCGTCGATGGTCACGACGTCGGTGAAGTCGGCCTGCGCGCCGCGCTCGCTGATCTGCATCTTCAGCTCGGCGAACACCTCGGGCGTGGTGAATTCACGGATGTCGGCGACGTCGCCCTTGTCCCAGGCCGCCTGCAGGCGGATGAAGTTGCTCTTGGCCACGCGCAGGAAGACCGGCGCGTCGAAGTCGGCCGGCACGCCCCACGGCGTGTGGGCGACCGGCTTGTCCAAGCCCGCACCCGACGAGACCGGTTGCAGCGGCGGCAGCGGCTCGTAGGCCTGGGCCGGCAGACGCGAGCCGATTTCCGGCGTGGCGTTGGCGCCGCCGAAGCCGCCGCCCATGCCGCCGCCGAAGGCGCTAGGCGCCAGCGGCGCGGCGTTGGCGCTGTTGCCAGCGTTGCGGTTGCGGATCATGCGGATGATGAAGAAGGCCGCGCCGGCCAGCAGGGCCAGCATGATGATCGAGCCGAACATGCTGCCCAGGGCGCCGCCCATGCCGAAGTGCGACAACAGGGCGCCCACGCCCAGACCGAGCAGCGCGCCGCCCAGAATGCCCTTCCAAGGGCTGGCCGGCTTGGGCGGGATGGCTGGCGCGGCCGGTGTCGGTGCCGGCGCGGCGGCCGGACGCGGCGCCTGTTGGGCCGGCGCTGGCGCGGTGCGGCTGACGTTGGACGACTGGCGGCCGATCGAGCGGCCACCGCCCATCGGACGGGCGATCGACTCGGCCATCATCGAAAAGGCGGACACGGCCAGCATGGCGCCGATCAGGATTTTCTTCATGTTCATGTTCTGTGCTTCCTAGAAGTGTCTTACAGTTTGATACCGGTGTGTAAAGCGGCCACACCTGCCGTCAGATTGTAATACTGTACATTTTCCAGGCCGGCGTCCTGCATCATCGTCTTCAGGGTTTCCTGGTCGGGGTGCATGCGGATCGACTCGGCCAGATAGCGGTAGCTCTCGGCGTCGCCGGCGATTTTTTGGCCCAACCACGGCAGCACCTGGAAGGAATACAGGTCGTATGGTTTTTGCAATGCCGCCGGCACCTTGGAGAACTCCAGCACCAGCAGCTTGCCGCCCGGTTTCAACACGCGGCGCATTTCCGCCAGCGCCTGGTCCTTGTGGGTCATGTTGCGCAGGCCGAAGGCGACGCTGACGCGGTCGAAATAGTTGTCCGGGAAGGGGAGTTTTTCCGCGTCACACAACAAGGTGGGGGTCAACAGGCCGCGATTCAAGAGGCGGTCGCGGCCGACGCGCAACATCGACTCGTTGATGTCGGTCAGCCACACCTCGCCGGTCGGGCCGGCCTGCTTGGCGAAGGCCTTGGCCAGGTCGCCGGTGCCGCCGGCAATGTCGAGCACCTTGAAGCCGGGACGCACGCCGGCGTGGGCGATGGTGAAGGTCTTCCACAAACGGTGCAGGCCGGCCGACATGAGATCGTTCATCACATCGTATTTGGCGGCGACGGAGTGGAAAACCTTGGCGACTTCGCGGACTTTGTCGTCTTCAGCGACGGTTTTGTAACCGAAATGAGTAGTGTTGGTCATATTGGGCGGCCTGTTAGTTTGCCAGCATTATACAAGCGGCCGCCCGGTAGAAGACGATGGATGTGAAACGGGGCGACGTATGTCATGCCGCGCGGTGCCGAGCTGGCGCGGCCGGGCGCGCTGGCGCTTGCGCGCGGCGCGCGCGCAGGGACGCGGCGCGCCTTTAGTGCTTGCCGCCGCAGCCGTGGGCCTTGGCCGGCGCCGTCAGCGTGGTGCCGGGTTCGCGGCCGCTGTCGCCGGCGAAGCCGGAGGCGTGCAGGCGCGCCAGGTAGTCTTGCCACAGCTGGGCCTGCTCGCTGCCCAGCTTGTACAGATAGTCCCAGCTGAACAGGCCGGTGTTGTGGCCGTCGCTGAAGGTCGGCTGCACCGCGTAGTTCCCGACCGGGTCGAGGGCGGTGATGCCGACCTCGCGCTTGCCGACCTGCAGCACCTCCTGGCCCTGGCCGTGGCCGCGCACCTCGGCCGACGGCGAGTACACGCGCAGCAGCTCGAAGGGAATGGCGAAGGAGGCGCCGTCGTCGAAGCTGACGTCGAGCAGGCGGGACTTGCTGTGCACGGTGAAGCCGGTGGGCAGCGGGCTGTTCTTGGAAATACTCATGGTGGGGATGCGGGCTTTGGTGGGTGAATTGATGGTGCCGGCGACGGCGAACTCCACCCCAGGCAGGGAACAGGGGTCTGACCCCATGTGGGGTCAGACCCCGATTTTACCGGGGTGGCTTGGCTTTCAAACCATTATCCGCCCAAACGCTCGATGATGTCGGCGTGCAGCTGCGGCAGCAGGGCGCGGCGCGCGGCCAGCACCTCGGGCAGCGAGCTGCGCTGGGCCGTGGCCCAGACCGGATGGGGGAAGTGGGCGTCGTCGAGGAAGCGCGGGATGACGTGCCAGTGCACGTGCGGCGTCATGTTGCCCAAGCTGGCCAGGTTGACCTTTTGCGGCTGCATGATCTCGCGCACGGCCAGCTCGACCTGCCACACCACGTCCATCACCCAGTGCCGCTCGCGCGGCAGCAGGTCGCTCATCTCCTTGACGTGGCCGTTCCACACCACGCGGCAAAAACCGGGGTACTCGGCCTCGTCGACGGCGAGCACCGTCAGCTGGCTGTCGCGCCAGATGACGGCGCCGCCGGCCTGGCCGGCGGCCTGCTCCAGCAACTGGCAGAGATCGCAGGCGGTCGTCATACCAGCACCCGCTCGATGCCGCCGCTGTTGGCCTTGGCGACGTAGTCGGGCAGCCAGTTCTCGCCCAGCAGGTGCTTGGCGATCTCGATGACGATGTAGTCGGCGGTGGTGCCGGCGTCCTCGCTGTAGCGCGACACGCCGCCCAGGCAGGCCGGGCAGCTGGTGAGGATCTTCACCTCGCCGGTGAAGCCGTCGGCGCGCAGCTTGTCGGCGCCCTTGATCATCTCCTCCTCCTTGCGGAAGCGGATCTGCGTCGAGATGTCGGGCCGCGACACGGCCAGTGTGCCGGCGTCGCCGCAGCAGCGGTCGTTCTTCTCGATCTTGACGTTGTCGATGGTGCTGATCAGCGAGTTGATGGTCTTGCCCGAGTCCTGCAGCTTCATCGGGTTGTGGCAAGGCTCGTGGTACATATAGCGGGTGCCGTTGACGCCCTCCAGCTTGACGCCCTTCTCCAGCAAATACTCATGGATGTCCATGATGCGGCAGCCGGGGAAGATCTTGTCGAACTCGTAGGTGGCCAGCTGGTCGTAGCAGGTGCCGCAGGAGACCAGCACGGTCTTGATGTCGAGATAGTTGAGCGTGTTGGCCATGCGGTGGAACAGCACGCGGTTGTCCGTCATCATCTTCTCGGCCTTGTCGAACTCGCCGTTGCCGCGCTGTGGATAGCCGCAGCACAGGTAGCCCGGCGGCAGCACGGTCTGCACGCCGACCTCCCACAACATCGCCTGGGTGGCCAGGCCGACCTGCGAGAACAGGCGCTCCGAGCCGCAGCCCGGGAAGTAGAACACCGCCTCGCTGTCGGCCGTGGTGGCGAGCGGATTGCGGATGATCGGGATGACCTTGTCGTCCTCGATGTCGAGCAGGGCGCGCGCGGTCTTCTTCGGCAGGTTGCCCGGCATCTTCTTGTTGATGAAGTGGATCACCTGCTCGCGCACCGGCGCCTTGCCGGTGGTCGGCTTGGGCGCCTTGGTCTGCTTCTTGGCGAACTTCTTGAGGATGTCGTGGCCCAGGTTCTGCGCCTTCATGCCCCATTCCAACATCACCTTGCGGTAGACGTTGATGGTGGTCGGATCGCTGGCGTTGAGGAAGAACATGGTGGCGGCGGCCATCGGCTTGAAGCTCTTCTTGTCCATCTTGCGCAGCAGGTTGCGCATGTTCATCGAGACGTCGCCGAAGTCGATGTTGACCGGGCACGGCGTCACACATTTGTGACAGACCGTGCAGTGGTCGGCGACGTCCTCGAACTCTTCCCAGTGCTTGATCGAAATGCCGCGCCGGGTCTGCTCCTCGTACAGGAAGGCCTCGATCAGCGACGAGGTCGCCAGGATCTTGTCGCGCGGCGAGTACAGCAGGTTGGCGCGCGGCACGTGGGTGGCGCAGACCGGTTTGCACTTGCCGCAGCGCAGGCAGTCCTTGACGCTGTCGGCGATGGCGCCGATGTCGCTCTGTTGCATGATCAGCGACTCGTGGCCCATCAGGCCGAACGACGGCGTGTAGGCGTTGCGCAGGTCGGCGCCCAGGCCCGGCAGGTTGAGCAGCTTGCCCTTGTTGAAGCGGCCCTCGGGATCGATGCGCTTCTTGTACTCGCGGAACTCGCTGATCTCGTCCTCGGTGAGGAACTCCAGCTTGGTGATGCCGATGCCGTGCTCGCCGGAAATGACGCCGTTGAGCGAACGGGCCAGCACCATGATGCGGGCGACGGCCTGGTGGGCGTCCTGCAGCATCGCGTAATTGTCCGAGTTGACCGGCAGGTTGGTGTGCACGTTGCCGTCGCCGGCGTGCATGTGCAGCGCGACGAAGACGCGGCCGCGCAGCACGCGCTGGTGGATCGCCGTGGCCTCGTCGAGAATCAGCTTGAAGGCGGCGCCGTTGAAGATCTGCCGCAGCTGGGCGCGGATCTCCTGCTTCCAGGTGATGCGCACGGTGCGGTCCTGCACCACGTCGAACAGGGTGGCGTCCGGCTGCGTTTCGAGGCGCTGGGCGAACACCGGCAGCAGGCGCTCCAGGCCCAGCTCGGCCAGGCGGGTTTGCGCCTGCGCCAGCGGCAGGTCCAGCCCGGTCAGCGTGTAGGTCCAGCGCGCCTGCACCTGCTCGAGCAGGGCCAGCGCCTGCTGCTCGCGGTCGCCGAGCATCTCGGCGTCGCCGACGCGGTCGTCGGAGACGTCCTCGCTCTTGCCCACCGGCAGGTTGCCGGCGGCGATGAAGTCGTGCAGCGCGGCGGCCAGTTGCAGCTTGTTCTTGATCGACAGCTCGATGTTGATGCGCTCGATGCCGTCGGTGTACTCGCCCATGCGGTTGAGCGGGATCACCACGTCCTCGTTGATCTTGAAGGCGTTGGTGTGCTTGGCGATGGCGGCGGTGCGGGCGCGGTCCAGCCAGAACTTCTTGCGCGCCTCGGCGCTGACGGCGACGAAGCCTTCGCCGACGCGGGTGTTGGCGATGCGCACCACTTCCGAGGCGGCCATGGCCACCGCGTTCTCGTCGTCGCCGACGATGTCGCCGAACAGCGCCATCTTCGGCAGCACGCCGCGTTTCGACTTGGTCGAGTAGCCGACCGCGCGCAGGTAGCGCTCGTCGAGGTGTTCAAGGCCGGCCAGGCGAATGGTCTTGAACTGCTCGCCCTTGGCCGGCAGGCCGTCCAGGTAGTCCTTGATCTCGACGATCGAAGGGATGGCGTCGCGCGCCTGGCCGAAGAACTCCAGGCAGACGGTGCGGGCGTGCTTGGGCATCTTGTGCAGGATCCAGCGGCCGGAGGTGATCAGGCCGTCGCAACCCTCCTTCTGGATGCCGGGCAGGCCGGACAGGAACTTGTCGGTGACGTCCTTGCCCAGGCCCTCCTTGCGGAACTTGCGGCCCTCGATGACCAGGGTCTCGGTCTTGAACGGCGCGTTCTTCTTGCTGGCGTCGCGGGTGTTCGGATGGGTCCATTCGAGCAGGAACTTGGCCACCGGCGCGTCGTGGATCTTCGACAGGTTGTGCTCCAGCCGGGTCACCTCGAGCCAGTCGCCGTTCGGGTCGACCATGCGCCAGGAGGCCAGGTTGTCCAGCGCGGTGCCCCACAGCACGGCCTTCTTGCCGCCCGCGTTCATGGCGATGTTGCCGCCGATGCAGGAGGCGTGCGCCGAGGTCGGGTCGACGGCGAAGACGAAGCCGGCCTTCTCGGCCGCCTCGGACACCTTGTTGGTGATCACGCCGGCGCCCGAGTAAATGGTGGCGTATTCGTGGTCCAGGCCGGGCAGCACGCGCATCTCGACCTGGCCCAGGTCGATCAGCTTCTCGGTGTTGATGACGGCCGACAGCGGCGTCAACGGCACGGCGCCGCCGGTGTAGCCGGTGCCGCCGCCGCGCGGGATGATGGTCAGCCCCAGCTCGATGCAGCCCTTGACCAGGCCGGCCATCTCGTCCTCGCTGTCCGGCGTCAACACCACGAACGGATACTCGACGCGCCAGTCGGTGGCGTCGGTGACGTGCGAGACGCGGGTCATGCCGTCGAAGCGGATGTTGTGTTTTTCGGTGTAGCGGCTGAGGATCTTGGTGGTGCGCTTGCGCAGGTCCCAGGTGGCGCGGAACTCGTCGCCGAAGTCGGCCACGGCCTTGCTGGCCGCCTTCAACAACTGCTCGACGTTGGCGCTGCGCTGGCGCGCCTGCTCGGCGTCGGCGCCCTCGCCGACGGCGTCGACCGACAGGCGGCGCTTGTCGACCTCGGCCAGGCGGTGGTGCAGCGCGTCGATCAACTCCTGGCGCCGCTTGGGGTTGTCCAGCATATCGTCCTGCAGGTAGGGATTGCGCCGCACCACCCAGATGTCGCCCAGCACCTCGTACAGCATGCGCGCCGAACGGCCGGTCTGGCGCGAGCCGCGCAGGGCGTCGAGCAGACTCCAAGAGTCCTCCCCCAACAGACGGATGACGATTTCGCGATCGGAAAACGACGTGTAGTTGTAGGGGATTTCGCGCAGACGGGTCGGCGCGGGACCGTGGGGCGTTTCCGCCAGCAATGCTTGGATTTGTGCGGGGGCGTTCATGTGAGATTGGACTTGTGGACTGGACCCTAAAGGGCCATTCTAGCTTATTGCGCCGCACCATGCGGGAACACCCTTAGCCGGCCTAAGGACTCTAGGCCGGCCATCGCGCCGAAATAAATTTGCCAAATTCGCGTTTCGTTGGCATATGCAGCCAAAAGCAATCATTCAAAGTGAATAATATTAATGGATTTGGCGATATATCGGAACGTCGTATGCAGGCCCATCATCCCAGCAAATGGCCGATCCGCTGCCACACGCCGTCCGGCACGTACAACAGCAGGGTGGTCATGGTTATGTAGCGCAACAGTTTGCCGCAGGCCATGTACAGCACGCTGGGCCAGAACGGCAGCTTGAGCCAGCCGGCCAGGGTGCACAGCGGATCGCCGATGCCGGGCAGCCAGGCCAGCAGCATGGTCTTGGCGCCGTAGCGGGCCAGCCAGGAAAACCAGCGGCTCTCGCGCTCGCGCGCGAAGGCCTGCTTGGCGCGGTAACCCATCCAATAGTCGACCACGCCGCCCAGGGTGTTGCCCAGGGTGGCGACGCCGATCACCGGCCAGAACAGCGCGGCGTTGGCCTTGACGACGGCGAACACGGCCGGCTCGGAGCCCAGCGGCAACAGGGTGGCGGAGATGAAGCTGATGAGGAAGACCGACGTCAGCCCCACCTCCGGCGCCGCCAGCAGGTGCAGCAGCCAGGCTATTGCGGATTCGATCATCGGTTTTTTGTGTAGGGCGAAAGGTGTCCATTATAATCAGACACACCCGTCGAGCGCACTCCGCACGTTCGACCTGTTCGGCCGCGCGCCCACCGGCGCCCGTCCAGCGCCTGCCGCCCCCGGTCACCAGCCGGTTAGAAGCATGTCTTCGCATCGCAAGTACCAGAAGTTGCACGTACCGCATCTGGCCCAGAACCACACTGTTTGCAGACCATGACTATCGACTATCTGAAGAAAATCCTGACCGCGCGCGTCTACGACGTCGCCACTGAGACCCCGCTGGAACTCGCGCCGACCCTGTCGCAGCGCTACGAGAACCGAATTTATTTCAAGCGCGAGGACATGCAGAGCGTGTTCAGCTTCAAGATTCGTGGCGCCTACAACAAGATGGCCCACCTCAGCGAGGCGCAGCGCAAGCGCGGCGTCATTTGCGCCTCGGCCGGCAACCACGCCCAGGGCGTGGCGCTGTCGGCGGCCAAGTTGGGCTGCCGCGCGCTGATCGTCATGCCGACCACCACGCCGCAGGTGAAGATCGACGCGGTCAAGGCGCGCGGCGGCGCCGACGTCGAGGTGGTGCTGCACGGCGAGTCCTACACCGACGCCTACAACCACGCGCTGACCCTGGAGAAGGAACAGAAGCTGACCTTCGTCCACCCCTTCGACGACCCCGACGTGATCGCCGGCCAGGGCACCATCGGCATGGAGATCCTGCGCCAGCACGCCGGGCCGATCCACGCCATCTTCGTCGCCATCGGCGGCGGCGGCCTGATCTCCGGCGTGGCCGCCTACGTCAAGCAGATCCGCCCCGACATCAAGATCATCGGCGTGCAGACGCTCGACTCCGACGCCATGGCGCGCAGCGTCAAGGCCGGCGAGCGGGTCACCCTGGCCGACGTCGGCCTGTTCTCCGACGGCACGGCGGTGCGCCTGGTCGGCGAGGAGACCTTCCGCCTGACCCAGCAATACGTGGACGACATCATCATCGTCGACACCGACGCCATCTGCGCCGCCATCAAGGACGTCTTCACCGACACCCGCTCCATCCTCGAGCCGGCCGGCGCGCTGGCCATCGCCGGCGCCAAGGCCTACATCGAGCGCGCCGCCTTGACCAAGAACCCGATCCAGCACGAGACCTTGATCACCATCGCCTGCGGCGCCAACATGAACTTCGACCGCCTGCGCTTCGTCGCCGAGCGGGCCGAGCTGGGCGAGTCGCGCGAGGCGGTGTTCGCCGTCACCCTGCCCGAGCAGCGCGGCAGCTTCAAGCGCTTCTGCTCGCTGGTGGGGCCGCGCAACGTGACCGAGTTCAACTACCGCATCAGCGACCAGGACCAGGCCCACGTCTTCGTCGGCATCCAGATCGCCGACCGCCACGAGTCCGGCGCGCTGGCCCGCCGCTTCGAGGAGAACGGCTTCAAGACGCTGGACCTGACCCACGACGAGCTGGCCAAGGCGCACATCCGCCACCTGGTCGGCGGCAAGAGCAGCCTGGCGCAGGACGAGCTGCTGTACCGCTTCGAGTTCCCCGAGCGGCCGGGCGCGCTGATGCGCTTCCTCGACAGCATGGCGCCGAACTGGAACATCTCGCTGTGCCACTACCGCAGCCAGGGCGGCGACGTCGGCCGCATCCTGATCGGCCTGCAGGTGCCGCCCGACGAGATGGACGCCTTCGCCCGCTTCCTCACCACCCTGGGCTACCGCTACTGGGACGAGACGGCCAACCCGGTCTACAAGCTGTTCCTCGGCTGAGCGGAGCCGAGCGCCGCCGGCACCGCCCCCGGCGCGGCGGCGCCGGCGGACGTCGGCGCGCGCGCGGCGGCCAGTTGCGCTACCATGCCGCCTTGTCCGAACTCATTCATCCCCCATCCCGCCATCATGACCAACACTGTCGACCTGTCGCCGCTAGGCAAAACCTCCGCATACCGCACCGATTACGCGCCGGAGCTGCTGTTCCCCATCCCGCGCCAGGGCAAGCGCGACGAGCTGGGCCTGAGCGGCACCCTGCCCTTCTTCGGCGTCGACATCTGGAACGCCTACGAGATCTCCTGGTTGAACGGGCGCGGCAAGCCGCAGGTGGCGATCGCCCGCATCACCGTGCCGGCCGACTCGCCCAACATCGTCGAGTCGAAGTCCTTCAAGCTGTACCTGAACTCCTTCAACCAGACCCGGCTCGACAGCGCCGAGGCGCTCAAGGCGCTGCTGCAAAAGGACTTGTCGCAGGGCTTCGGCGCCGCCGTGCACATCGCGCTCAGCCTGCCGGAGGAGTTCGAGCGGCTGAAAATGGGCGAGCTCGACGGCCTGCTGCTGGACCGCCTCGACATCGAAGTCGAGCACTACCACCCGGCGCCCGAACTGCTCAAGGCCAACTTCGACAACGGCCCGGTGGAGGAGAAGCTGGTGTCGCACCTGCTCAAGTCGAACTGCCTGGTGACCGGCCAGCCCGACTGGGCCAGCGTGCAGATCCACTACTACGGCCCGCAGATCGAGCAGGAAAGCCTGCTGCGCTACCTGATCGGTTTCCGCGAGCACAACGAGTTCCACGAGCAGTGCGTCGAGCGCATCTTCACCGACATCCTGCGCCAGTGCGCGCCGCAGCAGCTGGCGGTGTACGCCCGCTACACCCGGCGCGGCGGGCTCGACATCAACCCCTGGCGCAGCAACTTCAGCACGGCCACCCCGCCGCCCAACCTGCGCGGCGCGCGCCAATAGGCGCGCATGGCTGCGAATGCGCCGCAACCGGGTCGCAAACGCGCCGCCAACGCGCCCTGAACAGGCGGCAAGCCGGCCGGTTCTACGCCGATTCCGGCGCCGCCGCCTTGCGCCGGATCAAGCCGACGGTGCGTGTGGTTGATCTGGCTACAAGCCCGCGCTTGGAAATACATTTTCCAATCGGACAACACCACTTGAGCGTATGATGGTTGATGCGGCCACCTGGTGCCCAGCCCCCGCCCGGGGACCGCGAACCGGCGCCGGCCGGGCCGCGCTGCGGCACAGTCGGCAAAAACCGGGAAAAAATCGGCCAATATGGCGGCTGGATGCGAATAACCCGGTGTTTTTCCAATTTAGTGTCCGGAAATAGCGAATCGTCGCCATAATGCGTTTATTGCAATAATTCAGGCCGCCCCGGGCGCCCCATGGCGCGGCGTGGCGGGACGGCGGGCAACAGCGATTTCATGTTACAGGCTGCGCAAAGAAGCCTATAATTCTGCTCGCATGCCACCTTTTGTGCGTCGCACCATTTTATGTCGCGTTATGAACAACCTCAGCAAAATACTCTCTCTTGAAAACGTCCTGCTCGACTTGGAAGTGTCGAGCAAGAAGCGCGCCTTCGAGCAAGCCGGACTGATCTTCGAGAACAACTGCGGCATCGCCCGCTCCACCGTGTCGGACAACCTGTTCGCGCGGGAACGGCTGGGCTCGACGGGCCTGGGCCACGGCGTCGCCGTGCCGCACGGCCGCATCAAGGGCATGAAGAGCCTGAAGTCGCCGCTGGCCGCCTTCGTCCGCCTGGTCGAAGCTATCCCCTTCGAGTCGCCCGACGGCAAGCCGGTCAACCTGTTGTTCTTCCTGCTGATTCCCGACCACGTCACCCAGCAGCACCTGGAGATCCTGTCGGAGATCGCCGAGATGTTCTCGGACGACGCCTTCCGCACCGCCCTGGCTACCGATCCCGACCCCAAGTCGGTGCACACGCGCATCGTCAACTGGCTGCCCAGCCTGCAAGCCGCCGGCTGAGCCGGCACGCCATCCCCGCCACCGCCACCGCCGCGCCCTGCCGCGCCGGCGCCGGGTGGCTAGCAAGGCAAGATCGCCGGCCGCGGACGCATGAGGTACACTAGGGCTTACCGATCATTTCCGAGTAAAGACCACCGCCCATGCTGCAAACCCCGCTGACGATCCAAAGGCTCTATGACGACAATCGCGAGAGTTTGCAACTCGGCTGGTTCGCCGGCTTCCCCGGCGGCGAACGCCTGATCTCCGGCGACGTCGCCTCGGCGGCCGACCAGGTCGGCCACTTGAACACCATCCACCCGGGCCGCATCCAGGTCTTCGGGCACCAGGAAATCAACTACTACCAGCGCCTCAAGTCGCTCACCCGCACCCACGTGATCGGCGAGCTGATCGCCGGCGGGCCGCCGGCGCTGATCATCGCCCAGGGGCTCGAGACGCCGCCCGACATCCTCGCCATCTGCGACGAGAAGAACATCCCGCTGTTTTCCACGCCGCTGCCGGCGGCCCAGGTGATCGACTTCCTGCGCGTGTATTTGTCGAAGAAGCTGGCGCAGCGCATCATCATGCACGGCGTGTTCATGGACGTGCTGGGCGTGGGCGTGCTGATCACCGGCGACTCCGGGCTCGGCAAGAGCGAGCTGGGGCTGGAGCTGATCTCGCGCAGCCACGGCCTGGTGGCCGACGACGCCGTCGAGTTCTCGCGCATCGCGCCGAACATGATCGAGGGACGCTGCCCGGCGCTGCTGCAAAATCTGCTGGAGGTGCGCGGCCTGGGCCTGCTCGACATCAAGGCCATCTTCGGCGAGACGGCGGTGCGGCGCAAGATGCGGCTCAAGCTGATCGTCCACCTGGTGCGGCGCAGCGCGCTCGAGGAGGAGGTCGAACGGCTGCCGTTCCAGTTCCCCACCGAGGACGTGCTCGGCCTGCCGGTGCGCAAGGTGGTGATCCCGGTCGCCGCCGGCCGCAACATCGCCGTGCTGCTCGAAGCCGCCGTGCGCAACACCATCCTGCAACTGCGCGGCATCGACACGCTGCAAGAGTTCATGGAACGGCAGCGCCAAGCCATGAGCGGCGACTGAATGCTGCCAAGGAGCCGCGCCTTGCAAGGCGCGACCGTTCCGCAGGAGTGGGGCGGTGCCCCACGAAACCCCTGCTACACCAACGCCAAGCCATGAGCGGCGACTAAGCCCCCGGCTTTGCTCCTGCGGCTTTGCGCACGCGCCGCCGGCTTGCGGTATCATCGACACCTATGCGCATCGTACTTCTCACCGGTATCTCCGGCTCCGGCAAATCGGTAGCCCTCAACGTCCTGGAAGACTCGGGATATTATTGCGTCGATAATTTGCCGCCCGCCCTGCTCGCCAGCCTGGTCACCACGCTGGTCGACGAGGGCCTGCAGGCGCTGGCCGTGGCGGTCGACGCGCGCAGCGCCGCTTCGCTGGCCAGCCTGCCGGGCGACGTGCTCACGCTGAAGGAACAGGGCCACGACGTCAAGGTCGTCTTCCTGACCGCCAACACGCACTCGCTGGTGGCGCGCTTTTCCGAAACGCGGCGCAGCCATCCGCTGTCGCACGAGCTGCGCCCGGGGCAGAATCCGGCGGCGCGCCGCACCCTGATCGAATGCATCCTGGAGGAGCGCGAGCGCTTGTCGGCGATCGAGCAGCTGGGCCATGTGATCGACACCTCCGAGCTGAGCGCCAACAAGCTGCGCGCCTGGGTCAAGGACCTGGTGGCCTCGGAGCGCGCGCCGCTGACGCTGTTCTTCGAATCGTTCGCCTTCAAGCTGGGCGTGCCGCTCGACGCCGACTTCGTCTTCGACGTGCGGGCCCTGCCCAACCCCTACTACGACCTGGCGCTGCGCCCGCTCAACGGCCGCGACGCGCCGGTGATCGCCTTCCTCGACGCGCAACCAAGCGCCAACGAACTGCTGACCGACATCCGCGTCTTCATCGAAAAATGGCTGCCCTCGTTCAAGACCGACAACCGCAGCTATCTGACGGTGGCGCTCGGCTGCACCGGCGGCCAGCACCGCTCGGTCTACATGGCCGAGCGGCTGGCGCAGTACTTCCACGCCAGCGAGCGCGTGGTGCTGCGCCACCGCGAACAGAGCTGATCCCTGGCCTGCTGGCCTAGGCCGGCGTGCCGACATCCGCAAAGAATTTTTTACCCCGCAAAGCACCAGGCGCGGGGTCTGACCCCGCACGGGGTCAGACCCCTGGCTTGCGGCTTGCGCCGCTTCACTACGCCAAGTGGCGCAGCGGGTGCGCGTAGTCGGGCCAGACCGGCGCGAAGAAGCGCTCGACCATTTCCGCCGTCACCTCGGCCAGCGCGGCCGGCTTCCAGCGCGGCGCGTTGTCCTTGTCGATCACCAGCGCGCGCACGCCCTCCAACACCTCGCCGTCCTCGAAGTTGTGGCGCACCAGCGTGCGCTCCATGCGCAGGCAGCCGGCCACGTCGAGCGCGGCGCCACGGCGCAGCAGCTCGTGGGTGACGGCCATCATCAGCGGCGAGCGCGTGGCCATCGCCTTCAGCGCCTTTTGCGCGAAGGCGCCCTCGTCCGCCGCCAGCGAGGCCATGATGGCGGCCACCGAGCCGGCGCCGAAATGGCGGTCGATCGTGGCGCGCTCGGCCTGCAACACGCTGCCCCCTGCCGAGGCCTGGAACGGCGCCACAAAGGCCGCGACGGCCTGGCGCAGCTGCGCCCCAGGGGTGGCCTCGATCAGCGCCGCCAGGGCCGCCATGTCGGCCCCGGGCACGAAGTAGTCGGCCAGGCCGCTGTAGAGCGCGTCGGCGGCGACTATGGTCAGCCCGGTCAGCCCCAGGTAGTTGCCCAGCTGGCCGGGCGCGCGCGACAGGAAGTAGCTGCCGCCGACGTCCGGGAACAGACCGATGTTGACCTCCGGCATGGCCATTTTCGTGCGCTCGGTGACGATGCGCAGGCGGCAGTCGGGCCCGCCCTGGGCCACGCCCATGCCGCCGCCCATCACCACGCCGTCCATCAGCGCGATATAGGGCTTGGGGTAGAAGTGGATCAGGTGGTTGAGCGCGTACTCCTCGGTGAAGAAGTCCTCCAGCTGGGCGCTGCCGCCCTGCACGCCGGCGCGGCCGACGTCGTAGAAGAAGCGGATGTCGCCGCCGGCGCAGAAGGCCTTCTCGCTGCTGCTGCGGATCACCACGGCGTCGACGCCGGCGTCGTCGCGCCAGGCCTGCAGGGCGGCGGCCAGGTCGCGCACCATCGCCAGCGACAGGGAGTTGAGCGCCTTCGGACGGTCGAGGGTGATGAAGCCGGTGCGGTTGCTGACGCTGCTGTGGACGAATTCGCTCATGTGGCTGGACGGTGGTGGTGGATGGAGCGGCTATTTTAGCGCGGCCGGCGGGTTTGCGGCGGGCGCAAAAAAGGGCGCCTGGAGCGCCCTTTGTTGGATGGTGGCGGGACCGCTTAAGCGGTGGCGGCCGGTTCAAAAGTGTCCGGCAGATGCTTGATGGCATCGTGGCCGTGCTCTTGCACTTTTGCTTTGTACTTCATGACCTGGCGGTCCAGTTTGTCGATCAGGGTGTCGATCGCCGCGTACAGGTCTTGCGACAGGCTTTCCACGTAGACGGTCTTGCCGGACATACGCAGGTTGATTTCGGCCTTTTGGCGTTTATCTTTCTCAGTCAGGTTATCTACGGTCAGGATGACAGCAATATCAATCACTTGATCGAAGTGGCGTTTGACCCGTTCCAGCTTGTTCTGCACGTATTCGCGAATCGCTGGTGTCACTTCGAGATGATGTCCACTGATGGTGAGATTCATACACACTCCTAGAGATGATGTCGCTTACGGTTAGTGCCTTGCCCTTTGCCGCCGGGCACGCAGGAACCAACAAAACTACAAAGACTTGCGGAGACTGACTGGCGGGATTTTCAACGCTTCGCGATATTTGGCAACAGTGCGTCGCGCAATCACCATGCCTTGTTCTCCCAGCATGTCCGCAATCTTACTGTCGGATAAAGGATTTTTAGGGTCTTCTGCTCCTGTGAGTTGCACAATCAGCGCCCGGATCGCCGTCGAGGAAGCTTCCCCCCCCGCTTCGGTGGCGACATGGCTGCCAAAGAAGTACTTCAACTCAAACATGCCATGCGGGGTCAGCATGTATTTCTGAGTTGTTACCCGAGAAATAGTACTCTCGTGTAAACCCAGTGTATCAGCTATTTCGCGGAGCACAAGGGGGCGCATGGCAACGGCGCCATGCGAGAAAAAATTCTTTTGTCGTTCTACTATCGCCTCGGCGACGCGCAGGATGGTGTCGAAGCGCTGGCGCATGTTCTTGATCAACCACTTGGCCTCTTGCAACTGGGCGCCCATCTGGCCCTCGCCCTTGCCCTGCTTGAGCAGGTTGGCGTACATGGCGTTGACGCGCAGGCGCGGCATGACGTCGTTGTTCAGGCTGACCTGCCAGCCGTTGCGCGACTTCTTCACCACCACGTCCGGCACGACGAAGTCGGAGACGTCGGCGGCGAAGGCGGCGCCGGGGTGCGGGTTGCACTGGCGGATCACCGTCTGCGCCTCGCGCAGGTCCTCGTCGTCGCACACCAGGGCCTTCTTCAGCTTGTTGAAGTCGCGCTGGGCGAACCAGGTCAGGTGCTGCTCGACGATGGTCAGCGCCATGCGCCGCGTCACCAACGGAATGTGCGGCAGGCGCTTGATCTGCAGCGCCAGGCACTCGGAGGCGTTGCGCGCGCCGACCCCGGCCGGATCAAAGCTCTGCAGCAGCGACAAGGCGGTCTGCAATTCCTCGCACTCGATCTCCAGCTCGGCGGGGATGCGCGCGAAGATCTCGTCGAGCGGGTCCTCCAGGTAGCCGTTCTCGTCGAGCGCGTCGATGATCAGTTCGACCAGGGCGCGGTCGCGCGACTCGTGGACGGTGACGCGCATCTGCTCCATCAGGTGCTCGCGCAGCGTGCAGTGGCTGGCCTCGAGCTGCGGCCGCGAGTCCTCGTCGTCGGGCGCCTTGCCACGGCCGGCGTCGCTCCAGTCCATGTCGGCCTCGCCGCTGCGGTCGTTGTCGGCGGCCTCGAAGTTGTCCGCCTCGGCCGGCGCGGCGGCGGCGTCCTGCGGCTGCTGCGGCGGCCCCTCGGCGCTCGCCTCGGCGGGCGCCGACTGCTGGCTGATGGCGCCGTCGCCCAGCAGGCGCAGCGAATGGTCGAGCGGGTCGTCGAGGCGTTCGAGCAGGGGGTTGTCGGTCAGCAGCTGTTCCAGCTCTTGGTGCAATTCCAGCGTGGACAACTGCAGCAGGCGGATCGACTGCTGCAGTTGCGGCGTAAGCGCGAGGTGCTGCGAGGTGCGCAGCTGCAGGGACTGTTTCATGTTTACATGCGGAAGTGTTCACCCAGATACACGCGACGCACCGATTCGTTGGCGATGATGTCGTCTGGCCGGCCTGACGCCAATACCGTGCCCTGGTTGATGATGTAGGCGCGGTCGCAGATGCCCAGCGTCTCGCGCACATTGTGATCGGTGATCAAGACGCCGATGCCGCGTTCCTTGAGGAAGCGCACGATGCGCTGGATCTCAATGACGGCGATCGGGTCGACCCCGGCGAAAGGTTCGTCGAGCAGCACGAAGCGCGGATTGGTGGCCAGGGCGCGGGCGATCTCCACCCGCCGGCGTTCGCCGCCGGACAGCGACAGCGCCTGGTTCTCGCGCAGCTTCTCGATTTGCAATTCGGCCAGGAGGGTATCCAGCCGTTCATCAATTTGCGCCTTGGATAAAGGCTTGCCGTCGACCTGCTGGATTTCCAGCACGGCGCGGATGTTTTCCTCCACGGTCAGCTTGCGGAACACCGAAGCCTCCTGCGGCAGGTAGGACAGGCCGAGCATGGCGCGGCGGTGGATCGGCAGGCTCGAGATGTCGACCCCGCTGATGTCGATGCTGCCGGCGTCCGACGGCACCAGGCCGACGATCATGTAGAAGGAGGTGGTCTTGCCGGCGCCGTTGGGGCCGAGCAGGCCGACCACCTCGCCGCACTCGACCTGCAGCGAGACGTCGTGCACCACCTGGCGCTTGCCGTAGCTCTTTTGCAGGCCGCGCACGATCAGCGTGCTGCCGCAGCGCTTCGCCTCCATTATTTCACCGCCGGCGTGCTGGCGGCCGGCGCGGCGTTGACGCCGCTCGGCTGGATCACCATGGTGCCACGGCCGGCGCCCGGCTTGCTGTCGCCGGTCGGCGTGTTCTTCACGCTGAAGAACTCCTTGCGGCTGTCGTAGGAGATGAACTCGCCCTCGACCACGTCGCCCGGCTTGCTGCCCTCGATGCGCTTGACGCGGGCCTTGGAGAACAGCTTGACCAGCTCGATCTTGCCGTCGTATTCGATGCGCTCGGCCTCGCCCTCGACCCACTGGTCGCCGGCGCCGTCGCGCTTCTGGCGGAAGGTGGCCGGCACGCCGGCGACGCTGGTCAGGGTGGCGTACTGGTAGCCCTCGGGCGACTGCGTGACGACCGCCTTGGCGGCCTTCATCAGCAGGGTGCCGCGGGTCAGCACGACGTTGCCGGTGAAGGTCTGGATCTGCTTGACGTCGTCGATGTCGACGTTGTCGAACTTGATCTCGGTGGGCTTGCTGGAGTCGGCCTTTTCCGCCAGCGCCGGGACTGCGGCGCCGAGCAACAGCAGGGCCGAGAGGAGTAGTTTGTTCATCGTGGTTCCGTTCTGTCAGTGTTGCAATCAGTGTGTTGGGCGCAGGCCCTATTTCAGCGGCGGCGCCGGCGCGCCGCGCGGCGGCAACAGCAGTTGGCCGCGGCCGCCCAGCTGGACCTGGCGCGTGGCGTTGTTGGCGCGCATGCCGACACCGTTGGCCGTGGCGTTGCCCAAGCTCAGCGCCACCGGCAGCGCCGTCTCCATCGTGTCGTCGTCGGGGAACACGGTCAGCGACTCGGTCTTCAACCGCATCGCGCGGCTGGCGGCCGAGGCGCTGCGCTCGACGTTGACGTCGCCGTCGAGGCGCACCCGGCTGTTGTTCCGGTCGACCCGGCCGCGCGCCGCGTGCATCTGCATGGGCGGCTGCCGGCCCGGCTCCTTGCCGGCCAGGCTGCGCACCACCGGCAGCTCGATGTCGGACGAGTCGTCGAGCGGCAGGTGGGTCAGCTTGTCGCCGGAGATGATGTAGCTGGGCTGGCCGGCCTGGTTCATGCGCACGAAGCTGAAGTGCTCGATGATGTAGTCGGGCTCGTTGCGATGGCGGTCGGCCTGCATCTCCTGGCCGCTCTGGTTCATCAGCTCGACCAGCCAGAAGGTGCCCAGCGCCACCAGCACGAACAACAGCATGGTGAGCGACAGGCGCCAGCGGTGGGCGGTTTTTTTGCGCATGCTCGCCGCCTCAGACCAGGAACTGGGCCATGACCCGGTCGTAGCTGCCCTGCGCGCGCAGGACGAACTCGCAGATCTCGCGCACCGCGCCGCGGCCGCCGGCGGCCTCGGTGATGTGGTGGGCGCGGCCGTGCACCTCGGCGCGGCCGTTCGGCACGGCGACGGCGAAGCCGACCCGGCGCAGGATCGGCAGGTCGACCACGTCGTCGCCGATGAAGCCGACCTGCTCGGCCGCCAGGCCGGTTTTTTCCAGCAGGGCGTGGAACGGGGTCAGCTTGTCGTGGCCGCCCTGGTGCAGGAAGGCGATGCCCAGGTCGGCGGCGCGCTTGACCACCTGCGGCGAGACGCGCGCGCTGATGATGGCGGTCTGCACGCCGGACTCGTGCAGCAGCTTGATGCCCAGGCCGTCGTGCACGTTGAAGGTCTTCAGCGCCTCGCCGTCGGCGCCGTAGTGCAGGCTGCCGTCGGTCAGCACGCCGTCGACGTCGAAGATCATCAGGCGCACCTTGGCGGCGCGGGCGACGTTGTCGAGGTTGTATCCGGCGTTCATCAGATCACCTTGGCGCGGGTCAGGTCGTGGATGTGCAGCGCGCCGACCAGCTTGCCGTCGGCGTCGACCACCAGCATCTGGTTGATGCGGTACTGCTCCATCACGGCGACGGCGTCGACCGCCAGTTTTTCCGGGCCGATGCTGCGCGGCTTGGCGTGCATCACGTCGCGGATCAGCACCTTGCTGAAGTCCTGGACTTTTTCGATCATGCGGCGCAGGTCGCCGTCGGTGAACACGCCGAGCGGACGGCCGTCGGCGTCGACCACGGCGGTCATGCCCATGCCCTTCTGGGTGATCTCGAGCAGCGCCTCGGTCAGCTTGACGTCGGCGCCGACGGCCGGCACGGCGGCGCCGCTGCGCATGACGTCGCGCACGTGGGTCAGCAGGCGGCGGCCCAGCGCGCCGCCGGGATGCGAGCGGGCGAAGTCCTCCTCCTTGAAGCCGCGCAGGTCGAGCAGGGCGACGGCCAGGGCGTCGCCCAGCGCCAGGGTGACGGTGGTGCTGGCGGTGGGCGCCAGGTTGAGCGGGCAGGCCTCCTTGGCCACCGAGACGTCGAGGTGGACGTCGGCCAGCTGGGCCAGGCTGGAGCCGGGCTTGCCGGTCATCGAGATCAGCGCGCTGCCCATGCGCTTGACGACGGGCAGGATGGCCATCAACTCGGCGCTCTCGCCCGAGTAGGAGATGGCGATGAAGGCGTCGTCGGCGGTGACCATGCCGAGGTCGCCGTGGGCCGCCTCGGCCGGGTGGACGAACAGCGCCGGCGTGCCGGTCGAGGCCAAGGTGGCGGCGATCTTGCGGGCGATGTGGCCGGACTTGCCGATGCCGGAGACGACCACCCGCCCCTTGCATGCAAGCAACAACGCGACGGCGCGGCCGACGCTGTCGTCGGCGGCCAGGCGCGCGTGCATGGCGTTGATGGCGTCCGCCTCGATCTGCAGCGTTTCGCGTGCCAGCAACAGTGCCCGCGCGGCGATCCGGGGATCGGGATCAATTCGATCAAAAGCTTTCAGCATTGTTTTTTCATCGGTTACACTCATGCCCAAAGTATAGCCGAATTGGGAAAGCAAAAAACTTGCCAGACGCAACAAACAACGGAATAAGACCACGAGCCATGTCAAACCCATGTTTTCCTCCCTCGAACTGACCCTCCTCCTGCTGGGCAGCGCCGTGCTCGGCGTGGTGGCTTTCCGCATGCTGCATTTGCCGCCGATGCTGGGCTATTTGGCGGTCGGCATCCTGATCGGCCCGCACGCGCTCGGCCTGGCCGAGGAGAACGAGGCCAGCCACACGCTGGCCGAGTTCGGCGTGGTGTTCCTGATGTTCTCGATCGGCCTGGAGTTCTCGCTGGCCAAGCTGATGGCGATGCGGCGCATCGTCTTCGGCCTCGGCATGGCCCAGGTCGGCCTGACCATCGCCGCCACCATGTTGTTCGGCTGGGCCATCGCCAGCCAGCTGCCGGCCTCGCTGCACCTGGGCTGGCAGGCCTCGTTCGCGCTGGGCGGCGCGCTGGCCATGTCGTCGACCGCCATCGTGTCAAAAATGCTGACCGAGCGGCTCGAGCTGGAGAGCGCGCACGGCCGCAAGATCATCGGCATCCTGTTGTTCCAGGACCTGGCCGTGGTGCCGCTGCTGATCCTCATCCCCTCGCTGTCGCAGAACCCCGACGACCTGCTGCAGACCCTGGCGCTGGCCGGCGGCAAGGCGGTGGTGGTGCTGGTGCTGCTGCTGTTCTTCGGCCAGAAGCTGGTGCGCGGCTGGTTCACCATCGTCGTCAAGCGCCGCTCGCAGGAGCTGTTCATGCTCAACCTGCTGCTGTTCACCCTGGGCGCCGCCTGGATCACCGAGCGCGCCGGCCTGTCGCTGGCGCTCGGCGCCTTCGTCGCCGGCATGCTGATCTCCGATACCGAATACAAGCACCAGGTGGAGGAGGACATCAAGCCCTTCCGCGACGTGCTGCTGGGCCTGTTCTTCATCACCGTCGGCATGCTGCTCAACGTCCGTCTGGTGCTGGAGAACTGGTGGCTGGTGCTGATTTTGCTGTGCGGCCCGGTGCTGCTCAAGTTCGCCCTGATCGCCCTGCTGGCCAAGCTGTTCGGCGCCACCGACGGCGTCTCCATGCGCACCGGCCTGGCGCTGGCCCAGGCCGGCGAGTTCGGCTTCGTGCTGCTCAACCTGGCCGGCGGCATGCACCTGATGGACCCGTTCGTGATCCAGGTGGTGCTGGCCTCGATGGTGCTGTCGATGCTGCTGGCGCCGTTCATCATCGCCAAGTCCGACCAGATCGTCATGAAGGTGTCGAGCAACGAATGGATGATGCAGTCGCTGGCGCTGACCAAGATCGCCAGCCGCACCATGGCGACGCAGAAGCACGTCATCGTCGCCGGCTTCGGCCGCAGCGGGCAGAGCCTGGCCACCCTGCTCAGTGAAGAAAAGATCGAGTACCACGCCCTCGACCTGGACCCGGAGCGGGTGCAGGAGGCGCAGACGGCCGGCGCCAACGTCTCCTATGGCGACGCCGGCCGGCGCGAGAGCCTGGTGGCGGCCGGCATCTACCGCGCCAGCGCGGTGGTGATCACCTACACCAGCACGCCGTCGGCGCTGCGCGTGCTGCAGCTGGTGCACGAGCTGGCGCCGACCCTGCCGGTGATCGTGCGGGCGCACGACGACACCGACCTGGACCGTTTGAAGGCGGCCGGCGCCGCCGAGGTGGTGCCGGAATTGATGGAGGGCAGCCTGATGCTGGCCTCGCACGCGCTGGTGATGCTGGGCGTGCCGCTGCGCCGCGTGGTGCACCGCGTGCAGGCGGCGCGCGAGGAGCGCTACGCCTCGCTGCGCGGCTACTTCCACGGCGCCAGCGACGTCGGCGAGGAGGCCGACATGGTGCGCCTTCATTCGGTCACGCTGGACGGCAAGGCGGCCTGCGTCGGCAAGGCCTTGAGCGAGGTCGACGTGGCCGGCGCCGGCGCCGAGGTGACCACCATCCGGCGCGGCAAGGGCCGGCTGGAGTTGACGCCGGACACGGTGTTCGAGGCGGGCGACGTGGTGGTGCTGCGCGGCGCCGCCGAGGCGGTCAACCGGGCCGAGACGCGGCTGCTGCGCAGCTAGCGGCCAGCGGCTAGCCGCGGTAGCTGACCACCCGGTTGCGGCCGCCCTCCTTGGCCTGGTACAGACAGGAGTCGGCCTGGGCGATCAGGGCGCGCGAGACCACCTCGGCGCTGGCCTCGGGGTCGCCGTCGGTCAAACAGGCGACGCCGATCGACACGGTGATCGACACCTGGGTCTCCTGCGAGATCGAGATCATGCTGCCGGCCACGCTGGCGCGGATGCGCTCGGCGACGAAGGCGGCGCTGTCGAGGTCGGCGTCGATCAGCAGCACGACAAACTCCTCGCCGCCGAAGCGGGCCAGCGCGTCCGACAGGCGCAGCTCGGCCTTGATGCGGGTCGCCACCTCGCGCAGCACCTCGTCGCCGCCCTGGTGGCCGACGGTGTCGTTGACGCGCTTGAAATGGTCGATGTCGATGTACATCACCGAGATCGGATAGGTCTGGCGGCGCGCCCGGCCGATCTCCTCGAGCAGGCGGCGGTCGATGTAGCGGCGGTTGTAGACGCCGGTCAGCGAGTCGGTCAGGCCGATGTACTTGAGCATCTCGTTGCTGATCACGTTTTCCAGGCAGATCGCGATGATCGAGGCCATGTGCTCGATGAAGTCGGTGCCCAGGCTGGGGGTGAAGCGGGTCGGGTCGACGCTGCCCAAATTCAGGCTGCCGATGATGCGCTTGTTGCGCAGCAACGGCACCAGCGCCACGCTCTGCAGGCCGGCCGGCGGGCGCGGGAAGGCGGCGCCGTGGCGCTGCGCCTCGTACATGCCCAGCAGCGGCTTGGGCGGCGCCGAATAGGCGTTGCGCCGGCCCAGGTCGAAGCCCAGCTCGTCGATCGTCTCGACGAACAGCAGGTCGGGGAAGTCCTCGAACACCACGCCCAGCTTGAGCATGACGGTGCGGATGTCGGCGTCCTCGTCGATCAGGCTCAGGGTCACGCTCTCCAGCTCGGAGATGATGGGCAGGGTGCGGAAGATGGTGCCGACCAGCTCGGGAAAGCTGCCGGCGCCGACGATCTCCAGGTCGAAGGCCTGGTGGCGGCACATGATCGAATGGTTGCGCTCGGCCTGCTCCAGCAGATAGGCCATGCGCGCGCGCAGCGCCTGGTTCTCGGCCGCCAGGTCGACCGAGCGGAGGGCCGGATCGGTGTGCGGCGGCTTGCTGCCTGGGACGGTGTGCGTCATATAAACCCTTACTCGATTGCGACCAGCAACGGCGTTACTGCGATAGCGGAAACAGTTCAGCGAACCGACAAACTTGCATGCTGCAACAGTACGCCAAGTTGGCGTTGTTGGGAATGCAAAAAAGTGCAACTGTTCATTAAAACGCCAGTGTAACGCTTATTTCCTGTCCAACATACAGACGCTGGCCCTCGCCCGCAGTGACGATGGCGTTCATGCCGAAGCAGATGGCGCCGTCCAGCTCGGCCTTGGCGCGGTAGCCCTGCAGGATGTCGAGCGGGTCGGGGCCGAACTGGCCCGTGCCTTGGTCGACCGAGGGCATCGGGCAGCGCGAGCAGGGTTTGACGGGTTTGAGCAGCGCGTCGCCGAACTGGAAGGTGTCGACATAGTCCTCCTCGAAGGCCTCGATGCCGTCCACCACCAGGTTGGGGCGGAAGCGGTTCATCGGCAGCGCGGCGCGGCCGGCCGCCACCAGCTTCTGGTTCAGGTCGGCCAGCGAGGCGCTGCCGGCCAGCAGCACCGGATAGCCGTCGGAGAACAGGGTGTGGGCGGCGACGCCGCCGGTCCACTTGGCGCTGACCTGGCGTTCCACGTTGGGGTGGAAACGCACCAGCCGGCACGGCACGCCGACGGCGTTGCTGAACCAGGCGGCGGTGAGCTCGTCGCAGTCGTAGGCGGTAACCACGTCGTCCCACACCTGCACTTGCAAGGTGGGCGCCAGTGCGGGGTCGGGCAGGCCCAGTTCGAGCTCCAGGCGCAGCATGCCGGGGGCGCGCAGCTCCAGCGTCTCGGCCTTGATGCGCGGCACGATCAGCGCCATGCGCGGATGCTCGCGCTGGGTCAGGCAGTGGCCGTCGAGGTCGACCACCATCCATTCGCGGTCGTAGATGTTTTCGCTCATCAAACCGGCGACGGTCAGGGTCGCCTCGCGCAGCGCAATGCCGGCGCAGGACTTGATCGGATAGAGGGAGATGTCGGAGAGGGTTGCCATGTGCGCCGCCTGCGGGGCGGCGCCTGCGCCACCCATCGATTGATCGGAGTCGCAGTATGGCAGTAAAGCGGGGCGCCGACAATGCGGCGCCCCGCCCGGGGACTTACTCGGCGGCGTCGGCCGCCTTCTTGGCGGCCGGCTTGCGCGCGGCTGGCTTGCGGGCCGGCTTGGCGGCGCCGTCGGCGGCAGCGGCGGCGGCTGGCGCCTCGGCGACCTTCTCGGCGGCTACCTTGGCTTTCGGCGCGGCCTTGGCTTTTGCTTCCGCTTTGGCTTTTGGCGCGGCCTTGGCCTTCGGTTCCGCCTTGGCTTTTGCTGGAGCCTTGGCTTTGCCGGCGGCCGGCTTGGCTTCCGTTGCTTCCGTTGCTTGCGCGACGTTCGCCACTTCCACGGCGGCCTTGGCTTCCTTGGCGACCTTGGCTGCGGCTGGCTTGCGCGGCGCGCGCGCCGGCTTGGCGACAGCGGCTTCGGCGGCGTGGTTGGCCACCGGCGCCACGACCACAGGCGTCAACTCAACCGGAGCCGATTGCACCACGGCCGGAGCGACCGGCAAGGAGTACAGCGCGGCGCTGTCGATCTGGGCCGAGGCCTGGACCGTCTCGTTGGCATCCTGGCGGCGACCGTTGCCGCCCTTTTGCTGGCCCTGCTGCTTGTCTTTGCGCGGCTGCTGGTTCTGCTGCTGCGCGCCGTTGCGCGGCTTCTGCTGCGCGTCCTTGCGTGGCTGCTGGTTGTCCTTGCGCGGTTGCTGGTTGTCCTTGCGGGCCTGCTGGTTGTCCTTGCGCGGCTGCTGGGCGGCCTGGTTGCGGCCACCACGACCGCCGGCGCGCGCATGGCGGCCCTCGGTCTGCTGCTGCACCGTCAGCGCGTGGGCGATGGCGGCTGCCTCCTCGTCGCTGATGACATATTCGTCGTCCGGGTAGCGGGTCAGATCCAGATCCGGGGTGCGCTCGACGGCGCGTTCCGGTGCGCGCTCGGGGGCGCGCTCGGCAGAGCGTTCACCCTTGCGGCCGCCACGGTTGCCACGGCCACGGCCACGCTCCTGCTGGCCGCCCGGCTGCGCCGACGGCTGTTGTTGTTGTTGCGCCGCCTGCGACTCGACGATGGCCTCGACCACGGCGCCCGATTCGAGCACGTCGGCTTCGTCCTGCGGCAACTCGACGGTGTCGGCGTTGTCGGTGTCGGCGTCGGTGAAGCCGTCGCTGCGCTCGGCGCTGACGTTGGCGCGTTCGGCGTTGCGCTCGCTGCGGTCGCGGTCGCGACCACGGCCACGGCCACGGCGCATCTCGCCCTTGCCTTCCGGACGGCCCTCGCCCGCTTCCGGCGCGGCGCCGTTGTCGCTCACGACGGCGCTGCCGTCGGCGTTGACGGCGGCCGCGCCGCTGCTGCGGTAGACGTAGGCGCCGGATTTCTCATCGCGGCCGAATTCCAACAGGCCGCGCGCCTTGGCTTCCTCCAGCAGATTGCCGAAGGTGCGGAAGCCGTAGTAGGACTCGCTGAAGTCCGGCTTGCGGCGCTTGATCGCCTCCTTCAACACGGAGGCCCAGATCTTGCCGCTGTCGCCGCGCTCGGAGACCAGCGCGTCGAAGGTGCCGACGGCGATTTCGACCGCTTGGCTGCGGCGCTTGTCCATCTCTTCGCGGCGGCGGGTTTCCTCTTCCGGCGTGCGCTTGACGGCAGGCTGGGCGTCGCGCGGGTCGCGCTTGGCGGCGGCGCGGCGGCTCTCGCGCACCAGGTCGTCGTAGAAGATGAATTCGTCGCAGTTGGCCACCAGCAGGTCCGAGGTGGACTGCTTGACGCCGACGCCGATCACCTTCTTGGCGTTTTCGCGCAGCTTGGAAACCAGCGGCGAGAAGTCGGAGTCGCCGCTGATGATGACGAAGGTGTCGACGTGCGACTTGGTGTAGCACAGGTCGAGGGCGTCGACGACCATGCGGATGTCGGCCGAGTTCTTGCCGGACTGGCGCACGTGGGGGATTTCGATCAATTCGAAGTTGGCCTCATGCATAGGCGCCTTGAACGCCTTGTAGCGATCCCAGTCGCAATAGGCCTTCTTGACCACGATGCTGCCCTTGAGCAGCAGGCGTTCCAGCACGGGCTTGATGTCGAATTTGTCGTAGTTGGCGTCGCGCACACCGAGCGCGACGTTTTCGAAATCGCAGAACAGCGCCATGCTGACGTTATCGTTGGAAGAAGCCATGAGATTGTTATTTTCTAGAGATGAGGGGGAGGCAGACACGTCAGACGGACGCAGACAATCCAATGATTATACCCAACAACGTCGCGCAACAGCGCGCGAACGCGTTGCCGGGGGCGCATTTGCTGTTGCTGAGCGGCGATTCCGCCGCGGCCGGAGCCCGTCGGCGAGCCGATCCGGGCGCGGCCGGCCCGGGTTTGGTAAACTGCGCGGCTGAGCGAAGCTCGTGCGGCCGTTGCGCCGCCGCCGCCCCCCCTATTCTGAAAACGTAGACACCGATGACCGACTCCCGCCTGGCGGCCCTGTTGCAGCAGCATTTCTCCATCGACGCCCTGGAGCGCGCCCCCGCGCCGCTGCAGCACGCCCTGCGCCTGCTGGGCGACTGGCTCGGTGCAAGCCGCGCCCAGCCCTACCCCAACACGCCGTTCGCCGAGCTGGCCGCCCTGTTCGGCGACCAGCCGCTGCCGGCCGAGGGCATGCCGGTCGAGGCCTTCCTCGAGCAGCTCGACGCCACCGTGCTGGCCAACACGGCCCAGCTGAACCATCCGAAGTACATCGGCCACATGACCCAGGCGCTGCCGTGGATCAGCGTGGTGGCCGAGGCGCTGACGGCGGCGCTGAACCAGAACCAGGTCAAGATCGAGACCGCCTACGCCTCCACCCTGATCGAAAAGCAGGTGCTGGGCTGGTTGCACCGCCAGGTCTACCGGGGCGGCGAGGCGCTGTACGCCGAGGCGATGGCGGCGCCCAACATCGCGCTGGGCAACATGGTCGGCGGCGGCACCATGGGCAACCTGACGGCGCTGGCCGTGGCGCTCGAGCACCAGCTGCCCGGCTACCGCAAGGACGGCCTGCTGGCCGCGCTGGAGCGCTCCGGCCATCGCGGCCTGGCGGTGATCGGCTCGGCGCGCAGCCACTACTCGCTGAAGAAGGCGCTGGCCACCCTGGGCTTGGGCGAGAACGCGCTGCGCGTGGTGCCGGTGGCGCGCGACAACCGCATCGACCTGGCCGCGCTGGAGGACGAGGTGGCCGCGCTGAGGGCGGCCGGCGTCAAGCTGCTGGCCGTGGTCGGCATCGCCGGCGCCACCGAGACCGGCAGCATCGACCCGCTGGCCCAGCTGGCGGCCGTGGCGCGGCGCGAGGGCGCCTGGTTCCACGTCGACGCGGCCTGGGGCGGCGCGCTGCTGCTGGCCGAGCAGTTCCGTCCGCTGTACGAGGGCATAGCACTGGCCGACTCGGTGGTGCTCGACGGCCACAAGCTGCTGTGGGTGCCCATGCCGCAAAGCATGGTGCTGTTCCGCGACAGCGCCAGCCTGAACCTGCTCAAGCACAATGCCAACTACATCCTGCGCGACAACTCCGGCGACCTCGGCCAGACCTCGCTGGAGGGCTCGCGCCGCTTCGACGCGCTCAAGCTGTGGACCTCGTTCAAGGTGCTCGGCGTCAGCGGCTACCGCACCCTGCTGGAGCAGGCGGCGACGCTGACCGGGCAGATGCGCGCGCTGCTGGCCGAACAGGCCGACTTCGAGCTGGTCACCGACTCGGACACCTTCATCCTGACCTACCGCTACCTGCCGCAGCGCCTGCGCCAGCAGATGGAAAGGCTGCTGGCCGACGGCCGGCTGGAGCAGGCCGCCGCGCTGAACCAGCGGTTGAACGCGCTCAACAGCGAGCTGCAGACGCGGCAGAAGGAGCTCGGCCACAGCTTCGTCTCGCGCACCGTGCTCGAATCGACCGCCTACCCCGGCCAGACCACGGTGCTGCGCGTGGTGCTGACGAACATGACGACGACCGAGGAACACCTGCGCGAGATTCTCGCCGAGCAGGCCGACATCGGCGAGGGCTTGCTGGAGCAGATGGGACTGTAGTTTCTTATAGCAGAATGTCCATAACCTCCCAGCGACCATTCTTGCGCGCACCGGAATGACGTAGTTTGCCTGCGGTTACAAGTTTAGTACTGGCCCGCTCGACAGCACGGAGTGATTTGCCGATCTCATTGGCAACCTCGGCCAGGGTCATGGTAGGGTTCGCCATAAGGCACTGGAGGATTGCTACCGGCGTCTTTACCGGCGTTTCTACCGGCGTTTCTACCGGCGTTTTCACCGATGTTCCAATTCCCGCCACCGCAGAGAATGGAAATTCAACCCACAGCCCCGTGCCGTCGCAACTGAAAATCGGTGCAGGGCTACCATAGTCGAGGCAGGTATTGCGAATCAGCTCAATGCCGCGCCCCCACGACTCGATCAGCCCGGCCAAAAAGAAGGCCCGGGCGATATCGGGGTTAGCGGGTTGCGAAGAGTGTTTGTCAAGCAGCTGCGCCAGCGACCAGTCGAAGGGCAAGGGGCCAGCATTCCAGATCATCACCTTGTGGTCGTACACACTGATCTGAATCGGAATCGACGCCGCGTAATCCTTATGCGCAATGGCGTTGATCACCGCCTCGCGCAGAGCCGCCTCGGGAATCGGAAAGCGCTCCAGTCGTTGCACACCCTCGTAAGAAATACCGGCGCGCAGATACTTGGTCAGCAATAGATCCAGCGTCTTTTCCACCTGCGTGAACAAGTCGCCGTCGATCAGATCGTGGAAAAGCAAATCGGAGTCGGTGCGGAAAAAACCGATCTTCACACAGGCGCCGGTGGTGAACCTCTCCGGGTCGGCATGGAACAGCAGCGTGGCCGCGCGATGGAGATATTTTCCCTCGGTCAAGTGCAATTTCTCCACCAGTACCGCATCGCTTTCGGCCAAGGACTCCTCGCCCAAGCGCCCACTTTTCGCCGCCAGCTTGCGAAACGTTTGGATTGCCCGAGGGTCCAGGTCGGCTAGCGCCACGTAGGGCACCGGCACGCCATCCCAGCGCCGGCCAACCTTGCGCATCAAAAAACGATCCAGCGCCGCGCCGCGCAATTCCTGCTTGGTGCTGCCGCTACGCTGGTGGTACTCGCCCTTGTAGCTGATCGGACTGGGATAGGCGTCGACCACGATCTCCAGCCAGTCGCGCCCGTCCTCCGTGTGCAGATTCACCGCGACGACGATGCCGAGAATGTCGCGCACCTTGTTGGGTATGTCCTCCAGCAGCCTGGCCGCGTTGGCCACGCCCACCACTTCGCCATTGTCGTTCTTGCCGATGGCCAGCGTGCCGCCCTCGGCGTTGGCGAAGCCGCAGATCCACTTCATGTACTCGTCCCGCCAGGACTGTTTCCATTCGAGATTCTGGGCTTCTTGCATGGCCGGCGCCTCCTTCCCGTCAGCCGCTGTCGCGGCGTATCGATCACATTGGCACCAGCGTGTCAGCTTCGCCCGGGGACGGCAAGCGGCCAAAACAAACAACCCCGCCATCGACCCGATTTTGGGGCAACGCACTATAGCGCGGTCGCGGTCGCGCACGCGGGCGGGCGCGAAGCGCGGCGCGGCGCGGAGAATCCGTCACGGCACCGGCAGCTTGTGCCGAGCCGGGCTCGACGAGCCACAATCAGGACGCGCGACGCGCCAGGTAGGCAGCGATGGCTTGCTCGCCATGCTTGGCGAGCGCGTACACGGCGCGCTCGTCGGTGGACAGCAATACGCCGGACTTGAGCCAGCATTGCCGCATGTGGGTGGGCACGCCGCGCGCGGTCAGTTCGCGCGCGCTGACCGTTTTGACGGCTTTGCCCGCCTTCGCCGGCTTGGCAGGGGCAGCCGGCTTGGCCGGTGCGAGCGCCGCCACGCCGGCCGGCTTCCTCGTCACGGCCTTGCCGGCCCCTGCCGGCCGCGCACCGCCGACCGGCGGCAGTGGGGACGGCGTCAAGCCAGGACCGTCGAGATCGATGCCGAACAAGGCCGACAAATCCGCGTCCGCCAGGTTGTGCTCGGCATCGGTCTGCGTTTGGGTCAGCGACATGCCGACGGCCGTCTGGACCAGCTCGGCCGGATCGACATTGCGCAGCCGGAACAGCAAGTCCGGCGCGCTGTCGAGTCGGTTGCCGACGCCGTACAAGGTGGCCGCCACGTGCTTGCACATGGACGCCGAATCGGGGCAGCTGCAACGGAAGCTGATTTGCCGCGGCGTCGGGAACAGCCCGCTGCCGGCCTGGCTGACCACCGCCATCACGCCAGACGACAAGCGGCCCTGGAGCAACTCCACCAGCGAGGCGATCTTGCCGGCGCAGTCGCCCAGTATCGTGCGCCACAACGCCGGCGCCAGCGCCTTGATCGTGATGCTGACCTCGTACAGGCTAGAACCGGCCACCAGGGCGGATATTTTCTCCCCCTCGATCTGCAGATCGACCACCGAACCATTGCGCACGTAGGTGCGCCCGCGCGGCAGGCGGTTGGCGTAATCGCTGTACTGTTCAAGGTTGTCGCACCATTGCTTGCCCCAGAAGGTGTGCGCGATAGTGCGTTTTTCGATCAGCACGGGCAGGCAGACCCGGCCCTTTTTCCGCAGAGCCTTGATCTTCTTCTCCGCCTGCGCGCGCTTTTCCGCCACCGACACATACTTTCCCCAACCACCATAACCATAACCAGCCATCGCCACCGCTCCTATTTTTCCAGCGCCGCGCTGTGGATGTCGAGCGACACCATGCGGATCAATTCATCATTACTCATCTCGGTGAGGCGGGTTTCCGCGCCGCCTTCCAGGATCTCGTTCGACAAGCCCTGCTTCGCCTCGATCAGCGCGTCGATTTTTTCCTCTATCGTGCCACGGCAGATGAACTTGTGCACCAGTACATTCTTCTTCTGGCCGATGCGGTAGGCCCGATCGCTGGCCTGGTTTTCGACGGCCGGGTTCCACCAGCGGTCGAAATGGATCACGTGCGACGCTGCCGTCAAGTTCAGCCCGGTGCCGCCGGCCTTGATCGACAGCACGAAGAACGGCGGCCCCGATTCCTGCTGGAACTGTTCCACCAGGTTCTTGCGCGCCTTCACCGGCGTCGCCCCGTGCAACACCAAGCCGGCACGGCCGAACACCGTGCGCAGGAAATCGTGCAACGGCGCCGTCATCTCCTGGAACTGGGTAAACACCAGCACCTTTTCCTGCCGGGCCGCGATCTCCTCGGCGATCTCGCGCAGGCGGGCGAATTTTCCGCTGCCCTCCGGCGCGTAGTCGCCGTCGCCCGACCACTGCGCCGGGTGGTTGCAGATTTGCTTGAAGCGCATCAGCGAGGCCAGCACCATGCCGCGCCGGGCGATGCCGTCGAGTGCGCCCAGTTGCTCCTGCAGGGCTTGCACCGCCGCCTGGTACAGGCCCACCTGCGCATGCGACAGGGCGCAATAGGCCTTGACCTCGGTCTTGTCCGGCAGGTCGGCGATGATGCGCTTGTCGCTTTTCAGACGGCGCAGGATGTACGGCCGCACCAAGTTGCGCAGCGGCGCGTAGGCCGCGTGTTCGCCCTGCTCCAGTCGTTTGACGAAGGCGCCGAAGGCCTTGGCGCCGCCGAGCAAGCCCGGGCAGATGAAGTCGAACAGCGACCACAGGTCGCCCAGGTGGTTCTCGACCGGCGTGCCGCTGAGGGCGAAGCGCACCCGGCTGTGCAACTGCTTCACCGCGCGGGTTTGCTGCGCGCCCGGATTCTTGATCGCCTGGGCCTCGTCGAGGACCACGATGGACCAGCGCGTTTCCCGCAGCGCCGGCAGGCGGGTCAGCGAGCCGTAGCTGGTGAGCACCACGTCGACCTCGCCGTAGCGCTCGGCCGGCAGCGCCGCCAGGGCCTTGCTCGGCAGGGCCGAGGGGTGCGCCACCAGCACCGTCAGCCCGGGCGCGAAGCGCGCCATCTCGGCCTGCCAGTTGCCGATCAGCGAGGCCGGCAGCACCAGCAGGTGCGGCCCCGGGTCTCCGCCCCGCTTGGCCAGCAACAGCAGCGCCAACACCTGCACCGTCTTGCCCAAGCCCATGTCGTCGGCCAGGCAGCCGCCCAGGCCCAGGCGGTTGAGCAGGTACAACCAGCGCACGCCGTCCTGCTGGTAGGGGCGCAGCTGCGCCTTCAGCTCGGCGCCGGGGCGCGCGGCGTCTTCCAGCCGGCCGGCACGGGCCGGATCGGTCAGCTCGTCGAGCACGCCGCGCAACCAGTCCCCCGCCACCACGCGGGACCAGTCGGCGCCGGCCGCGTCCAAGGCCGGCGAGGCCGCCCCCTCGGCGCCGACGCCGGCCAACAGCCGCATGCCTTCAAGAAAGGAAACACCGTCGCCGCCGTCGTCGATGCCGCGTTGCACCTGCTTCCAGTGCGCCAGCACGGTGTCGAGCCGCGCCTGGTCGACCTCGACCCAGCGCCCCTTGAGCCGCACCAGGCCGGAGCCGGCGGCGCGCAGTTCGGCCCACTCGGCATCGCTGAGCGTTTCCTCGCCGAGCGCGTAGGAAACATTGAAGTCGAGCATGGCGCCGAGCCCCAGACCGGCGGCCTTCTCGCCGAGATTGACCCTTACCTGCGGACGCACCGGTTGGCTCGGCCGCCACCAGTCGGGAATGCGCACGACGATGCCGTTCGCCTCGAACAAGGGAACGTTCTGCAAAAACTGATGCGCCTCGCGCGGGGACCAGGCGCGGGCGTGGAAAATCGCGCCCGAGGCGACCAGCGCGGCCAACCACGGGCACTGTTCCGATGCCTTGTGCACCGGCATCAGCAGGCGCAACAAGGCTTCGCTGTTGGCCTCGCCGGCGTATTCCTGCAGCGCTCGGCCGAGCGGCAGATGCTGCACCTTGGCCTGCTGCGACACAGTGGCGGCATAGGTGGCAAGGAAGGCGAACGGGACATCGGGATTGGCCTTGTTCTCGGCCAGATGGAAGCACACCCGGCCCAACAGGTTCCAGCTCGGATGCTGGTGAGCCAGCCAAGCCGCCACGTCGCCGTCGGACAGCGCGATCTGCGCGCGCGCCTGCCCCAATAGGTCGTCCCATAGCGTGCTCAGGCAGGCCAGGTCGACGTACTCGGCCCCGACCATGGGCGGCATGCCGGCCAGCAGTCGCGCCAGTTCCGCCTGCGGCGCGGCCAACTCCAGGCTGTCCCATTGCGCCGCCAGGTCGGGCGTGGCGCACAGGCGCGCCATGAACAGGTGGGCCAGCTCGCGGCCGAACGCCAGCGAGGGCGGCAGCGGCGTCGCCAGCTCGCTGGCGCCCAGCTGCAGCAGGCCGGCCAGCGCGTCGCGCTCGAAGGCGGCGTGGATTCTTGGCGGGAGGGACGCCACGGCCTCGCCCGTCCCTGGGTCCAGATGGAAGCGGCCGCTGGGGGAGACAAAGAGTGCGGGCGCCAGGGTATCGCTGGAGGGGGCCGGAGTGGAGTGGGACGGTCGATTCATGCGCGCGATTTTATCATCGCAGGCGTTAGTGAGTTACTGCCAATAGCTTTACTGCCAACAGCGCAACCACGGCAACCACGACCGTCTCTCGGCCCACCGATAGCTCGATTGCTAACTACGCGGCATAGATATCACGAATCATTTTGATGGTCGCACGATCCTTACCTTTTCCCCGGTTTCTGGCTTGGTCGGCTGCCCAGAAGCTTTCCAAGAAACCCTGTTGTTCGTAAAACCCGATTACCCTGGCGTCGTTGACTGCGTCGGTAACAATGAGACGAGAGGCTGAGACGGTCTGAGCACCAATTACCTCGCCAATAGCCAAGTTCAACAATCTGGCGCCAAGCCCCTGACACTGTAGGTCGCAATGAACGGCAAGTCGCCCGATTTTCACAGCGGGAAAAGACTGTAAATCGGTTTGATATGCGAGCCCGAGTTCACCAACTTCGCTAGCTTTCAGGGGGATCGAGTCGTTTGACCAAGTGCGCGGCAAGCCCCGTCCTTCAGGACGGGGTCAAGAGCGCGGACGGCGCAGCCGTCCGGTTTGGTGCATCTAGTGTGGTGTCTGCTGCTGCTCGATGTACTGGCGGATAACTGCAACGGGCGCACCACCACAGCTGCCTGCGAAGTAGGACGGCGACCACAACACGCCTCCCCATAGTTTCTTGCGGATGCTCGGATAGTTCTTCTTCCGAATCATCCGGCTCGACACGCCCTTCAGGCTGTTCACCAGATTCGAGACGGAAACCTTGGGCGGGTAGTTCACCAGCAGA
>NZ_FOTW01000081.1 GCF_900114705.1 Rugamonas rubra
ATTGATAGGGCAGCATGGCCCCAAGGATATACGCGTCAAGTTCGGTCAAGCTCTGTTCGAGCACATCAATGTGTACCTTGATGTGCTCAAGGATAAAGCGGTGTCGCGCCGTCAGATCGCCATCGAGCGCGGCCTGCAGTTCTTCACGTCTAAGTTTGAGTCTGCCCCGCGCCATATCGAGCAATGCGTTGATCGGCTTGCCATCGATCAGGCCTGCAACCATCTCGCGCGCCGACAAGCCGTTGATGTCGCTGACGACACCGCCCAACTTGATGCCGCCGTCGTCGAGGATTTTGTGCAACCGGTTGATTTCACTTGCGCGCATGGCGGTGAGCTTGCGCCGGTAGCGCGACACCAGCCGCAGTTCGCGCAAGTCCTGAGGCGGGATGAAGCTGCCGCGCACCAGCCCGAAACGGGCCAGCACGGCCAACCACTGCGAATCGTTCATGTCCGTTTTTCTGCCTGGGACATGTTTGACGAAATGCGCGTTGACGACCCAGGCATTGATGCCGTCCCGCTCCAGATGGGCGTAGAGACTTTTCCAGTAGATGCCGGTACTCTCCATGACCACCAGTTCCACGCCCAGTTCGGCTAGCCAGGTGGACAGTGCGCGGCAATCGCGCTTGAAGCCGCCGAACTCGCGACTCTGTTGTTCGATGGTGCCGCCGGCATGTTCGACGACGACTGTGACGACATGCAGCATCTTATGCACGTCGATGCCGGCGACGCGTCGGTAAAGTGGGGATAGTCCTTCCATGATATTGCTCCTGTGACTAAAATTAAAAATGGAGCACAGGGCATCGATGAACTGGAAAACGCCTCAGACTAAACTCAGTCTGGGTCTCTTTACCGTGCGTGCTACGGCAGTAAGCAACCGCCGCGCAACAGTTGGGGGTGCGGGCCAGTTCGGGTAGGCCTGGTTATACACGGGGTCGGGCCACCATTGAGATTGCGGTCTTTGGTGTCCTGTGCGCCACTGCCTATTCTCCGCCCTGATGAGCTTTCATGCTTGGGGGCGATGCCGACTCGCCTCATGACCGGTTATACA
>NZ_FOTW01000006.1 GCF_900114705.1 Rugamonas rubra
CGCGCTGCGTGGCATCGCCATCGGTCGCCGCAACTACCTGTTCGCCGGCGCCGACAGCGGGGGCGAGCGGGCCGCCGCGATTTACTCGCTGATCGGCACCGCCAAGCTGAACGGGGTCGACCCCGAAGCCTGGTTGCGCCATGTGCTGGCGCAGATCGCCGACCACCCCGTCAACCGCGTTGACGAGTTCCTGCCGTGGAACTACCTCCAGCAGATCAACCCTGCCTGAACAACACGCCGCTTCCCAGCGGTGTGAAGCTATCATCGGTCAAATTAAGTACCCGTTCAAGACGGTAGTGGCCGGACGCTTACGTTTCTGTGGAGTCGCATACCGCAGAAAGCAAGCGTAGAGACGTGCTTTGCAGCCGCAACGATTGGCGCGCTTCCATCGAACTGAAGATGTCCGAGCGATGGTCTGTGGACGACTATATCGAAGCGCTCGAGCGCCAGCTTGTCGGGCAATATATGCGGCACCATAACGCCACGACCGGATTCTTGGTGCTCGTTCTTCAGACAAAAGGAAGGCCGTGGACAAACCCGTCTACAGGTTCGAAGATTGGTTTCGACGACGTACTAGCGATTCTCTCAGCGAAGGCGCTAGAACTCGAAGGCCAAGACCGGTCGAGATATCTGAGAGTCATCGGTATCGATGCAACTGCTCCTGATGATTTCCGCAAACTGGGCAAGCAAACGAAGGCACCGAGCGTTCGCAATACTCCTCGCCGGCCAAGAGCACCTAAGGCGAAGTCACCTGAAAAGGTTAGAGCACCGGAGGCTAAAGCCCAGCCGCTGAAAAAAATCTGAACGGCCGGCAATCCCCCGAGCATCAAGGCGCCTGGCATCGCTGCTTGAGCAATTCGCCCCCCCCAAGCCTAGGTGGGCCAGATACTAGGACGATATTGCTCGTGCGGAGATTTGATTGCAAATACCCCTCTGGGATGCACGTTTTTTCCAGGGCTGTTAATATTGCCGCATGGAAATTAATCATTGAGCTAAAATGGAATCTGCAATTGATATGGTCACTGGCGAAATCATCGACGCTGAACAGCTTTGGTTGATTGAAAGCGTGGACAAGGAACGCTACATCTGCAGAGGTTGTGGTGCGAAAGCAGTTCCGGCTTCATTTCAGCCAGAGAACGTTGTGCGTCCATACTTTCGCTCCACCCACAACGCTGACTGCGACGTTACTGGGGAGGCGAAACTCATCGTCCGCGGCAGACAGGAAAAATTGGGGTCGAAACTTACCGGCTTCCCAGCGCCCTACCCTTCAAAGCTTGTCCTTGTCGATGACCGCGTAGTTGACGATGGTGGGTCTGGTGGCGAGTACCCGGTCCCGCCAAGAACCCGTGGCGGGCCTCGTGGTCGAGACAGTGGCCCGTCAGACATCCAGCGAAAGCGTTCTGCAGGCACGATTCGCCCGATAAGCCGCACCTTTATCAACTACCCCTACGACCGTTATCTCGACCTCAACGTGCCTGGAGTTGACGCGAAGACCTACGGACAGGTATTCAAGAAACTAAAGTGGGACGAGCTCGTTTCCTACACGGACAAGAAAATCTTCTATGCGGCGATGCGATGGTCTGTGCCATTACGAACAGACGACTACCTGGAAGTATCTCTTGATGGTGGGGAGCGCGAGGCCAAAAAGCTAGTCCGGCCGTATCGAGTTAGGGTGGCTTGGGGTGGCTGGAGCAAATCGAAGCGCACCTACGTTAGCAACGAGCTTGAAGTAGCTCGCAAAGACGCCATTTCCGAAGCCGAGAAAAAGACCAACAAGAAAGCCTATCTATTCTTCCTTGGCCGGCAAGACCATGACGACTTGACACTGTTTCACGTCACGGACCATCGACTAATTTGCTGCTTATTTGACGAAATAATTTGGCCTAAATTTTAGTGAAAACGGTTTAAAACCTCCCGTTGCACCAGAATTTTCCGCAGGATAAATGGTGCCTTAATCGGCAAAAGACTCTAGAGTTAACAAGCATTTTGATAGATTTTTGCCCTACATCGGCAACCTATCTTTGTCTCCTGCTCATATGATAGCTTCACTTTTGTATCTTTATTGCAATAACGAGATTTTATTCCGCGCTAGAAGTGCAACAGCGTGCCTATTGCAGGGTAACATGGCACGAATGCTTATACTAATGCCACCAGTGAGAGGGAGTAACTTCTATGACGCAAACAATTTTTACCCGGGGTTCTGAATGGAGGCAATGGGATCTCCATATTCATACGCCCGCATCTTTTCACTGGGATGGGGCTCGGTTCGGCAGTGATGGCGATGCAAACCGATTGCTCGTGGACGAAATGATTCACGCTATGAATGCCGCAGAACCTCAAGTTTTTGCGTTGATGGACTACTGGACATTTGATGGCTGGCTTGCACTGCAAAAACGACTTGCCGAGCCGGGGGCTCCTGAACTGTTGAAGACGGTTTTCCCTGGCATTGAACTTCGTCTTGCTGCGCCTACGTCAATCCGGCTCAATGCTCACGTTATCTTTTCCAACGAGGTCGATACACAGTCTCTCGCAGATTTCAAATCTGCCTTGACTGTCGAGATTGTAAACCGCCCATTATCGGACAGTGCGTTAAGAGATTTAGCTCGACAGGTCGGCGCGGACAAGCTAAAAGTTCATGGTTTTAATAAGGATTCTGTGAATCATCAAGATGATGTCGCTTTAAAGGCAGGTTCGACGATTGCAGAAATTAATTGCGACTCGTACAAGGATGCGATCACAAAAGTACCTAAAGGATTAGCAATTGGTCTAATGCCTTACGACACGAGCGATGGGTTAAGCGAAGTTAAATGGCATGAACATTATGCTTACTTTATCGGATTATTCAAAAGCTCACCAATATTCGAATCCAGGAACTTAGTACTTCGCTCAGCGTTTGTTGGCGAAGAGACACCTGAGAACGCAAAATTCTTTATCAATTTCCAAGCAGGATTGAATAACACACCTCGCCTAGTAGTCTCGGGTAGTGATGCGCACCGTTTTTTTGGAGTAAAGGGTGACAACGATAAACGCGGGTATGGAAACTTTCCGTCAAATAAGGCAACTTGGATTAAAGCTGATCCAACGTTTGATGGATTACGCCAAGCCATTATGGAGCCTGCCAAACGTTCATTTATTGGAGAACGGCCACCCAAATTGCTAGAAGTAGAGAAAAATAAAACGTACTTCATTGACTCTATTTGCGTAAATAAAACTAGCATAGCTTCTACCACGGACATTTGGCTCGATGGGACGGCGTTGCCCTTGAACGCGGATCTTGTTGCAATCATCGGAAATAAAGGCAGCGGAAAAAGTGCACTGGCGGACGTTTTGGCCCTTCTCGGCAACTCTCGGCAAAAATCACATTTTTCGTTTCTTAAGAAAGACAGATTTAGAGGAAAGTCGGGCGACCCGGCAAAACAATTCATTGGTATTTTGAAATGGCTTGACGGAAGCGAAGAGTTACGTGGGTTAAATGATGACGCTCCCGACGACAAAGTTGAACTAGTTAGGTACATTCCGCAAGGGCATTTTGAAGACCTCTGCAACACCCACGTATCCGGCAAGTCAAATGCATTTGAAAATGAGCTTAGGGCTGTTATTTTTTCCCATGCTGGAGAAGATATTCGTTTGGGAGCTCTAGACTTTGATCAGCTTATCGACACACAGGAAAAAGGATATCGCTCGCAACTCAACGAGTTTCGCAAAGAGCTTAGAGATATAAATCACTCCATCGTAACCTGTGAACAACAATTACAACCCGAAATTCGTAAGACGCTCGAAGAACAACAAGCGTTGAAAGAAAGACAAATCGAGGAACATGAGAAGCTAAAGCCAGTCACCATTGATCCGCCATCCACGAGCGTCCCTCCCGAGCAACAAACCGCAACCGATGAGCTAAAAAAGGTAGCTATCCGGCTGACAGAAATCGACGAGAGCAACGTTCAATCCACCCTTACCATGACCGCCTTGGCGGGTAAGGCGAAATCTATTCAAAATATTCGCGAACGCGTGCGCATGCTTGAGCGAGCTCACAAACAGTTTATTGAGGAGACAGAAAAGGATTTCTTGACTGTTGGGTTATTGCCGAATGACGTAGTTGCATTCACGACAAACACTACTGAGTTGGATAATACTTCTGTTCGTCTTGTGGAGGAACAGACGACCCAGAATAAATCGCTGGCCGAACTTTCAATTGAAAAAGAAATCATACAAAAACTTCGAACTGATCTTCAGGCCAAGCTCGATGCCCCGCAGCTTCTTTACCAGCAGAACTTGCAGGAAATCTCCACATGGACTGCAAAACTTGTTGAATTAAAAGGTGCACCGGAGTCGCCGGATTCTTTGGAAGGAATAAAAGCGCGCGTCAAACAAATTGATGAGCTACCTGAGAAATTAGCCGAATATCAGTCAGAGCGGACCTTATTGACAACTGAAATATTCGATACGCTTAACGCTCAGCGGCAATCGCGGGAAGCTTTATTTAAGCCGGTTCACCATCTTATTAAAAATAATAGCCTTATCCGCGATGAATACAAACTTCAGTTTCGCGCTACGTTAGGTGGTTCTATTGACCCTTTCGCAGATACACTATTCGGGCTCATCAAACAGAATGCGGGGGATTTTCGGGGCGGGGAGGACGCAGGGTACGAGCTAGTTCGCAAACTAGCGGAGCAATTCGATTTTAACAAAAGAGAATGTGCTTTAGATTTTGTCAAACAACTTCATGAGAAGATTACGGCGGCAGCGCAGAGCAGCGGAAAAACGGTGGGAGGAATATCTTCCATGCTTCGAAAAGACAAACAAGCCATCGACGTCTATGATTTGCTGTTCGGATTGGACTTCTTAGAGCCTCGATATTCACTCCTATTCCAGGACACTCTTATCGAACAACTTTCACCAGGGCAACGAGGAGCACTGCTTTTGATCTTCTATCTGCTTGTTGACAAGGGGAGAAATCCAATAATTCTGGATCAGCCAGAGGAAAATCTCGATAACGAGACCGTCGTAAGTCTCCTTGTTCCAGTCTTGACCGAAGCCAAGAGGCGTCGGCAAGTCATTATGGTGACTCATAATCCAAACTTAGCTGTCGTCTGTGATGCAGAGCAAATAATCTGGGCTACTTTTGACAGGAAAAACAAGTCAAAAATTACTTACACTGCTGGCTCGATAGAACATCCTAACATAAATCGCCGCGTCGTCGATGTGTTAGAGGGAACAAAACCCGCTTTCAACAATCGAAGAGTAAAGTACCATTGAGTGATCTTAAAAGCGCCTACCCTAGCGCCTTGCATTTCATTAATTCAGCATTAATTCATCGACCCGGTCAGCAAGGAATTGAAGCGCCTTGTGACGATCTGGCTCCAGCTCATGATGCTGATAGGACGCCATTACTTGATTTCTTTCCTGTTGCGAAAGTAACAGGCTAACGACGTCACGGCTAAAACCATGCTCTCTCAGCATGGTAGCCGCCGTTCCACGAGTTCCATGGGAGGGAAATTCCGGTACGCCGAAGTTCAATCGTTTGAATAAGTGATTCAGTGTCGCGTCCGAAGGCGCCCCGCCCGACGAAAATGTTCAGGAACAGTTTAACTTTTCTATTCCCCATACAGGATGCCGACCGAGCGGACGAGCTGGGCGCCCTACTCCAGTCCGCGCCGAATACCGGATAGCCTGCGTTATAGTTGGCGCGTCCCGCAAATAAATAATGAAAAAATAACCATCATCGTCCAGGAATTATTGTGTTTCGGCACCATCCCTGGCGCCCCCCCTCCTCCCTCGTGATGCGCGGCTTCCCCGCCTACGCCGAGCTGCACCAGCGCTACGCCAGCGAACACAACAAGCCCGCCTGCGTCTTCGTCGATGCCATTGAAGCCGGCGGCGGCGCCGTCGGTACAGCGCCCGACGCCGCGCCCGCCTACGTCTTCGACTTCGTCTACCCGCACGCGCGCAGCCCGTTGTGCCTGCACGCCTCGCTGGCGGCGGCGCGCCTGCTGCTGTCGGCCGAGCGCCCGAACCTGCGCGTCGCCACCGCCATGCGCGGCCAGCTGCGCGACGGCGCGGTCTACATCGGCCTAGCGCGCCAACCGGTGGCGCCGCTGCCCATCGCCATCGGGTTGCCGGCGCAGCTGCTGGAGCAACCGGGGCTGCGCTTAGCCTCGGCGCCGGTGGTGGCCTCGGTGGGCAGTCCCAAGCTGCTGCTCGAATTGGCCGAGCCTGCCCTGCTGGCGCAACTGCGGCCCGACTTGGCGGCGATCACCGCCTGGGGCCGCGCGCACGGCGTCAACGGCTGCTATGTCTACACCCGCCGCGCCGACGGTGCCTTCAAAGGCCGCAACTTCAACCACCTCGCCCCGGCCGTGGAGGAAAGCGCCACCGGCGTGGCCGCCGGCGCCCTCACCGTGCACCTGAACCAGGGACGGAGCTTGTACCAAGGTGCCACGCTGGGCCGCCCCTGCCTGATGCGCACCCGCCTCGCCGGCGACCAGGTGCTGATCGGCGGCGAGGCCGAAATGGCGGACTCGACGGCGCGCCGGGCGGGCCGTCGAATTGCCAAGTTGAACGATTTTTGTAGTAATTCCACCCCTGTTTTTCAGCAGCCTCGACAGCTTGTGCAAAATTGTCACAATTCATTTGCAAAATTGTCACGCACTATAAGCTTTTGGTATGTCTCCATGACAAATCTGACTAGAATCGAATTTTTCATGGGAGACGCAACGTGTTAACACCAACAACTTTACGTAAAGCCGTCTTACTCAGCCTGTATGGCAGCAGCGCGCTGGCGTTCGCGCCCGCAGCCATGGCCCAGTCCGCCGGCGAAGCCGCGACGAGCCAAGCGATGCAATCGATCAACGTGGTCGGCTCGCGCCGCGCCACCAGCTCGGCCACCGACACCGTGGCGCCGATCGACGTCATTCCAATGAACAAGGCGGCCGAACAGGGCGGCAACTTCGACCTGTCGCAGACGCTGACCAACATCTCGCCGTCGTTCAACTCGACGCGGCAAAGCGGCGCCGACGGCGCCGACCTGATCGACTCGGCCGCGCTGCGCGGCCTCGGTTCGGACCAGACCCTGGTGCTGGTCAACGGCAAGCGCCGCCACACCACCGCCCTGGTCAACCTGTTCGGTGCGCGCAACCGCGGCAACACCGGCACCGACATGAACTCGATCCCGCTGCTGGCCATCAAGGACGTGCAGGTGCTGCGCGACGGCGCGGCGGCCCAGTACGGCTCCGACGCCATCGCCGGCGTGATGGACATCGGCCTGAAGAAGAGCCTGGGCTGCGAGGCGGTGGCCGGCTTCAGCCAATACTCGGCCGGCGACGGCAAGAACTACCTGACCTCGGCCTACTGCGGCCTGGCGATTGGCAACAAGGGCGTGATCGGCATCACCGGCGAGTACCTCGACCGGGGCCGCTCCAACCGCGCCGAGGCGGGCAATCCGCGCATCATCGGCGACACCGAAAGCAAGAACAAGACCCTGTACCTGAACGGCGAGCTGCCCACCAGCGCCACCGGCAAGCTGTACTTCACGGCCGGCGCGCAGACCCGCGACGCCTCCAGCGGCGCCTTCGCGCGCGCCGGCGTCGGCTCCGACGACATCCCGCGCCGCAACTCGGCGGCCATGTACCCGAACGGCTACGTGCCCTTCATCAACGGCGACATCAGCGACCAGTACGGCATCGTCGGCCACCGCAGCCAGCTGGGCGAATGGAACGCCGACGTCTCGCAGACCTACGGCTACAACAAGATGCGCTACAACATCAGCAACACGATGAACGCCTCGATCGCCAACCAGGACCTGCTGGCCGGCGGCAAGGGCATCAGCCCGAGCCGCTTCGACGCCGGCGGCTTCTCCTTCCAGCAGCTGACCAGCAACGTCGACATCAACCGCTTCTACAGCGACATCCTGAGCGGCCTGAACATCGCCTTCGGCGCCGAGTACCGCAGCGAGGAGTACAAGATCTTCGCCGGCGAGGCCGGCTCCTACATCGACGCCGACGGCGTCAACTTCGGCGGCGCGCCGGGCAGCCAGGGCTTCCCCGGCTTCCAGCCGGCCGACCGCGTCAACGCCAAGCGCCACAGCAGCGCCGCCTACTTCGACGTCGAGGCCGACCTGACCGCCGCCGTCAAGGTGCAGGGCGCGGTGCGCTACGAAAACTTCAGCGACTTCGGCTCGACCGTCACCGGCAAGCTGGCCGGCAGCGTGCGCGTCGCCGACGGCGTGTTGCTGCGCGGCTCGGCCAGCACCGGCTTCCGCGCCCCGTCGCTGCAGCAGATCTACTTTTCGTCGACCTTCACCGACTTCGTCAGCGGCGTCGCCACCGACGTGGTGCTGGCACCGAACGGCGGCGCCATCGCCAACGCCGCCGGCCTGCCCAAGCTGAAGGAGGAGAAGTCGACCAGCTTCACGCTGGGCGGCACCTGGACGCCGAGCCAGGCGATCTCGGTCACGGCCGACCTGTACAACATCAAGATCAAGGACCGCATCGTGCTGTCGGGTCGCTTCAACGCCGACAACTACCCCGCCCTGGGCGCCCGCCTGGCCGCGCTGGGCGTCGACCAGGCCCAGTTCTTCGTCAACTCGGTCGACACCAAGACGCAGGGCCTGGACCTGACCGCCTCGCACAAGACCAACTTCGGCGCCAACAAGCTGACCACCTTCCTGGCCCTGAACGTGGGCAAGACCGAGGTCACCGGCATCCACGCCCCGGCCAGCCTGAAGGGCTACGAGGATGTCCTGCTGTCGGAAAAGGAACGCCTGTACATCGAGCAGGGCGGCCCGCGCTCGAAGGCCACGCTGGGCTTCGACTATGTCACCGGCGCGCTGGAGACCGACCTGAAGATCATCCACTTCGGTCCGCAGACGCTGGGCACCTTCAGCGGCAGCGCCGCCGGCGTGCCCAACCAGCACTACGAGGGCAAGACCTCGGCCGACCTGAGCTTCACCTACGCGATCAACAAGAACACCAAGTTCACCTTCGGCGGCAGCAACATCTTCAACGCCAAGCCGAGCGCGCAGAACGTCGACGAGACCGACAACGGCTTCAAGTACGAGAGCGTGCAGTTCGGCCTGAACGGCGCCTCCTACTTCGGCCGCCTGTGGGTCAAGTTCTAAGCGCCTGAGTCCCGAGCGGGACGGATTGGGCCGAACGCCCGCCACAGCGATGTGGCGGGCGTTTTCTTTTTGGATACGGGAGGTAGGAGATTACATCGCTCATCAGCCATTACGAGTCGCTGGAAAGAATGGGCAAGATGTTGACGGCTTGCCTTTGGAGAACAAGATTGCTGTATGCTTATTCAGGTGAATACGAACGAAATTCCTTCCGATTTCGAGCACCCGCATACCTGTGACCGTCAACTATCTATTGCGCCGTAATGCCATCACTCCTGACCCAGACCCGCAAGCAACTGAGTGAACTCAACTCTCCTGACGAATTCGAGGCGTTGGCCACGGCAGTATTGCGCGAAGCGGATCCTGCCTACGCATCGCTACTCCACGTAGGCACGAACGTCAACGGTAGAACCGTTCGATCACCCGTGGACGGCATTGACATCCGCATCCATCGCGGAGCTCGTAGGCTGCTGCTCGTTCAACATACTATTACTGCGCGCAATGGGTTGCGGCGGAAATGGCTTGACGAAAAGGAAGGCGACATTGCCAAGGCTAAAATAATTTTTGGCCAAGAGGTCTCTCGCGGCACGGTTCTGGATGCGACGCTCGTGCTAACCAGCACATTTGATCCGGACGAGAAGTTGATCCGCGACGTTCATGCAGCTGCTGGTGAAGGAATGAGGGTCGATCTATGGCCAGCATCGCGGATTGCGGATTTCCTCGACCGTAATCCTGAAGGCCAATGGCTGCGTAAGGAGCAATTTGGAACGGAAGCGGTCCGCATTTCAGCATCGCAGGCCCGTGCGATCTCGCGGCAATCCCTGGATGGGTACTTGCCACTGGTTGAACGCGGCGACACCGTTCCCCGTTTGCTTGGAACCGCCCTTGCGGAGTTTACTTGCCAGAGTCGTGGCGCCGGATTTGTCATCGGAGAATCAGGCCTTGGAAAGAGTACTGCACTTCGCCGCCTTGGCGACGAATGGTTCGCGCAAGGCGGAATAGCGATAGTCCTAGCGCACGAGTGCATAGAGCAGGCGGCCACTATTGAGCAGGCAACCGCATTAGGTCTGCGTCACTGGGCGCCAGCACTCGATCTTGGATGCGGTCACGCGGCCCTTGCGCTCGCCACTCCCGATCAGCCGATCCTGCTCATCGTCGAGGACGTCAACCGTTCGACGAACCCCCGTCGGATCATCGAGCGGCTCGTTGGCTGGTCGGTCGCGATCAACTCGGTTACGAATGGCGATGCGCTAGCGCGGCAATGGCGGATACTATGTCCTGTCTGGCGGGGAAATGCCGGTCTTGCGGACAAGGAACTGGGGAAACGCGTATTGCGCAATTCTTTCATGGTCGACCGGTTCGAGCGCACTGAAGCGGTTGAAGCTGTCAGGACGCGGGCGCTCGGCGCTGGCGTCGAATTCACTGCCCTCCAGTGCAACGATCTCGCGACGGCGCTCGGTGACGATCCGCTGCTCATCGGGCTTAACAGCGACTGGTCAGCACCCAGCCCACAAGGTGCGATCCAGTCCTATTTGGCCGCAAACATTAACGAAGCTGCTGACGATGGGCTTCTTTCAAGTGATCTGCAGTACGCGCTGGATGAGCTTGCCGAACGCATGGTTGAGGCGCGAACGATTTATCCCACGTGGCACCAAATTCGTAGATGGCTAGCCGACGAGGGGGACACGCTGGCGGCGATCCGCCGCCTAATAAGCCAAGGGCGGATACTCCGTCTCGATACAAGCTCCAACGATGAGTTGCTGGTGTATCGACATGATCGCGTTCGCGATTATTTACTGACTCAGGCTATGAAGCGGTTAATTGGAAGCGATCGGCTCACCACTGAACTTTGGACAGAACCTTTCTACGCCGCGTTGATCGGAGGTGCACTGGAGGTGCTCCCCGAAACTGTCATTAGCGAAGCGGCAAACCGCAACCCGGTCGCGCTGTTTGCAGCTCTGCAAAGCACTAGCCTCAATGAAGGACATCGTCGCCGACTTGTTGAAGCCGCAGAAGGATGGATTGTATCTTCAGGTTTCGACGTGGAAGCAGCCCGCCAACAGCGACATCACGCAATGCAGTATCTTGCGCGTACCGACGCCGCGTTCGCTGCCGATCTCGCGCAACGCTTCCCGTTCAGTTTCCTGCGGCTTGAGGCCTTGGTTCGCAATGGCAACGTCGAAGCAGGAGCGACGCTCTGCGCGAATTCGGAGCCAGGCGTGAACGACGCTTGGCGCGATCGCATAATCTCTCACGCTCTCTCGCGTCATGCCAACTTCGTTCCAGATCTCGCCGAGTTAATCCGCAATGGCAACTTTTCTCCCAAGCTGCTCGAAGGCGCACTCAACTTAGCGGGGGAAATTGGCGACTCTACTCTCTGCGACGCCCTCGCTGCGCACTGGGCACGCGGTGACGGAACGTCCTTGTCGGTAGGCTGGCTTTGGGCGGCGCTACGGTGCTGTCCGCCCATCGATCACCCCTTGGCCGGCACACTGTGCGACATCTGGGCTGAATTGCCAACCAAGGTCAAACAAAGCGCTGGTGAACCTGACCACAATCCGCGCTGGGACATCGCAGGCTATGAGCTTCCATGGGCGTTCAGCCGTAAGGCGGAGTCCAGTACAATCGCTTTCCTAGTGGCGCGCGCGAAGCGCGACCGCAAGCTCAATCATGTCTTGAATTCCATCCTGCTTAGGATCGATACGCCTGACGCCGTGCTCTATTCGGTTCAACAAGGTGCGAAAATCTACCGGCGAACGGAACTCAATGGCGGCGTCAACCTGTTCGCGCAGGACTTGGAACGCACATGGTCCCCTGAACAGCATGGTCGCGCACTTAGTGCGCGGTCCCGTACAGCGGTCGAGCGGATCTGGCGCAACCGACGGATCAATAGGTTCGAGCGGAAGACTGCCTTCCTCATCTGGTGTCAGACACCGACCCGCGACGACCTTGCCGACCTTGCGACGCTTGAAGTCGATCCCGTGCTAGCGGACGCAGCGCTCAGGACCCGCTTAGCGGCAGGAGATCAATTGGCAGTACCGCTGCTTAAGCAACGTATTTGGAGTACTGAACGCGGACAATATTGGTGGTTCCACGCGCGACGGGTTGGCCTTATCAATCTGCACGAGGACGTCCAGCACTATCTGGATAAGCACCGGGCTGATCCGTCCGTTGCGGACACTTATGTTGACCGTACTCTCGCCGAGTTGCTCATGGAAGAAAATAACGAATTCGCCACGCAGACAATTGTCGGAAATTGGAATCGTATAAAGACTAGCCCGTCATTTATCCATGCTGCGCTTTATCTCGCTACCGAAGAAACAGTGGCTCTCGCACGTTCGGCGATATCCAATAGTGCGACACCAGAGAAAATACTGGAACATATCGACCGGCATTGGGGCATCCGGACAACAGGGCGCGCAGGTGTCATAGATCTTGCACAACTGAAGGCGCTTGAACCTTACTATGCCCAAATGAGGCAGATGGAGAGGGGCGACATGCTCATCGGCAGCTTCTTCGACGCGGCGAACGGCTTGGACGCGCTAAGCTGGCGCGAAAAGCATCTTGATCCGCTAATCGCTAGCACCGACCGCCGCCACTGCACATCAGACAAGCAGACATTGTTTGCATCGCTCGACGGTGAGACGAAATCCTACCTCAAATATGATCGACACTGGTTCTCGATTGATCAATGGTTCGAACGGCGAGAAGAGGAGTTGTGGAAGCGCAGTAGCCTTCTGACCATTGTCGGCGAATGGGCAAGCTCCCGCGCTAACGAAACTGCCGTGGCATTGCTGTGTGAAGCGCTTCTGTACTTTGGCGAACGTCGAGATATCGCATTATTCAGTTCGCTTTTGCCTGCGCTGCGCGAGACTTGTGCCGACATGATTGCAAATTGCGTCTATGACGTGCGGCGACGGTCGTTGTCAAGCACATAGCAGCGCCGGTCGGTGTCGCAACAGTGTAAAGCGTTGAGACACCGACCGCGCTGCTAAAAGAGAAGGGAGACTAGAATGCCCACATGCTGGATAGTCGCGGGACCAAATGGTGCTGGCAAGACAACGTTCGCGTTAAGCTACCTGCCCAAGGTCGCCCAGTGTAGCCGCTTCATCAACGCAGATTTGATTGCTGCCGGATTGTCGCCACTGGCGCCAGAGCGAGAACTGGTCGCCGCCGGCCGGCTGTTACTGCGAGAGATTGAGACTTGCATACGGCAACGCAAGGATTTTGCGTTTGAAACGACGCTGGCCGGCCGCAGCTATCTGAAATTGGTGCACCGAATGCGTGCCGACGGCTGGCGGGTGGAGCTGATCTATCTGGCCTTGCCAAGCAGCGAAATGTCCCATCTGCGCGTCGCAGAGCGCGTGGCCCACGGTGGCCATAACATCCCCGCTGCCGACATAGAACGGCGGTTTTCGCGCAGCTTGGGAAATTTGCTAAACTACTTTAGTCTTTCGGTGGATGCATGCCACTGTTTTATGAACAGCGGGCCAGTGCCTGAGCTCGTGTTCGAGCAGTTTGGCGGACAGCGCAATGTTGTTAACGCGATGCATTATCAACTTTTGCTTCAGGAATTAAAGCCATGAACGTTACAACCACCAAGCCGTCTCCACAAGCACAGGCCATGTTGAAGGCCTTGCAGGAGGCGGTCACCAATAGTCTCGAACGGAAACAACGGCTTGGCCAGTATGCCGTGGTATGGCAGGATGGCCGCCCGACTCGGATCGGTGGCGAGGCAGAAAAAGTCGAGGGCTGAGGGAGCATCCGGCGTCCCGTCAAGCCATCAAGCACCGCCCCTCCCGGCAAGATCGCCCATCGCTCCGCCAGCCCAGCGTCCCTCCGCGCGCGGTCATCGTCCGGTCATTTTGCCAAGGTAGAGTTGCCACTTTGATTTTTGGACCGTGGAAACTCGATGAAAATGAACAAGGCAATGTACGCCGCCCTGGCCGCGATCGGCCTGGTCGGCTGCGGCAGCAGCTCCACCACCCCGGAAGCGGCCAAGCCGGCCATCCCCGAGGGCACCACCGTGACCCTGGCGCTGATGGAGACCACCGACCTGCACACCAACGTCCTGAGCTACAACTACTACGCGCTGGCCGAAGACACCAGCCTGGGCCTGGAGCGCACCTCGACCTTGATCCAGGCGGCGCGCGCCGAGAATCCGAACAACGTGCTGCTCGACGACGGCGACGTCATCCAGGGCACCCTGCTGGCCGACCTGCAGGCGCTGACCACCCCGCTGCCCTGCGCCTCGACGCTGGCGGTGCACAAGGCCATGAACGCCCTCAAGTACGACGGCGGCGGCATGGGCAACCACGAGTTCAACTACGGCCTGCCCTTCCTCAGCCAGATCACCAACACCGATTTCGCCATCCCCGGCGTGAGCAAGCCGGCCGGCAAGTGCGGCGCGCCCGAGTTCCCCCTGGTGCTGAGCAACGTCACCGGCGTGGCCAGCCAGAAGCCGATCCTGCCGCCATACGCCCTGCTGGCGCGCGACTTCGCCGCCGTGGCGCCGGACGGAAGCAAGCTCAACGTCAAAATGAACATCGGCATCATGAGCTTCGTGCCGCCGCAGATCCTCGAATGGGACCAGAAGAACCTGGCCGGCAAGGTCGCCGTCGGCGGCGTCGTCGAGGCGGCGAAACAATACGTGCCCGAGCTGCGCGGCAAGGGCGCCGACGTGGTCGTCGCGCTGTCGCACGGCGGCCTCGACACCAGTGCCTACAGCCCGAAAATGGAGAACGGCAGCTACCACCTGTCGACCACCGGCATCGACGCGCTGATGATCGGCCACTCCCACCTGATCTTCCCGAAAGGTAAAGAGACCGGCGCCGCCGCGCTCGACGCCTCCTTCGCCGCCATCCCGGCCAGCGCCAAGGTCGACGCCGTCAACGGCTTCGTCAACGGCGTGCCGACTGTCATGGCGCAAAGCTGGGGCCGCCGCCTGGGCATCATCAAGCTGACCCTGGCCTACACCGCCGGCAAGTGGGTGGTGCAGCCGGCCAAGACCACGGTCGAGTCGCGCGGCTTCAAGTACACCGACGGCAGCACCCTGGTCAAGGCCGACCCGGCCATCGCCACCCTGGTGGCCAACGAGCACGCCGCCACCATCGCCTACGCCAAGCAGCCGCTGGGCGTGAGCACCGACTTCGAGATGTCGGCCTACTTCGCGCTGGCCGGCGACGTCAGCGCGATCCAGCTGGTCAACCAGGCGCAGCTGGACTACGTCAAGAAGTTCATCGCCAGCAGCAGCGACGCCACCCTGGCCAGCTACAAGAACATTCCGGTGATCTCCTGCAGCGCGCCGTTCAAGGCCGGCCGCAACGGTCCGACCGACTTCACCGACGTGGCGCCGGGCGCCAGCGCGGCGGCGCCGGTCGGCCTGCAGGTGCGCAACCCGGGCGACCTCTACCTGTACGGCAACAACAACCTGCAGGCGGTGAAGATCAAAGGCGTCGACCTGAAGGCCTGGCTGGAGACGGCGGCCAAGCAGTTCGGCCAGATCGACCCGGCCAAGACCACCGAGCAGGACCTGGTGCCGAGCTACGGCACGATCTACAACTACGACGTGTTCTACGCCGAGAACAACGCGCTGACCTACCAGATCGACGTCACCAAGCCGGTCGGCAGCCGCATCGCCAACCTGACCTACCTGGGCAAGCCGGTCGGCGACGCCGACGACTTCATCGTCGCCACCAACGACTACCGCGCCGGCGGCGGCGGCGCGGTGCCCGGCATCGACGGCAGCAAGACCATCATCAAGTCGCCGGACGCCAACCAGACCGTGGTCAGCAACTACCTGACGGCGCTCGGCGCCAAGGCCGGCGGCGGCAAGGTCACGCTGGCCGGCAACGGCAGCGCGCAGAGCTGGAGCTTCGTCAAGACCACCACGGCCGGCCCGGTGATCTTGCGCTCGCAGCCCGGCCACCTGGCGCTGGCCAAGAGCAGCGGCATCAAGGCGATCACCGCCGAGGGCGGTTTGGACGCCAGCGGCTTCGCCAAGTACACGGTCGACCTGAGCAAGTAGTTAGTAAATAAGCAGACAGACAGTGGCTCCGCGCGCGGCCGGTTCGCCGGCCGCGCGCGGCAACAGACGACGGCGCGTCCCGGCAAACGGGGCGCGCCGCTTTTGACATTCTGGAGGTAGACCATGAGCATACTCAAACCTTCCCGCCTGGCCCTGACGGTGGCCGGCGCCCTCGCCTTCGGCGTGTTGGCGGCCTGCCAGACGCCCGAGCAGGCGGTCAGCTCGGCGCAGATCGAAACGGTGGCGATGACGGCCAACCAGCGCCAGGACGCCGCCGCCGAGCGCCGCCTGCGCGAGTGGGCCAAGCAGGGCCTGCCGGTGGCCGAGCGCGAGCTGGGCATGCTCTACCGCAGCCGACCGGCGCAGCGCGCCGAGACCATCCGCCTGTTCGAGAGCGCGGCGCGGGCCGGCGACGCCGAGGCCGCCTTCCAACTGGGCGAGCTGTACCGCGTCGAGGTGGCCGGCGCGACGGCCGACCCGGCCGCCGCCGCGCCCTGGTACAAGCTGGCGGCGCTGCAACACCACGCCCGCGCGGCGTTGATGCTGGGCCTGCTGTACAAGAACGGCAGCGGCGTGCGCCAGGACGACGAGCAGGCCGCCAAATGGCTGGACCTGGCCAGCGACCAGGGCAACGCCCACGCCATGTTCCTGCTGTCCTACGCCTACAACGAGGGACGCGGCGTGGTGCGCGACCCGGCCAAGGGCCGCAAGTTGCTGGAGGAGGCGGCCGAGCACGAATACCCGCCGGCGATCCAGGAGCTGGCGATGGTGGTCCAGCAAGGCGACAGCCACAGCGCCAAGGACGAGCTGCGCGCCGGCCACCTGATGAAGGAGGCCACCGAGCACCGCCACAACAACTGGAACCGCTTCTAGTCTCTAGTGTAGATGGAAAAGCGCGCCGCCCGGGATGGGCGGCGCGGCAACAAGGGGCGGCGCCGGACGGCCCCGCCCCAAGCGTCACGCCGTCACATGAAGTTGCGCGTGTGCAGGGACGACAGGCGCTGCGCGTCGTCCTTGGGGAAGCCGAGCCGTTCCAGGCGCGACTGGCGGCCCTCGGCCATGTCGCGCATCAAGCCCTGCACCTTCACATAGCCGGCGGCGATGGCCGGCGCGCTCAGCTCGCCCGCGGCCAGCAGGATCAGCGCGTCGAACACCTCCTCGTTCAAGCCCGAGGTGGTCGACAGCGCGTCGTTGCGCGACTGCACCGCGTTGGCCAGCCGGTCGCGGAAGGCCGGTTCGGCCTCCAGCCGCGAGGCCAGGTGGGTCATGCCGAAGGCGACGTGGCGCGCCTCGTCGCGCGCCGCCAGGCGGGCGATCTGCCGCGTCACCGGGTCCGGCGCGTGCTCGTGCAGGAAGTGCAGCAGGCTGACGAAGCTGCCCTCGCCCAGCACCGACAACAGGAAACCGGCCACCGAAAAGTCCGACTCGTCGAGCAAGGTCTTCAGCGAGGCCTGGCCGCCGGCCGTCGACAGCGCCGGATCGCGCCCCTTCAGGCGCAGGCGGCGGGTGAACACCTCGATGTGGCGCGCCTCGTCGGCCACCTGGATCGCCAGCACCGCCTGCACCTCGCGGAAGTGCGGATGCAGCTGGCCGAGGAAGCGCGCCGGCACCAGCAGCGCCGCCTCCTCGTTCTCGATCATATAGGTCAGCACCTGGACGACGGCGTCCTCGACCATGTCGGGCAGCTCGAACGGCGCCGCCCAGTCGATCGCCGTCTCCGGGTCCCACTGCGCGGCGGCGGCCTGGGCGTACAGCTCGGCGGCGCGGCCGGCCCACACCTCGCTCTTGCGGTCGAGGCGGAACTGCAGCGCCGGCGAACCGGCCTCCACCGTGGCGCCGCGCGCCGCCAGGCCCCAGCGCGCGTCGGCCTGCTCGGCCAGCGCGCCCTCGCGCGCCGGGTCGGCGTGGCCGCTGCTCAGCGCGCCGCGCCAGCGTCCGGCGGCGGCCGCGCCGCGTTGTACCCGCATGGCCGGGCTGCCGTCGCGCTCGCCGGCCTGGCAGGGATGGCCCTGGGCGCGGCACCAGGCGGCCAGCTGGCCGGCCCAGTCCGGCGCCGTGCCGACCACCCACAGCGCGCCGTCGGCCGGCAGGGCCGCCAGCGCGTGCTTGACCAGCAGGTGGGCGCCGGCGTCGAAGCCGAGCGCCTCAATATTGATAGTCGCTTGCAATGATGTTCCCTTCCGCGTCGTAGAAACGCTCGTCGTCGACGGCGCGCACCAGCGCATCGTAGCCGCTGCTGCGGCCCGGCAACCAGGCCTTCAGGCCCTCCAGTTCGAGCAGCGGCCGCACCGCCGGGTCGTCCCAGCGCATCGCCAGCAGCAGCGCGGTGAAGCGGCCGATGGCGGCCGACGGCGCGCCCGGGCTGACGGTGAAGTTGCAGTGGTCGAAGGCCTCGGTGCGCGCCAGGATGCGGCTGGCGCCGGCCGGCAGCACGCCCTCGCGCGAGAAGGCCATGTGGTTGCCGTCGATCATCCAGGCGGCGTCGATCTCGCCGGCCATCAGCGCCAGCGCGGCGTCGCGCTCGCCGCCGATGTGGTCGCCGTGCTTGCCGCCGAGCACGTCGAAGCGGCGCGCCGTGAAGTCGCGCCCGGCCAGCAGGCCGTTGCGGCGCAGGTGGTCGAGCGGGATCAGGCGCGCCTGCGGCGAGTCGATGGCGCCGAAGCCGACCGTCTTGCCGGCCAGCTCGGCCAGCGTGGCGATGGGCGCGTCGGCCCGCGTCACCAGCACCGAGGTCAGGTCGCAATCGCTGTCGCGCATCGCCACCGTTTGCAGCGAGTGGCCGCGCGCGCGCGCCATGCGCTCGGCGCGCACCCAGGCCAGCGGCGAGTTCCAGGCCAGCGCGATGCTGCCGTCGAACTGCGCCTCGACCTGGCGCTCGTAGTTCGAGTAGAGGATGTAGTCGAACTCGAAACCGTGGCGGCGGAAGTACTCCTTGAAGCCCTCCCAGATCGTCACGACCTTGGGCGCGTAGGCCACCGCGCCCATCATCAGGGGTGTGTTAATCGTCATGGCCGCCCCCTTACCCGAACACCGGCATGCCGCAGACGGCCTTGCCGATGAAGTCGTACAACACGTCCGAGGTCGGCGCCATCACCGAGGCGGCGCGGGCGTCGCGGAAGTAGCGCTCGATGCCGACGTCCTTGCGGAAGGCGGCGCCGCCGCAGACGCGCATCGCCGTGTCGGTCACCTCCAGCGCCGCCTCGGCGGCGGCGGCCTTGACCTGCATCACGCGCAGCATGGCGTCGGCGCGGCCGGCGGCCAGCGCGGCGACGGTGTCGTCGCGCAGCGTGCGCACCATGTCGGCCTGGATGCGGGCGCGCGCCAGGTAGGCGCGGATGGTGGGCAGATCGGCCAGGGTGCTGCCCAGGTGCTCGAACTTGCTGGCGCCGACGTGGCCGCAGGCCGCCTCCAGCGAGGCGTCCATCAGGCCCAGCGAGCAGGAGGCGATCAAGGTGGCGAACACCGGCAGCACGTTGCCGATCATCACGTCGAAGGCGCCGCCGTCGGCGCCCAGCATGGCCGAGGCCGGCAGGCGCACGGCGCCCGCCGTCAGCGGCGAGGAACGGTTGCCGCGCAGGCCCAGGCCGTCGAAGAACTTGGCCTCGCTCAGGCCGGCGGTCTTGCTGTCGACCAGCCACAAGGTGCTGACGCCGGCGCCGTCGACCGGGCCGGTCGACCAGACGTAGGAATCGGCCTCGGCCGCCGAGGTGACCATGGTCTTGCTGCCGTCGACGACGATGCCGTCGCCGTCGCGCCGCGCCGTGCCGACCGGCGCCCAGAAGTGGCTGCGCGAGCCGCTGTCGGACCAGGCCAGGGTGCTCAGGTGGCGACCGGCGGCGATGTCGCGGCGCAGTTGCTCGCCGGCGAACTTCTCCAGCACGGTGGTGGCGCTGTAGTGCATGCACACCACCATCGCCGTCGACGGGCAGGCCTTGGCGATGCGCTCGACCACCTGGGCCGCCTCGGCCAGGCCCAGGCCCATGCCGCCGACCTCCTTGGCGCTGATCAGGCCGAGCAGGCCGGCCTGGCCCAGCGCAGTGATGGCGGCGCGCGGAAAGGCGGAATCGCGGTCGGTGGCCGGCGCGGCCGGGGCGATGGTGGAGCTGACGATGGCGTCAAGTGTGTGCAGATATGGCATGGTATCCCTTTGGAAACGGCGATGGGTCGCCGCCGGCCGGCAAGGAGGGAGGACAAATAGGATGGCGATACCAGACCGCGCGGCGGACGGCAAGGCGACGGGGCCAGCTCCGGTTGCGACGGCGCACCTCTATATGTTCCGCGGACCTGCTGGACGGCAGCGCTAGGAAACGGTACTGCGGTCGGTTTCCTCCCACTCCAGCCACGCACAGGGCCGTCGGACCCGGCGCGCCTCCTGCTGGGGCGCGCTCGGCGTAACGGCGGACCGGCTTGGGACAAAGCCGACAACGCCGCCAGTTTACCAGAGTCGCCGCGCCGCCAGAGCAGCAAATGCGCGCGCCGGCCGGGCGGCGCGGCGCAGGGATACTAAGGCGCCGACGGTTTGCGGCCCTTGATCTCGGTGAAGCTCCAGCCCTCGTCGCGCTGGCGCACGAAGGCGACGATGGAGTCGACCGTCACGGCGTTGATGCGGTCGGAGAAGCGCAGCGCGCTCGGATGGTCGTCGAAGGCCACGTTGGCCTTGACGATGCGCCCGCCCAGGCGGGTCAGCGGGCCGATGCGCATTTCCGTCGGCTGGTAGCCGGCCATCTTCAGCCAGGCCTGCGCCTGCTCGCGGCTGCGGATGCGCACATCGCTGGCCTCGGCCGCCGCCAGCAGCTCCAGCACCCACTGGTTGGAGTTCTGGTACTTGGTCGAGAAGGGATAGGCGACCATGTTGTACTTGGCCTCGTGCAGGCCGCGCAGCACGCCCGGCGCGCGCAGATGCTCGGCCAGCTTGGCGCGCAGCTTCTCCGGCGGGACGATCAGGATCGCGTCCAGGGTGAACGGGTCGGCCAGAAAGAAGTTGGCCAGGCCGTCGATCCACAGGTCCGAGCTGGCCGTGCCGCAGTCGTTGAGCAGCTCGTAGACCCGCCACGGCTGCTTGGCGTCGCCCCGGTAGGCGACGCCGACGTGGGTGTACTTGAGGCCGTACTTGGACAAGTCCTGGCCCTGCCGGCCGACGATGGCGATGTCGCTGCCGGAGGCGTTCAGGGCCGTCTGCACCGCCTGGCCGGTGGCCAGCGCGTCGCTCAGGCTGCCGCTCGACAGCGGCCGCTCCTCGCAGGACTGGCCGGCGCGGGCCGGCGCCACGCACAGCGCGGCGGCCACCGCCAGCGCGCCGCAGATCCTGGCCAGCGGCCGTATCCGGGCCGCCATCAGTTGGCCGGCACGCGGGCTTGCGACAGCAGCGCCTCGCCGATCGCGTTGGGGATGAAGGCCAGCACCTTGCCGGACGCCACCAGGATGGTGCCGGTGGTTTCGGACAGCACCTGCACGGTGCTGCCGACGGAGACGCCGACCGCGTTCACCGTCTTGCCGGCCAGCTTGACCGACAACTTGGCCGACGAGCCCACACCCGTCATGATCAGTTCGACGGTGTCGCCGACGCCCTGGACCACGCCCTGCACGATGAAGGCGCTGCCGACGCCGGCCAGCGCCAGGCCGGTGCTGGCGTCGGCCGGGCCGCCGTGGATCGAGCCGACCACGCTGCCGGCCGGGGCGACGATCACCGACATGGTGCCGATCGAAATATTCTCCGACGCGCTCTTGCGGCCGGAGCCGTTCTGCGCCTGCGCGGCCGGGGCGGCCAGGACGGCCAGTGCGGCGATGGCAAGCGCGGCGAGCGCGGCGGGGTAACGCAAGGTGGTGCTGAAGCTCATGAAATATCCTATGAAAATACTGCCATTGGTTCGCACCCGCAACAAGCGGTGCCGCGCACAACCTTAGTCAAAAGGTCATGTTGCCCAAAGAATCATAGCATTTTTTCTTGCCGGATACCCCGGGGTCAGTGCCGACATTCGGACACAGGCTCAGCTGTAAGCCGGCGCGATGGCACTGTCTATCGTTGAGTTCGTGTCCGAATGTCGGCACTGACCCCACCTTGGCTGCGGGCGGCTACTTCCACTCGCCGCGTTCCTGCAGCACCAGCTTGCGGCCGATCGTGACGGTCAGCTCGCCGCCGTCGGTGACGGTGTAGTTGACGTTGCCGTTCCTGAACTCGTAGCCGATGAAGCGGCACGGCGTGACGCCGTCGGCGCACAGGGTGTGCATGGTCTTGCCGTTCAGGCGGATCGCCTTGCCGTTCTTCTTGCTGGTGCCGGTGTAGCCGACCTTGTCGCAACTGACGTTGCCCTCGGCGCAGTGGCGCTCGATGGCGATGGTGAAGGACGGCGTGTCGAGCGTCTCGGCGCGCGCCGGCGCCGCCGCCAGCACGCCGGCAACCAGCGCGGCGCCCAGCAGGGCGGCGCCGCAACCGATGGATCGTGGTGTCATCGAAAGCTCCCTGGAAAAGATCAGCCGGCCAGCCGCGCCATTTCGCGCTGCATGTTGTCGATGGCCCGCTCGTTGTAGTGCTCGGAAAAATAGGCGTCGCCGAACAGCAGGCCGGCCTCGGCCTTGCGGCACAGGTGGCGCAGCACGCCGCAGCGCCGCTGCACGTACTCGACGTCGTCGACGTGGCCGAACTCCTGGCGGATGCCGCGCGCGTAGTTCTGGTAGACCTCGTCGTCCTGCGCCAAAATGGCCAGGTCGACGCTGAGCATGATGTGCTTGAGGCGGTGGGCTATCGACTGCTCCTGGAAGTGGTCGGTGGCGCGGATCAGCTCGACGGCGTCGGCCATGTCGTGGCTCAGGCTGCTGCCCAGCCACAACTGGGCGCTGCCCTCCTCGTTGCTCAGGCCGTCGGCGCCGTGCTCGTAGATGGCGTCGTGGAACCAGAAGGCCTGCTTGACGATGTCGACGTCGCGCGGCTCGGGGGCGGTGTTGGCGGCCCAGGCGCGGATCTCGCACAGGCCGTGCACCAGGTGGTCGAGGTTGTGGTAGTGGCGCGTCGCGCCGCCGTAGGCCGTGGCGCCGGTCAGGCGGGCGAACCACTCGTCGGCGTGGGCGGTGGCCGGCACGTCGGCGTGGGCGTAATCCCACAGCGACTCCCACTCGGCGCGCAGCCAGCTCATCACCCAGGCGTGGTAGGCCGGCCCGGGCACGAACTTCTTCATGATCCAGTTCCAGCCGATCGGCCCCTCGAGCGCCTTGACGAAGCTCGAACTGACCGAGCCGAGGTCGCGCGGCGGCATGACGAAGATGGTCTTGGCGCCCTGCAGCACGTCGACGTTGGTTTGCTGGATCAGGTTCTCGTAGTCGAAGTCGGCGGTGGTGCGGATGCCGCGGATGAGGCAGTCGGCGCCGTGCTTCTTGGCCGCGCGCGCCGTGTAGTCGCCCTTGACGATGACCACCTGGACGTTGTCCCAGCCCTCCTCGGCGCAGCTCAGGTCGATGATGCTCTTGCGCTCCTCGGCGGAGAACTTGGGCTTCTTCGACGAGTTTTCGGACAGGAACACCACCACCTCGTCGGCGATCGAGCGCGCCTCGCCGATCACCCACATGTGACCGTTGGTGATCGGGTCGAGTGTCCCGGAAAAACCGATTTTCTTCATTCGCCGCTCCGCCGCCATGCCAAAATTGACATTTTAGCCGGACACAGGCCTCGGGGCGGGAAAATCGACGCGCACGCGCAGGCCGCCGAGCCGCTCGGAGCCCTCCAGCGCCAGCTTGGCGCCGTGCCGCTCGGCGATCGACTTGATGATCGCCAGCCCCAGGCCGCTGCCGCCGGCGGCGCTGCCGGGCACCCGGTAGAAGCGGCTGAAGACGCGCTCGCGCTCCTCGGCCGGGATGCCCGGGCCGCTGTCCTCGACCAGCAGGACCACCCGGCCGTCGGCCTGGCGGCTGACCTCCAGGTCGACGCTGCCGCCGGCCGGGGTGTACTTGACGGCGTTGTCGACCAGGTTGCGCAGCAGGATGATCAGCGCGTCGGCGTGGCCGGCCACGTCGGCCTGGGCGTCGGCGTGGTGCAGGCCCAGGTCGATCTGGCGCGCCTGCGCCGTGCCGGCCAGGTCGCCCAGGGTGCGCTTGGCCAGCTCGCTCAGGTTCAGCGGTTCGAGCTTGACCTCGGCGGCCAGGCTGGCCTCCTGCCGCGCCAGCACCAGCAGCTGCTCGACCAGGCGGGTGGCCCGCTCGATGCCGGCGCTGACCCGGCCGACGGCGACGGCGCGCGCCGCCGGGTCGGCCGCCCGCTCCAGGCTCAGCACCTGCAGTTTCAGCGCCGCCAACGGCGAGCGCAGCTCGTGGGCGGCGTCGGCGACGAAGTGCTGCTGCGCGTCGAAGGCGGTCTTGACGCGGCCAAACAACAGGTTCAACTCCTGCACCAGCGGGCGCACCTCGTCGGGCAGGTCCTCATCGGACACCGGCGACAGGTCGTCGGCCTGGCGCGCGGCCACCTGGCGGCGCACCCGCGCCACCGGCGCCAGCGAGCCGCTGACCACCCACCACACCACCAGCATCAGCACCGGCGCCATCACGGCGATCGGGCCGACGGTGCGCAGCGCCAGGGTGCCGGCCATGCGCTGGCGCACCGCCATGTCCTGCGCCACCTGCACCGTCTGGTTGCTGGTCTGCACCGAGAAGATCCGGTAGGTGGTGCCGTTGGCCTTGACGTTGGAAAAGCCCAGCACGGCGCGCTGCGGCAGCGCGGCGCGCGACAGCGAACGGAACACCTGCACCCCGTCCGGCGTCCACACCTGCACCACCAGGTCGTTGTTCTCCGGATCGGTGACCGGGCCGACCGCGTTGTTGCTCAGCGGCGCGCCCGAGCGCAGCGACAGCGCCATCTGCTGCATGTGGTAGTCGAAGATCTGGTCGGCGTCGTACAGCGCGCTGCGGTAGGCGATCATCGCCTGGGCGATGGCCGCCATGGTGATGGCCGCCAGCAGGAACCACAGCAGGCGCCCGCGCAGCGAGTGGCTGACCGACACGCGCGGCACCTTGGGCAGGCGCGAGCTGCGCGCCGGCTTGCCGCCGGCCGCGCCGCCGGCCGGCGCCTCCGCCTGGTCGGCGCCCTGCTCGGCGGCCTTGGCCACGGCCGGGTCGGCGTTCAACTCGGCGGCCGGCGCGCCGCCCTGGCCTGAGATGAGGGAACTCACAGCTTGGGCACCATGTAGCCGAGGCCGCGCACGTTCTGGATCAGCTCGCTACCGAGCTTCTTGCGCAGGCCGTGGATGTAGACCTCGACGGCGTTGCTGTTGACCTCGTCCTTCCAGCTGTACAGCTTCTCCTCCAGCTGGTGGCGCGACAGCACGATGCCGGGCCGGGCGATCAGCGCCTCCAGCACCGCCCACTCGCGCGCCGACAGGCTGACCGGCTTGCCCTCGGCCAGCACCTCGCGGGTCTGCGGGTTGACCGACACCCCCTTGTGCTCGAACACCGGCTCGGCGCGCCCGGCCGAGCGGCGCAGCAACGCGCGGATGCGCGCCAGCAGCTCGTCGAGGTCGTAGGGCTTGAGCACGTAGTCGTCGGCGCCGGCGTCGAGGCCGGCGATGCGCTGCTCCTTGGCGTCGCGCGCGGTGGCCACCAGCACGGGGGTCAGCTCCTTGCGGGCGCGCATCGAGCGCAACACCTCCAGGCCGTCCTTGCGCGGCAGGCCCAGGTCGAGCAGCACCAGGTCGTAGGTCTGGGTTTGCAGGGCGGTGTCGGCCATGTCGCCGTCCTTGACCCAGTCGACCGCGTAGTGCTCGGCCCTGAGCAGGTCGAGCACCACTTCGCCGATCATCGTGTCGTCTTCCACCAGCAGCAGTCGCATATCGCCTCTTTCTCTTCCATAGTTGCGTTCCGCCGGCGCGGGCTACTTAGCCCAGGCGCACCGGAATGAAAATCTTCTCGTCGCCGCGCTGGATCAGCAGGGCCACCGACTTGTCGGACTTGGCCACCACCTCGCGCACCTGTTCGACGCTGTTGACGCTGCGCCCGTTGACCGACAGCAGCACGTCGCCCGGCTGCACGCCGGCGTAGGCCGCCGCGCCGCCGGCGTCCTCGATCAGCAGGCCGTTGGCGATGCCGGACTGGCGCCGCTCGAGCGGATCGAGCTGGCGCAGCGACAGGCCCAGCTTGAGCTTGCCGCCGGCCGACTCCGGCCGCTCGGCCTGCGCCTGGCGGTCGGCGGCGTTGGCCAGCACGCCCGTCAACTCGACGGCTTTGCCCTGGCGCCACACCTCGAACGCTACTTTATCACCTGGCGCGGCCAAGGCCACCATCGCCGGTAAATCGCCCGAGCCGACGATCTTCTGCCCGTTCATCCTGCGGATCACGTCGCCCGGCTTCAGGCCGGCCTTCTCGGCGGCGCTGCCGCGCTCCACGTTCGACACCAGCGCGCCCTCCGGCGTGGCCAGGTTGAACGAGTCGGCGAAGCCCTGGTTGACCTCCTGCACCGTGACGCCCAGCTTGGCGTGCACCACCTTGCCGGTGGCCACGATCTGGTCCTTGATCTTGTTGGCCACCTCGATCGGGATGGCGAACGACAGGCCCTGGTAGCCGCCGGTCTGGCTGTAGATCTGCGAGTTGATGCCGACCACCTCGCCGCGCGTGTTGAACAGCGGGCCGCCCGAGTTGCCGGGGTTGACGGCGACGTCGGTCTGGATGAAGGGCACGTTGCTGTCGTCGGGCAGCGAGCGGCCCTTGGCGCTGACCACGCCGGCCGTCACCGTGCTGTCGAGGCCGTAGGGCGAGCCGATCGCCAGCACCCACTCGCCCACCTTCAGGTCGTTGTTGCGCGACAGCGGCACCACCGGCAGGTTTTTGGCGTCGATCTTCAGCACCGCGACGTCGGTCTTCGGATCGGAACCGAGCACCTTGGCGCGGAACTCGCGGCGGTCGGTCAGCTTGACGGTGACCTCGCGGGCGTCGCGCACCACGTGGGCGTTGGTCAAAATGATGCCGTCCGGGCTGACGATGAAGCCGGAGCCGACGCCGTGCGTGGGCACGTCGCGCTGGGCGCCGCGCTGCGGCCCCTGGAAGCGGCGGAAGAACTCGAAGAAGGGGTCGTCGGCGAACGGTTCGCCGCGCGAGCGCCCCTGCGCCGCCTCGCCGTCGAAGGCCGTCTTGGTGCTGCCGGTGACGCTGATGTTGACCACCGCCGGCCCGTTGTGGGCGGCGATGACGGAAAAATCGGGCAGCGCGATCATCGGCGCCGGCACCGGCGTCGGCGCCGGGTTGCCGACGTTGCTGGCGACGCCGGCCGGGCTGGCCAGCTGCGGCGCGCCGGCGGCGGCCGAGGCCTGGCTTTGGTACAGGGCGACCGCGCCGCCTGCCCCGAGCACGCCCAGGGCGGCCAGGGCAAGCGTCAGGCGCTTGATGGTCATCGATCCGGTATGAGTCTGGTTCGGCATGGCTGAACTCCTGTTGTTGGGTGGTTGATGCATACAATATGCGGCAATAAACTTAGACGCCGCTTAATGAAGCCGGCTGGCGGCGGGCGCGCAGGTACTGTTGAGCTTGGCGATGGTCATCGGAATCGCTGTGGCGCGCATGGGGGTTGGCTGCCGAACATGTGTTGAAGCCGCCCGCAGGCGCGAATGCTCCATTGCTGCGCACGTCGGCTGCGGCGGTATCAATTCACCTTGGTACAGAGCGGCAATGCCGCAGCCAACGCAGCGTCCCCGCGAACAACGTGATCAAGCCAGGAGAGCAATTAATTCGAACTGAAGCTCGGGAAACAACTGAAGATCGGGAAACATGTCGGGCACGTAAATCGCAATCTCCTGAGCCTTCATCATTTTTTCGTAAAGGTCGCTCTTGGTCTCCAGCGAAAAATAGTACGTATTCGGTCGGACCGGAATACCAATCGGCACCTGCGGCATATGGACCAACTTGATGCCCGACAGCGCATACCCGACCAGATTCTCGACGTCGTCCGGCGAGCCGACCTTGAACAATTTGGGCACGGCGCGAACCAGCTCCACGCCTGGCATGTCGGCTTTGACAGCAAAACAGAGCAGCGTGTCCCGGTCGATTCTCTCGTCGGTGAGTTTGCCGTGGTAGTTCGCCCTTCCCCTGCACTCTATCTCCAGCGGGATCAAGAAATATTTCGATGAGATGACGATGTCGATCAGTTCACGCACGATCTGGTCGAGCTGGAGGAATGCCGGGCCGGGTTCCGCGTGCTTGTACTGTGGGAAGTCGGCATGCGCAAACTTCCTCGAGAAGGCACCCAATCCGCCCGCCAGACCGAGCAGCGCGACAAAAAGGTGTTCCGGATGCTGCGCCGGAGCGCGGCAGTAGTGGTCGAGTTCTGCGTAGGCGGAACTGATCGTCAGTAGCATCAAGAACGAGGAAATATCGCCGGCTTGCACCTCGACGACATCCTTGCGCGGCTCCCCGTGGACGCAGTAAAGCGCGTCGATCTTGGCCTTGAGCTTGGCCATCAGGCCATCCAGCATGAGTGGCAGCCGCGACGCCGCGTTGATCGACATGCTGGGCGGGACAAAACTCGGATCGATCTCGAAACCGCCCCTGCTCAAGCGGCGAAGGCGCGTGACGGGCACACTGACGAACGATTCGCGAGGTTCCAGATGCGACAACAAGGACAACTGCTTTTGCAGATAGACCACCGGCACGTCGGCCGCCCCGCCATACAGGTCGGGCGTGTCGTGCTTTGTCTTGGCAAAGCGTGCCACACCGTGGGCCTGCCCAGCATCGTACAGGTTGCTGCCATGCAATTTTAGCAGGGGCAATGCCGCGTAGAACGTAAAACTCTCTTCGGTCAATGGTAGCCTGGACAAATCAAACGGCGCGGGAAGCGCGTCGGAACCGGGTGCATCATAGACCTCGCCATCCTGGAAAATGATCGACATCGAAGTCGCCTGCAGCGAATTATCAAGCAAGGCCGCTTCGTTCCAATCGAGCGCGCAGATGCCCCAGCCGTTGACATGCAGTGATTTCATGATGCGATGCAGACGTGCCTCGTGATACTGGTCCTGGCGCTGGAAAAGCTGTGCGCGCAGTGTCAATCCTTCGGTCCACAAGACCTTTGGTGGTGTTTTCATGTCGCTCTCCGTATGCGGTTGGGGAAGTGGCGGAACAGGCTGTTCAGCATGAAGGCAGCCGGGGCCATGGCGTTGACTACGCTCAGACGAAGTCGGTTTTCCTCCGCCACAAACCGCGCCGGACGGGATGCCCGGCGCTTGCCCACTTCAGCCGTCGCACCGGGGCCAACACCAGTACTCTTGCGCAGTATCAAGTCGATCTCTATGCCCTCAATAAATACTTGACCGGTCGCCCTGCGTCAGGGCAAGGGGAGGCCGCGATGAAACACTTGGTCCCGTTTATCGAGCGAGAACTGAGCCTGTTTGGCAAGCTGTTCAGGCGCTTTGCAGAAGAGTTTCCGGGGGTAGCCGGCGATCTGAAGTTGAACGGAGAGGGCAGCGAAGATCCCCAGGTCCGAATGTTGACCCAGGCGACAGCGATTCTCAACGCGCGAATTGCCAAGAAGCTTGACGACGACTACGAGGAGGTGACCACATCCTTCCTGCAAATGGCCGCACCGCACCTTCTGCTGCCATTCCCCGCATGTTCCATTGCCTGTTTCGCGGCGGCCAGCGACAAGGGCAAGAGCGCCGGTTCATTGACCGTCGCGCGCGGCACGATGCTGAAGACCCCCGCGCGGCGCGGCGACGGCGGAATATGCAAGTTCAGGACCGCCTACCCAGTGCGGCTCACGTCCGCCACAGTGGCGAAAGCACATTTCACCCCGTCCATTGCCGCGCCGGTCGGTACGCGCCTTGGCCAGGGCGCCACGTCGGCGATATCCATTGTTGTCGAGTGGGCGTCCCAGACAGCGGGCACATCGGGAACCGTCGTGGAAACCCTCCGCCTGTTCATCGATAGCGATCCGGCGTTCTGCGCCGCGCTCCTCGACGCCCTGTTCCTTCGCACGGAGAGCGTCTACGTCGAGGTTGGGGACGGCCGCTGGCACCTGCTCGACAAGACACCGCTGGCTCCGGTTGGCTTCGACGCCGCCGATGAAGCCTTGATTCCCTTCCCGGCAAAATCGAAGGACGCCTACCGCCTGCTGACCGAGTACTTCTGCTTTCCAGCGAAATTCAATTTCATCGACATTGCCCTGGCGGCGTGCACCGAGCACCTGCCACCGGGCGGCCACCGGCTGACGCTGCATTTCGCGCTGGCCGGTGTTGCTATGGACTCGCCCGTGGCCCGCTTGCTCAAGCCCCTTTCGGAACAGCACTTCCTGTCGGGCTGCACGCCGGTCGTCAATCTGTTCAAGCAGACCGCCAGCCCGATCAAGCTCGACCACACCAAGTCCGAATACACGCTGGTGGCCGACCCGCTACACGCCGATACCTGCCAACTCTACAGCGTCGACTCGGTGCATCTAATCAAGGATGCGGCGAAGGGCAACGGCGCCGTGGAGTTTCGCCCCTACTACTCCCTGCGCCACGGCGACGACGCCGGAAAGAAGGTCAGTTACTGGATCATGCGGCGCGACGACGCCATGGCCGTGACCAACCAGGGATACGAAAATATACTGAGCTTCGTCGATGTCGACTTCAACCCCTTGGCCGCCGCCACGGGCACCATCTCGATCGAACTGACCTGCAGCAACGGCGAACTGCCGCGCGACCAAGACTTCGGCCAGTCGGGCGGGGCGATGTTCGTCGACGCAAGCATCGGCGACCACCGGCTGACGCTTCTGCGGCGCCCGTCCCCTCCTTGCCCGCCGGCGACCGGGCGCAACGCGCAGTGGAAGCTGGCATCCCATCTCGCCCTGAGCACCACCTCCCTGTCGCAGGAGGGCCTGCCGGCCTTCCGCGAAATGTTGGCGATGCACGACCTGCCGAGGTCGGCGACGGCGCGCCGCCAGATCGACGGCATCGTCGGCCTTGAGACCAGGCCGGCGCGGGTGTTCCTGCAAGACGAGTACGGCGGCGCCTTCGTCAGCGGCATCGAAGTGCGCATGACAATAGACGAAACCGCGTTCGCCGGGAGCGGCATCCATGTCTTCGTCCAGTTGATGGACCATTTCATGAGCATGTCCGTTCATCTGAACAGTTTCACACAACTGATTGTCCTGTCGCAGCAATCGGAAAAGGAGCTCGTCAAATGCCAACCACGCCACGGGAATCTCAGCCTAGTGTAATGCAGCGCCTGCTCGACGAGCCCTACCGCTTCCAGTTCTTCCAGGCGGTGCACCTGCTCGAACTCTGCTTGCGCCGGCACGGCGTGCCGCACGACCGAGCTGTCGTCGACTACATGCGCTTTCGCAACAGCGTGTCCTTGAGTTTCCCGGCGAGCCAGATCGAGGCGCTGTGCGCCGAGTCGGATACGGCAATCGCCACGGTCGATCAATTGACGAACGCCATGCTCGACAAGCAGCTTGACGGGATCGCCATCACGCCCACCTTCATGGGCTATCTTGGAGTGAGCGGCGCCCTGCCCAACCACGTCACCGAGCGAATTCTTGCCGCTCCGCGCGTCGAAAGAACGGAGGGAACATGCGCCTTCCTCGATGTCTTTTCGACGCGAGCCCTGGCCCTGTTCTACGCGGCCAGCGCCAAGTACCGCGTCGAATACAAGCTCGACGACAATGGCCGCGACGGCTTTATGCCCTTGCTGTTGGAGCTCGCCGGCACAACGCCGCTCACGGCAGCCAATGCCGCAGCGGTGCGCGGCGGCGTGCAGGACGAGACCCTGGCCTACTACGCGGCCGTCTTCCGGCAGCGCTCGGCAACCGCCGGCGCGATCACCGACGTGTTGAGCGACTACTTCGGCCTGCCCTTCGAACTCGTTCCGTTCGACGGCTGTTGGGACGTGATGAGCGAGGACTTGCAAACCAGCCTGGATGGGACCAACGCCGTTCTGGGCCACGGCGCCATCCTCGGGCCACGCCGCTGGACGCGCGACCAGAGGGTGCGCGTGCGTATCGGTCCGCTAGCCAAGGCCGACTTCAACCGCTTCTGCCCCACCGGGAGCGGCGCCAAGGCACTCAGGGTGCTGCTTGGCATGTTCCCCTGCGCTCCCCTGCGGTTTCAACTCCAGCCCATTCTGCGCGCGCAGGATGTGCACGACGTGCGCCTCGGCCCGCCCGCGCCGGGCGAAATGGGGCTGGGCATTGACACATTCCTCGTGGCCGGGCCGCAAACCGACGACCGCGCCTGCCTGTGCTACGACCTGAACCGGGTCGGACAGGCCGCCGAAGACGACGACTGCGCGGCGGACTCGACGTGAGCCTTTCGTGAGCTAGCGCAAGCGCTGTTGGCTGAACGTCGCAAATACTTGTCGATGTTTCACGGCCCAAGGAAAATCGAGAGCGATTCCGCCGTCTTGCCGTGCCAACACACCAAAGGAGGACTTCCTCATGGCCGAACCAACGCGGCGCTTGCCCAATCCCACCGTGGACAGCGACGGCACCCTGCGCACCAAGAGCATGACCACGCCCAAGAGCTGCAAGATCATCGGCGCGGTCGCGGACTCCATCCAATTCGTGATTCCCGTCATCGTCGTGCCGGGTGTGATGGGAAGCAATCTGCGCGCCACGACCAACCCGTCGCGGCCGCAGAACAAGGAGGTCAGACCGGGAGAGCCGGTTTGGCGCCCGCCCAACAATCTACCCGAGCTGCGGAAGCAAGCGTCCGCATGGAAAAACCACACTCCAGCGAAACGACAGCGGGTACTTGATTCAGCCACGCTGGAAGTCGATGACGGTGGCCCCGTTCCTACCTACGAAGATGCCCAAGGGTTAGGTATAAATGAAAGCCACAAACGCGACCGCAAGTGGGGCGCGATCCATTCGTTAAGCTACGGGAACCTGCTCTACACCCTGGAACGGCACCTGAATTCGACATTCGTCGACGACTACGCCGGCCAACAGACTTTCAGGGAACACTGGTCGGCGATCAACCGCTTCGACCGCAAGCGTTGGAACGCGCCCAACATGGCGCCCCTGACGAAGCAGGAACTGGAAAAACTCGCCCACTACCAGTACCCGGTTTATGCCTTCGGCTACAACTGGCTCGAATCGAACGAACTGTCCGCAGATCACCTCATAAAATTTATCGAGGATATTTTCCGCTACTGGACCAACTGCAAGCACACCTGCAAGCAGGTCATCCTGGTCACCCATTCGATGGGCGGCCTGGTGGCGCGCGCCTGCGCCCGCAAGATACCGGACAGCATCGTCGGCATCGTGCACGGCGTGATGCCGGCGCTGGGCGCGCCGCTGTCCTATCGTCGCATCGCCTGCGGCACCGAAGCGGACGGAAGTGAGCTTTTTTCTCAGATCGCCGGCAACACCACGGAAGCGACCACTCCGGTCATGGCGGTCTCGCCGGCCGCGCTGGAACTGCTGCCGAACCACCTTTATCCAAAACCCTGGCTGTTCGCTTCAATCAAGCGCGGCGGCGACGAGGCCGAAACCGTCCTTTCGCTGCCGGTGGGGAATACCTACGACTTGTATCGCGACATGACGTCGTGGTATCGGGTGATCGATCCGGAGATTGCTGACCCCGCCAGAACATATCGCCTTGATCCCGGTGGCCCACGCAATGCAATCATTCGGGCGATAAATCAAGCGGAGCGATTCCATACCACTGTCCTCGGTAGCTACTACCATCCGAACAGCTACGCGTTCTACGGTGACGATGCCGGATATCGCTCATATGAAGAATGTCGCTGGACGGCATATACGTCATCGATCGAAGTGCAAGCCGAAGCGCTTCGGACAGCAAAGACCGTGAAGCACACACTCACCGGAGGACGAAAGATCATGCTCGATGATGACCAAATCCTACTCTTTGAACTAGCCAAGGCAGCTGCGAAGGGTGACGGCACGGTGCCTAGTAAGTCAGGTGCAGATCCTCGGGGAAAGGCCCAGGGTGTCTTTGCCACAGGGCGCTACAGCCATCAAGGTTGCTACAACGACGAGGCCATGCTGAACCTTACGCAGCACCTGATCGTCAAGATCGTGCAGGCGGCAAAATGACGTTTCCCCGCACTTCACTCTCAATAGCGGTGCTGGCGTTGTTGCTCTTCGTATCGAATGACAACGCAATGGCCAAAACGAAGATCATCCACAAGTCACACGCAGAGAAGGCGAAACTCATGTTAGACAGAATGAAGACAATGTGCGTCGGGCGTTTTCTGATCGATGTTCCAGAGGTAGCAGCTACATCGTATCGGCCTGCCTTTTTGTCAGGGTGGGAAATTTCCTCGTACTCGACGCAAACTGAACAGGAGTTTATGGATTGGATGGGAAAGACCGAGGCAGATCTCAAAATGGCGAAGGACAAAGATGGCAAGCCCAGCGTCTACTTGATCGAGCCGGTAAGTGTCGGCGGCTTTTCAGGAAACATCTACGTGTCCGGCATCCATTCGGAATCTTGGCTGGAGGAAGAAACGAAAGTCACAGGTGAGGTGGCGAAGATATTCGGCTGGATACGCCGCGATAGCGTCAGCTTCGCACTCATCGCCGAAAGACGCCAGCCGAAGGAGACGAAGGAACTCCTGCAAATCATCAGCCAGATCAGACCGCTAGCGGATGGCGAGATTCCAGCCGAGCCGGGATTTTGCATCGAACGCGGCATCATCCGCGACCCCTTGACCGCAGACCAGCTAGAGAGGGCCACAATGATTTTCGGCTTCCACGATCACCCGGACGTGGCGATCTCGTTCGATACGGCAGCCGGCTTGGACGGCGCTCCGACGCTGCTGGAAAGGTCGGAGCACAACAGCGTCAGGCTCGCCACCCCCAGCGCCTACCACCTTTTCCGTGGACGCGTCAGAAATATCGGCGACATCGAAGGGCAGGAATATCTTGAACGTGTCCGCGAACACAACGGCGTGGAAAGCCACAACTTCAATTGGGAGACGATCAACTACGATAGAAACGATGTCTACAAGCCACAGCTTGTGCTTGAGTTTAGCGATGGCTTCGGCAGGCCCGGCGAACAACTCAACGCCAGCCTTTCCGACAAGGCGGTGCTGGAGTTGTGGGACAAGATGCTGACGAGTCTGCGCGTGCGGCCGACCACAATCCCCAAGCCCGTCGTTCCCGAACCGCCGCCACCGGCCACGCAGGCCTACGCGGGCACGGCCTGCCCGCAAACCGGCTGGTGGCGCTGTTTTGAGGGCGACGACAAGGTCAAGGTGTTCCGCGGCCATACCCAGTACTACCGAAAGGGAGTCGGCATGGAACAGGCCACGGTGCTGTTGCCGCGCACGCTGTGGCAGGTCGTCAAGCGCGAGCAGCCGACCTTCCAAAGCGAGCTCCCGACGTTGTGGAAACTGGTAGAAAAGAAGGAGATTCCAAAATGAGGATCGCTATCCGCAACGGCGGTGGCGAAACGCCTAACCACCGTGCAGTTGGGCCTTGGGCGACGGCTGTGGCTCTGCCGATCTCGACCTTTGCTTTGCTGCTCGTTGTCGCGGCGGATGGCATGAGCGCGCAACCGAAGGGCAACGCCGGGGCACAGTCCAGATCGGCAAAACACATGCTGGCGAAGATGAGGACCATGTGCGTCGGCCGCTTTCTGATCGATGTTCCGGACAAGGCGGTGACATCGTTCCGGCCGGCTTTTCTGTCCGGATGGGACATTTCCTCCATCGCGGACCAAACCGATCAGGAGTTTATCGACTGGATGGACCAGAAAGAGGCCGCACTCAAAATTGCCAAGGGCAAGGACGGCAAACCTAATCGATATACGATAGCGCCTGTCACAATCAAAGGTTTTTCGGGAAAGTTCTTCATCTCTGGCCGATATTGGGACACATGGAACGAGGGCGGCAAGAAAGTTACGGGGGAAGTAGCGGAGCTGCTTGCGCTTGTTCGCGGTGGAGGCGTCAGCTTTTCGTTGTTCGCCACCGAACGCGGACCAGAGGAAACAAGAGAGCTCGAACAAATCATCAACCAAATCAAACCATTGGCGGATGGCGAGATTCCCTCCGAGCCGGGATTTTGCATCGAACGCGGCATCATCCGCGAGCCGCTGACAGCCAAGCAGCACGAAAGAGTCAAGATGTTTGTCGGCTTCAACGACCACCGCGACATTTCGATCACATTTGACACCGAGGCCGGCCTGAAAGGCGATCTTCCGTTGCTGGAGCGGTCCGCGCAAAATAGCGTCAGGCTCGCCAATCCCAGCGTCTTCCACCTCCTCCGCCGACGCGTCAGAAATATCGGTGCCATCGAAGGGCAGGAGTATCTTGAGCGCGTGCGCGAAAACGATGGTGTGGAGTGCCATAGCTTCGCATGGGAGGCGATCCACTACGATAAGAAGAATGTCTACAAGCCACAGCTTGAACTGAGGCTGGGCGACGGTTTCGGCAGACCTGGCGAACAACTCAACGCCAGCCTTTCCGACAAGGCGGTGCTGGAGTTGTGGGACAAGATGCTGTCGAGTCTGCGCGTGCGGCCGACCACAATTCCCAAGCCCGTCGTCCCCGAACCGCCACCACCGGCCACGCAGACCTACGCGGGCACGGCCTGCCCGCAAACCGGCTGGTGGCGCTGCTTTGAGGGCGGCGACAAGGTCAAGGTGTTTCACGGCCATACCCAGTACTACCGAAAATGATTCGGCATGGAACAGGCCACGGTGCTGTTGCCGCGCACGCTGTGGCAGGTCGTCAAGCGCGAGCAACCGACCTTCCAAAGCTCGCTCCCGACGTTGTGGAAATTTTTGGCAAAAAGTGAGGAGAAAAAATGAAAAATGTCATACGCCTGGGCGACCCCACCTCCCACGGTGGCAAGGTCACCTCGTCAAGCGCCCCCCATTTCATCGTCGACGGACTGCCAGTGGTGTGTGTTGGCGACTCCTGCACGTGCCCTCTTCCCGGCCACGTCGGCTGCGTCGTCGCCGAGGGCGATCCCAATCATTTGATCGACGGTGTTCCAGTGGCCTACCACGGCCATAAAGCATCATGCGGCGCGCAGCTGATCTCAACGGTCGACAATTTTTCTTTCGAATGATGTGTTTGGCGCGGCAGTACCGAAACATCCGCCGGCGCTGTCGAAGTCCGACCACTTGAGTGAGGAGCAATGATGGAAGGCGATTTTGATTTTCTGAGTTTTCTGCGTTCAGCCAAATCCTTGACGGTGGAAAACCGTCCCCTGCGCATGCGCCTCGCGCACCCCACCGGCATTGTCGACGACGTGCTCCTGCCACAACGCATCGTGGGCTGCGAGTCGATGTGCGGTGGCCTTGACTACCGTATCGATTGCGTTGCCACCGACGCCACCCTGGAGCTGAAGCAGTTCATCACCCTACCGGTCGAGCTGCAACTCGTGACGGACCGAGGGGAGCTGCACAAGATCTGCGGCATCGTCACCGAAGTCCGCGCCGGCCACAGCGACGGTGGCCTGGCCACCTATCAGCTAACCATGCGCGATGCGATGGCGCTGTTGGAGCAGCGCGTCAACACCCGCGTTTTCCGCCGGATGAACGAGATCGACATTATCGAAGTGCTGTTCAGCGAATGGCGCCAAAAATGTGGTGTCTTTGCGGCGGCATTCGACATCGAGATAGACCAGCTCATAGCCACCCGCCAGTATCCCCGGCGCGAGTTCACCAAGCAGCACAACGAGGATGACGCCTCCTTCATCCGCCGCCTGATGAAACGGCGCGGCATCTCCTGGTTTTTCAGAGCCGGCCAGGCCGCCGGCAGGCCGGCGAGCACAGCGGGCGAAACACCGGTCCACACCTTGATCTTGTTCGACGACGCCAGCAGGCTCCAAGAAAATTCGGCCGGAACGATGCGCTTTCATCGCAACGCGGCCACCGAACAGCGCGACAGCGTGACCGCCTGGAGCGCCGTGCGCACCTTGCAGGCCGCCGGCGTGAGCCGCCATAGTTGGGACCACCTGAATCCTAAGGGCACCCAATTCATGACCGCCAACGTGCGCAGCACGGTGAACCAGGGAGACTACGGCAACGCGGTGGCGGCCTGCATCGACGACTATTTCGTCGACGCTCCTCATGTGGGCGACGACCATGAAGACCAAGTTGCGCTGGGACGCTTGCAGCTGCAGCGGCACGATCTTCTCACCAAGTGCTTTTACGCCGAGAGCGGCGTGCGCGATCTGCGCGTCGGCGAATCGAACGCGCTCTCCGGCCATCCGGAAATCGACACCCATCCCCAGGCGGAACGCGAGTTTGTCGTGATCGAACTGCACGTCGCGGCGGAGAACAATCTGTCGTCGGCGCTGGACGGGACCGTGCGCACACTCCTTGAACGCAACCGATGGGACGGCGACAACATATTTTCCGAGCTGGCGGCGCGGCGCAAGGGCCAGGACGGCGCTGTTCGCTACAGCAACCGTTTTACCTGTGTGCGCAGCGGCATCGCGATTGTTCCCGCTTACGATCCGCGCGTCGACCTGCCACGCACCGAGATCGAAACCGCGACCGTCGTCGGTCCGCCGGGGGAAGAAATCTATTGTGACGAACTGGGCCGGATCAAGGTGCGCTTCCCAGGAACGCGACCGGAGGACCACCAGCACGCCGACGGCGCCGGCGCGGCCGACACCGACGCCGATTCGGCATGGGTACGGGATGCGTCGAACTGGGCGGGGCCAGGGCCGGGCAGCGAAAGTCAAACGGGCACGCGCAAACTTCCCCGTGTGGGCACCGAGGCGCTCATCGCCTACCTTGGCGGCGATCCGGACAAGCCGATCATTCTCGGCCAGCTGTACAATCGGGACGCCCCGCCGCCGGGGTTGGGAAGCTACGGCGGCCTTCCGGCTAGCAAATACCAGTCGGGCATTCAGAGCTGTGAGGTACACGGCAAACGCGTCAATCAGTTGCGCCTCGACGACACTCCCGGCCAGATCAGCGTGCAACTTGCGAGTGAACACGCCGTTAGCGAGCTGAACCTCGGCTACCTGACCCGCCCGCGCGTCGACGGCGAGGGGACACCGCGCGGCGAGGGGGCTGAACTGCGCAGCGACGAAGCGGTGGCGGTGCGCGGAGCAAAGGGGCTGTTGCTCAGTGCCGACGCGTATGCCGGCGCGCAGGGCGCTTTACTGGACCGTGCCGAAATGGTCGGCGTGATCGAGGTTCTGCGCAGCGTCACTGAACAATTGGCGACGTTTGCCGCGAAACATGCAGGAGATGCCGCAGACAGTCAGCATTTAGCCCAACTCATCGACAAACTGAAGACCTGGGACCGGGGCAGCAACGTCGACGGTGGTGCCGGCGCCGGTGGCGGCGCTGCCATCCTCGCGGCCAGCGCGCCGGCGGGGGTGGTCGTGGCCAGCCAGGAAAATCTGGCCCTCGGCGCGGCCAACAAGATCGATCTACTGTGTGGTGGCGACACGCAGCTATCGACCGGGCGGCGGCTACTGATGCGCGCCACCGAGGGTATCAGCTTGTTTGCGCTGCGACTAGGCATGAAGCTGATCGCGGCGACTGGCAGTATCAGTGTGCAGGCCCAAGACGGCAACATTGAAGTCACGACCGGCAAGAGGATCAAGTTGATTGCGGTCGAAGGTATCGACATCGAGGCGCCGGAGGTGAAAATCGTCACCAAGGGAGCGCGCGCGGACTATGGCGGGGGCAAGGTCACGCATCAATGCACGGGCGACTTTGCCATCAAGTCGGCCCGCTTCGTCCACTCGCGCGGGGGTGACGGCAATCCTGCCGGGGTGCAATTTCCAAGTTCGTTGCTAGAAACCGACGACAAGGTCATGCTGTTCAATCCGCAAACCGGCCGGCCTGTGAAGGGGCGGCCCTATACCTTGACTCAAGAGGGCGGCAAGACCGTGACAGGGGTTACTGATGAATCCGGCCACACAAACCACCTGAGCAGCGACATGTTGGATGAGGTCGGTGTCAGTTTCCACCCGCCAAAGGATGCGTCATGAGTCCGCGCAATCAAGCAATTCCCTTCGCGACACCACCACGGCCCCCGGGCCGCTTTACATTGGCGCCACCCGCGAACGCGACAAAGCCACGCGGTCGCAATCAACCGCGCGGCTTTGGGATCACACGCTAGCTGCAGCGCGTGCCGTCCTCAAGCGCGCCTTAGGCGGCTTGGCGCTGCTCCAGCGCGCTGACGTTCTCGCCGCCGTTGATGACGATCTTGCGCGGCTTGAGCGCCTCGGGGATCTCGCGCACCAGCTCGATGGTCAGCATGCCGTTGTCGAAGGTGGCGCCGGTCACCTTGACGTGGTTGGCCAGCTGGAAGCGCTGCTCGAAGTCGCGCGCCGCGATGCCACGGTGCAGGTAGGTGCGCTCGACGCTGTCGCGCTGCTTGCGGCCGACCACTTGCAGCGAGTCGCGCTCGAAGGTAATGTCGATCTCGCTGCGGTCGAAGCCGGCCAAGGCCATGACGATGCGGTAGTTATCCTCGGACACCAGCTCGATGTTGTACGGCGGATAGCTGGGCTGGGCGTCGCCGCGCTGCGAGTCGTTGAGCAGCTGGGCTAGGCGGTCGAAGCCGATGGCGGAACGATACAGGGGGGTCAGGTCGAAGTTACGCATGGTGGATATCCTTTTCAAGTGAAGCGATATGGGTGGGCGCGGCCCCCTTCTGGGCAACCGCTGAGTCCCATATAGCCCCGCCCAAAGGCTTTTCAAGGCCTTGAAATTCGCTTCAAGCATCCCCAAAGCGGCGGATTTTTTTGCAAATATTTTTGCATCCGCGTGAAATCGCGACCGCCAGCGCAACCGACTCGCGGTTACTTTTTGAAACAACGAAACATTTCCCACATGCTAAACTCGCGCCCCTGTTCCCCCATCCTAGCCGAACCATGACCGCATCCCGCCCCCTTCCCCGCCTGGCCCGTCCACTCGCCGCGCTGACCCTGCTGCTGTGCGCCGCCGGCGCCCGCGCCGACGCACCGGCCGAGCCGCTCGAGCCGGCCTACCCCGGCACCATCGTGCTGAAGGTGGACGCCTCCGACACGGCGCGGCAGATCTTCCGCATCCGCGCGAGCATCCCGGCCAAGGCCGGCAAGCTGACGCTGCTGTATCCGCAGTGGGTGCCGGGCAACCACGGCCCCAGCGGTCCGCTCAACCAGCTCGCCGGCCTCAAGCTGAGCGCCAACGGCAAGCCGCTCGAGTGGCGCCGCGACACCGTCAACGTGCACGCCTTCCACCTCGAGGTGCCGGCCGGCGCCAACAGCGTCGAGGCGGAATACCAATACCTGTCGCCGGTCGAGCCCAACCAAGGCCGCACCACGATCACCAACGACATCGTCGGCGTGCAGTGGCACGCCATGGCGCTGTACCCGGCCGGCTACCGCACGCGCCAGATCACCGTGCAGCCCAACCTGACCCTGCCGGCCGGCTGGCAGTACGGCAGCGCGCTGGAGACGGCGGAGCGGCGCGGCGACCAGGTCGCCTTCAAGCCGCTCGACCTGGAGACCCTGGTCGACTCGCCGCTGTTCGCCGGCCGCCACTTCAAGCGCTTCGACCTCGACCCGGGCGGGCGCGTGCCGGTGCACCTGAACGTGGTGGCCGACACGGCCGAGGCGCTCGACGCCAAGCCGGAGCAGATCGAGGCGCACCGCGCCATGGTGCGGCAGGCCTACAAGTTGTTCAAGTCGCAGCACTACGCCCACTACGACTTCCTGCTGGCGCTGAGCGACGAGTTCGGCGGCATCGGCCGCGAGCACCACCAGTCCAGCGAGAACGGCGTCAAGCCCGGCTACTTCACCGACTGGACCAAGTCCGAGGGCGTCCGCGAGCTGTTGCCGCACGAGTTCGCCCACTCGTGGAATGGCAAGTTCCGCCGCCCGGCCGACCAGGACGTGCCCGACTTCAACACGCCGCTGCAGAACAGCCTGCTCTGGGTCTACGAGGGCCAGACCCAGTACTGGGGCTACGTGCTGTCGGCCCGCTCGGGCCTGATCAAGGCGGCCAACGTGCGCGACGTGTTCGCCGCCAGCGCGGCGCGCTACGACGCCGTGCGCGGGCGCGACTGGCGCGCCGTGCAGGACACCACCAACGACCCGATCATCAACGGCCGCCGGCCCCAGGGCTGGAGCAACTGGCAGCGCAGCGAGGACTACTACACCGAGGGCGCGCTGATCTGGCTCGACATCGACACCCGCCTGCGCCAGCTGTCCGGCGAGCGCCGCTCGCTCGACGACTTCGCCGCCGCCTTCTTCGGCGTGGCCGACGGCAGCGCCGTGGCCAAGCACTACCGCTTCGACGAGGTGGTCAAGGCGCTCGAGGCGCTGCAACCCTACGACTGGGCCGGCTTCCTGCGCGCCAAACTCGACGGCCACGGCCCCGGCGCCCCGCTCGACGGCCTGGCCCGCGCCGGCTGGAAGCTGGTCTACACCGACAAGCCGACCGACTTCCTCAAGGAGCAGGAGGAACGCGGCAAGTCGGCCAACTTCCAATACTCGCTCGGCTTCTCGCTCGGCCACGAGGGCCGCGTCGAGGCGCTGCAGTGGGAGGGCGTGGGCTTCCGCGCCGGCCTGTCCGGCAACACCACCGTGCTGGCCGTCAACGGCCGCGCCTACAAGGCCGAACTGCTGCGCGCCGCCGTCACGGCGGCCAAGGGCGGCGCCGCGCCGATCGAGCTGCTGGTCAAGAAGGGCGGCCTGTACCGCACCGTCGCGCTCGACTACCACGAGGGCCTGAAATATCCGCGCCTCGAACGCATCGAGGGCACGCCGGACCGCCTGGGGGCGATTTTACAACCCCTGAAATAATTTCACGCGGCCGGCGGGCCGGCGCCGCTGCGCCGGCCCGCTGTGCGGTTATACTGGGCTCATCCGCTTTCCCACCGCCCCGACAGATGGACCGCCCATGTCAGCACGGATCGACGAACAGCACCCGCTTCAAGTCCTGCAGGAGGAAAACTTCCGCCTGCGCGCCGAATTGGCCGCGTTGCGCGACTCCGAGCGGGTGTTCCACGCCCTGCTCGACAACGCCCCCGTGCTGATCTCCACCAAGGACCTGCGCGGCACCGTCACCATGGCCAACCGCCACTTCGACATCCTCGACGGCTACGACGCCGCCCATTTCGTCGGCAGCAACGTGTTCGAACTGTTCCCCCACGACATCGCCGAACAACTCTGGCGCAACGACCGCAAGGCGGCGCTGGAAAAGCGCGCGGTGCACGAGGAGGAGCAGGTCTACCACACCGACAAGACGCTGCACACCTATATGACGGTGAAGTTCCCCCTGCTCGACGCGGCCGGCGAGGTGGTCGCCACCTGCGCCGTCTCGACCGACATCAGCGAGGCCAAGGCGGCGCGCATCGACAGCGTCACCGACGAGCTGACCGGGCTGAAGAACCGTCGCTACTTCAACATCCGCTTCGCCGAGGAGCAAAAGCGCGCGCACCGCGACCAGCGCATGCTGACGCTGCTGCTGATCGACGTCGACCGCTTCAAGGAGTACAACGACCACTACGGCCACCCGCAGGGCGACCTGGTGCTGCAGACGGTGGCCGACGCGATGCACGTCACGCTGTGCCGGCCGGGCGACCTGAGCTTCCGCATCGGCGGCGACGAGTTCGCCTGCCTGTTCACCAGCAACAACGTCGACGAGAGCGTGGCGCTGGCCGAGATGATCCGCGACTACATGGCGGCGCAGCAGATGCCGCACGAGGCCAACCTGCCCTACGGCCACGTCACGCTGTCGCTGGGGCTGGCCTTCGTGCCGCCCGACAGCGAGCTGGGCCAGGGCGCCATCTACGAGCTGGGCGACCAGGCGCTGTACCGCGCCAAGCACAAGGGACGCAACGTGGTGTCGTGCTGAGCGCCGCCGGCGCGGCCATCCGGCGGAGGCCGAAATCGACGATTTGGTGTATGCTTCCGTCCATGAACAATGATACCGACATCCAACTCAGCGGCCCCTTCAAGGCCACCGACGGCTCCGGCCGTGCCCACGACATCAAGGCCATCCGCATCTTCGACGAGGGCTACGGCGCCATCGACGTGTATGTCGACTTCGCCGCGCCGCTCGACGGCCTGCACAAGGACAAGGCGCTGATCGCCGCCATCGTCGCCCAGTTGCGCACGGTCGGCTACAAGGGTCCCTTGCTGACGCAGGGCGACCCGGTGCTGCAGGAAAAGAAACTGATGGTGCTCGAGGCGCCAGACGAGTTCAACACCTTCGCCGCCGGCAAGGGTTGGAAAGACCTGGCCGAAGAATTCGGCGACGACGAGTAAGTCCCTCCCCTATCCGAGGTAGCGTTCGCTCCAGGCGGCGATCAGATTGGCCACGTAGACCGCGTCCTCGCGCCGGGTCAACAGATGGTCGGCGTCGTCGAGCGAGATGAAACTCTTCGGATGCTTGGCGACGGTGAAGATCTGCATCGCATTGCCGATCTCCACCGTGTCGTCGCCCGGCGCGTGCATCACCAGCAGGGCCTTGCGCAGGCCGGCGATCTTCTCCTTCAAATTGTGCCCGGCCGCGTCGGCGACGAACTGTTGCCGGATGCGGAAGGGCCGCCCGGCCAGTTGCACCTCGGCCTCGCCGTGCTCGGCGATGTGCGCCAGATGCTGCTTGAACATGCTGGTCACGTACCCCGGGGCGCTGGGCGCGGCCAGCGTCACCACCGCCCGCGCCTCGGCGATGTCGGCCGCCGCCGCCAGCACCGCCGCGCCGCCCAGGCTGTGGCCGACCAGCAGCTTGGGCGCGCCGTGCGCGGCGCGCAGATAGTCGGCCGCCGCCACCAGGTCGGCCACGTTGGAGCTGAAGTTGGTGCTGGCGAACTCGCCCTCGCTGGCGCCCAGGCCGGCGAAGTCGAAGCGCAGCACGGCGATGCCGTGCTCGGTCAGCCCCTGGGCGATGCGCCTGGCGGCGATCGCGTCCTTGCCGCAGGTGAAGCAGTGGGCGAACAGGGCGTGGGCGCGCACGGCGCCGTCGGGCGCGTCCAGCCGCGCCGCCAGCTTGTGGCCGCCGGCGCCGGCGAATTCCAATCGTTCAGTACGCATCGCTTGCCCGTCTCCATCGAAACGCTTATTGTGCACCACAACCACAACCACAACCACAACCGCCGCCGCCGGCAGGGCCGTCCGAGCGCCAACTCAGGCGAACAGACCGTGCAGGAACCAACGCGGCTCGGCCAGGCCGTCGGCGCCGCTGATGCGCTCGCGGTACAGCCAGTAGTGGGCATGGTCGCTCCCTTCCGCAATGAAGTAGTCGCGCGTTTGCGTCTGGCTCCACCAGCCCGCCTCGATGCGCTCGCCACTCGACATGATGCGCAGCGGCGAGCCGTAGAACGGCCGGTGGTCGCGCATCAGCAGGGCGATCGGCTTGGCCATCAACCAGCCCGGACGCGGCAGGCTGGGCAGGTCGGGCGGCAGCTGGGCGCGGGCGTCGGCCGGACGGATCTTCTGCTGTACGCTGACCCAGGCGTTGGCCTGCTCGGGCCGGTAGTCGGCCTGCGGCGCCGCCTGCAGCACGTTGTCCGGCCCCAGCCGCGCCACCAGCAACTCGAACAGGCGCGCGCGGTCCTCCTTGCTGCCGCCCGGTTCGGGGAACAGCGACTCGGACGGCGGCGCCATCGGCTGCACCTGCAGCGCCTCCAGACACAGGCCGATCACCGGCGCCTCCAGCGCCAGCTTGGCCAGGCGCTCGCGCAGCAGGCGCAGCAGATGCTCGTCGCGCCAGGTCGGCTCGGCCAACACCAGCTCGATGGCGGTGGGCGGCCGCGCCACCCTGCCCCGCTCGTGCTCCAATAACAGGCTGACGCGCTCGACGGCGAACTGGCGCGCGCACAGCCAGCCGGTCATTTGCTGCAGCAGCCGGTGCGCGCCGAACAGCAGGGCGTCGGCCTGCTCGACCCGGTCGAACAGCTCCAGCTTGGCGCGGAAGCTGGCCGGCGCGGCGATCCACTCGAACAGCTCGACGCTGCGGCCGTGGGCGCCGTCGAGCATGGCCAGCAGGGCCGCGCCGCAGCGGCGCTGCAGGCCGGGACGCGGCAGGCCGCGCAGCTCGCCCAGGGTCAGGCAGCCGATGCCCTCGAGCCAGTCCAGATAGGGCCGCGCCGGCGGCAGCAGGCCGCAGGGCAGGCGGTCGAGGCGGCGCACCAGGCTGTCCATGCCGAGCACGCGGCCGCCGCCGCCGCGCGCCAGCAGCCAGGCGCCGCGCGCCGTCGGCGCGCAGCTGAGCACGGCGGAAAAGCCCAGCGCGCGCATGCTCGCCTCGACCTGGCGGCACAGCGCGCGCACGCCGCCGAACAGGCGCAGGCTGGCGCCGATGTCGATCAGCAGCGTGGCCTCCTCGCCCTCGGCCACCAGCGGGGTGAACTGCAGCAGCGCCATCGCCACCGCGTGCAGCGCCTCCTCCTCGCGCGGCGGCGCGCGCTCGTGCAGCAGCAGCCCGGGCGCCAGCATCAGCGCGCCGCCCCGGCGCATGCCGACGCGCACGCCGGCGGCGTGGGCCGGCGCCGAGACGGCGATCACCCGCTCCTGCTCCAGCACCACGCTGCACGGCTCAGCCGACCAGCGCGGGCAGAATACTTCGAGCGGGAGCCGGGGCAGGTAGAGGCCGATCCAGAGTCGCATGGCGTTGCAGTAAGGTGGGGCTGAGGGGCAGGAACAGCGGCGCGTCGCGCTGCGGTCCCCGGCGTTTGACGAAGCCGATGTCGATGCCGCCCGGCGCCGGCCGCAGCGACAGGCGCAGCGGCGCCGGCGACGAGTCCTGCGCCGCGCTCAGCGGCCGCAGCATCCAGAACAGCGTTTCGCCGCTTTGCGCCGCCAGGTGCAGCCGGCGCAGCGCCTCGCCGCGCACGTGCTGCTGCCAGAACAGCAGGGCGCCGCAGCAGCCGCTGCGCAGCACCTGCTCGGCGGCCCACAGCGCGTCGCCGCTTTTGGCGCCGCTGCGTAGCCACACCAGCTGCGACGGCGGCAGGCCCAGCGCGGCCAGCGCCAGCGCCTGCGGCGCGTGCGGCGGCTGCAGCAGCACGATGGGACGCTGGCCCAGCGCGGCCAGGGCCGGCCGCAGCAGGCGCAGTTCGCCGATGCCGGGCTGCTGCACCAACAGGTCGATCAGCGTGCCGGACGGCCAGCCGCCGCCGGGCAGTTGCGCCGACAAGGCGGCGAAACCGGTGTCGGCGCAGCGGTTGGCGCTGTGCGCCAATTGCGAGGCCAGCCACAGCGACGGGTGCAGGGCCTCGGGCGCGGAAATGGGTGCTGAGAGGGCCATAGAAATTTGTATAGATGGATGGTATGACTATGCAAGAAGGAATAAGCTCGGGTAAATATACTGTATAAATACACAGTACTATTTGGCGCCGCTTTTGGCAAGGCCTATCTGCCGAAACGGTCGTCGCGCTGAGGCGGATCACGCGGCGTACAAACATTGGAAACTTTACCGATGCTGTAACATGTGGCTTGGCTTTTACTATCGGGAATCCATTTGAATACGATCCAGATCATCGGCGCCGTCCTGTTCGGCCTGGCGCTGATCCACACCTTCGCCGCCAAATCATTCGAGATGTTGTCGCACCGCCATCCGCGCCACGCCGGCCTGTTCCACCTGCTCGGCGAAGTCGAGGTGGTGTTCGGCTTCTGGGCCTTCGTGCTGGTCATCGCCATGGCCCTGGTGGCCGGCGGCGGCGAGGCCATCGCCTACGCCGAATCGCGCCAATACACCGAACCCCTGTTCGTCTTCGTCGTCATGGTGGTGGCCGCCTCGCGTCCCGTGCTCGACATCATGCAACGCCTGTTGCTGGCGCTGGCCAAGCTGGTGCCGCTGCGCACCGAACTGGTGCTGGTCTGGCTGGGCTTGGCACTGGTGCCGCTGACCGGCTCGCTGATCACCGAGCCGGCCGCGATGACCCTGGCCGCGCTGATGCTGGCGCCGAAAATCTTCCGCCAGGGCATGCCGGAATGGCTGAAATACGCCGCCCTGGGCGTGCTGTTCGTCAACGTCTCGATCGGCGGCACGCTGACCGCCTACGCCGCGCCGCCGGTGCTGATGGTGGCCGCCACCTGGCAGTGGGACAGCGCCTTCATGGCCAGCCACTTCGGCTGGAAGGCGGCGATCGCCGTGTTGATCAACGCCAGCGCCGTCACCTTCCTGCTGCGCCGCCACCTGCGGCCGCCGCCGTCGCTCACCGTCGCCGAGGCCGACGTCATCAAGATCCCGCTGATGGTGGCCGCCATCCACCTGGCCTTCCTGGCGGCGGTGGTGGTGCTGGGCCACCATCCGGTGCTGTTCCTCGGCATCTTCCTGCTCTTCCTCGGCTTCACCCAGGCCTACCAGCGCTACCAGGATCAGTTGATCGTCAAGGAGGGCCTGCTGGTCGGCTTCTTCCTCGCCGGCCTGGTGGTGCTGGGCGGCATGCAGCAATGGTGGTTGCAACCCATCGTCTCGAGCCTGGCGCCGGTGGCGCTGTTCTTCAGCGCGCTGGGCCTGACCGCCATCACCGACAACGCCGCCCTGACCTACCTGGGCTCGCTGATCAAGGGCATCTCGCCCGAGGCGCAATACATGCTGGTGGCCGGCGCGGTGGCCGGCGGCGGCTTGACGGTGATCGCCAACGCGCCCAATCCGGCCGGCGTGTCGCTGCTGCGCCGGGGTTTCCAGGACGAATCGATCGGCGCCGTCGGCCTGCTGCTGGGCGCGCTGCCGCCGACCGCCGTGGCGGCGCTGGCCTTCCTGCTGTAGCGCACCCCGCAAGATGGCCTAGCGCCGGTGCCGCCCGAAAAAGTCCAGCATCATCTTGCTGGCGTCCGGCCCGGCCTTGGCGTTGAACGCCAGGCTGGGGTCGCCACCGCTCCAGGCGTGCTCCAGCCGCGCCACCTGCGCCACGCGCAGGATCAATTTCCTGCCGATATAGAAATCGTGGATGTCCTGCCGGTTGTGGCTGTTGCCCCGGCCGGCCTTGTGCGTCACCTTGTAGTCGGCGCCGACCTGCAGGCGGTTGAGCATCAGGCTCTGCCGCGTCAACTGGCTTTGGTTGATCGGCCGCACCACTTGGTCGCCCATGCCCTGGATCAGGATGGTCGGCAGCGACGGGAACCGCGGCTCGCGCAGCAGCACCTCGTGGATCGCCCGCTCCACCCGTAGGCCGGCGCCGTGTTGCATCACGCCCAGGGCGCCGATGACGTTGTGGCCGGCGCCGAACGCCGGCGCCGAGTGCAGGCCGGCCGCCGCGATCAGCTCCGGATGGTTCAGCGCGACAATGTAGGCCATAGCGGCGCCGGCCGAAATACCGCAGATGTAGATGCGCCGCCGGTCGATCCGATACTGTTGCGCCACTTTGTCGATGATGCCGACGATCATGCGCACGTCGCCGCCGCCCTCCTGGGTCGACTTGTCATACCACTTCCAGCAGCGCTGGGCCTGCGAGCTGAGCAACTGCTGCGGATACACCACGGCATAGCCGGCCTTGTCGGCCAGCGCGTTCATCCGCGTGCCCTGGGCGAACTGGGTGGCGGTCTGCTGGCAGCCGTGCAACATCACCAGCAGCGGCATGCCGGCCGACTCGACGGCCGGCGCCTCGTGCGGCAGATACAGCCAGTAACTCATGCGCTTGCCGCCCAGCGCGCCCGGCTCGCCACGGCTCGGGTAGTGCGAGGCCAGCCACAGACCGGGCGCGCTGGGCGGCGCGTGCGTGGCCGCCGCCACGCCGGCCGGCGCCGGCTTCGCCTTGCTACTGGCACCGGCGCTGCGCGACGGCACGGCCCTGGCCTTGACACTCCTGGCCGCAGCGCTCCTCGGTTTGGCTGGCTTGGCTTTGGCGGCCTTGGCCCCGGCCTTGGCCCCGGCCTTGGCCGACTTGGCGGCCGCCGTGAGCAAGCCGGTCACCAGCTTGCCCACGCTGCGTTGCTGCGCCTTACCCGAGCGCAGCAGGCTGCGCAGCATCCGCGCGCCCATCGTCGACCTCACCATCGTCGACCTCCGCCGGCCGCCATTGCTGCGCCGGCACCTCGACCGCCATCGCGGCCAAGCTCTAATTCAAAGCGTGTTATCCGTTGAAAAAGCCTCATGGTGACACCTCCGTGTTGCATTGCAGTATAAAGACAACAGGGGGTGGACTCGGTGCGCTGGCGCGCCTATCGTGCGGGGCAGCACGATTGAGATGGCTCAAACGGGCGCCGGCGCCGAATGCCTACTGTGAATGAAGTAGCCGATCCAATCCCGGATCAGGGCAAGCACATCTTGGAGGCAACCATGAGCTATCTGGACCGCGATATTTTTGGCATGTACAAGAAACACCACAGCGCCGGCCCCGGCCCGCGCCTGATGGGCGCCGACACGCTGATCGGCGAGGACGTCTACAACCTGCAGAACGAGAACGTCGGCGACATCAAGGAGGTGATGCTGGACATGCAGACCGGCGAGGTGGCCTACGCCGTGTTGTCCTTCGGCGGCATCCTCGGGCTGGGCGAAAAACTCTTCGCCGTGCCCTGGGAATACCTGTCGATCGACACCGTCAACAAGCGCTTCCTGCTCGACGTCGACAAGGCGCAGCTGAAACAGGCGCCCGGCTTCGCCAAGGACAACTGGCCCGACATGGGCGACGCCGACTGGACCAACGAGGTGCAGACCTTCTTCGGCACGCGGCCGCGCACCAGCGGCCGCAGCCCGAACGCGCCGCAGACGGGACGGCATTGAGCCGTTGCCGCTAAGTTAAGGCGCCAGTGGCTTCCCAACCACCCAACACCGACAAGCCAGGGTCAGACCCTAGGGTCTGACCCTAGGTTTCCGCCTGTGGGTTTTCTACATCCTAGCGCTGCATCGACTCCCACACCTTTTGCAGGCGCTTGACCGACACCGGCATCGGCGTGCGCAGCTCCTGCGCGTACAGCGACACGCGCAGCTCCTCCAGCATCCAGCGGAACTCGGTCATTTTCGGATCGGTGTTCTTGCCGGCTTGGCGGTCCTTGCTGGCGCGCAGATACAGCGTGGCGGCCTGCTGCCACTCGGCCATCAGCTTGGCGTCGCGCGCCGGGTCGGTGCGCAGCTTCTCGATGCGCACGTTGATCGCCTTCAAATAGCGCGGGAAGTGCGCCAGCTGGCCGTAGTCGTTGTCGGACAGGAAGCGCTTGTTGACCAGGCCCTGTAACTGCGCCTGCATGTCGGCCGCCGCCGCCGCCGGCAGTCCTTGCAAACGCTTGGGCAGGCCGTGGAACTCGGTCAACACCTGCGCCAGCAAACGGGCGATCTCGTTGACCAGCAACACCAGGCGCGACTTGCCCTCGTCCTTGCGCTTGTTGAAGCTGGCCGCGTCGATCGGCAGCGGGTCCTGCAGGCAGGCGATGTCCAGCGCCTTGTGGATGATCTGGTCGCGCAATTCCTCCTGCGAACCCAGCGCCATGAACTGCATGCCCATCTGCTGCAGGCCGGGGATGCTCTTCTCGATGTACTTGAGCTGGTCCTTCAGTTGCAGCGCGAACAGGCGGCGCAGGCCGACGCGGTGGGTGCGCGCCGCCACGGTCGGGTCGTCGAACACCTCCAGGTCGCAATGCGCGCCCTTGTCGACCAGCGCCGGGAAGCCGATCAAGGTCAGCTTGCCCTGCACGATCTCCAACAGCTCCGGCAACTCGCCGAAGGTCCAGCTGTTCAGGCCGGTCAGCGTGATGCCGCTGCTGGCCGTGCCGGTCGCGCCGGCGTTGCCGGCCGCATTGCCATTGCCATTGCCGGCGGCGTTGCCGCCCTTGCCCGCGCTGCCCTGCCCCGCCTTGCCGACGCCGACAGCGGCACCGCTGGCCACGCCGGCACCAGCGGCGGCAGCGCCGCCCGTGCCCAGCGCGCGCACGCTCACCCCGCCCTGCGGCGCCGACACCTCGGCCATCTTCTGGAAGCTCTCGCGCGCCTGGGTGCCAAACTCGGCCTGTAAGGTGGCCAGGTTGCGGCCCATGTCGAGCTGGCGACCGTGCTCGTCGATCACCTTGAAGTTCATGAAGTGGTGCGCCGGCAGCGTCTCCGGCTTGAAGTCGGTGGTCAGCACCGAAATCGTGATCTGGCTGCGGATGTCGGCGATGATCGCGTCGATCAGGTCGCCTCGGCCGAACACGCCGGCCTCGTGCACGCGCTCGCAAAACTTCGCCGAATAGTCGGGCAGCGGCACGCAGTGGCGGCGCAGCTTTTGCGGCAGCGACTTGAGCAGCAGATGCACCTTCTCCTTCAGCATGCCCGGCACCAGCCACTCGCAACGCTCGCGCGGCAGCTGGTTGAGCGCGTACAGCGGCACCGCCATGGTGACGCCGTCGCGCACGCTGCCCGGCTCGAAGTGGTAGGTCAGCAGCATTTCCAGGCCGGTCACCGACATCATCTTCGGGAACAGCTCGGTGGTCACGCCGGCCGCCTCGTGGCGCATCAGCTCGTCGCGCACCAGGAACAGCAGCTTGGGCTCCTGCGCGGTGGCGTCCTTGTGCCACTTCTCGAAGCCGGCACCGTTGACCACGTCGGCCGGAATCAGCTTGTCGTAGAAGGCGGCGATCAATTCGTCGTCGACCAGCACGTCCAAGCGGCGCGACTTGTGCTCCAGGTTCTCGATTTCCTTGATCAGCTTGTGGTTGTGGGCGAAGAACGGCGCCCGCGTCTCGTAGTCGCCGCCGACCAGGGCGTCGCGGATGAAGATCTCGCGCGCCTCGACCGGGTTGAACAGGCCGTAGTTGATGCGGCGCTGGCTGTACACCACCAGGCCGTACAGGGTGGCGCGCTCGGAGGCGCTGACCTGCGCCGTGCGCTTCTCCCAGCGCGGCTCGCCCCAGGATTTCTTCAGCAGGTGTTCGCCGACCTTCTCCAGCCACTCCGGCTGGATCTGCGCGATGCCGCGCGCGTACAGGCGGGTGGTGTCGACCAGCTCGGCGGCCATGATCCACTTGCCCGGTTTCTTCAGCAGCGAGGAGCCGGGCCAGACGTGGAACTTGATGCCGCGCGCGCCGAGGAAGCCGGCGCCCGGCTCGTCCTCGCCCTTGAAGCCGATGTTGCCCAGCAGGCCGGTCAGCAGCGCCAGGTGCAGGTTCTCGTAGGTGGCCGGCGCGTCGTTCAAACGCCAGCCCTGCTCCTTGACGATGGTCAGCAGCTGCGAGTGGACGTCGCGCCATTCGCGCAGGCGCAGCTGCGACAGGAAGTTGGCGCGGCAGTTGTCCTGCAGCTGGCGGTTGGTCTTCTTGTGCTCGATGGCGCCCTCGAACCACTTCCAGATCTTCAGGTAGCTGAGGAATTCCGACTTCTCGTCGGCGAACTTCTTGTGCGCCTCGTCGGCGGCCTGCTGGTGCTCCATCGGCCGGTCGCGCGGGTCCTGCACCGACAGCGCCGAGGCGATGATCAGCACCTCGCTCAGGCAGACGTTGTCCAGCGCGGCCAAAATCATCCGGCCGACGCGCGGGTCGAGCGGCAGCTTGGCCAGCTTGTGGCCCAGCGGCGTCAGCTGGTTGTACTCGTCGACCGCGCCCAGCTCCTGCAGCAGCTGGTAGCCGTCGGCGATGGCGCGCGCCAGCGGCGGCTCGATGAAGGGGAAGGTTTCGACGTCGGTCAGGTGCAGCGACTTCATGCGCAAAATGACCGAGGCCAGCGACGAGCGCAGGATCTCCGGCTCGGTGAACTTGGGCCGCAGCAGGAAGTCCTGCTCCTCGTACAGGCGGATGCAGACGCCGTCGGCGACGCGGCCGCAGCGGCCGGCGCGCTGGTTGGCGGCCGACTGGGCGATCGCCTCGACCTGCAGCTGCTCGACCTTGTTGCGGTAGCTGTAGCGCTTGACGCGGGCCAGGCCGGCGTCGACCACGTAGCGGATGCCGGGCACCGTCAGCGAGGTCTCGGCGACGTTGGTGGCCAACACGATGCGGCGCGCGTTGCTGGTCTTGAAGACGCGCTCCTGCTCCTCGGCCGACAGGCGGGCGAACAGCGGCAGGATCTCGACGTGCGGCGGATGGTGCTTGCGCAGCGCCTCGGCGGCGTCGCGGATCTCGCGCTCGCCGGGCAGGAACACCAGCACGTCGCCCGAGCCGATGCGGCACAACTCGTCGACGCCCTCGACCACGGCATCCATCAGGTCGCGCTTGTCGCGCGCGGCGGCGGCCTTGGGCGCCGGCTTGGCGGCGTCGGCGCCGCCGGCCGGCTGGTCGCGGTCGACCGGGCGGTAGCGCACCTCGACCTGGTACAGCCGGCCGGACACCTCGATCACCGGCGCCGGCTTGCCGTCGGCCGCAGCGAAGTGGCGGGCGAAGCGCTCGGCGTCGATGGTCGCCGAGGTGATGATCACCTTCAGGTCGGGCCGGCGCGGCAGCAGCTGCTTCAGGTAGCCGAGCAGGAAGTCGATGTTCAGACTGCGTTCGTGCGCCTCATCGATGATGATGGTGTCGTAGTTCTTCAGCAGCGGGTCGGTCTGCGTCTCGGCCAGCAGGATACCGTCGGTCATCAGCTTGACCGAGGCGCCGCGCATCAGGGTGTCGGCGAAGCGCACCTTGAAGCCGACCGTCTCGCCCAGCGGCGTGCCCAGTTCCTGGGCGATGCGCTTGGCGGTCGACGAGGCGGCGATGCGGCGCGGCTGGGTGTGGCCGATCAGGCCGGCCTGGCCGCGTCCCAGCTCCAGGCAGATCTTCGGCAGCTGGGTGGTCTTGCCCGAGCCGGTCTCGCCGCAGACGATGATGACCTGGTTCTTCACCAGCGCCTCGGCGATCTCCTGGCGCCGGCCGGACACCGGCAGGTCCTCGGGATAGCTGATCTCCGGCAGCGGATTGCGGAAGGCGCGTTCGGCCGCCTTGGCGGCCTGCTCCTCCGGCGTCAGACGCGGCCGGCGCTCGCGCGCCTCGCCGGACTGGTTCGGCTGGCCGTCGGCGCGCGGCGCGCGCGGCGTCCGTGGCTGGCCGGGTTGACCGTCGGCCCGGGGTTGACGCGGCTGCTGCGGCCGACCATCGGCGCGCGGCTCGCGCGGCGCGCGTGCCTGCCCGGGCTGGCCGTCGGCCCGGGGTTGACGCGGCTGCTGCGGCCGACCGTCGGCACGCGGCTCGCGCGGCGCGCGCGGCGCCTGTCCCTCCGGGCGCGCGCCCTCGGCGCGCGGGCCGCGCGGCGGCCGGTTGCGCTGCTCGGCCGGGCGCGGCTGGCCCGCCGCCGCAGGCGCCGCGGGCGCGTTCGGTTGGCGGGAAGGAGACAAAGGTTTGCTGCTAGGCTTGTTGCTGGCTTCTGACATTGTTTTTTACATGAATTTTGGGCGCGCAGGTCGCGCAGCGAATTATAATGCGCCTAATGGAAAACCCTACCCAATTCGTCCACTGGCTGCGCTCGGTCGCGCCCTACATCCACGCTTTCCGTGGCAAGACCTTCGTGGTCGCCTTCCCTGGTGAACTGGTCAGCGCCGGCGCGCTGCAGGTGCTGGCGCACGACCTGTCGCTGCTGCACGCGCTCGACATCAACGTCACCGTCGTCTACGGTTCGCGCCCCCAGGTGGCCGAACAACTGGCGCTGCGCAACGTCGAAGGGCGCTTCCACAACGGCTTGCGCATCACCGACATCGCCGCCATGGAGTGCGCCAAGGAGGCGGCCGGCGAGCTGCGCCTCGACATCGAGGCGGCCTTCAGCCAGGGCTTGCCGAACACGCCGATGTCGCACGCGGCGATCCGCATCATTTCCGGCAACTTCATCACCGCCCGCCCGCTCGGCGTGATCGACGGCGTCGACCTGGAGATGACCGGCATCACCCGCAAGGTCGACGCCGAAACCATCCACTCCATCCTCGGCTCGGACGGCCTGGTGCTGCTCTCGCCGCTGGGCTTCTCGCCGACCGGCGAGGCGTTCAACCTGACGATGGAGGATGTCGCCTGCAGCACCGCCATCGCGCTGCACGCCGACAAGCTGATCTTCATCACCGAAACGCCGATGATGACCGATGCCGGCGGCACCGAAATCCGCGAACTGTCGTCGCACCAGGCCGAGGCCGTGCTGCAGGCCGGCTTCCTGCCCGACGCCACCGCCTTCTACCTGAAACACTGCGTCAAGGCCAGCAACAACGGCGTCGAGCGCTCGCACATCGTGCCCTTCGCGATGGACGGCTCGGCCCTGCTGGAGCTGTTCACCCACGATGGCGTGGGCACCATGATCAGCCACGAGAACCTGGAAAGCCTGCGCCAGGCCACCATCGAGGACGTCGGCGGCATCATCAAACTGATCGAGCCGCTCGAGGCGGACGGCACGCTGGTCAAGCGCGGGCGCGAGCTGATCGAGCGCGAGATCGACTACTTCTCCGTCATCGACCACGACGGCGTGATCTTCGGCTGCGCCGCGCTGTACCCCTTCCCCGAGCAGAAGATGGCCGAAATGGCCTGCCTGACCGTCAACCCCGAGGTGCAGGCCCAGGGCGACGGCGAGCGCATCCTCAAGCACATGGAGAACCGCGCCCGCGCCATCGGCATCACCAAGCTGTTCGTGCTGACCACCCGCACCTCGCACTGGTTCCAGAAGCGCGGCTTCGTGCCGACCACCGTCGACGCCCTGCCCAAGGACCGCCAGCGCATGTATAACTGGCAGCGCAAGTCCCAGGTCCTGATTAAGTCTTTATAATCATGCCTTTCACATCCCGCATTAGGAGCACCTAAGATGGCCCGCACTATTCATTGCATTAAACTCAACAAGGACGCCGAAGGCCTCGACTTCCCGCCGTATCCGGGCGCCCTGGGCGAGCGGATCTACAAGGAAGTCTCGAAGGAGGCGTGGGCCGCCTGGCTCAAGCACCAGACCATGCTGGTCAACGAGAACCGCCTGAACCTGGCCGACCTGCGCGCGCGCAAATACCTGGCCACGCAGATGGAGAAGCACTTCTTCGGCGACGGCGCCGACGCCGCCATGGGCTACGTGCCGCCGACGGAATAAGCCGCCGCGGCGGCCACGGCCGCACGCAAACAAGGGCGCCCCGCTTCGCGGCCGGGCGCCCTTGTTGTATTCCGCGCGGGGTATTGGCCGCTTAGAAGGTCAGCGTGCGCACGCCGTCGGGCGTGCCGAGCAGGCAGACGTTGGCGCCACGCTGGGCGAACAGGCCGACGGCGATGACGCCGACGATCTGGTTGATGCGCTGCTCCAGCGCCACCGGCTCGCTGATCGCCAGGCCGGCGACGTCGATGATCATACCGCCGTTGTCGGTGATGAAGGCCTGGTCCGTGCCCGGCTTGAGGCGCAGCTTGGGCTGGCCGCCCAGCGCGGCGAGCTGGCGGGTGACGGCGGCGCGCGCCATCGGCAGCACCTCGACCGGCAGCGCGAACTTGCCCATGGTCTCGACCAGCTTGGAGCCGTCGGCGATGCAGACGAACTGCTTGGACACCGAGGCGACGATCTTCTCGCGCGTCAGCGCCGCGCCGCCGCCCTTGATCATCGCGCCGGCGGCGGTGATCTCGTCGGCGCCGTCGATGTAGACGGCGATCTCGGCGACGTCGTTGAGGTCGAACACGGCGATGCCGTGGCCGGCCAGGCGCGCCGCCGTCGCCTCGGACGAGGCCACCGCGCCCTTGATGCGCTGCTTGATCTTGGCCAGCTCGTCGATGAAGAAGTTGGCGGTCGAGCCGGTGCCGACGCCGATGATTTCGCCGTCGACCACGTAGTCGATGGCGGCGCGGGCTACTGCTTGTTTCAATTCGTCTTGGGTCATGATGGGTTCTAAAAGTGGGGGAAAGCGGGGCGCGCCGGCCCGGCCGGCGCGCGCGATGGCGCTATTTTAACGGATCGCCCGCCGGCGCCGCCCTTTTCCGTGTGAAATTGCGCCACAGCAACGGCCGTTCCCGCCGTTGTCGCAGACTGGCACAAGGCCCACGCTTGCGCCCCAGCGCGCGCCGCGAGTGTGCGAAAATGGGGCAGCCACGAAGCCCCCGGGGGAGATGCCATGCCGAGTAAAACCGTCCTGATCGTCGACGACAGCCGCGTCTCGCGCATGATGGCGCGCCAATACATCCTGATCCGGCACAGCGACTGGCGGGTCGAGGAGGCCGCCACCGGCGAGGCGGCGCTGGAGCAGGCCGAGGCCGTCGCGCCCGACCTGGTGCTGATGGACGTCAACATGCCGGGCATGGGCGGCATCGCCGCCGCCGAGCTGCTGCGGCGGCGCTATCCGGCGCTGCCGATCTCGCTGCTGACGGCCAACGTGCAGAGCGCCACGCGCGAGCGCGCCCAGGCGCTGGGCGTCGGCTTCATGGAGAAGCCGATCACCGAGGCGCGCATCGCCCAACTGCTGGCCGTGCTGGAGCACTAGGATGTTCACCCTGAGCGAACTGGAAAACGACGCCCTGGTGGAGATCTTCAACATCGGCGTCGGCCAGGCCGCCGCCTCGATGAGCGCCATCGTCAACGAGGAGGTGCGCATGTCGGTGCCCTCGATCAGCTTCATGCACCGCGCCGCCGCCGCCGCCCTGCTCGGCGCGCCCGGCGGCGAGCACGAGCGCATCTGCGGCGTCAGCCAGCACTACCGCGGCGCCTTCAGCACCGAGGCGATCCTCATGTTCCCCGAGGACAAGAGCCTGGAGATCGTCCGCCTGATGGTCGGCGAGGGCGTGCCGCTGCAGGAGCTGTCCGAGATGGAGCAGGAGGCGATGTGCGAGATCGGCAACATCATCCTCAACTCCTGCGTCGGCACGCTGGCCAACCTGTTCCAGCGCGAGCTGCAGGGCTCGCTGCCGAGCTACCACGTCGGCACCAGCGACGAGATCCTGACCGCCTCGGGCAGCCCGGCCGACACCGTGGTGCTGATGCTGCACATCGACTTCGTGCTGGAGAAGCACCAGATCCACGGCTACGTCGCCTTCATCCTCGACCTGTCGGCGCTGCACGACATGCAGGAGCAGATCGACCTGTACATCGCCCGCGCCATGGGGCAGGCATGAGCGGCGCCACGGCCCCCGCCGGCCTGCTCGAGGGCGTGCTGGCGAGCATCAACCTGGGCGCCGTCGTGCTCGACGGCGCCCACCGCGTCGCCCTGTGGAACGACTGGATGCGCCGCCACGCCGGCGCGCCGGCCGCCGGCGTGCTGGGCCGCGACCTGTTCGAGCTGTACCCGGCGCTGCGCGGCCAGCGCGTCCACAGCGCCGTCGAGCAGGCGCTGCGCAACGGCTTCGGCTCGCTGCTGTCGCAGTCGCTCAACAAGGCGCCCTTCCCCTTGTTCGCCGACGCCCAGGCGGCGGCGCGCGGCGAGCGCCTGCAACAGGCCGTCGAGATCACCCCGCTGGCGCTGGCCGGCGCCGGGCGCCACTGCCTGATCCAGATCAGCGACGTCAGCGTCGCCGTCGCCCGCGAGCGCCTGCTGCGCGAGCAGGCCATGGTGCTGCGCTCGCAGACCTTCGCCGACGGCCTGACCGGCATCGCCAACCGGCGCCACTTCGACGTGGCGATGGAGCGCGAGCAGCGCCGCGCCAAGCGCGGCGGCAGCGCCCTGTCGCTGCTGATGATCGACATCGACAACTTCAAGTCCTACAACGACCACTACGGCCACCAGCAGGGCGACCAGTGCCTGATCCAGGTGGCCGCCGCGCTGGCCGCCGTGCTCAAGCGCCCGTGCGACCTGATGGCGCGCTACGGCGGCGAGGAGTTCGCCATGATCCTGCCCGACACCGACGCCGCCCAGGCCGTGCTGATGGCCGAGGGCGTGCGCCTGCGCACCATCGAGCTGGCCATCGCCCACGTGCCGGGCATGCACCGCGAGGCCTGCGTCACGGTCAGCGTCGGCATCGCCACCCAGCCGGCCGGCGCCGCGCTCGACGCCGCCGCCCTGATCGGCGCCGCCGACCGCGCCCTCTACCTGGCCAAGCGCTGCGGCCGCAACCGCGTCGAGTCGCAGCCGCCGTTGTAGCCAAACCAACACCAAGCGTTGTATTTTCGCCATTGCCGCAGGTCAACTGACGGCCGCCGCGGCCGCGCCGACAGAGTGACAAATGGAGAGATTTGGCCTGTTTTCGACGTCAATAATAACATTCCAACAAGAAATTATCGATAGACATTCGACAATTAAAGATCTATCTTTTCGTGACCACTTACATAAAAGGGGTTACAAAAATGAACAACTTCATGACACGCAGCATCACCGCCGGCACCCTGGCCCTGCTGGCCTTCGGCGCCCAGGCGGCGCCCACCGTGCTGGTCGTCGGCACCGACAACGGCGGCGGCTCCACCACCGACATCGCCTCCTGGCTGATGGCCTCCGCCCAGTTCAGCTCGGTCACGGCGCTCGACACCACCTCGGTCTCCTTCGCCACCATGTCGGCCTACGACGAGGTGCTGTTCTTCACCAACCACGGCGGCGACCCGGTCGGCAACGGCGACGCCCTGGCCAGCTTCGCCGCCACCGGCAAGCGCCTGGTCGTGTCGACCTTCTCCTACGCCGAACAGGGCAGCAACACGCTGGCCGGCGCCTTCCTGTCGGGCGGCTACTCGCCCTTCACCTCGCTCGGCGGCTCGCTGTACTCCACCGCCTCGATGGGCGCCAACGACGCCTCGGCGCTGTTCACCGGCGTCGCCACGCTGAGCAACTACTACCGCGACAACGTCGTCGCCGCCGCCGGCGCCACCCTCAACGCCAGCTACGACGACGGCGTGGCGCTGGTGGCCACCAAGGGCAACGTGATCGGCGTCAACGTCTTCCCGGACGACAGCTTCGGCGGCGTCAGCGGCGACCACCGCCAACTGTTCGTCAACGCGCTGTCGGTGCCGGTGGCCGCCGTGCCGGAGCCGGAAACCTACGCCATGCTGCTCGCCGGCCTGGGCCTGGTCGGCGCCGCCACGCGCCGGCGCCGCCAACCGGCCGAGCCGGTCGCCGCCTGAGCGCGCCGGCGCGGCCCATGCCGCAAACCGGCCCGCACAACGAAAAAACGACGCCATCCGGCGTCGTTTTTCCTTGTGCGCCGCGCCCGTCGGACGCGGCCGGCCCGGCGGCTGGGGCCGGGCCGGGGCCGCTTAGCGCAGGCCGCTGGCCGCCTTGGCCAGCTCGGTGATGCGCTCCCAGTTGCCGGCGGCGATGGCGTCCTTCGGCGTCAGCCAGGAGCCGCCGACGCAGGCCACGTTCTTCAGCGCCAGGAACTGCGAGGCGGTCTCCTGCGAGATGCCGCCGGTCGGGCAGAAGGTCACGTCCGGCAGCGGGCCGCCGATGGCGCTGAGCATGCCCACGCCGCCGGCCGGCACGGCCGGGAACAGCTTGAGCTGCAGGAAGCCCTGCTCGCGCGCCGCCATCACCTCGGACGGCGTCATCACGCCCGGCAGCAGCGGCAGGCCGCTGCTCTTGGCGGCGGCGACCAGCGCGGCGGTCAGGCCGGGCGAGACGCCGAACACGGCGCCGGCGTCGCGCGCGGCGGCGAATTCTTCAGGCTTGGTCAGGGTGCCGACGCCGACGATGGCGCCCTCCACCGCGCTCATGGCGCGGATCGCCGCCAGGCCGTGCTTGGTGCGCAGGGTCACCTCCAGCACGCGGATGCCGCCGGCCACCAGCGCGCGCGCCAGCGGTACGGCGTGCTCGGGATCGTCGATCGCGATCACCGGGATCACGGCCGAGGTGCGCATAATGTCGAGTAGTGTCATGGTCATGGTCAGGCTTCTTTCTTCATCGAGAAATCTTCATCGGAACCGGGCATGGTCTCGCCCACGGTGACGCCATCGTGCAGGGACACGGTGGTCGGAATCGGCGACGGCAGCGCGAAGCTGGTGGCGCCCTGCTCGGCCGCGCTGACGGAATTACGGAACATGGCGAACAGCTCGCGGCCCATGCCGACGTTGTTGGGCGACAGGTCGGCGGTGGCCAGCGCGCGCGCGTGCCACACCTCGGACGGCACCAGCGCCTCCAGCGTGCCGCTGGCGGCGTCGAGGCGGATAATGTCGCCGTCGCGCACCAGGCCGAGCGGACCGCCGGCCAAAATCTCCGGCGAGACGTGGATCGCAGCCGGCACCTTGCCCGAAGCGCCGGACATGCGGCCGTCGGTGACCAGGGCGACACGGCGGCCGGCGTCCTGCAAATTGGCCAGCGCCGGGGTCAGCGCGTGCAGCTCGGGCATGCCGTTGGCGCGCGGGCCCTGGAAGCGCAGCACGGCGACGAAGTCGCGCTCCAGCTTGCCGGCCTTGTAGGCGGCCATGAAGGCCTCCTGCGAGTTGAACACCAGCGCCGGCGCCTCGACCGAGCGGTGCTCGGGCTTGACGGCGGAGACCTTCATCACGGCGCGGCCCAGGTTGCCCTTGACCAGGATCATGCCGCCGTCCGGCGCGAACGGCGCCGACGCCTTGCGCAGCACCTTCTCGTCGCCGCTTTCCAACGGCGCGTCGCGCCACACCACGCCCTTGCCGCCCTCGCCCAGGAAGGGTTCGGCGCAGTGCGCCCGCAGGCCCTTGCCGAGGATGGTGGTGACGTCGTCGTGCAGCAGGCCGGCGTCGAGCAGTTCGCGGATCACGAAGCCGGTGCCGCCGGCGGCATGAAAATGGTTCACGTCGGCGTCGCCGTTCGGGTAGATGCGGGTGAGCAGCGGCACCACGGCCGACAGCTCGTTGAAGTCGTCCCAGTCGATGACGATGCCGGCCGCCTTGGCGATGGCCACCAGGTGCAGCGTGTGGTTGGTCGAGCCGCCGGTGGTGAGCAGGCCGACGATGGCGTTGACTATCGATTTCTCGTCGACGACGCGGCCGACCGGCAGGTAGTTGTCGCTCTGCGCGGTGATCAGCGCGGCGCGCTGGGCGGCGGCGGCGGTCAGCGCGTCGCGCAGCGGCGTGCCCGGCGTGATGAAGGCGGCGCCCGGCAGGTGCAGGCCCATCACCTCCATCAGCATCTGGTTGCTGTTGGCGGTGCCGTAGAAGGTGCAGGTGCCGGCGCCGTGGTAGGACTTGGCCTCGCCCTCGAGCAGCTCCTCGCGGCTCGCCTTGCCCTGAGCGTACAGCTGGCGCACCTTGGCCTTGTCGGAGTTGGACAGGCCGGTGGTCATCGGCCCGGCCGGCACGAACACGGCCGGCAGGTGGCCGAAGTGCAGCGCGCCGATCAGCAGGCCCGGCACGATCTTGTCGCACACGCCGAGGTAGACGGCCGAGTCGAACATATTGTGCGACAGGCCGACGGCGGTGGCCATGGCGATGGCGTCGCGCGAGAACAGCGACAGCTCCATGCCCGGCTGGCCCTGGGTCACGCCGTCGCACATGGCCGGCACGCCGCCGGCGAACTGCGCCACCGCGCCAACTTCGCGCACCGCCTCCTTGATGATGGCGGGGAAGCCCTCGAAGGGCTGGTGGGCCGACAACATGTCGTTGTAGGACGAGACGATCGCCACCGACGGCTTGCGCACCTCTTTGAGCACCAGCTTGTCGTTGGCCGGGAAGGCGGCGAAGCCGTGCGCCAGGTTGGTACACGACAGGGCGCTGCGCTGCACGCCCTTGACGCGCGCGGCCTCGAGGTGGGCCAGGTAGGCGCCACGCGAGGGCTTGCTGCGCTGGATGATCCGCGCCGTTACGGTTTCGAGTACTGGATGCACCGCCATGATCGTTCCTTATGAATGAATTCCGTGAAATTTTACTACAAAATTTCCTGAACGCTGATCTTTTATTGCGCATAAAGCCCAATTAGTGGCAAGAAACGCAACACGGATTGCCAACCAGATATACCTCCAGCCCATGGTGGCACAGGGATTTCGTCAAACTGTAGTGAATTTACCTGTTTTTCATGTATTATCGAATAATATGATCGTCCTGGCGCCGCATGAGCTGTGTTTCGGCATGCGCGCCGGCCTCCATCCACCCCGCTATTCCAACGCCGCCGACCATTATGCGCCAGCCCGCCATCACCGCCACCGCCAGTTTCCAGGCCCTCGAATCCCACGCCGTCGACGCCAAGCACTGGCAGATGCGCCAGTTGTTCGCCGCCGATCCGCAGCGCTTTCCCAAGCTGACGGTCGACGCGGCCGGCCTGTTCCTCGACTATTCGAAGAACCGCGTCGACGCCACCACCGTCGGGCTGCTGCTCGACTTGGCGCGCGAACGCGGCGTCGAAGCGCAACGCGACGCCATGTTCGCCGGCGAGAAAATCAATCTTACCGAACATCGCGCGGTGCTGCACACGGCGCTGCGTCTGCCGCGCGACAAGGCGCTGGTGGTCGACGGCCAGGACGTCGTCGCCGATGTCCACGCCGTGCTCGAGCACATGCGCGACTTCAGCGACCGGGTGCGCAGCGGCGCCTGGCTGGGCCACAGCGGCAAGCCGATCACCGACGTCGTCAACATCGGCATCGGCGGCTCCGACCTGGGACCGAAGATGGTCTGCCTGGCGCTGCGCTCCTACGCCCACCCGCGCTTGAAGATGCACTTCGTCTCCAACGTCGACGGCCACGACATGGACGCCGTGCTGGAACAGGTCGACCCGGCCACCACCCTGTTCATCGTCGCCTCCAAGACCTTCGTCACCGCCGAGACCATGCTCAACGCGCAGACCGCGCGCAGCTGGTTCCTGCGCCACGCCAAGGAGGACGACCTGGCGCGCCACTTCGTCGCCGTCTCCACCAACACCGAGGCGGTCAAGGCCTTCGGCATCGACCCGGTCAACATGTTCCCGTTCTGGGACTGGGTCGGCGGCCGCTACTCGGTCTGGTCGTCGATCGGCCTGGCCGTCGCGCTGTCGGTCGGCTTCGGCTACTTCAACGACTTCCTGGCCGGCGCCCACGCCATGGACGAGCACTTCCGCGTAGCGCCGCTGGAGCAGAACATGCCGGTGCTGCTGGCCATGGTCGGTTTTTGGAACCGCCAGTTCCTCGGCTGCTCCTCGCTGTCGATCGCGCCCTACCACCAGGACCTGAACCGCTTCCCGGCCTACCTGCAGCAGCTCGACATGGAGAGCAACGGCAAGCGCGTCACCAAGGGCGGCGTCCCGGTCGACGTGCCGACCTGCCCGGTGGTGTGGGGCGAGTGCGGCACCAACGCGCAGCACGCCTACTTCCAGCTGCTGCACCAGGGCAGCGACGTGACGCCGATCGACTTCATCGCCGCGCTGCGCCCGACCCACGACCTGCCCGGCCACCACGACTCGCTGCTGGCCAACTGCTTCGCCCAGTCCGAGGCCTTCATGACCGGCAAGACCGGCGACGAGGTGCGCGCCGACCTGCGCGCGCAAGGCCTCGGCGAGGTGGAAGCCGAGGCGCTGGTGCCGCACAAGACCTTCCCCGGCAACCGCCCCAGCAACACCATCCTGATGGACCAATTGACGCCGCCGCTGCTGGGCGCGTTGATCGCGCTGTACGAGCACAAGACCTTCGTCCAGGGCGTGCTGTGGGACGTCAACAGCTTCGACCAGTGGGGCGTGGAACTGGGCAAGGTACTGGCCAAGAACATCCACCACGAACTGACCGGCGAGATCGCGCCCGAGCGCCACGACAGCTCGACCAACGGCCTGATCATCATGGCCAAAGCGGCCCAGCACATTTAAACGAAGGCGCAACATGAGCAAGCACACCATCGAGACCGTCAGCGACAAGGCCATGCAGGTCGGCGAATGCCCGCTGTGGCACCCCGACGAACAGGCCCTGTACTGGGTCGACATCGAAGGCTTCGCCGTGCACCGGCTGGACCCGGCCAGCGGCGAGCGGCGCGAATGGAAGATGTCCAGCGAGCCGTCGGCGCTGGCGCGCAGCGAACAGGGCGGCCTGGTGGTGGCGCTGCGCCGCGGCTTGGTCCACCTGAACACCGAGACCGGCGCACTGAGCGACATCGCCGCCGCGCCCTACGACACCGCCACCACCCGCTTCAACGACGGCCGCGCCGACGCCGCCGGCCGCTTCTGGGTCGGCACCATCTTCGAGCCGCGCGACCGCCAGGGCGCCGAGATGTTCGTGCTGGAACGGGGCCAGATCCGCAAGGTCTGGTCGGGCGGCATGACGGTCTCCAACGGCCTCGGTTTCAGCCCTGACCAGCGCACGCTCTACCACGCCGACACCACCGCGCACCGCGTCACCCGCTACGCCTTCGACCTGGCCGGCGGCACCGTGGCGGACCAGCAGTTGGTCAAGCAGTTCTCCACCGACAAGGCGAACAACTACGGCGGCCGTCCCGACGGCGCCGCCGTCGACAGCGAGGGCAACTACTGGTGCGCCATGTTCGAGGGCGGCCGCGTGCTCAAGCTGTCGCCCGAGGGCGAGATCCTCGACGAGATCGCCCTGCCCGTGCGCTGCCCGACCATGCTGGCCTTCGGCGGCGCCGACCTGCGCACCCTGTATATCACCAGCGCCAGCTACAAGCGCTCGGCCGAGGAGCTGGCGCAGTACCCGCTCAGCGGCCGCGTGCTGTCGGTGCAAGTTGATGTTGCGGGCCGCGCCGAACCGGCCTACATTGAATGAATCGTGGCCTGAAGCCGGCGCGCCGGTGACGCCCGCAGCACCCCGAAGCCAACCCGGGGTCAGACTCCCCGCCTTGGCGCCGAACGGGGTCTGACCCCGGCTTTGCGGGGTTGGGTGTCGCCAGCAGCACCGCTCAATCAAGCAACGCCCCGCACCATTTTGTAGTAAATTTTCTTGCCTTACCCGTATTCATGTAGTAAATTTACACCACCCCTAGTAGCACTCCTCCGGCACCCACTTACTGCGATTTCATATTATGGCTCTTACCGATTTTGACCTGGTTCTGTTTGGCGGCAGCGGCGATCTGGCGATGCGCAAACTACTGCCCGCGATGTACGCGCGCGACGTCGCCAACGACCTGCCACCGACCTCCCGCATCATCTGCGTGGGCCGCCAGGACTGCTGCCAGGAAGACTTCCTAAAAACCGTCGAGGCCACCTCTCGACCGCACATCAAGGCGCCGGCCGTCACGCCGGCCGCCTGGGCCAAGTTCACCGCCCGCATCGTCTACGTTTCGCTCAACGCCACCGACGCCGGCAGCTACGCGCCGCTGGTCGAGGCGCTGCGCGGCGACCCGGCGCTGACCCGCGTCTACTACCTGGCCACGCCGCCGCACCTGTTCGCGCAGATCTGCGACAACCTGGCCGCCAACGAGCTGGTCACGCCGAACTCGCGCGTGGTGCTGGAAAAACCGCTGGGCCGCGACCTGGCCTCGGCCAAGCAGATCAACGCCGAGGTGGGCAAGGTGTTCGCCGAGTCGCAGATCTACCGTATCGACCACTACCTGGGCAAGGAGACCGTGCAGAACCTGCTGGCCCTGCGCTTCGGTAACATCCTGTTCGAGCCGCTGTGGCGCCGCGAGTGGATCTCCGACGTGCAGATCACCATCGCCGAAAAGCTCGGCGTCGGCAACCGCATGGGCTACTACGACACCTCCGGCGCGCTGCGCGACATGCTGCAGAACCACCTGCTGCAACTGCTGTGTATCGTCGCCATGGAACCGCCCACCTCGATCGCGCCGGACGCCGTGCGCGACGCCAAGCTGCAGGTGCTGCGTTCGCTCAAGAAGTTCACCCCGACCACGCTGGCGCAGAACATCGTGCGCGGCCAGTACCGCGCCGGCCACGTCGACGGCCAGGCCGTGCCGAGCTACCGCGACGAGCCGGACGCGCCGGAACACTCGCGCACCGAGACCTTCGTCGCCATGAAGGCGGAGATCGACACCTGGCGCTGGGCCGGCGTGCCGTTCTACCTGCGCACCGGCAAACGCATGGCCGACAGCCTGGCCGAGATCGTCGTGCGCTTCAAGCAGATCCCCCATTCGATCTTCAACCAGCCGACCTCGAGCTTCCAGCCGAACTCGCTGGTGATCCGCCTGCAGCCCGACGAGGGCCTGCGCATGAACCTGATGGCCAAGACGCCGGGCGACGGCATGCGCCTCAAGCCGGCCGAGCTGGAACTGGACTTCCGCGAGTCGTTCAAATCGCCGCGCATGGACGCCTACGAGCGCCTGCTGCTCGACGTGCTGCGCGGCCAGCTGACCCTGTTCATGCGCGGCGACGAGCTGGAGGCGGCGTGGGAATGGGTCGAACCGATCCTGACCAACTGGGAGCAGGACGACAGCATGCCGATCCCGTACACCGCCGGCACCTGGGGCCCGGCCGCCGCCAGCGCGCTGATCGGCCGCGACGGCCTGCAGTGGCGCGAAGAAGCCCTGCCGGAGGACTGATGCTACTCGACTCGATCCGCACCCAGCTCGACTCGCTCTCCAAGTCGGAGAAGAAGGTCGCGCAGGCGGTGCTGGAGCATCCCGACCTGATCGTCAGCCAGAACATCACGGCGCTGGCCAAGAGCGCCCAGGTGTCCGAGCCGACGGTGGTGCGCTTTTGCCGCACCCTGGGCTACGACGGCTGGCACGAGTTCAAGCTCAAGCTGGCGCAGGGCCTGGCCCTGGCCCTGCCCGGCCTGAACGAGCAGCCGGCGCAGGACGACCTGGCGGCCGACCTGGTCAACAAGATCTGCAGCCGCTCGATCAACACCCTGCTCGACCTGCGCAACAACCTCAACGCCGAGGCGGTGCAGCAGGCGCTCGACATCCTGTCGCGCGCCAACAAGATCGAGTTCTACGGCCAGGGCACCTCGGGCATCGTCGCCGCCGACGCCCAGCACAAGTTCTTCCGCTCCGGCGTGCCGACGGTGGCCTACGCCGACCCGGCCATCCACAGCATCGCCGCCGCCCTGCTGCGCGCCGGCGACGCCGTGGTGGCCATCTCGCAGCGCGGCAACAGCCCGGCGCTGGTGCGCTCGGTCAAGCTGGCGCGCCGTGGCGGCGCCGACGTCATCGTGCTGGCGCCGTCGGGCACGCCGCTGGCCGACATGGCCACCGTGCTGATCCCCATCGACCTGATCTTCAACACCGACCCGTACACGCCGATCTCGGCGCGGCTGGCCTACCTGGTGGTGATCGACGTGCTGGCGGTCGGCCTGGCGCTGCAACGCGGCCCCGAGTTCCGCAAGAAGATGCAGAACGCCCAGAAGGCGCTGCAAGAGTTCGACCTGCAGTTCGATTCCTTCATCGGCTAGGCCGGGCGCACGACATGCCATGCGCGTCCGCGCCGGCCACCGCAGCGCGCCGGTGGGCGACGCCGGGCGCGGCCGGAACTTCCCCCCGCTCCTAGCACGCTCCTAGCACGCTCCTAGCCGAACAACTGATACGGATTTGCGCAAATTTGCGCAAATCCGGTCGATTCCCCTATCCGCCACGGCAGCCGCGCGTTTGTGCCCCCGTTTGCCGGACAATCAGCTAAGATAATAAAACCAACATCGAAAAAGTCAGCTCACCCACCCATTTGGCCCCGCACATGAACCAACTCGAACAGCTCAAGAAATTCACCACCGTCGTCGCCGACACCGGCGACTTCCAGTCGATCAAGGCCTACACGCCGCGCGACGCCACCACCAATCCCTCGCTGATCCTGAAGGCGGTGCAAAAGGACGAGTACAAGCCGCTGCTGGCCAAGGCCGTGCGCGACAATCCCGACGCCTCCACCGGCGACGTCATCGACCACCTGCTGATCGCTTTCGGCGGCGAGATCCTGAAAATCGTCTCCGGCCGCGTCTCGACCGAGATCGACGCCCGCCTGTCCTTCGACACCGACGGTTCGGTGGCCAAGGCGCGCGAACTGATCCACCTGTACGAAACGGCAGGCTTCGACCGCGAGCGCGTGCTCATCAAGATGCCCGCCACCTGGGAGGGCATCCGCGCCGCCGAAATCCTGGAGAAGGAGTGCATCCACTGCAATATGACGCTGCTGTTCTCGCTGAGCCAGGCGATCGCCTGCGCCGAAGCGGGCGCCCAGCTGATCTCGCCCTTCGTCGGCCGCATCTTCGACTGGTACAAAAAATCCACCGGCATCGACTACGTCGGCGCCGACGACCCGGGCGTGCAGTCGGTCAAGCGCATCTACAACTACTACCGCAAGTTCGGCTACAAGACCGAGGTGATGGGCGCCAGCTTCCGCAACACCGGCCAGATCCTCGAACTGGCCGGTTGCGACCTGCTCACCATCAGCCCCGAGCTGCTGCAACAGCTGGCCGACAGCGACGCCCCGGTCGGGCGCAAGCTCAGCGCCGACGCCGCCCCCGCCGCCAGCATGGTCAAGATGTCGCTCGACGAGAAGGCCTTCCGCTTCATGCTCAACGAGGACCAGATGGCCACCGAGAAGCTGTCCGAGGGCATCCGCGCCTTCTGCGCCGACTCCGGCAAGCTGAAACAGATCATCTCGGCGATGCGCTGACGCGTCCCGGGCGCCGGCCGCGTGACGGCCGGCGCCACGCAACACGGGCGGGAGCGCGGCGGCAACGCCGCCCTCCCGCTTTTTTCATGGTCGGCCGCCGCAACCGTTTGCGCGGCCGGAAATGCGGTCAATTGACGTACAAAACGTTACATTTAAGCCTGTACTACAATGTTGCAACCTTAGCCCGCACGCACCCCGTCGCGGACCAAGCACGTTCAACAACACTACTTTTTACGAGACTTCCATGAGATCAGTTCCTCGTTACACGGCCGTTGCCGCCGCCGCCCTGACCCTCGCGCTGCTCGCCGCCTGCGGCGACAAGGCCGCCAACGGCGCCGCCGGCGGCCCGCCGCCTCCCGCCACCGTTGCCGTCATCACCGTCGCCCCCGCCGCCGTCACCCTGAGCGCCGAACTGCCCGGCCGCGTCGAGGCCTCGCGCATCGCCCAGGTGCGCGCGCGCACCGCCGGCATCGTGCTGCAGCGCGCCTTCAAGGAGGGCGGCGAGGTCAAGGCCGGCGAGGTGCTGTTCCGCATCGACCCGGCCAGCTTCCAGGCCAGCTACGACAGCGCCCAGGCGGCCGTCGCCAAGGCCGAGGCCAACCTGGCCCAGGCCGAGTTGAAGGTCAAGCGCTACAAGCCGCTGCTGGCCGCCCAGGCGGTCAGCCAGCAGGAGTACGACGACGCCGTCACCGCGCAGAAGCAGGGCGCCGCCGACCTGGCCACCGCCAAGGCGGCGCGGCAGAACGCCGGCCTGACCCTGGGCTACGCCACCGTCACCGCGCCGATCTCCGGGCGCATCGGCCGCGCCCTGGTCACCGAGGGCGCGCTGGTCGGCCAGGGCGAGGCCACCGCGCTGGCCGTGGTGCAGCAGCTCGATCCGATCTACGTCAACGTCACCCAGTCGTCCACCGAGCTGCTGCGCCTGCGCCAGCAACTGGCCAGCGGCAAGCTGAAAAGCGCCGGCGCCGACCAGGCCAAGGTCACCCTGGTGACCGAGGACGGCCAGGTCTACCCGCACGCCGGCAAGCTGCTGTTCGCCGACGTCTCGGTCGACGAAAGCTCCGGCGCCGTTTCGCTGCGCGCCGAGTTCCCCAATCCGAACCGCACCCTGCTGCCCGGCATGTACGTGCGCGCCCGCCTCGACCAGGGCGTCAGCGAGGCCGCCATCGTGGTGCCGCAGCAGGCCGTGGTGCGCGGCGCCGACGGCGCCTCGGTGATGCTGGTCGGCGCCGACAACAAGGTCGCGCCGCGCCCGGTCAAGGCCGACACCGCGCAGGGCCAGAACTGGATCGTCACTTCCGGCCTGCAGGGCGGCGAGCGCATCATCGTCGAGGGCTTCCAGAAGGCCAAGCCGGGCGCGCTGGTCAAGCCGGTGCCGTGGGCCGGTCACGCCGCCGCCGGCGCAGCTTCGGCATCGGCATCGGCCCCGCCAGCCTCCGCCCCGGCCGCCCCGTCGCCGCCGGCCGCCTCGGCAGCGGCAGCCGCCGCGTCCAAATAACCCCAGGGAGTCCAGATGGCCAAGTTTTTCATCGACCGCCCCGTGTTCGCCTGGGTGATCGCCTTATTCATTCTGCTCGGCGGCGCGCTGGCGCTCACGGTTCTTCCGGTGGCCCAGTACCCGACCATCGCGCCGCCATCGATCGTGGTGACGGCCAACTATCCGGGCGCCACCGCCCAGGTGCTCGACGACGCCGTCACCAGCGTGATCGAGCAGGAAATGAACGGTGCCGACGGCCTGCAATACGTCGAATCGCAGAGCGAGGCGAACGGCGCCGTCACCATCACCGTCACCTTCCAGCCGGGCACCAACCCGGACCTGGCGGCGGTCGACGTGCAGAACCGCATCAAGCGGGTCGAGTCGCGCCTGCCGGCCGCCGTCACCCAGCAGGGCGTGCAGGTCAACAAGGCGCGCTCGAACATCCTGATGTTCGTCGGCCTGTCCTCCACCGACGGCCGGCTCGACCCGACCGCGCTGGGCGACTACCTGGCGCGCAACGTGGTCAACGAGATCAAGCGCCTGCCCGGCGTCGGCCAGGCCCAGTTGTTCGGCACCGAGCGCGCCATGCGCGTCTGGATCGACCCGGCCAAGCTGGTCGGCCTGAAGATGACCATGGCCGACGTCACCGCCGCCATCAAGGCGCAGAACACCCAGGTCACCTCGGGCACGCTGGGCGACCTGCCCAGCCCGGCGCAGCAGTCCTACTCGGCGCCCATCGTCGTCACCGGCCAGCTGTCCTCGCCGGCCGAGTTTGCCAAGGTGGTGCTGCGCTCCAACCCCAACGGCTCGCTGGTGCGCCTGGCCGACGTCGCCCGCGTCGAGATGGGCGGCGCCAGCTACGGCATCAGCGCGCGCCTGAACGGCGCGCCGTTCTCGGCCATCGCCGTGCAGCTGTCGCTGACCGGCAACGCGCTGCAAACGGCCACCGCCGTGCGCAGCAAGATGGACGAGCTGGCCAAGTACTTCCCGCCCGGCGTCAAATACACCATCCCCTACGACACCTCGCTGTTCGTCAAGATCTCCATCGAGGAGGTGGTCAAGACCCTGTTCGAGGCGGTGCTGTTGGTGTTCCTGGTGATGTACCTGTTCCTGCAGAACTTCCGCTACACGCTGATCCCGACCATCGTCGTGCCGATCGCCCTGATGGGCACCTTCGCCGCGATGCAGCTGTTCGGCTTCTCGATCAACGTGCTGACCATGTTCGGCATGGTGCTGGCGATCGGCATCCTGGTCGACGACGCCATCGTCGTGGTCGAGAACGTCGAGCGCATCATGAGCGAGGAAGGCCTGTCGCCGCGCGACGCGACGCGCAAGGCGATGTCGCAGATCACCGGCGCGATCATCGGCATCACCCTGGTGCTGATCGCCGTGTTCATCCCGATGGCCTTCTTCGGCGGCGCCGTCGGCGCCATCTACCGCCAGTTCTCGCTGGCGATGGTGTCGGCCATGGTGTTCTCGGCGCTGATGGCGCTGACCCTGACGCCGGCCCTGTGCGCCACCATCCTCAAGCCGGTCGAGGCCGGCCACCACCACGAGAAGCGCGGCTTCTTCGGCTGGTTCAACCGCCGCTTCGCCGCCACCGCCACCGGCTACCAGGGCGTGATCGCCAAGATGCTGACCCGCACCGGCCGCTACCTGCTGATCTTCGCCGCCATCCTCGGCATCGTCGCCTGGCTGTACGCCCGCCTGCCCTCGTCCTTCCTGCCCAACGAGGACCAGGGCTACCTGGTGACCAACGTGCAGCTGCCGGCCGGCGCCTCGACCAGCCGCACCGCCGAGGTGCTGAGCAAGGTCGACGCCTACTTCCGCCAGCAGCCCGGCGTGGCCCGCACCATCGCCGTGGCCGGCTTCAGCTTCTCCGGCAACGGCCAGAACGCCGGCCTGGTGTTCGTGCCGCTGAAGGACTGGAAGGAGCGCGACGCCGAGCACTCGGCCACGGCCATCGCCCAGCGCGCCTTCGGCGCCCTGTCGGGCATCCCGGACGCCATCGTCTACCCGCTCAGCCCGCCGCCGATCCGCGAGCTGGGCAACGCCACCGGCATCACCGCCCGCCTGCAGGACCGCAGCGGCCTGGGCCACGCCGCCCTGGTCGAGGCGCGCAACCAGCTGCTCGGCATGGCCGGCAAGTCGCCCATCCTCAAGGGCCTGCGCCCGGAGGGCCTGGAGGACGCGCCGCAGCTGCAGCTCGACATCGACCGCGACAAGGCCAACGCGCTCGGCGTCGCCTTCGCCGACATCAACAGCATGCTCTCGATCTCGCTCGGCTCGAGCTACGTCAACGACTTCGCCAGCAGCGGCCGGCAACAGCGCGTCATCGTCCAGGCCGACGCGCCGCGCCGCCTGCAGCCGGCCGACATCCTGCAACTGAACGTGCGCAGCAGCAGCGGCGCCATGGTGCCCTTCTCGTCCTTCGCCAGCTCGCGCTGGATCACCGGTCCGGTGCAACTGGTGCGCTACAACGGCTACCCGGCCATCAAGCTGACCGGCGACGCCGCGCCCGGCCGCAGCACCGGCGAGGCCATGGCCGAGCTGGAACGCCTGGCCGGCCAGCTGCCGCCCGGCTTCGGCATCGAATGGACCGGCCAATCGCTGGAGGAAAAAACCTCCGGCTCGCAGGCGCCGGCGCTGTTCGCGCTGTCGCTGCTGGCCGCCTTCCTGGTGCTGGCCGCGCTGTACGAGAGCGAGTCGATCCCGGTGGCGGTGCTGCTGGTGGTGCCGCTCGGCGTGCTCGGCGCGCTGCTCGGCGCCACCATCCGCGGCCTGCCCAACGACGTCTACTTCAAGGTCGGCCTGATCGCCATCATCGGCCTGTCGGCCAAGAACGCGATCCTGATCATCGAGTTCGCCAAGGACCTGCAGGCCCAGGGCATGGGCCTGGTCGAGGCGACGCTGCAGGCGGTGCACCTGCGCTTCCGGCCGATCATCATGACCTCGCTGGCCTTCATCCTCGGCGTGCTGCCGCTGGTGGTGGCCAGCGGCGCCGGCTCGGCCAGCCAGCGCGCCATCGGCACCGGCGTGATGGGCGGCATGATCACCGCCACCGTGCTGGCGGTGTTCCTGGTGCCGGTGTTCTTCGTCGTGATCCGTAAAATATTCAAGGGCAGCGAGCGCCAGCGCCGCCTGGCCGCACATGAGCTGGACCTGCCAGCGGAGAAAAAACATGACTAAACCCGGCTTCGAGACCCCCACGCCGGCGCCGGCGCAAACCCACGGCGGCCGCGCCGCGCCGCGCGCCGCCCTGCTGGCCGCAATGCTGGCCGTCGGCCTGCTATCGGCCTGCTCGCTGGCGCCGACCTACCAGCGCCCCGAGGCGCCGGTGGCCGCCGCCTTCCCCGGCAATGGCAGCGGCAGCGGCGCCAGCGCCGCCAACAACGGCGCCGCCGCCGTCGACACCGGCTGGCGCGACTACTTCGCCGACGAGCGCCTGCTCCAGTTGATCGCCGCCGCGCTCGAGCACAACCGCGACCTGCGCACCGCCGCGCTGCGCATCGAGGAGGCGCGCGCCGCCTACAACGTGCAGTCGGCCGACCGCCTGCCCAGCGTCAACGCCAACCTGGCCGACACCAAGTCGAAAACGCCGGCCTTCCTGGCCCAGGGCGGCCAGCAAAGCATCGGCAAGCGCTACGACGCCGGCCTGGCCATCTCCTCCTTCGAGCTGGACTTCTTCGGCCGCGTCAAGAGCCTGAACGATGCCGCGCTGGCACAGTACCTGGCCAGCGACGAGGCGCGCCAGGCGGCGCAGATCAGCCTGGTGGCCGAGGTGGCCAAGGCCTACTACACCGAGCGCGCCTACGCCGAGCAGTACGCGCTGGCGCAGCAGAGCTACGAGGCGCGCCGCCGCACCTACGGCTTGACGCAGCAGCGCGCCGAGGTGGGCGCCTCGTCGCGCCTCGACCTGCGCTCCAACGAAACGCTGATGGAAACGGCCCGCGTCGCCGCGCTGACCCTGGCGCGGCAACGCGCCCAGGCCGAGAACGCGCTGACCCTGCTGGTCGGCCAGCCGCCGGCCGGCCCGGCATCCGGCGCCATGGCCGGCGACGCCGCCATCGACGCGATGAGCGCGCTGCCGGCCGGCCTGCCGTCCGACCTGCTGGCGCGGCGGCCCGACATCCGCGCCGCCGAGCAGCGCCTGAAGGCGGCCAACGCCAACATCGGCGCGGCGCGCGCCGCCTTCTTCCCGCGCGTCAGCCTGACCGCCGCCTTGGGCAGCAGCAGCCCGTCGCTGGGCGGCCTGTTCGACGCCGGCTCGGGCAGCTGGTCGTTCGCCCCGCAGCTGCTGCTGCCGATCTTCGACGGCGGGCGCAACCGCGCCAACCTGACGCTGAGCGAGGTGCGCAAGAACCTCGCCGTGGCCGACTACGAGAAGACCATCCAGAGCGCCTTCCGCGAGGTGGCCGACGCGCTGGCCGCGCGCGACTACCTGGGCGAGCAGGTGGCGGCGCAGCGCGCCGTGCGGCTGGCCCAGGCCGACCGCCTGGCGCTGCTGCAACTGCGCTTCGACAACGGCGTGGCCAGCTCGCTCGACGTGCTCGACGCCCAGCGCGAGCTGTTCGGCGCCGAGCAGTCGCTGGTGCAGGCGCGCCTGCTGCGCACCACCGGCGCCATCGACCTGTACCGCACCCTCGGCGGCGGCCTGAAGTAAGGCCGGCGGTCCCTTCCTGCGGGAGGGGGCCGCACACTCCAGGCGCCCAAGGAATGGCAAGGTCGCAAGCCGGAGCTATTCGTTAAATGCACCTACGATCAAACGGGACTGGACACCTGGAAATGCAAACGGCGCCCGTAACGAGCGCCGTGAGTATTTCACATTATCCAGGGATGTGCGTGATCGGTATCACAAGAATCAAAGGATTGGATGGGAATGGTGTGAAGCCATATTTCTGGTAGAAGCTCGACGCTCCGCCGTCCTTGGCGTCAACGAACAACGCAAAGCCCCCTACTTCGTCCGCGACAGCCTTGGCTTTTGCCATCGCTGCCATCAACAATGTTGCTCCGTGCCCGTTTCCTTTGTGCGTTTCGGAAACTGCCAGACGTCCCAAGGTAAAGCCGGGAATCGTGTTTGGCAGACGCTTGACCAAACTTGCCGGCATGTCGCCCTTGGGTGTCATTGGGCGAATTGCCATTGTGAAAAAACCTATGATGGCCGTGGGGTCTTCGTCGTTCGTTAATACATACGTCTTGGATATATTCTTGCTTTGGTGTTGCCTTGCCATCGTTTGCAGATAGTGATCAAGCTCCGGCTTACCACAGGTGAAGCGATTCACTTCATGCGCTGCGTCCAGAGCGGACAATGAGTGTGCCATTTTCCACCTTGGTTTTATACTGTGCGAAGGCCTTCGCTAGCGCCGGGTTGGGCGATGGCGGGGAGTCAAGCAGATTTATTAACATGGCAGCATCTTCACGGGTGTAGCGGATCGTGTGTTCTCGCTCGATCACCCTATTCGCTTCTTTTAGTGCAGCTTGAACCAAGAACTGATTCAGCGTAGCCCCCGTCAAGTCTGCCGCCTCTTGGAGTTTCTCTGCTATTGGGCTAGAAACTCTGGCCGTAATACGGCCTCTTTCTTCCGTCGCACTCATGTTTTAAGCCTTTCGGTTGCTAGCGATACTCGACGAGGCCATGCTAGCACACTGGTGCCATTTTGTCGCCAAGCGATGGAAACCAAGAAGGATGTTGAACGAGGGCTGTTCACGCGGGACCCGATCAACGATACTCTGCCCAACAAAACCGCAATCTCCTCATATCAATGGACTCCCCCATCACCATCCGCCTCGGCGCCCGCGCCCGCGCCCGCATCGCCGCCGAGGGCCTGCGCGCGGCCGACGTGGCCATCGTGCCGGCCGCCGCCGGCGGCCCCAAGGGCCTGATCCTGCACGGCATCGACTGCTGGCTGTTCGGCGACTGGCTCAAGCGCGCGCCGCGCCAACGCCGCCTGGTCGGCGCCTCGATCGGCGCCTGGCGCATGGCCGCCGCCGCCTGCGCCGACCCGGTCGCCGCGCAGCGCCGCCTGGCCCGCCTGTACACCGCCCAGCGCTACCCGGCCAAGGTCGACGCGGCCTACGTCAGCCGCACCTGCCGCGCCCTGCTCGACGAGCTGTTCGACGGCCGCGCCGCCGAGCCGCTCAACCATCCCCAGCACCACCTGTCCGTGCTGACGGTGCGCGGCGCCGGCGCGCTGGCCCGCGCCAACGGCGCGCGCTGGCGCGAGACGGCCGGCTTCCTGCTGGCGGCCGCCAACAACCTGCTGGCGCGCTCGCGCCTGGCGGCGTCGATGCAGCGCGTGGTGTTCCACGACCGCCGCGACGACGCCGCCTGGCTGCGCCGGGATTTCGACGCCTTCGCCGCCCACTTCGTCGGCCTGTCCGAGGCCAACCTGCGCGACGCCCTGCTGGCCTCCGGCTCGATCCCGCTGCTGCTCGAGGCGGTGGTCGGCATCGCCGGCGCGCCGCCCGGCGCCTACTGGGACGGCGGCCTGATCGACTACCACCTGCACCTGCCCTACCAACGCGACCCCGGCCTGGTGCTGTATCCCCACTTCGCCGACCACATCGTGCCCGGTTGGCTGGACAAGTCGCTGCCCTGGCGCCGCGCCCGCGACGCCGCGCTCGACAACGTCATACTGGTGTCGCCGTCGCCGAGCTTCCTCGCCACCCTGCCCAACGGCAAAATGCCGGACCGGCGCGACTTCAAGTTCTACGGCCAGGACCACGCCGCCCGCATGCGCGACTGGGGCCGCGCCATCGCCGAGAGCGAGCGCCTGGCCGAGGCCTGCGCGCGCTGGGCCGAGCGGCCCGATCTGCGCCTGGCGGCGGCTTTCTAACTCATCCCAATCCGGCGGCGGGCGCCGCACGGACGGCAAAAGGGCAGGCGCGCGGCCTGCCCTTTTTTTGCTTCGCCCTGCGCGGCTCAACCGCCCAGGAACATCTGCTGCAGGTCGTTGAGGAAGCGCTGCCCCAGCTCGGTCGGCCGGATGGTCTTGTGGTCGCGGTACAGCAGGCCCCTGGCTTCGGCGGCGTTGAGCTGCTGCTCGATGGCGTTGATGCCCATGCCGGTGCGCTCGGCGAACAGGTTGGCGTCGAAGCCGGCGTGCAGGCGCAGCGTGTTGAGCATGAACTCGAAGCCCATGTCGTCGCGGCCGATCTCGTACTCCTCCTGCACCGGATTGCCGGCGCGTACCGCGTCCATATAGGACTTGGGCTGCTTGTAGCGCGCCTGGCGCAGCACCCGGTGCGGGAAGGAGATCTTCGAGTGCGCCCCGGCGCCGATACCGAGGTAGTCGCCGAACTCCCAATAGTTCAGGTTGTGGCGCGCGCGCCGGCCCGGCTGGGCGTAGGCCGACACCTCGTACTGGCCGTAGCCGCGCGCCGCCGTCATCTGCGCGATCAGGTCCTGCATGTCGGCGCTGGCGTCGTCGTCGGGCAGCGCCGGCGGGTACTTGGCGAACACCGTGTTCGGCTCCATCGTCAGGTGGTACAGCGACAGGTGCGGCGGCTGGAAGGCCATCGCCGTCTCCAAATCGGCCTGCGCCTCGGCCAGCGTCTGCGACGGCAGCGCGTACATCAGGTCGAGGTTGAAGTTGTCGAAATTGGCCTGCGCGATCTCGACGGCGCGGCGCGCCTCCTTGTCGTCGTGGATGCGGCCCAGCGCCTGCAGGTGGCGGCCGTTGAAGCTCTGGATGCCGATCGACAGGCGGTTGACGCCGCTGGCGCGGTAGGACTTGAACTTCTCCGCCTCGAAGGTGCCGGGGTTGGCCTCCATGGTGATCTCGACGTCGCCGTCGAGCGGCAGCAGGGTGCGCACGTCCGACAACAGCCGGTCCAGGCCGGCCGCCGACATCAGGCTGGGCGTGCCGCCGCCGATGAAGATGGTGTAGATCTTGCGGCCCCAGATCAGCGGCAGCGCCATCTCCAGGTCGGCGCGCACAGCGTCGAGGTACTCGGTTTCGGGGAAGGGGCCGCCCTTGGCCTCGTGCGAGTTGAAGTCGCAGTACGGGCACTTCTTCACGCACCAGGGGAAGTGGATGTACAGCGACAGCGGCGGCAGCGCCGTCAAGTTCAGCGTGCCCGGCTGCAGGTACTTGAGGGCCACGCCGGCCGCGTCGGAGATGTCCGCCGCCGGCCGGGCCGGCGCCGTCTTGGTCGGCGCGCCGAGCACTTTAATCGGGATCATCGCAGCTTCTCGACCAGCGCGCGCAGCGCCTGGCCACGGTGCGACAGGGCGTTCTTCTCGTCGGCGCTCAGTTCGGCGGCGCACTTGCCCAGCGCCGGGATGTAGAAGTGCGGGTCGTAGCCGAAGCCCCCGTCGCCGCGCGGCGTGGCGACCATCTCGCCGTTCCAGCGGCCATCGGCGATAACCGGCTGCGGGTCGTCGGCGTGGCGCACGAACACCAGCACGCAGTAGTAGTAGGCCGACTTGTCGGCGTGGCCGGCCAGGTCGGCGATCATCTTCGCGTTGTTGCGGGCGTCCGACTTGGGCTCGCCGGCGAAGCGCGCCGAGTACACGCCGGGCGCGCCGCCCAGCGCGTTGACGCAGACGCCGGAGTCGTCGGCCAGCGCCGGCAGGCCGGTCAGGCGCGCCGCGTGGCGGGCCTTCTGCAGCGCGTTCTCGACGAAGGTGTGGAAGGGTTCGTCCGCTTCGGGCACGTCGTACTCGCCCTGGGCGTGGACGGAAAAGCCGACGGTCGACAGCAGCTCGTTGAATTCCTTGAGCTTGCCCGCGTTGTTGGAGGCGAGGATGAGGCGTTGGGTCATGGGTGTTCCGGCAAAAAGAGGGCTGCCCGGGCCGCGCGGGGTGAAACGGCGCGGCGGGCGGTTGGGGTGCCGACATTGTAAACCTTTTGCCGGGGCGGCGCCCAACCCCGCCACCCCAGGCCGGGGTCGCGCCGCTGCCGCGGGGTTGGGGTCAGACCCCGTACAGGGTCTGACCCCGCCTTGCCCGGGGTACGCCCGCCGCCCCAAAAAACCTCAAGCCAGGCCGAGCGCCTGCTTCTGCAGCTTGATCAGGTCGGCGATGCCGCCCTGCGCCAGGTCGAGCAGGCGGTCCATGCCGGCGCGGTCGAAGGCGGCGCCCTCGGCGGTGCCCTGCACTTCGATGAAGTGGCCGGCGTCGGTCATCACCACGTTCATGTCGGTGTCGCAGCCGGAGTCCTCGACGTAGTCCAGGTCCAGCACCGGCATGCCCTTGTAGACGCCGACCGAGATGGCGGCGACGAAGTGCTTCAGCGGGATGGCCGGAACGGCGCCGCGCGCCACCAGCTGGGAAAAGGCGTCGTAGGCGGCGACCATGGCGCCGGTGATCGAGGCGGTGCGGGTGCCGCCGTCGGCCTGGATGACGTCACAGTCCAGGTGCAGGGTGCGCTCGCCGAAGGCCTCCAGGTCGAAAGCGGCGCGCAGCGAACGGCCGATCAGGCGCTGGATCTCCTGGGTGCGGCCGGACTGCTTGCCGCGCGCCGCCTCGCGGTCCATGCGGGTGTGGGTCGAGCGTGGCAGCATGCCGTACTCGGCCGTCAGCCAGCCCTGCCCCTTGCCCTTCAGGAAGCCGGGCACCTTGTCCTCGATGCTGGCGGTGCAGATCACCTTGGTGTCGCCGCACTCGATCAGCACCGAGCCCTCGGCGTGCTTGGTGTACTGGCGGGTCAGGCGCAGGCTGCGCAGGGCATCGACGGCGCGGCCGCTGGGACGGGATTCAAAGGTCATTATTGTCTTTTCGTGTCAGTAGGTTGGTGGATTTTTCGATCGCCGCGCGGATCTCCGCGATGGCTTTTTCGATCTCGGCGTCGTTGAAGGCGTCGAACTCGGGGACGGCGGCGTCGGCCTCGGCCACGCCGAGGATGGTGGTGCCGCCCTGGTCCTCGGCCAGCGTCTCGGTGGAGATCACGCTCGACATGTGCTCGGCCGGCAGGCTGGCCGCGCCGCTGGTCAGCGGGGCGCCCTGCCACATGATGGCCAGCGCGGTGACGTTGTCGCTGCCGGCGCCGGCCGTGGCCAGCGCCGCCCGCAGCATCTCGGGCACGGCGCGCACCACGGTCTGCCCGCTCAGGCGGCGTGCCATTTCGTCGTCCGGCAGCATAGACCACAAACCGTCGGAGCACAATAACATCAGGTCGCCCGGCAGCAGGCTGGCCGGCCGCGACAGCTCGATGCGCGGCAGCTGGGCCGCCCCCAGGCAGTTGTAGAGCTTGTTGCGGTCGGGGTGGGTGGCGCGCTCGGACGGCGCCGCCAGGCCCTTGGCGATCAGGTTTTCGATATGCGAGTGGTCGCGCGTGCGCGCCAGGATCTGGCCGCCGCGCAGCCAGTACAGGCGCGAGTCGCCGCAATGCGCCCAGGTCGCCGTGTTGTGCTGCACCAGACAGGCCACCACGGTGGTGCGCGGCGTGTCGGGCAACTGGTGGGCCAGGCTGTAGCGGTGGATCTCCTGGTGCGCCTCGAGCAGCGCCTGTTCGAGGAAGCGCTCCGGCTTCTTCACGTACGGCTTGGCCTGCTGCTGGAACAGCGCGGAGACGGCCTGCAGGGTCAGGCCGGCGGCCACCTCGCCGAGCAGGTGGCCGCCCATGCCGTCGGCCAGCACCAGCAGCAGGGCGTCGCGGGTGTAGCTGTAGCCCATGCGGTCCTGGTTGACCTTGCGGCCGCCGATCTGGCTTTCCTGGTAGACGGAGAATTGCATGGGGCGGGCCTTCGCGGTTGGGGGGCAGGACTACAGCGTGTTGGGCGGCGCCGGCGCCGGCCCGGCCCGGCGCAGCAGGCCGAGGCGGCGCAGCCAGCCGCGCCAGCCGAAGCGCGCCGCCGCGTCCGCCGCCGGCCCCGCACCGGCCGCCGCCGCCGCGCCGGCCGCGCCCGCCGTGGCGGCCGGCGCCTGCTGCAACAGCTTCTGCAGCGCGAACAGGCTTTGCGGCCGCGCCAGCGGGTCGAGCTGCAGGCACCAGCGCACCAGCTTGACCAGTTCGGCCGAGTAGGCGCCGTCGAGCTTGAGGAAGTGCTGCTCCATCTTGTCGTCGAGGCGGCGCTGGTCGGCCGGCTGCGGCGGCGAGCCGACCATGCAAGCGAACATCGAGGCGCCGATGCTGTACACGTCCGACCACGGCCCCAACCCACCGGCCCTGGCGTACAGCTCGGGCGGGGCGAAACCGGGCGTGTACATCGGCGTCAGCGCGGGCAGGTCGTTGTTGAGGGTCTGGCGCGCCGCGCCGAAGTCGAGCAGCATCGGCGTGCCGTCGTTGCGCAGGTAGATGTTGGCCGGTTTCAGGTCCAGGTGCAGCAACTGGTTGGCGTGCACCTCGCGCAGGCCCTTGAGCACCTGGACGAAAATCTGCCGGATGAAGGCCTCGCCCAGCTTGCCGCCCTTGGCGCGCTGGCGCTGGATCTGCTCCTGCAGCGAGTGGCCGGACTCGTAGGCCATGACCATGTAGACGGTCTCGTTGGCGCGGAAGAAGTTGAGCACGCGCACCACGTTGGGGTGGGCGATGCGCGCCAGCGCCCGGCCCTCCTCGAAGAAGCACTTCAGGCCGATGCGGAACACCGGCAGGTGCGGCTTGGCGATGAGCGGCACCAGCTGGCCCGGCTGGCGCAGCGCCAGCGAGCTGGGCAGGTATTCCTTGATCGCCACCGCGTTGCCGTCGGCGTCGTAGGCCAGGTAAACAATACTGAACCCGCCGGACGCAATTTTCTTTACAATGCGGTATCCAGCAATTTCCAGACCATCGGGCAACGGGGCGTTGTTTTGAGCAGCCATAGTCTTCCTCGCCTCAACAGGTCGATTGTGTGGATAAATCACTGTTTTGTAAAGATTAAATCGGGGACATCCATTGAGCATTTCCAGCATGACAGGCTACGCGGTTGCCACCAGCGAAAGCGCGGCGGGGACACTGACGATTGAAATCAAGAGCGTGAACTCGCGCTTTCTCGACCTTCAGTTTCGAATAAACGACGATTTGCGCGCGCTCGAGCCCGATTTGCGCGCCGCCGTCATGGCCGCCATCACCCGTGGCAAGGTCGAATTGCGCCTCAGTTTCGGCCGCAAGGCCGCCACCGCCGGCACCCAGGCGCTGAACCTGCCGCTGTTGACGGAGTTGCAACGCCTGCAGCTCGAGGTCGGCCAGCACTTCGCCGGCGCGCCGGTGATGACGGTGGCCGAGCTGCTGCGCTGGCCCGGCGTGATCGAGGAGGCGCAGATCGGCCAGGAGTCGCTGCAGGCCGACGTCGCCGCCCTCACCGCCCGCACCGTGGCCGCCTTCGTCACCAGCCGCCAGCGCGAGGGCGCGGCGCTGGAGGCCATGCTGACCTCGCGCATCGACGCCATGGACGTCATCGTCAAGCGCATCACGCCGCTGATCCCGCAGGTGGTGTCGGCCTTCCAGCAGAAGGCCGTCGAGCGTATGCAGGACGCGCTGGGCCTGGCCTGCCAGGGCTCGAACTCGGCGCTGTCGCGCCAGGACGCGCTCGAGCGCATCCGCCAGGAGGTGATCCTGTACGGCATCCGCATCGACGTGGCCGAGGAGCTGGGCCGCCTGTCGGCCCACTTGAACGAGACCCGCCACATCCTGAAAAAGGGCGGCCAGGTCGGCAAGCGCCTCGACTTCATGATGCAGGAACTCAACCGCGAGGCCAACACGCTGGGCGCCAAGGCCTCCGTCAAGGAACTGGCCGACGCCTCGATGGAACTGAAGCTGCTGATCGAGCAGATGCGCGAGCAGGTGCAGAACCTGGAATAAGCCGCGCCGGCCGGCGCCACGATAACCGGGAAATTGCACGATAACGGAGCTGGTGTTATCGTGCACATACCTTGTTATCGAGCGCATGTTGTCGAGCGCAGCCGCCGTGCCCACTCTCGCCGCCGTCAAGCACCACCTGCATAGAATACTGGTCAGCCGGGTTTCTGGTCGAAGGGATTCAATAGCTTAACGTCGAAGTGTTTGAAGTCACCGACATTGCGCGTCACCACAGTAAGCTCATGCTGCATTGCCGTCGCCGCGATCATGGCATCCTCATACAGGGTATCGGAGCGCCCGTGCATGAGGCGCGCCCAGAGGCGAAAAGTTTCCGCTTCCATCGGCAGCACATTGTAGTCCGCCGAAATCATATCGGCCCATTGCTCAATTTCCACAGCCTTGGCGGCATCCCGACGACGAGTCAACTCTATGCCGGCTTGAATCTCACCCAAGCTCACCGCCGACAAGTACAAATCCCCCTCCGCCACCGAGCCCATCCACGCAACGACAGCGCCGTGCGGCCGACGCCGGCGTAATTCCGAAATGACATTGGTATCGAGCAGAAACACGCAGCTAGACTATCGAACAGGCTTGACAGCTCTACGCCGCGCCACTGCCCGAGGTGGTACCAACGAGTCCGTGCGCGCCAAATCCGACAGAAGCAACTCCTTCAACGATGGTTTGGCGCCACCTTGCAAACGCCGCCATTGGTCCGCCGACACCAGCACGGCCGCTTCGGCGCCACGCCGGGTCACCATCTGCGGGCCGTCCGCCAGACAGGCGTCAAGAAATTCGCCGAAACGCGCTTCGGCGTCTTGCACAGGCCAAGTTCTCATGAGTATCCCCCTTCAGCTAGGTACCTGACTAGTCTAGCACCGGGCGGCGGGAATTCCGCCGAATCGACGCGATCTTGCTTGGCCGCAAAGCGTTGCTTTTGGTAAAATACGCCTTTGGGCGACGCACAGCGGTATTATTCGAGCATAGCGCGCTGCCCGCCCACGTTTCGAAGGATTAACATGACCCAAGCCAACGCCTTCTCCGGCAGCCTGTTCATGGTGGTGGCCCCGTCCGGCGCCGGCAAGTCGACCCTGGTCAACGCGCTGCTGGCGCAGGAGCCGGCCATCAAGCTGTCGATCTCGACCACCACCCGCGCGCCCCGTCCGGGCGAGACCCACGGCAAGCAGTACTACTTCACCAGCGCCGAGGACTTCGTCGCCCGCGCCGCCGCCGGCGAGTTCCTCGAATGGGCCGAGGTGCACGGCAACTACTACGGCACCTCGCGCATCATGGTCGAGCAGCAGATGAAGACCGGCACCGACATCCTGCTGGAAATCGATTGGCAGGGCGCCCGCCAGGTGAAAAAGCAGTTCCCGCAGGCGGCCGGCATCTTCATCCTGCCGCCCTCGATCGCCGCGCTGGAGGAGCGCCTGAACAAGCGCGCCACCGACGAACCGCACGTGATCACGCGGCGCCTGCTGGCGGCCGGCGGCGAAATCGCCCACGCTCCGGAGTTCGAGTATGCTATCATCAACGAAGAATTTTCGGTCGCCCTGTCGGAGCTGAGCGCGATCGTCCGAGCGGCCCGTTGCCGGTTTGCGCAACAAGCGGCCCGCAACGCCTCGCTGTTCGCCCAGTTGGGCATCCACGCTGAATAAAAAAACACCACGCTAGAGGAATCAAGATGGCCCGTATTACTATTGAAGATTGTCTGAAAACCATTCCAAACCGCTTCCAGCTGACCCTGGCCGCCACCTACCGCGCGCGCCAACTGCTGCAAGGCCACACCCCGAAGGTCGAGGCCAAGGACAAGCCGACCGTGGTCGCCCTGCGCGAAATCGCCGCCGGCAAGGTCGGCATTGAAATGTTGAAAAAGGTTCCAATGTAAGTTGGGAACCTGCGTTCCCCGGCAGTGAGCATGGCGCGGTAGTTCAGGCACCAATTGTAAAATTTTTGACATTCGCACTGCGTCACACTGCGACGGACCGCACCCTGTATGAACCTGAATCCCGCCGACCTTCCCTCCAGCGGCAAGCCCGCCACGCGGGCCAACAGCCCGGCCAACGCGCCGGGCGCCGCCGCGTCCGGCGCGGGCACTAACGGCGCCTCCGGCGCCGGCATCGTCTCGGCCTCGCCGCTGGCGACCCCCACCCTGAACGCCGGCGTCGCCTCGGTGACCCATCTGCGCGAGAAGCTGGCCGAGTACCTCAGCCCGGCCGACCTGCAAAAGGTCAAGGAGGCCTACCGCTTCTCCGACGAGATGCACCTGGGCCAGGTGCGCAAGTCGGGCGAACCCTACATCTCCCACCCGATCGCCGTCGCCGAGATCTGCGCCGACTGGAAGCTCGACGCCCAGGCCATCATGGCGGCCCTGCTGCACGACGTGATGGAGGACCAGGACGTCAAGAAGGACGAGCTGATCGAGCGCTTCGGCGCCCCCGTCGCCAGCCTGGTCGACGGCCTGTCCAAGCTCGAGAAGATCGAGTTCCAGAGCCAGATCGAGGCGCAGGCGGAGAACTTCCGCAAGATGCTGCTGGCCATGGCCTCGGACGTGCGCGTCATCCTGATCAAGCTGGCCGACCGCCTGCACAACATGCGCACCCTCGAGGTGATGGCGCCGGCCAAGAAGGCGCGCATCGCCAGCGAGACCATGGAGGTGTACGTGCCGATCGCCCACCGGCTCGGCCTCAACAACATCTACCGCGAGCTGCAGGACCTGTCCTTCTCGCACCTCTACCCGATGCGCTACCGCACCCTGGCCAAGGCGGTCAAGGCGGCGCGCGGCAACCGCCGCGAGGTGGTCAAGAAGATCCTCGAGTCGGTCAAGAGCACGCTGGCGATGGCCAACATCGAGGCCGAGGTGTACGGCCGCGAGAAGACCCTGTACGGCATCTACCGCAAGATGCGCGGCAAGCACCTGTCGTTCTCGCAGGTGCTCGACGTGTACGGCTTCCGCGTCGTCGTCGACAGCTTCCCCAACTGCTACGTCGCGCTGGGCACCCTGCACTCGCTGTACAAGCCGATGCCGGGCAAGTTCAAGGACTACATCGCGATCCGCAAGCTGAACGGCTACCAGTCGCTGCACACCACCCTGATCGGCCCCTACGGCACGCCGGTCGAGTTCCAGATCCGCACCCAGGACATGCACCGCACCGCCGAGTCCGGCGTGGCGGCCCACTGGTTGTACAAGAACGGCGAGTCCAACCTGAGCGACCTGCAGCAGCGCACCCACGCCTGGCTGCAGTCGCTGCTCGACATCCAGCAGCAGACCGGCGACTCGGCCGAGTTCCTCGAACACGTCAAGGTCGACCTGTTCCCCGACTCGGTCTACGTGTTCACGCCGAAGTCGAAGATCATCGCCCTGCCGCGCGGCGCCACCCCGGTCGACTTCGCCTACTCGATCCACACCGGGATCGGCGACCACACGGTGTCGGTCAACATCAACGGCGAAGCGGCCTCGCTGCGCACCGAGCTGCGCAACGGCGACATCGTCGAGATCGTCACCGACGCGAACTCGCGGCCCAGTCCGACCTGGCTGTCCTTCGTGCGCACCGGCAAGGCGCGCTCGGCCATCCGCCACCACCTGCGCACCATCAACCTGCCCGAGTCGATCGTGCTGGGCCAGCAGCTGCTGGCGCAGGCGCTGACCACGCTGGGGCTGAACCCGGTGATGGAGGAGCAGCTGATCGAGCGCCTGCTCAACGAGTCGAGCGCCAAGTCGCTCGACGAGCTGTTCGCCGACATCGGCATCGGCAAGCGCATGGCGGCGCTGGTGGCGCGCCACATCTTCGGCCTGATCGGCGGCGAGTCGGCCAGCGCGCCGATCGACCACAACAGCGCCGCCGAGCTCGACCCGGTGACCATCTGCGGCAGCGAGGGCGTCTCGGTGCAGCTGGCGCAGTGCTGCCTGCCGATCCCCGGCGACCAGATCATCGGCCAGCTGCGCCGCGACCAGGGCCTGCAGGTGCACACCACCGACTGCACCCTGGCCAAGCGGCAGAAGGCCAAGGAGCCGGACCGCTGGATCGCCGTCAAGTGGGGCACCGAGCTGAACCGCCGCTTCGACAGCCGCATCAAGCTGTTGATCAACAACGAGAAGGGCATCCTGGCCCGCGTCGCCGCCGAGATCGGCGAGTCCGACGCCAACATCACCTACGTCGGCATGGACGAGGACAAGGAACACGTGTTGCACCAGCTGCGCTTCACCATCCAGGTGAAGGATCGGGTGCACCTGGCCGGCCTGCTGCGCAACGTGCGCCGCGTGGTCGGCGTCAACCGCATCCTGCGCGAGCGCAGCTAGGGCGAACTGCTGGCGGATCGAGGGATCGCTCACATAGGGTCAGACCCTAGGGTCTGACCCTGTTTTCGTACAGCGGCGGCGCGCGTCATGAACGCCTGGTCTCCCCAAGCAAAGTCGCTGTTCGTTGCCAAGCGCAGATCGTCTATCCGCTTTTGCTTGGACGGGCTTCCAAACAAGGCTCGATATGCTTGCCGTCGCTGACCAGCATCACTGGCCAGGCCCAGGTAGAGCGGATGCGGAGTGAGAATCGGATCACCATGCCCTTCGGCGTTGCCACGATAGCTGGACCATCGGTAGCGCGCCGGATCGGACACCAAGTGCGCGCGCACCGGATTTAATTCGATGTAGCGTTGGCACTGCATCAAGTAGCCGTCTTCCTGCACCAGGCAAGACTTGTATCTCCCCTCCCATAGCGTCCCTGTGCGCTGATAGCGTCGATTCACATGATGGGTGAAGTATTGTCCAAGCATTTTCATCAGCGCGCCCGGCGCAGCAACATTTGACGCGGACAACAGCAAATGAATGTGGTTGCTCATCAAGACATAGGCGTGCACCCGGCATTCGGAGCGCCCCGCCAGCTCTTCCAGCCAATCAAGGTAGGCCAGGTAGTCCGCATCGGCAAAGAAACATTGCTGCCGGTTGTTTCCTCGTTGAATGATGTGCAGCGGGACATCGGGCAACACGAGGCGGGCGCGGCGCGGCATGGCGGCATTCCTAGCTGGTCGGAACGGCCAGTATGGCTAGCACCTGCCGCCATGCCCTGACGTGTCGCAAGGCGTGGCGAACTTGGTCGTGGCGTAGGCGCAAAGAATAGGATGAAGTGGAAAAGACTCGCCGTGCGGAACCCGCCGCCAGCAGTGCGCCAGGGTCAGACCCTAGGGTCTGACCCTCGTTTTCCCCGCCACTATTCCCCGGCAGGCGCCGGGTAGCTCACTTCGAGGATCTCCATCTCCTCGACGCCGTGCGGCGCCTGGAAGCTGACAAGGTCGCCCTCGCGCGCCTTGGTCAGCGCGCGCGCCACCGGCGCCACCCAGCTGATCTTGCCCTTCAGCGGGTCGAGCTCGTCGATGCCGACGATGGTGATGGTGCGCGTTTCGCCGTCCTGGTTGCTGTAGGTGACGGTGGCGCCGAAGAACACCTGGTCGCTGCCGTGGTGCACGCTGGGGTCGACGATGGCGGCCAGGTCCATGCGCTTGGTGAGGAAGCGGATGCGCCGGTCGATCTCGCGCAGGCGCCGCTTGCCGTAGATGTAGTCGCCGTTCTCCGAGCGGTCGCCGTTGGAGGCGGCCCAGTGGACGATGCGCACCACCTCGGGCCGCGCCACGTCGATCAGCTCGAGCAGCTCGTCCTTGATGCGCTGGTAGCCGGCCGGCGTGATGTAGTTTTTCGAGCCCGGCGGGATGGCCAGGGCCAGCGCCGCGGCCTCGTCGTCGTCGTCCTGGTCGGACTCTTTCACGAATGCTTTGTTCATCTCTCCATTGTAGCGGCTGGCGCCGGCCGACGCCGCCCTGTTTGCGTCGCAGGGGCGGCTTTTTCACGTATCATCGAGCCATCCCGGCCGCCCGGCCACTCACCGATGACACTATTGCATTCGCTCAGGCGCCTCCTCTCCGCCCCGCTGGTCTACCTGGCCGCCATCGTCCTGCTGGGCGAGGACTGGCTGTGGCGCGCCGGCGCGCGCCTGAACGCCCTGCTGGCCCGCCTGGCGCCGCTGGCCGCGCTGGAGCGCCGCGTCGCCGCGCTCGGCCCGCGCGCGGCGATGGCGCTGTTCCTGCTGCCGGCCCTGGCGCTGCTGCCGGTCAAGCTGCTGGCCCTGTTGGCCATCGCCCGCGGCCACTCCGCCTGGGGCGTCGCCGTCATCGTGCTGGCCAAGCTGGTCGGCGCGGCGGCGGTGGCGCGGCTCTACACGCTGACCCTGCCGGCGCTGCGCCGCCTGGCCTGGTTCGCCGCCCTGCTCGACTGGTTCCTGCCGCGCAAGGCCGCCTGGATCGCCCGGCTGCGCGCCAGCCCCGCCTGGCGCCGCGTCGCCCGCGCCACCGCCGCCCTGCGCCGCCCCGTCGCCGTCCTGCTCAAACGCCTGCTGCGCCGCCTGCGCCTGCGCCTGGCGGCGCGCCGGCGCGCCCGCCACGGCCCCTGACACCCCACCACCACACTATTTTATGCACAGCACCCTCCCCCCCGGCCGCGAACCGGCCGCCCTGGCGGCCGAACTGGAACAGGTCCAGTCGCGCTTCAACGCCATCGTCTCCAACACCCCCGGCCTGGTCTACCAGTTCGCCGTCGACGCCGCCGGCGCCGTCTCCTTCCCCTACCTGAGCGACGGCTGCCAGGCCCTGCTCGGCCTGACCGCCGCCGAGCTGGCCGCCGAGCCGGCCCGCTTCCTGCAGCTGATCCTGGCCGACGACCGCAAGTCCTACCTCGACTCGATGCAGGCCTCGGCCGCCGCGCTGTGGAGCTGGAACTGGGAGGGCCGCATCTGGGTCGAGGCCTGGAAGGACGTCAAATGGATCAACCTGCGCTCGACCCCGCGCGCGCTGGCCGACGGCAGCGTGCAATGGGAGGGCATCATGACCAACATCACCGAGAGCCGGCTCGAGCAGCTCGAGGTGCGCCAGTCGCGCGCCCGGCTGGCCGAGCTGACCGCCCACATCGAGCGCGTCAAGGAGCAGGAGCGCACCCGCATCGCGCGCGAGATCCACGACGACCTGGGCGGCAACCTGACCGCCATCAAGATGGCGCTGGCCATGCTGGCGCGGCGCCTGCCGGCCGACGACGCCGCCCTGCAGGAGAAGGCCGGCTACCTCGACGCCCTGGTCGACCGCACCATCGACGCGGTGCACCGCATCTCGCTCGACCTGCGCCCCTCGATGCTCGACCTGGGCATCGTCGCCGCGCTGGCCTGGCAGAGCCGCGAGTTCGAGAAGCAGGCCGGGCTGCACTGCAGCTTCAGCGCCAACCAGAAGGAGATCGACCTCGACCTGGACCAGGCCACCGCCCTGTTCCGCATCTTCCAGGAGGCGCTGACCAACATCGCCAAGCACGCCAAGGCCAGCCGGGTCACCGTCAAGCTGGCCCAGACGCGCCACTACGTCAGCCTGAAGATCAGCGACAACGGCGGCGGCATCTGGCAGGCCGACCGCGCCAAACCGCACTCCTTCGGCATCCGCGGCATGGTCGAGCGGGCCAATGCGCTGGGCGGCACATTGACGCTGAGCCACGCGGTGGGCGGCGGCACTGTTGTCGCCATTAAAATAAAACGCGAAAGCGCGCGCGAATCGCTCATCGCCGCCGCCGCCGGGGCTACAATAGCAAGTATTGCTCCACCGAAATAGTGACGACCCAACACATGACGATTCAACCATGACCGACAAAGCCCTCATCAAGGTGTTCATCGCCGACGACCACGCCATCGTGCGCGAGGGCCTCAAGCAGATCCTGGCCGAGACGCGCGACATCGTCGTCGCCGGCGAGGCCGAGAACGGCCTCGACGCCATCAAGCTGTTCCGCAAGTCGGAGTGCCAGGTGATGCTGCTCGACATCTCCATGCCCGACCGCAGCGGCATCGAGGTGCTCAAGCAGATCAAAAAGGAGAAGCCCGAGCTGGCCGTGCTGATGCTGTCGATGCACCGCGAGGACCAGTACGCGATCCGCTCGCTCAAGGCCGGCGCGGCCGGCTACCTGACCAAGCAGAGCGCGCCCAAGGAGCTGGTGACGGCGATCCGCCAGGTGGCCGGCGGCCTCAAATACATCAGCGCCGCGCTGGCCCAGGAGCTGGCCAACCATGTCGGCGAGGACCACGAGGCGCCGCCGCACGACTGCCTGTCCGACCGCGAGTACCAGACCCTGACCATGATCGCCTCCGGCAAGACGGTGGGCGACATCGCCAAGGAATTGTCGCTGTCGGTCAAGACGGTCAGCGAGTACCGCGCCCGCCTGCTGGTCAAGATGAAGCTGAAGAACAGCGCCGAACTGACCCACTACGCCATCAAGAACCAGCTGATCGAGTAGGCGTTGCGCGGCCGATACTAGCAAAACACAAGTAAGTGGACGATTTGCGCGGTCGGTGTTTGTAAGATGATAAGATGGTGGTCGGCCTGGCAAGCCGCAAAGTGAGCTGCCTTCCCCCGCCTTATTGGCCGAATGGCCGGCCGGGGGCTCGCATATCATTGAGCTAGTCAGTAATCCCTTAAAGAGGCTGTGCGCACCATGTCGAACAAAACACCCCCGGCCGCCGCGGCCGAGCAGAACCCCGCCGATATCGCCCGCGAGGCCTTCCGCCGCCTGGCCGCCCACCGCATCGCGCCGACCCCGGAAGCCTACCGCGCCGCCTACTGCGAGATCGCCGGCATCGCCAACAGCGCCGACGAGGCCGCCGCGCCGCTGGGCGTGGCCGACCCCGGCCCGGAAAACCTGCTCGCCGAGTTCGCCACCCGCCTGAGCGAGACGCCGGGCGACCTGACCGACTTCGGCCGCCGCTTCAACCGCGCCGTCAAGGCGCGCGACTGGGACGGCTACGCCAAGGCGCTGTCGCAGCTGGTCGAGCGGCTGGCCAAGAAGCCCGGCGTGGAGAGCCTGGTGCCGGACGGCGAGCACACCCGCGTGCTGCGCGACCTGCTCAGCCGCACGCTGACCTTCGCCGTCGCCTCGCTGCTGACCGGCACGCCGGCCCTGGTGGCCGAGGCTGAGTCGCTCGGCGCCGCCACCAAGCAGGCCCACAGCGAGGAGGCGCTGGCCGAGATCGCGCTGCGCCTCAAGCAGCTGTGCTACCAGATCGAACTGAAAAGCGGCGACACGGCCGAGCAGCAGGAGCTGCTGCTGCGCCTGTTCAAGCTGCTGCTGGAGAACGTCAGCGAGCTGCTCGACGACGACAGCTGGCTGCGCGGCCAGATCGAGGCGGTGCAGAACCTGATCGCCGGGCCGATCGACCAGCGCGCGCTGGAGGAGGCCACGCGCAGCCTGAAGGACGTGATCTACAAGCAGAGCCAGCTCAAGCACAGCCTGAGCGACGTCAAGCTGACCGTCAAGAACATGATGATGACCTTCATCGACCGGCTCGGCCAGGTGGCCGCCTCGACCGGCGACTTCCACGAGAAGATCGGCGGCTACTCGGAGAAGATCAGCCGGGCCGACAACATCAACGAGCTCAACCAGATCCTCGACGAGGTGCTGCGCGAGACCCGCATCGTGCAGACAGAGGCGCTGCGCGCGCGCGACAAGATGGTGCTGGCGCGCCAGGAGGTGCAGGACGCCGAGCAGCGCATCCACGCGCTCGAGGCCAAGCTGCAGCATATGAGCGAGCTGGTGCGCGAGGACCAGCTGACCGGCAGCCTGAACCGGCGCGGCCTGGACGACGTGTTCGAGCGCGAGACGGCGCGCGCCGACCGCCGCGGCACGCCGCTGTGCATCGCCATGCTCGACCTGGACGACTTCAAGCGCCTCAACGACACCTATGGCCACATCGCCGGTGACGCGGCGTTGAAACACCTGGTGAAGATCGTCAAGGACACGCTGCGCTCGATGGACGTGATCGCCCGCTTCGGCGGCGAGGAGTTCCTCATCCTGCTGCCCGAGACCAGCGTCGAGGCGGCCTCGCAGACCATGACCCGGCTGCAGCGCGAGCTGACCAAGCACTTCTTCCTGCACGACAACGAGAAGGTGCTGATCACCTTCTCGGCCGGCGTGGCGCTGCGCCGCCCCAACGAGGACCAGGGCGAGCTGGTCAAGCGGGCCGACAAGGCCATGTACACGGCCAAGCAGACCGGCAAGAACCGCGTCGTCGTCGCCGACTAGCCGTCCGCGCCGCCGCCGTTGCCCCCGGGCCCGACCTTGTCGGGCCTTTTTTTCGTCCGCGCCGGGCGCGCGCCACCCAATCCGCAAGGAAATTAGGTCGAAAATATAATTATTTTCACCCTAAAGATCGGCCGCACGCGGTCGTTTAAGCGAACATGCCTGCCTGATGTTTAGCCCTTTGGAAAGAAATTTAGCAAGTTTTCCCCGTTAAGTTTTCCCGTGCGGCAACCGTTATCCATTACAACGGCGGTTTGAATGTCCCGGAATGTGGGGGCAGACCAAAGTGAACTGAGCAGCTAGCCCGAATCGAATACCTGGAGAAACATCATGGCACAAACCATCAACACCAATATTGCTTCGCTGAATTCGCAACGTAACCTGACCGGCTCCCAGTCCGCCCTGTCGACGTCGCTGCAACGCCTGTCGTCCGGTTTGCGCATCAACAGCGCAAAAGACGACGCCGCCGGCCTGGCCATCTCGGAACGCTTCACGTCGCAAATTCGCGGCAATACCCAGGCAGCGCGCAACGCCAACGACGGCATCTCGCTGGCGCAAACGGCCGAGGGTGGTTTGAGCACCGCCGGCGACCTGCTGCAACGTATCCGCGAACTGGCCGTGCAGTCGGCCAACGGCACCAACTCCGATTCCGACCGCAAGTCGATCCAGGGCGAGGTTTCGGCCCTGTCGCAGGAACTCGACCGCGTCGCCAACACCACCCAGTTCAACGGCCAGAACGTGCTGGACGGCTCGCTGACCTCGTCGCAGTTCCAGGTCGGCGCCAACGCCAACCAAACCATCAACGTCGGCGTCCAATCGGCCCGCGCCACCGACATCGGCAACAACTCGGTGAGCGCCTTGTATGGCAACACCGCGTCGAGCAGCTCAACCTCCACCGGCACCGCCGCCAACGCGATCACCGCCCAAACGCTGAGCTTCACCACCAACACCAGCAGCACTGCGACCGACGTCGCCGTGACGGCCGGCGAGAGCGCCAAGAAAATCGCCGCCGGCGTCAACGCGCTGACGTCGAAAACCGGCGTGACGGCCACCGCCACCACCACCGCGACACTGAGCGGCTTGGGCGGAATCGCCATCGCCGACGGTTCGGTCCAGCTCCAGTTGCGCGGCGACAACTCGGTCGAGAACGACGCGAACTCCTCCGCCGTGACGATTTCGGCCAACATCAAGGGCGGCGACCTGTCCGCGCTGGCCCAGGCGATCAACGCCCAGGTCGGCACCACCGGCATCAGCGCAGCGGTCAAGGTCGGCGATTCCGGCCAAAAAGAGATCCAACTGAGCAACTCGTCGGGCTCGGACATCCAGATCGGCAACACCAACTTCGCGACCAACGACTCGCTCGCCACCGCCGTCATGCGTGGCGCCGACAAGCCGGCCAACGGCTCCGTGGCTGCCGTCCGGGCGGCGGAATCGGCCGTCATTGGCGCCCCCGTCGCCGGCACACCGATCACCCCCGCCTATACAACCGTCGGCGGCCACCTGGACTTCTCGTCCGACAACGGCTTCTCCCTGTCGTCCGGCTCCACCGACATCGTCGCGACCGCCACCGGTTCGGACCTGCAATCGGTCTCCAAGCTCGACGTCAGCACCGTCGACGGTTCGAACAAGGCGCTGCGCACCATCGACGCGGCCCTGAACCAGATCAACAGCAACCGCGCGGCCCTCGGTGCGATCCAGAACCGTTTCGCCTCGACCATCTCGAACCTGAACACGACGACGGAGAACTTGTCCGCTTCGCGTAGCCGGATTCAAGACACCGACTTCGCCTCGGAAACGGCCAACCTGACGCGCGGCCAGATCCTGCAACAAGCCGGCACCGCGATGTTGGCCCAGGCCAACTCGCTGCCGAACGGCGTGCTGTCGCTGCTGCGTGGCTAATCCGGTGTGAGTTAGGAAAAACACATCGAATTCGACCGGTTCCCCGGCTGCCTCGCGCAGCCGGGGATTTTTCACAAAGGAAGCATCATGACTATCGACTCAATCGGTTCGGCCGCCCCGGCCAGGACGGCAGAGCGGCCACAGTTCGGCGCCGAGACGGCCGCCCTGCAGCAGGCCGGGCGCGCGCCCGCCACCGCGCTGGAGACGGCCGCCGCCGTCAAGGGCCCGGCGCCCACCCCCACGCTCGAACAGGTGACCCAAGCGGTATCGCAGCTGAACAAATCGTCGCAGGCCAAGTCGCAGGGCCTGGAGTTCTCCATCGACCAGGACAGCAAGCGCACCGTCGTCAAGGTGATCGACCAGACCACCAAGGAGGTGTTGCGCCAGATCCCCTCGCCCGAGGCGTTGGAGATCGCCAAGTCGCTCGACTCGACCAAGGGTTTGCTGATCAAGCAAACCGCCTGAGGCGGCGCGCCACGCGCGCGCCCGCCTTTTCCTCGCCCGACACCCCGGCGAGCGCTACCATCGTGTGTGAACGGCGCCCGCGCCGCGCCGCCCCCCTCCCCGCCACCGCCGCATCGGCGCCGCTGCCACCCGCATTTCCCGCACCGTTTGCCCGTTCTTTTGGGCGAACCATGAACAAGCCCGGCTTTCCCCCTCTCAAGTCGCCTTTGATTCTGCCGATAATGTCTTATATTGTTGTTTTACACAGGAGTTCATCGTGGGCATATCCTCACCCGGCATCGGATCGAATCTAAACGTCAACGAGATCATCACCAAGTTGATGGCGGTCGAGTCGGCGCCGCTGGCGACGATGGACAAGAAGGCGGCGTCCTACCTGACCAAGGTGACGTCCTTCGGCACCCTGTCCGGCGCGGTCGGCACCTTCCAGTCCTCGCTGGCGGGTCTGAGCTCGCTGTCGAGTTTCCAATCGCTCAGCAGCAACTCCAGCGACGTCAACGTCCTCACCGGCGCGGCCACCAGCAAGGCCCAGGCCGGCACCTACCGGGTCAACATCAGCCAGGTGGCGCAGGCGCAAACGCTGGCCTCGGGCGGCTACAAGACCAGCTCGGCGGCGATCGGCCTGGGCGGCAGCAACGTGATTAACATTTCCATGGGCACCGCCAGCGGCGGCACCTTCGGCTTGGCCGGCAACGCCCTCGGCAGCGGCGTGCTCAGCGGCGGCATCACGCCCGGCGCGCTGAGCATCAACAACACCGCCATCGCCACCGACGCCAGCACGCGCAGCGCCAAACTGCTGGCCGACGCCATCAACGCCAAGAGCGCCACCACGGGCGTGTCGGCCAAGGCCAGCGCCACCACCACCCGCGCCGACCTGTTCGGCGGCGCCGGCGCCAGCAGCTTCGGCAATGTCGACACCGGCGGCGGCGGCAGTTACGCCTTGACGGTGGGCGGCATCACGCTCGCCACCCAGGCCGCCGGCGTGGCCGGCGGCGCCGGCGTCACGGCCGCCAGCATCGACGCCGCGCTGACCGGCGACACCGCCGTCACCCGCGCCCTGGCCGACGCCAACCTGACCTTCAGCGGCCTCGCCGCCGACGGCACGCTGCGCTTCAGCAACGCCGACGGCTCGAACATCGCCGTCGTCGAGAACGTCACCGGCGCCGTCAGCGGCGGCATCAACAACAGCGGCAGCGCCAACAACGGCTCGACCGTCACCGCGATCAGCTCGATCTCGCTACAGTCGACCGACGGCAGCCAGATCAACGTGGGCGGCAGCAATCCGGCCGCCGCCGGCCTGACGGCCGGCATCGGCGGCGCCTACAGCGGCGCCACCTTCAGCCAGGACGGCACCCGCAGCAGCGGCAACATCGTTATCGACAACAAGAACAATACGCTGCAGGGCATCCGCGACGCCATCAACAAAAGCAATTTCGGCGTCACCGCCAGCATCGTCTCGGATGGCAGCACCGGCAGCAGTGCCACCCCCTTCCATCTGGTGCTGACCTCCAGCGCGACGGGCGCCACCTCGACGATGAAAATCACCGTCAGCGGCAGCGGCGGCGCGGCGGCCGACCCGGCGCTGGAAGATCTGCTCAGCTACGATCCGGCCGGCGTGCAGAAATTGAGCCAGAAGACGGCGGCCCAGGACACCCGCGCCAACGTCAACGGCATCGACGTGACCAGTTCCTCGTCGAGCATCACCGGCGCCATCGAAGGGGTGACGCTGAGCGCCCTCAAGACCGGCAGCGCCAGCCTGACGGTGGCCAAGGACACCTCCACCGTCAACACCTCGGTCAACGGCTTCGTCAAGGCCTACAACGAGTTGAACAACCAGATCAAACAGCTCAGCGGCTACGACGCCGACACCAAGTCCGGCGGCCCCCTGCTGGGCGACAGCACCATCCAGAACCTGCAGGCGCAAATGCGGCGCCAGATGTCGGGCGCGATCCAGGGCTTGAAAGGCAACCTGACCAACCTGTCGCAAATCGGCATCTCGTTCCAGAAGGATGGCAGCCTGACCCTCGACAGCGCCAAGCTGGGCAAGGCCGTCGCCAACAATTTCAGCGACATCGCCGGCTTGTTCGCCGCCGTCGGCAAGAGCAGCGACGACCAGATCAGCTTCGTCAGCTCGGCGGCCAAAACCCAGGCCGGCAACTACGCCATCGACATCACCACCCTGGCCACCCAGGCCACCCAGGTTGCCGACACGGCGGCGCCGGCCGACACGGTGATCGCCGCCGACACCGTGTGGACCGTCAAGCTCAACGACGTGGTGCCCAGCGTCACCACCAACACCGCATCGGTGCGGCTGGCGGCGGGCAACTACACGCCCGCCGCGCTGGCCACCATGCTGCAATCGGCGATCAACGGCGCCACCAATTTCAGCAACGCCGGCGCCACCGTGGCGGTCAAGGTGGACGACAACGGCAAGCTGTTGATTACCTCGAACCGCTACGGTTCGAAATCGAACATCAGCCTGACCAGCGACACCGGCACCGCCGTCGCCGATCTGTTCGGTGCCGGCGCGCCGGTCGACGGCGTCGATGTGGCCGGCACCATCGGCGGCTATGCGGCCAAGGGCGACGGCCAAACCCTGACCGGCCAGCCCGGCGCGCCGATCGACGGCCTGAAGCTGGAAGTAAAGGGCGAGGCCCTCGGCTCGCGCGGCAGCATCGGCTTCTCGCAGGGCTACGCCTACCAGCTCAACACGATGGCCAGCAGCTTCCTCGGCGCCAAGGGTTTGATCGCCAGCCGCACCTCCGGTCTGAACAAGAGCGTGCAGGACATCAGCAAGCAGAAGGAAAAATTCAACACCCGCCTGATCGATGTCGAGGCGCGCTACCGCAAGCAGTACACCGCGTTGGACAAGGCGATGGCCAGCCTGGGGACGACGCAGCAGTACCTGACGCAACAATTGGCGGCCATCGCCAAGAACTAATTTCACAGGAGACCAACAATGTTCGGATCCCGACAAACCGGCGTCAACGCCTATGCCAAGGTGGGCATGGAAACCGGCGTCGTCGCCGCCAGCCCGCACAAGCTGATCGTCATGCTGTTCGACGGCGCCGTGGTGGCCCTCAACCAGGCCCTGCTGAGCATGCGCGGCAACGACATCGAGGCCAAGGGCAAGTCGATCTCGAAGGCCATCATGATCATCGACAGCGGCCTGCGCGCCTCGCTCGACAAAAAAGCCGGCGGCGAGATCGCCGAGGGCCTCGACTCGCTCTACGAGTACATGAGCGCGCGCCTGCTGACGGCCAACCTGAAGAACGACACCGGCATCGTCGAGGAGGTGCGGCGCCTGCTGACCGAACTGCGCGACGCCTGGAACGCCATCGGCGACACCCCGGCCGCGACCGGCAAACACCCCCTTCCCACCACTCTCGCGAGCGCCTGACCCATGATGAACAACCAACAAGTGCTGAACGTGTACGGCGCCATGGCGCAACTGACCGAACAAATGCTGGCCGCCGCCCGGGGCAACGACTGGGACGGCCTGGTCTTGCTCGAGGAGCAATGCACGGCCCAGTTGCAACTGCTGACCGAACAGGAGCCGCGCGCGCCCATGCAAGGCGCCGAGCGCGAGCGCAAGATCGAACTGATCCGCCAGATGCTGACGGCCGACCGCCAGATCCGCGACCTGACCATGCCGTGGATGGCCCAGTTGTCCGCGCTGATCAACAACACCGGCACCGAGCGGCGCCTGGTCGACGCCTACGGCGGCGTCTAAGCGGCGCCATGCTGCCGCGCATCGACGCGCTGGTGACGCCGGCCGGCCCGGTCTCCCCCGTCACCCCGCTGGTGCCGGCCGGCGAGGGCCGCCAGGAGGAGTTCCAGCGCTCGCTGCAAACCCTGGTCGGCCAGTCGCTGCAGGGCCAGGTGCTGTCGCAGTACAAGGACGGCAGCTACCTGGTGCGGGTGGCCGGCAACGCCGCGCGCATGCAGTTGCCGGCCGGCGTGCAGGTCGGCGCCGAGGTGTCGCTGACCCTGCTGGCCGCCCAGCCGCGGCCGGTGTTCCAGTTCGGCGGCGAACACGCCCAGGGCGGCCAGACCGCGCTGGTGTACGCCCAGCCGCCGCCCGGCCGGGCACCGGCCGGCGGCGAGGCCGGCGGCCCGGGCGTCCTGCTGCCCTCGCAGGAAAACCACACCCCGCCCGGCGCCACGCCGCGCCCGCCGGCCGGCGCCAATCCGGCCGGCCAGCCGGCACTGCCGGGCGGCGCGGCGGCCGGCGGCGCCCCGGCGCCGCCGCCGGGCACCACGCCGGGCACGAGCGCCGGCGCCGCCTTGCCGGGCGCCGCCACGCCGCCGCCCCTCCCGAGCGGCGCCACGCCGGCGGCCGCGCCGGCCGGCGCGACGCTCCCGCCGCCCGCCGGCGCCGCACCGAACTCCGCCGCCAATCCGGCCGCCGCCCTGGCCACGGCCAACGCCAGCGCCAGCGCGACCCTGCTGGCGGCCGGCCTGCCGGCTGCCGCCGCGCCGGCCGCCGCCCGCCCGGCCCGCAGCCTGGCCGCCACCCTGCTGGGCCGCGCGCCGCTGACGCCGGCGGCCGACCTACCCGAACTCGACGCCGGCACCGAGCCGGCCACACTGAGCCAGACGGCGCGCGTGCTCACCAGCGTGCTGGGCACGGCCAACAGCGTGGCCGGCGCGTCGGCCGGCCTGGTCGGCCGCGCCGCCCTGGTGGCCAGCGGCGCGCCGCTGCCCGAGCAGCTGGCGCAGACGCTGCGCGAGACCATCGCCAACAGCGGCCTGTTCTATGAATCCCACGTCGCCGAATGGGTCAAGGGCCAGCGCACCCTGCCCGAGCTGATGCGCGAGCCGCAAATGCAGCGGCTGGCGCAGGGACTGGCGCAGGGCGGCGCCGAGACGGCCGCGCGCGCCGCCAACGCCGGCCCCGACTTGGCGGCGGCGCAAATGGTCAACCAGCAGTTGCACAGCCAGGAGCATGCCCGCGTGCAATGGCAGGGCGATGCCTGGCCCGGCCAGCCCATGCAATGGCACATCCAGCGCGAACAGCGCGAACAAGGCCAGCAGTCCGGCGGCCAGGACGACGGCGCCGCGCCGGAGCAGGTCTGGCGCAGCGGCGTGCGTTTCCGCTTCCCCCTGCTGGGCCAGGTCGAGGCCAGCGTGACGGTGGTCGGCGGCCAGATCCAGATCCAGGTGCAGACCGCCAGCGAGGAGTCGGCCGGCACCCTGCGCGCCTATGCCGAGCGGCTCGAAAGCGCCATGGCGGCGGCCGGTTCGCCGCTGTCCTCGCTGACCATCCGCGCCGGGGACCAGCATGACGGCTGACGACACGCCGCGCCGCCCGCTGCAACAGGCGGTGGCGCTGGCCTACCTGAGCGGGGCGCCGGCGCCGAAGGTGGTGGCCAAGGGGCGCGGCCTGATGGCCGAGCAGATCATCGACGTGGCCAACGAGCACGGCGTGTTCATCCACGAGTCGAAGGAGCTGGTGTCGCTGCTGATGGAGATCGACCTGGACCAACAGATCCCGCCCACGCTGTACCGCACGATTGCGGAACTGCTGGCCTGGCTATATCATATTGAAGCGGCGAAGAAGTCGGGCGCGCCCTTGCCGGCGGCGCCCTCGGGCGAGCCGGCGGCCGCGGCCGCCGAGCCGAGCAACACCCCGGAGAAGCCGGACGCGCCCGAACTGCGCTATTTGAACCCGGTGTTCAACAGCGCGCCCGGCGCCGCTCCGGCCTCAGACACAGACATTTAACCGACCTAAGCGACTGGCTTGCATGCACCCACATATTCACGACGCCGAACTGGAAAACTGGCACGATTTCGAGATCGAATCGCGCCGGGAGATCACCGCCCTGCTGCGCGGCATCGGCGAGAAGAACCAGCTGATCCGCATGCTGCTGCGCGGCGAGGCCGACGTTTGCGTCACCACCATCCTCGACGTGCAGCCCGAGCACAACGCGGTGATCCTCGACGCCTCGGTCGACCGCGAACAGAACCAGCGCATCGTCGGCGCCAGCAACATCACCTTCGAGACCACGCTCGACAAGATCCGCATCCTGTTCTCCGCCGAGAAGGTCGAACTGTGCTTCCACGAGGGCAACCCGGCGCTGCGCATCGCCCTGCCGGCCACGCTGATCCGCCTGCAACGGCGCGAGTACTACCGCATGAACACGCCGCTGAGCAACCCGGTGCGCGTCATCGTGCCGCTGCCGGCCGAGCTGGGCGGCGGCAGCCACCCCTTCCCGCTGACCGACATCAGCTGCGGCGGCATCGCCATCATGGACAACAAGCTGCTGCTGGGCGACACCATCGGCAAGAACTACCTGGACTGCCGCATCGACCTGCCGGAGATCGGCACGGTGGCCACCTCGCTGCAGATCCGCAACTCGATCGACCTGACCCTGCTCAACAACAAGTCCAACCGCCGCCTCGGCTGCGCCTTCGTCGACATCGCCCGCCCCATGCTGGCCCAGGTGCAGCGCTACATCACCAGGCTCGAACGCGAGCGCAACGCCCGCATCGCCGGCCTGGGCTGAGCCCCCGGCGCGGACGAAAACGCGGACGAAAAAATTCCGGCGGGCCTGGCGGCGGCGCCGGTCGTGTCAGACAGCCAGGGGAGTAGGGCCAGGGGTAAAGAGCCAGGGTCAGACCCTAGGGTCTGACCCTCGACGCCGCGCCGCCTTCCCGACTACACCTGCATGTTCATGATCTCGTGGTAGGCCGTCACCAGCTTGTTGCGCACCTGCACGGTGGCCTGGAAGTTGATGCTGGCCTTCTGCATCGACACCATCACGTCCGACAGGCTGACGCTGTCGTCGCCCGAGGAGAACTGCTTGCCCATGGTGCTGGCCTTGACCTGGCTGGCGTTGACCGCGTCCAGCGAGTTCTTCAGCGCGTCGGCGAAGTTGACCTTGGCCACCGTCGGCTCGGTCTGCACCACCGGCGGCGCCGCCTGCGGCCGCGTCGCGTGGGCCTTCAACTGCGCGATCATCGCCTGGATCTGGCTACTATCGATTCCACCTGTTCTCATTCTCGACTCCAATTCGTTGCTGCAACGGAACAAATTCCGCCGCACGGGTCCAGCGCCGGCGTTACAATGGCGACACACTTGCGCTGTCAGAGTGTCAGAATAACAAAAGCGGCGCCGTCCGCTGCGCCGAGCAGGACCGTAAACGAGGGTCTGTTTCGGCGATGGGGCGGCGCCCGGGCGGCCGATAATGTGCTGTATTGGCCCATGCCCTCGCCGGACATGGGCGCGCCAAGCAAGCCAACCCAAACCCAAGCACGCGGAATCCGACCATGGCAGTAGCCGAAGAACTCGACATCGACCCAGCAGTGCCCGGCCCCGAGGCCGAGCAGGCGGCGAAAGTGCCCTTCATCCAAACGCCGATGGGCAAGAACTTCCTGCGCGGCCTGGGCGTGGCCGCCCTGCTCGCCGTCGGCCTGGCGCTGTGGCTGTGGAACAAGCCGCCCGAGTACGGCGTGCTGTTCTCCAACTTCACCGACCGCGACGGCGGCGCCATCACCGCCGAGCTCGACAAGCTCAACGTCAAGCACAAGTTCTCCGACAGCGGCAGCGCCATCCTGGTGCCCACCGAGCAGGTGCACGACATCCGCCTGAAACTGGCGGCGCAGGGCCTGCCCAAGGGCGGCAACGTCGGCTTCGAGCTGATGGAGAACCAGAAGCTGGGCGTGTCGCAGTTCCTCGAACAGGTCAACTACCAGCGCGCCCTCGAGGGCGAGCTGGCCCGCTCGATCCAGTCGCTGGCCGCCGTCGACGCGGCGCGCGTCCACCTGGCGCTGCCCAAGCCGTCCGTGTTCGTGCGCGACCAGCAAAAACCCACCGCCTCGGTGCTGCTCAACCTGCACCCCAACCGCGTGCTCGACCCGCAGCAGACCAGCGCCATCATCCACCTGGTCGCCTCCAGCGTGCCCGAGCTGCTGCCGGCCAACGTCACCGTGGTCGACCAGGCCGGCAACCTGATCTCCGACCTGAACAAGAACGGCAGCGCCGGCGCCAACGCCAAGAACATGGACGAGACCCAGCTCAAGTACGTCAAGGAGATGCAGCTGCAGGTCATCAAGCAGGTCGAGTCGATCATCATCCCCATCGTCGGCGAGGGCAATGTGCGCGCCGAGGCGCGCGCCGACGTCGACTTCTCCCAGGTCGAGCAGGCCGCCGAGACCTACAAGCCGAACTCGCCGCCGGCCGCCTCGTCGATCCGCAGCCAGCAGACCAGCGAAACGGGCGGCAACGCCAACACCAATCCGTCCGGCATCCCGGGCGCCCTGTCGAACCAGCCGCCGGGCACCGCCACGGCGCCGCTGACGGCGGCCGCCCCCGGCGCCGTGCCCGGCGCGCCCGGCGTGCCGGCCAACAGCACCCTGGCCGGCGGCGACAGCCCGCGCCACAAGGAGTCGACCACCAACTACGAGGTCGACAAGACGGTGCGCTACGAGCAGCGCGGCATGGGCGGCCTGCGCCGCCTGACGGTGGCGGTGGTGGTCAACTACCGCCGCATCGTCGACAAGAGCGGCAAGGTCAGCGTCAAGCCCTACACGGCCGAGGAGATGGTCAAGATCAACGACCTGGTCAAGCAGGCGATGGGCTACAGCCAGGACCGTGGCGACGCCGTCAGCGTGGCCAACTCGCCGTTCGACGGCGTCGACCGGCCCTTCGAGCCGGTGCTGGAATGGTGGCGCGACCCGGCCAACCTGCCGATGGCCAAGGACCTGGCCAAGTTCCTCATCACCGCCCTGATCCTGCTCTACATCCTGCTGCGCATCGTGCGGCCGATGATGCGGCCGGTGCTCAAGAAGATCGACGACCTGAACGCGCCGCCGCCGGTGCCCGACGAGCCCGAACCGGAGCCGGAGGACTTCATCGACCACGAGCTGATCGCCGAAGAGGAGCTCAAGCAGATGGAGGAAAGCACGGCGCGCGGCTACCGCGAAAACCTGGCGCTGGCCAAGAAACTGGCCAACGAGGACCCGCGCGTGGTGGCGCAGGTGATCAAAGCATGGATAGGCACAAATGACTGAGAATACTGGACTGCAAAAGGCCGCCATCCTGATGCTGGCGATGGGCGAGACCGAGGCCTCCGAGGTGATGAAGTTCCTCGGCCCGCGCGAGGTGCTCAAGCTGGGCGCGGCGATGGCCACCATGAAGGGCATCGCCCACGAGCAGGTGGTGCAGGTGCTGGAGGACTTCCGCACCCAGACGGAGATGAACTCGACCGTCGGCCTCGACTCGGACGAGTACATCCGCCAGGTGCTGACCAAGGCGCTGGGCGACGACAAGGCCTCGGTGCTGCTGTCGCGCATTTTGGGCGGCAAGGACGCCTCCGGCATCGAGAGCCTGAAGTGGATGGACTCGCAGTCGGTGTCCGAGCTGATCCGCAACGAGCACCCGCAGATCATCGCCACCATCCTGGTCCACCTCGAGCGCGACCAGGCCTGCGAGATCCTCGGCCACTTCACCGACCGCCTGCGCAACGACGTGGTGCTGCGCATCGCCACGCTCGACGGCGTGCAGCCGGCCGCGCTGCGCGAGCTCAACGACGTGCTCACCAAGCTCCTGTCGGGCAACGAGAACATCAAGAAATCCTCGCTCGGCGGGGTGCGCGCGGCGGCCGAGATCCTCAACTTCATGAGCGGCGAGCAAGAGGGTTCGGTGATGGACAACATCAAGAACTACGACAACGACATGGCGCAGAAGATCATGGACGAGATGTTCGTCTTCGACAACGTGATCGACATCGACGACCGCGGCATCCAGCTGCTGCTGCGCGAGGTGCAGTCGGAGATGCTGATCATCGCGCTGAAGGGCGCCTCGCAGGAGCTGCGCGACAAGATCTTCCGCAACATGTCGGCGCGCGCCAGCGAGATGATGCGCGAGGACCTCGAATCGAAGGGCCCGGTGCGCCTGTCCGAGGTGGAAACCCAACAGAAGCAGATTTTGCAGATCGTCCGGCGCCTCGCCGACGAGGGCCAGATCGTGCTAGGCGGAAAAGGCGAGGATTCGTTTGTCTAATACTCCGAAGGAACAGCAGTCGGCCTACCAGCGCTGGGAGATGACCTCCTTCGGCGACGAGCGCCCCAGTGTGCAGGCGGCGCGCGACGCCCGGCAGGTCGAGATCGAACAGGCCGCCATCGCCGCCTTCGCGCTGCAGGAGGCCGAGATCCGCGCCGCCATCGCCGAGCAGGAGGCGGCCGAGTTCGGCCCGCCGGCGCCGCCGCCGCCCGAGCATCCCAGCCAGGAGGAGGTCGACGCCATCCGCGAGCAGGCCCGCCTGGACGGCTACCAGGAGGGCCACGCCGCCGGCCACGCCGACGCCCTGGCCGACGGCAAGATCGCCGCCGCCGAGGAGCTCGAGCAGCTGCGCGCGCTGGCGCTCAACTTCAGCGAGTCGCTGCGCGAGGCCGACCAGCTGATCGCCAACGAGGTGCTCGAGCTGGCCCTGCAACTGGCCAAGGGCATGCTGAAGAACGCGCTGCGCGTCAAGCCCGAGCTGGTGCTGCCGATCGTGCGCGAGGCGATCGAATACCTGCCGGTGTTGCAGCAGCCGGCGCTGCTGCTGCTCAACCCGGAGGACGCCCCGCTGGTGCGCGCCGGCATCGGCGAGGAGCTCGACAAGGGCGGTTGGCGCGTCGTCGAGGACGGCCAGATCGGCCGTGGCGGCTGCAAGGTCGACACCGCCAGCAACCAGATCGACGCCCAGGCCGCCGCCCGCTGGCAGCGCCTGACCCACGCGCTGGGCAAGAACGACGACTGGCTAGACTGAGCCGGCCGCGCCACACCAGCCGAAGCCGAAGCGCCGAACCGAATACCCCCTCCCCCCACAGCCGACCGCGTAGTCCGAGCAGCCCATGAGCGACACCCCCTCCCCCGCCAATCCGCACGCCGCCCGCTGGCAGGCCCACCTGGCCGACTGCGCCGCCGTGCTCGGCTTCGTCGAGCCGATGCAGGTGTCGGGCCGGGTGACCCGCGTCGCCGGCCTGGTGATGGAGGCGGTCGGCCTGCGCCTGGCGGTGGGCGCCGCCTGCACCGTGCCGCTGCCCAACGGCGGCAAGATCGAGGCCGAGGTGGTCGGCTTCGAGGGCGAGCGCCTGTTCCTCATGCCGCAGAGCGACGTCGAGGGCGTGGTGCCGGGCACCCGCGTGTTCCCGGTCGAACCGACCATCCCGCGTCCGGGCAGCGTGCCGCACCCGCGGCGGCGGCCCAGCGACCGGGCGCGCCATCTGCCGGTCGGCGCCCAGCTGCTCGGCCGCGTGCTCGACGGCGCCGGCCGCCCGCTCGACAAGCTCGGCCCGCTGCTGCCGGGCGACAGCGCGCCGATCAACGTGCGCCCGGCCAACCCGCTGGGCCGCGCCCCCATCGTCGACACGCTCGACGTCGGCGTGCGCTCGATCAACACCATGCTGACGGTGGGCCGGGGCCAACGGATGGGCCTGTTCGCCGGCTCCGGCGTCGGCAAGAGCGTGCTGCTGGGCATGATGGCGCGCTACACCGAGGCCGACGTGATCGTCGTCGGCCTGATCGGCGAACGCGGCCGCGAGGTCAAGGAGTTCATCGAACAGATCCTCGGCGAGGAGGGCCTGGCCCGCTCGGTGGTGGTGGCGGCGCCGGCCGACACGCCGCCGTTGATGCGCCTGCAGGGCGCCGCCTACGCCACGGCGATCGCCGAGCACTTCCGCGACCAGGGCCAGAACGTGCTGCTGATCATGGACTCGCTGACCCGCTACGCCATGGCGCAGCGCGAGATCGCCCTGGCCATCGGCGAGCCGCCGGCCACCAAGGGCTATCCGCCGTCGGTGTTCGCCAAGCTGCCGATCCTGGTCGAGCGGGCCGGCAACGGCGAGGAGGGCGGCGGCTCGATCACCGCCTTCTACACCGTGCTGACCGAGGGCGACGACCAGCAGGACCCGATCGCCGACTCGGCGCGCGCCATCCTGGACGGCCACATCGTGCTCAACCGCCGCCTGGCCGAGGCCGGCCACTACCCGGCCATCGACATCGAACAGTCGATCAGCCGGGCGATGCACTCGATCACCTCGCCCGAGCACCAGCAGCGCGCCCGCATGCTCAAGCAGTTGTACTCGCGCTACGAGCGCAGCCGCGACCTGATCGCCGTCGGCGCCTACAGCCCGGGCAGCGACCCGGTGCTCGACAAGGCCATCGAACTGCACGAGCGCATCGAACAATTCCTGCAACAACAAATCACCGAACGGGTCGGCATGGGCGAGAGCTTGAGCCAACTTACCTCTCTATTCGAGTGATGGGCGCCGCCCCGCCCTGCCTATAATGGATCACCATGGCCTCCCAATCCCAACTCAACACCCTGATTGAACTGGCGCAGCGGGAAACCGACGACGCCGCCAAGCGGCTCGGCGCGGCGCTGGCGGCGGTGGCCGACGGCAAGCAGAAACACCAGATGTTGATCGGCTACCGCGACGAGTACGCCAAGCGCTTCGAGGCGGCCCAGGCCGCCGGCATCACGCCCATGGCCTACCGCAACTTCCAGGCCTTCATGGGCAAGCTCGACAACGCCATCACCGGCCAGCAGGAGGTGATCAAGCACGCCGAGCACCGCGCCGGGCAGGAGAAGGCGGCGTGGCAGGCCAGCGAGCGCAAGCGCATGTCCTACACCACGCTGAGCAAGCGCGCGGCGCTCGAAGCGCTCAAGCTGGAGGCCAAGCGCGACCAGAAACAGATGGACGAACACGCGGCACGACAAGCTTATTACAAACGCTGAGCCCGGCTCGGCGGCAACCCAGCGCGGCGGCACAGCGCCGCGCACCACTGAAAACGGCGCCACCATGCAAACTGCTCCTCTGCAACTCCCGACCCTCAACGCCAGCACGGCGTCGGCGCCGCCCAAGGTCAGCTTCAACGCCGGCGGCCAGGACAACCAGTTCCAACGCGCCCTGTCGCGCGAGATCGAGCAGCGCCAGGCGCAGCGCGGCGCCGAGGCGCCGGCGCGGCCGGCCGCCAAGCCGGCCGCCGGCCAAACCGGCGCCAAGCCGGCCACGCCGATCAAACAGCCGAACCAGCAGCCGAACCAGCAGGCGGCGGCGAAGGACGCCTCGGCCAACCGCGCCGCCGACAACGGCGGCAACGACTGCCGGCCGGGCGGCAAGTCCGAACTGCCCGTCGCCAGCGGCACGGCGACGGCGCAAACATCCACCGACAAGGACGACGCGGCCGACGCCAGCGACGCCCGCGACGCGCTCGACGGCCCGGTGGCCGACATGCTGGCCCTGGTGGCCGCCTTCAACCAGCCGGCGGCGCCCGCCGCCACCGCGCCCGCCGCGCCGCTGGCTGGCGGCGGCGGCGCCGCCGTCGACGCCAAAACACTGGCCGCCGACGCCGCCGCCGGGCAGGCGCTGGCCTCGGCCGCGCTGACGACCGGGGCGGCCGGCGCCAAGCCGGCCGCCGACGCGGCCGATGCCGACGCGGCAGCGGCTGAGCAGGCAGGCTTCAAGGCCTTGATCGCACAAGCGAACGCGGCGGCCAGCGCGGCCGAGGCCAAGCCGGGCGACGCCGCCACGGCCGCCGCCGCGCTGGCCAGCGCCACGCCGGGCGCCACCGGCGAACTCAAACGCGCCACACCGATCGCCGCGCCGGCCGCGCCAAGCGCGCTGCCGAGCGCCGCGGACGGCGACGCGCTGGCCGCCGCGCTGGCCGACGCCGCGCGCGCCGCCCCCGAGGCCAAGGCCGGGGCCGGGGCCAAGGCCGAGGCCGACACCATCAACAAGATCGAAACCCGCGCCCAGCCGGCCGACAACGCCGCGCTGCAGGCGGCGCAAAGCCGGCCGCAGGCCGACGCCGCCCCGCTCGGCCTGCCGGCCGCCACCGAGGCCCGCGCCGAGACCCTGGCGACGGCGCGCGAAGGCGCCGCGCCGGCCGAGCTGCACGCCGTCCAGGCGCCGGCCGCGTCCGCCGCGCAGGACATCGCCAAGACCGCCTCGGCGCTGCCGGCGGACAAGCTCAGCGGCCGGGTCGGCAGCCCCGCCTGGGACCAGCAGCTGGGGCAGAAGATCATCTTCATGGCCGCCGGCGGCGAGCAGAGCGCCTCGCTGAGCCTGAACCCGCCGGACCTCGGCCCGCTGCAGGTGGTGCTGAGCGTGTCGAACGACCAGGCCAACGCCGCCTTCACCTCGGCCCAGCCGGAGGTGCGCCAGGCGCTCGAGGACGCCATGCCGAAGCTGCGCGAGATGATGAGCGAGGCCGGCATCACGCTGGGCAACGCCACCGTCTCGGCCGACACCTCGGGCCAGCAACAGGCCTTCCAGCAGCAGGCGGCCTCGGCGCAGAACGGCGGCCGGGGCGGGCGCGGCGGCAACGGCAATGACGGCGCCGGCCGCCCCGGCGCCGACGCCGAGGCGGCGGCCCGCGCGCCGGCGCGCCGCCTGCCGGCCGGCGCGGTCGACACCTTCGCCTGAGGCGGCCGGCGGCGCAGCCTACTGGCGCCAAGCAAACCCCAGCGGCAAAATCGAGGGTCAGACCCTGAGGGTCTGACCCTGGTTCGTTGCCGTTGGGGGGTTTTCGCGACCCCGGGGCGCCTCGCCGAACGCCCCCCCCCCTCCCTCCCCGTTTCCGCGTTTTCCAGCGCGTCCCGGCGTTTGTTGCCTGTTTCGCTATGGAAACGTCGAGATACGCCCTGTTCCCCCCTCTTTTCCACCGATCCAGCTGCGCACGCTTTGCCGATAATGACATAATGGCGTCATGATCCATTGACGCACCTTGCAGGGGTACCTTTGAAAGCGAATCCAAAAATGAAAGCTGATGCAAAAGCGGACGCGGCACCGGCTGGTGGCAAGAAAAAACTCTTGATCATCATCATCGCCGGCGTGCTGGTCCTGCTGGGCGGCGGCGGCGCGGCCTGGTTCTTCATGCACGGCAAGTCCGGCGACGAGGCGCCCGCCAAGCCCAAGCACAAGGAGGCGTCCAAGTCCGGCCCGCCGGTGTTCGTGCCGATCGAGCCGTTCACCGTCAACCTGCAACCGGGCGAAGACGGCGCCGACCAGTACCTGCAACTGTCGTTCACGCTGCAGGTGTCGGGGCTGGAGGAGGTCGAAGTGATCAAGAACAATATGCCGAAGGTGCGCAGCCGCATGCTGTTGCTGTTGTCGGGCAAGCACGCCAACGAGATCAACACCCCCGAGGGCAAGAAGCAACTCAGCGACGAAATCATCGAACAGGCCAGGAAGCCGTTCGAGGAACGCGGCGCGCAGCAGGACGTGAGCGACGTGTTGTACACTTCCTTCATCATCCAGTAAGACATCATGGCCGATAATTTTCTCTCCCAGGAAGAAGTCGATGCCCTCTTGAAGGGTGTCAACGGCGATCAGGACGACGCGCAGGCGCCGGAAGACGTCGCGGGGGTCAGAACCTACAACCTGGCGACCCAAGAGCGCATCGTGCGCGGCCGGATGCCGACGTTGGAGATCATCAACGAGCGTTTCGCCCGCTTGTTGCGGGTCGGCCTGTTCAACTTCCTGCGCCGCAGCGCCGAGGTGTCGGTCGGTTCGGTGCGGGTGTCCAAGTACAGCGAGTTCATCCGCAACCTGGTGGTGCCGACCAACCTCAACCTGGTGCACATGAAGCCGCTGCGCGGCACCGCCCTGATGGTGTTCGACCCGGGCCTGGTGTTCCTGCTGGTCGACAACCTGTTCGGCGGCGACGGCCGCTTCCACACCCGGGTCGAGGGGCGCGACTTCACCCAGACCGAGCAGCGCATCATCCTGCGCATCCTCGACATCGTCTTCGAGGCCTACACCAAGTCGTGGGAGCCGGTCTTCCCGGTCGAGTTCGAATACATCCGCTCCGAGATGAACACCCAGTTCGCCAACATCGCCACGCCCAACGAGGTGGTGGTGGCGTCGACCTTCACCGTCGAGCTGGGCTCCGTCTCGGGCCAGATCCACTTCTGCATGCCCTACTCGATGATCGAGCCGATCCGCGACTCGCTCACCTCCAGCCTGCAGGGCGAGGCGCTCGAGGTGGACAAGCGCTGGATCCGCCTGATGACCCAGCAGATCCAGATCGCCGAGGTCGAGCTGCTGGCCACGCTGGGCACGGCCAAGGTCAACTTCGACGACATCCTCAACATGCGGGTCGGCGACATCATTCCGCTCACCATCCCGGAGATGATCTCGGCCACCGTCGACGGCGTGCCGGTGATGGATTGCAGCTACGGCGTGTTGAATGGACAATACGCGTTGAAGGTCGAGAAGCTGTTGGCCAACACCGACAACCTCAGCAAATAGCCGCACACAACAGCACATAGCCACACACAACAGCGGCGCCCCCGGCGCCGCGACGCGCCACACAGGAGAGAAACATGTCCGACAATCAAGACGACCAAAGCATGGATGACGATTGGGGCGCGGCCATCGCCGAGCAGGCCAAGGCGGAAGCCGACGCGCTGCAGAGCCAGGCCGCCAGCGCCGCCGTGTTCAAGGACTTCTCCAACCAGGGCAGCAAGACCGAGACGCACAACGACATCGACTTCATCCTCGACATCCCGGTCCAGCTGACGGTGGAGCTGGGCCGCACCAAGATCGCCATCAAGAACCTGCTGCAGTTGGCGCAGGGCTCGGTGGTCGAGCTCGACGGCCTGGCCGGCGAGCCGATGGACGTGCTGGTCAACGGCTGCCTGATCGCCCAGGGCGAGGTGGTGGTGGTCAACGACAAGTTCGGTATCCGTCTGACCGACATCATCACGCCGTCCGAACGCATTCGAAAATTGAATAAATGAAACCTGCTGTTCTTTTCACCACACTGCTGCTGGCCGCCGCCGCGTTGCCGGCCTCGGCCCAGCACAGCGCCTCCGGCACCATCGCCCCGGCGCCGGGCGCCGCGGCGGCGCTGCCGGCCAGCGCGCCGGCCGTCGCGGCCGCCGCAACGGCACAGTCCGCCACTATGGCGCCGCCGGCCGGCGGCGCCGTCCCGGCCCTTGCCGGCGCCGCCCAGCCGGCGGCCGCCGCCAAGACCGGCTCGGCCATGGTGCTGCCGGCCACGGCGCTGCCGGCCGCCGCCCAGGCGCTGCCGTCCGCCTCGTCCTCCCCGTCCTCGGCCGGCAGCCTGCTGCAGACCACGCTGGCGCTGGCCTTCGTGCTGGCCCTGCTGGTCGGCCTGGCCTGGCTGCTCAAGCGCTACGGCCCGAAATCGATGGGCAGCAGCAGCGCCGTGCGCCTGGTCGGCTCGCTCAGCGTCGGCACGCGCGAGCGCATCCTGGTAGTCGAGGTCGGCGAACAGTGGATCGTCGTCGGCGCCTCGCCGGGCCGCATGAACGCGCTGGCCACCATGCCGCGCCAGCAGCAGGAGGAGATCGCCGACCATCCCCAGCCGGGCCTGGCCGGGGCCAATTTCGCCGAGTGGTTCAAACAAACGATAGAAAAGCGCAATGGTAAATAAATCGTCCGCCCGTTGGGCTCCCCCCCCTGCGGCCGGCACGATTGGTAAGTGCTTACTCGCGCTGGCCGCCTTGGCGCTGCCGCTGTGGGCCCTGGCCGAGCCGGGCATTCCGGCGTTCAACAGCGTGCCGGCCGTCGGCGGCGGCACCAACTACACGCTGCCGATCCAGACCCTGCTGCTGATGACGGCGCTGTCCTTCCTGCCGGCCGCGCTGCTGATGATGACCAGCTTCACCCGCATCATCATCGTGCTGTCGCTGCTGCGCCAGGCGATCGGCACGCAGTCGGCGCCGCCCAACCAGGTGATGGTCGGCCTGGCCCTGTTCCTGACCCTGTTCGTCATGGGCCCGGTGTTCGACAAGATCTACACCGAGGCCTACCTGCCTTTGCAGGAAAACAAGATCACCATGAGCGTGGCGATGGAAAAAGGCGTCGCCCCATTAAAAACCTTCATGATGAAGCAGACCCGCCAGGCCGACCTGGCGCTGTTCGTCAAGATCTCGCGCAGCCCGGCGTTGCAGGGGCCGGAGGACGTGCCGCTGCGCATCCTGATCCCCGCCTTCGTCACCAGCGAGCTCAAGACCGCCTTCCAGATCGGCTTCGCCATCTTCATCCCCTTCCTCATCATCGACATGGTGGTGGCCTCGGTGCTGATGTCGATGGGCATGATGATGATGTCGCCGGCGGTCATTTCGCTGCCCTTCAAGCTGATGCTGTTCGTCCTGGTCGACGGCTGGCAGCTGCTGCTCGGCTCGCTGTCGCAGAGTTTCTACTAGGAGCGCGCGATGACCCCGGAAAGCGTCATGACGATGGGCCGCCACGCGATGGAGATCACGCTGATGGTGGCCGCGCCGATGTTGCTGGTGGCGCTGGTGATCGGCCTGGTGGTGAGCATCTTCCAGGCCGCCACCCAGATCAACGAAAGCACCCTGTCCTTCATCCCCAAGCTGGTCGGCATCTTCGTCGCGTTGGTGGTGGCCGGGCCGTGGATGCTGTCGGTGATGCTCGACTATATGCGCGAGGTGTTCGGCGGCATTCCGGGCCTGGTCGGCTAGATGCTTGCGGTAACGCAACTAAATTGTAACGGGGGCTCATGATTACGCTCTCCACTGCCGATATCAACCTATGGATCGCGGCATTGCTGTGGCCGCTCACGCGCATCCTCGGCCTGATCGCCGCCGCGCCGCTGTTCGGCAACGGCAGCGTGCCGGTCACCGTCAAGGTCGCGCTCGGCGTGCTGTTGGCGCTGATCATCGCGCCGACCGTGCCGGCCCTGCCGGGCGCCGACCCGCTGTCGCTGGCCGGCCTGCTGATCCTGCTGCAGGAGGCGCTGGTCGGCCTGGCGATGGGCTTTTCGATGCGCATCGTCTTCGCCGCCGTCGAAATGGCCGGCGAGATCGGCAGCCTGACCATGGGCCTGGGTTTCGCCACCTTCTTCGATCCGAACACCCAGGGGCGCTCGTCGGCGATCAGCCAGTTCCTGGCGCTGATGGCGACCATGGCCTTCCTGGCCACCAATACCCACCTGGTGCTGCTGTCGGTGCTGGTGGAAAGCTTCAGCAGCCTGCCGGTGTCGGCCCAGCCGCTCTACGGCGGCGGCTTCAAGCAGCTGGCCGACTGGGGCGGCAAGATTTTCAGTACCGGTGTCCAGTTGTCGCTGCCGATTGTGGCGGCGCTGCTGATCACCAACGTCGCGCTGGGCATTTTGACCCGCGCGGCGCCGGCGCTCAACCTGTTCGGGATCGGTTTCCCGATCACGCTGGGCGTCGGCCTGCTGGTGTTGGCCATGTCGCTCCCTTACCTGGCGACACCGTTGCAACAACTGTTTTTGGACGGCATAGAACGTACCCGGCTGATGCCGCGCACCTGGTCGGAGCGGGCAAGCTTGCCGCTTCGACCAGCGCCGCGCGCCGACCGATAGGGAAATTTAATAGCCGAAACACGTAGATTTGGTTTCCATGAGGCAATTTTAAGCGTATCATGGAGGCCACTGGGAGAACCGCGCATGACCTCGATCGTATCAGCCTTCACCTCCGACCAGATCATCGCCCTGCGCACCGACCAGGTCGCCCTGCTGACGACGGAGGACATGCAGGCCTTTACCACCGACCAGATCGCCTATCTGAGCACCGCCCAGCTGCGCGCGCTCGCCTCCCAGCAGCTGCGCGCCATGGACGCCGAGGACGTGGCCGCCTTCACCACCGACCAGATCGTCTCGCTGAGCACCCGCCAGATCGCCCTGCTGACCACCGGCCAGAGCGCCGCCCTGACCACCGACCAGGTGGGCGTGCTGAGCACGGCCGCCATGCGCGCGCTGCGCAGCGACCAGCTGGCCTCGCTGCAGTCGCAGCAGGTCGCCGCCCTCAGCAGCACCGAGCTGCGCGCCCTCAGCACCGCCCAGATGGGCGCGCTGGGCGCCGACCAGGCCGCCGGCCTGGGCAGCGACCAGCTGGCCAGCCTGGGCAGCGTGCAACTGCGCGCCCTCAACAGCGCCGCCGTCGCCGCCCTGCTGACCGAGCAGATCGCCTCGCTGGCCACCGCCACGCTGGCCACCCTGACCAGCAGCCAGGTCAACGCCTTCACCGCCGGCCAGTTCCTGGCCCTGTCGACCGACCAGATGGTCGGCCTGAACACCGCCCAGATCGCCGGCCTGTCGAGCGACAGCCTGGCCCTGCTCAGCACCGACCAGGTGGCCGCCATCGAGACGCGCGACATCGCCGTGCTCAGCAGCGCCCAGGTCGGCGTCCTCAACGCCGACCAGGTCGCCGCCCTGACCACCACGCAAATGAAGGCCCTGCGCAGCACCGCCATGGCCGGCCTGAGCGTCGACCAGATCCCCCTGCTGAGCAGCGACCAGATCGCCGCGCTGGGCTCGCTGGTCTCGCTCAGCACGCTGCAGGTCTCCGCCCTGCTGACCCAGCAGATCGCCAGCCTGGAGACGCGCGACGTGGCCGCGCTGAGCAGCCGCCAGCTCGGCGCCCTGCAGGACTACCAGCTGAACGCCTTCACCACCGACCAGATCGTCGCCCTGGGCAGCGACCAGGTCGGCGCGCTGAGCACCACCATCCTGGCCCTGCTGAGCACCGACCAGGTGGCGGCGCTGGAGACGCGCGACTTCGCCCTGCTCGGCTCGCGCCAGATCCTCGCGCTCGACGTCAACCAGGTCGCCGCCCTGCGCACCGCCCAGATGGCGGCGATGAACAGCGCGGCCCAGGCGGCGCTGCGGCCCGACCAGCTGGCCGTGCTGAACAGCGAGCAGATCGCCGGCTGGCTGTCGCTGGCGGCGCTGACCACGCTGCAGGTCGCCTCGCTCAGCACCGACCAGGTGGCCACGCTGGAAACGCGCGACGTCGCCGCCCTGAGCAGCGCCCAACTGGCCGCCCTCAACGCCGACGACATGGTGGCGCTGGGCAGCGACCAGCTGATCGCGCTGGGCACCGCCCAGTACGCCGCGCTGACGACGGCCGCGCTGAACCTGCTGACCACCGACCAGCTCGCCTACATCGAAACGCGCGACATCGCCGCCCTCGGCACGGCCCAGGTGGTGGCGCTCGACAGCGCACATTTGACGTCGCTGAGCACGCAGCAATTCACCGCCCTGTCGAGCAAGGCCGTCGGCGCCCTGCTGACCGAGCAGATCAGCGTGCTCACCAGCGCCCAGATCGCCGCGATGGCCACGCTGAACGGCATGTCCTCGCGCCAGATCGCCTCCTTCACCACCGACCAGATCGCCCAGTTGACCACGCGCAGCCTGGCCAGCCTGGCCGCCAGCCAGCTCGGCGCGCTGACCTCCGACCAGGTGCAGGCGCTGGGTAGCGACCACATCGTCGCGCTGAGCACGGCGCAGTTCCGCGCCCTCAACAGCGACACCGTCGCCGCCCTCACCACCGACCAGATCGGCTTCATCGAGACGCGCGACATCGCCGCCCTGCTGCCGAGCCAGATCAACAAGCTCAGCACCGACCAGATCGCCGCCCTCAGCACCACCCAGACGGCGGCGCTGACCTCGGCCGAGACGGTGGCGTTGACCACCGACCAGGTCGCCGCGCTGAGCAGCAGCCAGCTCGACGCGCTGACGCTGACCACGCTGACCACGCGCCAGGTCGCCGCCCTCACCACCGACCAGATCGCCACGCTGGGCACGGCCGACCTGGCCGGCCTGAGGACCAGCCAGATCGCCGCGCTGGGCAGCGACCAGGCGCACGCCCTGACCACCGACCAGATCGTCGCCATGGGCAGCGCCCAGCTGCGCGCGCTCAGCTCGGCGGCGCTGATGGCGCTCAACACCGACCACATCGTGGCGATCGAGACGCGCGACCTGCCCGGCCTGCGCACGCTGCAGATCGGCAAGCTGAGCACCGACCAGATCGTCGCCCTGGGCACCGCCCAGATCGCCGCCCTGACCACGGCCGAGGTGCGCGCCCTCAACAGCGAGCAGATCCGCGCGCTGGGCAGCCAGCAAATCTCGGCGCTGAGCGGCTTCGCCGGCTTCAGCACGCGGCAGATCGGCGCCCTCACCAGCGAGCAGCTGGGCAACTTCGACACCCAGGACCTGGCCGCGCTGAGCACCGCGCAGATCGCCGCGCTGGGCAGCGACCAGGTGGCCGCGCTGAACTCGGACCAGATCATCGGCCTGGGCACGGCCCAGGTGCGGGCCATCTCGACGCAGGCCCTGAGCAGCTTCAGCAGCGACCAGGTCAACGCCATCGCGCTGAACGACCTGGTGCAGATGAGCACGCGGCAGATCGCCGCCCTCACCACCGCCCAGCTCGACACCATGCGCAGCGCCCAGCTGGCGGCGCTGACCACGGCCGAGCTGCGCGCCCTGACGGCGGCGCAGCTCGCCAGCCTGGGCAACGCCCAGCTCGACGCGCTGAGCCGCCTCGACGTGCTGGCCAGCGGCCAGATCGCCGCCCTCACCACCGACCAGCTGGCCGGCATGTCGACCAACGACCTGCTGACGCTCAAGAGCGCCCAGATCGCCGTCCTCAACAGCGACCAGGCGCGCGCCCTGAGCACCGACCAGATCAGCGTGCTGGGCACGGCGCAGATCCGCGGCCTGAACTCGCTGGCCATCGCCGCGCTGAGCACCGACCAGGTGGCCGCCATCTCGCTGGCCGACCTGGCGGCGCTGCGCACCAACCAGCTGACCCAGTTCACCAGCGAGCAGATCGGCGCCCTCGGCACGGCGCAGATCACCGCCCTGACGACGCAGGAGATCGCCGCGCTGACGCCGGCCCAGAAGGCGGCGCTGAGCAGCGCCCAGCTCGGCGCGCTGAGCTCGCTGAACTCCTTCACCACGGCGGCCGTCGCCGCCCTCACCACCGACCAGATCGCCACCTTGTCGCTGGCGCTGCTGGCCACGCTGAGCACGCGCCAGATCGCCGCGCTGACCACCGCCCAGACCAGCGCCCTGACCACCGACCAGATCGTCGCCCTGAGCACCGCGCAGATCCGCGCCATCAGCGGCGCCGACCTGGCCGCGCTGACCACCGACCAGGTCGCCGCCATCGAGCTGGTCGACATCGCCGCGCTGCGCACCGCCCAGGTCGCCGCGTTGGCCACCGCCCAGCTGGCGGCGCTCACCAGCGACCAGTTCGCCACGCTGAGCACGGCCGACATCGCCGCGCTGACGACGCGCCAGATCGCCTCCCTGTCGACCGGCCAGATCGCCAGCTTCGCCAGCCTGGCGCCGCTGACCAGCCGGCAGATCGCCGCCATGACCAGCGAGCAGATCGCCAGCCTGTCGCTGGCCAAGATCCCGACCCTGAAGACCAGCCAGATCGCCGGCCTGACCAGCGCCCAGGTGGGCGCGCTGAGCAGCGACCAGATCGTCGCCCTGAGCAGCGCGCAGATCCGCAGCCTGACCAACGCCACCCTGGCCGCCCTGAGCACCGACCAGATCGTCGCCATCGAGCTGGCCGACCTGGCCGTGATGAAGACCAACCAGATCGCCGCCCTCAACACCGACCAGGTGGCGGCGCTGACGCTGGCCCAGCTCGGCGTGCTGACCTCGCAGGAGGTCGGCGCGCTGACCTCGCGCCAGCTGGGCGCCATGAGCACCGCGCAGATCGCCGCGCTCGGCTCGCTGGCCGGCCTGAGCAGCCGGCAGATCGTCGGCCTGTCGAGCGACCAGATCGCCTCGCTGACGCCGGCCCAGATCGCCGCGCTGAAGACCGCCCAGGTGGCCGCCTTCAGCACGCTGCAGATCGGCTACCTCAGCACCGACCAGATCGTCGCCCTGACCACCGGCCAGATCCGCGCCCTGTCGAATCCCGTGCTGGCGGCCCTGAGCACCGACCAGGTGGCCGCCATCGAGCTGGCCGACCTGGCGGCGCTGCGCAGCGCCCAGGTCGGCGCGCTGACCAGCGACCAGCTGGCCGCGCTGACGCTGACCCAGTACGGCGCCTTGAGCTCGCAAGAGATCGCCGCGCTGAGCACGCGCCAGATCGGCTACCTGACGAGCAGTCAGATCGACGCCCTGGCCAGCCTGGCCTCGCTGGGTTCGGCGCAGATCGCCGCGCTCGGCTCCGACCAGGTGGCCGGCCTGGTGGCGGCCGACCTGGCCGCGCTGAAGACGCGCCAGATCGCCGCCATGGGCAGCCGCCAGATCGCCGGCCTGAGCACCGACCAGGTGGTGCTGCTGTCGTCGGCCCAGCTGCGCGCGCTGGCGCCGCAGAGCCTGGCCCGCTTCAGCACCGACCAGATCGCCGCCATCGAGGTGGCCGACATGCCGACCCTGAGCACGGCCCAGATCCAGGCGCTGACCACCGACCAGATGGTGGCGCTGACCACCAACCAGCTGCACGCCCTGAGCAACGCCGAGATCGCCGCGCTGACGGTGGCCCAGCTGGCCGTGCTGACGCCGGCGCAGATCAGCGCGCTGGGCAACCTGGCCGACTACACCACCAACCAGATCGCCGCCATGTCGACCACGCGCATCGCCGCGCTCGGCACCGACGAGCTGCAGACCATGACCAGCAAGCAGATCGCCGCGCTGACGGTGGTCCAGGTGCGCGTGCTCGACAGCGACCAGCTGGCGGCGCTGCTGCCGGGCCAGGTGGCCGCCCTGTCGACCAAGGCGGTGGCCGGCCTGACGACCGACCAGATCACCTATTTGACGCCCGACGAGATCGCCAACCTGCGCACCGCCCAGGTGGTCGCGCTGTCGACCGAGCAGATCGTCATGCTCAACACCGACCAGATCGGCGCGCTGACCAGCGCCGACACGGCCGCGCTGCGGCTGGCCCAGGTGCAGGCGATGAGCGCGGAGCAGATCGCCGCGCTGAACGCGCCGCGCGCGCTGGGCACGGCCCAGGTGCGCGCGCTCAACAGCGTGCAGATCGCCGCGCTGCCGCTCGACAAGCTGCAAACGCTGAAGACCAGCCAGATCGCCGCGCTGAGCAACAGCCAGACGCCCTTCCTCACCACCGACCAGATCGTCGCCCTGCTGACGGCCCAGTTCGCCTCGCTGTCAAGCAAGGCGCTCGGCGCGCTGGACGCCACGCAGATCGGCGCCATCGAGCTGGCCGACTTGGCGGCGCTGCGCTCGAGCCAGTTCCAGGCGTTCAACAGCGACCAGATCGCCGCCATCAGCAGCGACCAGATCGTCGCGCTGAGCACCGGCGTCATCGCCAGCCTGAACAACGCCCAGCTCGACCAGCTCAGCCTCGACCAGCTCGCCGCCCTGAGCACCGGCCAGGTGCGCGCGCTCAGCACCAAGGCCATCGCCCGGCTGACGCCGACCCAGTTCGCCGCCATCGAGCCGGGCGACCTGGCCGCCATGCGCAGCGACCAGGTGCGCGCCTTCACCACCGACCAGCTGGTCGGCATGACCACCGACCAGCTGGTCGCCCTCACCACGGCCGAGCTGGCCGCCCTCAGCAGCCGGCAGATGGAGGCCTTCACGCCCGACCAGTTCCTGCTGCTCGGCCCACTGACCTCGCTCACGCCGAACCAGATCGGCGGCCTGCCGACCGAGCGCATCGCCGCCCTCGACGACACCCGCCTGGGCCAGCTCAAGACCAGCCAGATCGCCGGCCTGAGCAGCCGCCAGATGCCGGCCTTCGACACCCACCAGCTGCAGACGCTGAGCACGGCGCAGTGGCGCGCCTTCACCACCGCCGCGCTGCGCGCCCTGACCACCGACCAGATCGCCGGCCTGGCGCTGGACGACCTGGCCGCGCTCAAGACCAGCCAGATCGCCGCCTTCAAGACGGCGCAGATCGCCGCGCTGAGCACCGAGCAGATGTTCGCCCTCACCACGGCCGAGGTCGGCGCGCTGACCAGCGCCCAGCTGCGCGCCCTCAGCCTGGAGCAGCTGGCCGGCCTGAACACCCTGGCCGGCATCAACAGCGACCAGATCCAGGCGCTCAGCAGCGACCAACTGGTCGGCATCGACGTCGACCACCTGGCCACGCTGCGCACCTCGGCCATCGCCACGCTGCGCAGCAGCCAGCTCAGCGTGCTGACGCCGGACCAGATCATCGCCCTCGGCACGGCCCAGTTCCGCGCCCTCAGCAACGCCGCCTTGGCCGGCCTGACGGTCGACCAGTTCGCCGTCATCGAGTACGACGACCTGCGCGCCCTGCGCACCGCCCAGCTGGTCTCGCTCAGCACCGACCAGCTGGCCTTCCTCAGCACCGAGCAAATGACCTGGCTGACCACCCAGGAGATCGCCGCGCTGAGCACGCGCCAGCTGGTCTCGCTGTCGCTCGACCAACTCGGCGCGCTCAGCTCGCTGGCGCCGCTCAACACGGTGCAGATCGGCGCCCTGTCGATCGAGCAGCTGCAGGCCGTCGACCTGGCCCACCTGGCCACGCTGCGCACCGCGCAGATCGCCGCGCTGAGCAGCCGCCAGGTGGTGGCGCTGACCAGCAGCCAGTTGTACAACCTGAGCACGGCGCAGGCGCGCGCCCTCAGCGTCAGCGCGGTCCGCGCGCTGGGCACCGAGCAGATCGCCGCCCTCAATCCGGCCGACCTGGGCGCGTTCTCCAGCGTGCAGGTGCTGGCGCTGCGCAGCGAGCAGATCGGCGCGATCACCACCGACCAGCTCGGCACCCTGTCGACACGCATGCTCGCCACCCTCGGCAGCAACCAGATCCGCGCCCTCAGCAGCGACCAGTTCGGCGCCCTCGGCAGCCTGGCCGCCTTCGGCACCAACCAGCTGGTCGGGCTCACCTCGAGCCAGGTCAGCACGCTGGCCGACGGCCTGCTCGGCACCCTGCGCACCAGCCAGATCGCCGGCCTGGGCGCGACCCAGGTGGCCGGCATCGCCACCAGCCAGCTGGCCGCGCTGAGCACCACGCAGATTGTCGCCTTCAGCACCCGCGCCCTGCTGGCGCTCAGCGCCGACCAGCTGCACGCCTTGTCCGACACCGAGCTGGCGGCGCTGCGCACCAGCCAGCTGTCGTCGCTGTCGACCCTGCAGATCAGCCAGTTCAACGCCAGCCAGATCGCCGTACTCGGCAGCGGCCAGATCCGCGCCCTGAAGACGCCGCAGATCCGCGCCCTGACGGCCGACCAGCTGGCCGCCCTGACCAACCCGCAGCTGGCCGCGTTCAGCTCGACCCAGGTGTGCGCGCTGACGGCGACGCAACTGACCGCGCTGAGCGCCGACCAGCAGGGCCAGCTGCCGGCCGGCAGCCCGCTGATCCTCGACCTGGACGGCAACGGCATCCGCACCCTGGCGCTGGCGGCCGGCGTGCGCTTCGACCTGTACGGCGACGGCCAGAAGACCGGCACCGGCTGGGTCGGCGGCGGCGACGGCCTGCTGGCGCTGGACCGCAACCATGACGGCCTGATCAACGATGGCGGCGAGCTGTTCGGCACCGCCACCGCCGCCGCCGCCGGCGGCAAGACGGCCGACGGCTTCGCCGCCCTCGGCGAGCTCGACGGCAACGGCGACGGCGTCGTCGACCAGCGCGACGCCCGCTTCGGCGAGCTGCGCGTCTGGGTCGACGGCAACGCCGACGGCGTCAGCCAGGCGGCCGAGCTGAAGACGCTGGCCGAGCTGCGCATCACCCAGTTGGACGTGGCGGCGCGCCGGGTCGACGAGCGCGACAACGACAACTGGATCGCCCTGCGCGGCGCCTTCACCACCTCCGACGGCCTGCAGGGCCAGATGGCCGACGTCTGGTTCCTGGCCGAGCGGTCGGCGGCGCAGGGCGCGCCGTTGAGCGCCAAGGTCGGCGGCCTGAGCCAGGCCATCGCCGACTTCGGCCGGCAGGCCGGCGCCGGCGCCGGCGCCGGCCTGGCCTGGACGGCCGAACCGGCCGCCACGGCCGCCACGGCGGCGGCCGCGGCCGGCGCCGCCGGCGGTCTGGCCGGCAGCGTCGCCGCGCTGGGCCGGCAGTTGCAGCAGTTCCAGGCCGACGCCGCCGGCCGCCCGGCCGAGTCGGCCGCCGGCCAGGGCGAGGAGTGGCGCCGCCGGCTGGAACAGGCCGGCATCCTGGCGGCCCGCTAGCGCGGCCCGCCCGGCCGGCCGGCAAAAAGGCCCGCCCCACTCGCGTGGGGCGGGCCTTTTTTATGCGGCGCAGCAATCACCGCCGCCCGGGACGCCGGCCCGCCCCGCCGGGTGTTGCGGGGTGCGGGGCAAAAAAACAGCCCGTCGCGCGCTAGCGCGACGGGCTGTTTCTTTGGCGTTGGCCTGGCTTGGCGCCGGCGCCTAGCCGATGTAGTTGAACAGCGACAGGCCGGTCAGCGTCTTGTAGGACTTCTGCGCCGCCTCCAGCGTCACCTGCTGCTGCGAGAACAGCGAGATGGCCTTGACCACGTCGACGTCCTGCAAGCCCACCAGCGTGGTGGCGTACTGCAGGTTGGTGTCGTCGCCGGCGCCGTCGAGGTAGTCGAGCTCCTTCAGGCGCGAGCCGACCTCGGCGCGGATCGACAACACGTTGTCGAGCGCGCTGTCGATGTTCGAGTGGGCCTGGTTGAGCTTGTTGCTCAGGCTGGCCTGGCCGGCGGCGAGGTCGCCCGGCGCGCGCAGCGCGCCGATCAGGTCGGTCAGGGTGGTGAACACCGACTGCTTCTGGCTCGGCTGCACGGTGAAGCGGTCGAGGTCGGCCGGATCGCCCTTGATGTCGAACTGCAGGCCGTCGAAGGTGATGTTCTGCCCGGTCGCGTAGGGGATCGGGTCGGGCGGCACCGGATTGGGCGGCACCGGCTGGTTCAGGGTCAGGTCCATCACCGTGTAGGTGGTCACCTTGGGCACGCCCGGCGTGGCCGGCACCACGGCGAAGTTGATCTCGTACTGGTGGCCGGTCAGCAGGGTGGCGTCCTTGACCGAGCCGGGCGCGATGATGCCGCTGCCACCGCGGCCGTAGTTGGCCGGGTCGGCGCCGGTCTGGAAGGTGCCGTTGCCGGTGATGTTGTTCTCGAACACGGCGCTGCCCGAGTCGCTGATCGGCAGCTGGCGGGTCGAGCCGACCAGCAGCTCGCGCTGGCCCTGGTCGCCCTGGTAGGCGGCGCCGGTGGCGGTCTGGGTGAACGGCAGGGTGGTCGACTTGTAGCCGGAGAACTGGTAGCCGCCGACGCCGTCCGAGGTGTTGGCCAGGCCCAGCAGGTCGGCCAGCCGGCCCTCCAGCTCGATGGCCAGCGATTCGCGGTCCTTCTTGGTCATCGAGCCGTCGCCGGCGTTGACGGTCAGCGTCTTGACGTCCTGCAGCAGCGAGGTGGTCGCGGCCAGCGCCACCTCCTCCTGCGACAGCGAGGTCTTGGCGTTCTGCCGGTTGGTCGCCAGCTGGGTGTTGACCGACTGCGACTGGGTCACCTCCAGCGCGCGCGCGCTGGCGATCGGGTCGTCGGCCGCCGTCAGGTTCTTGCGCCCGGTCGAGAGCTGCTGCTGGGTGCGCGCCAGCGAGCTCTGCAGCGTGCCCAGCTGGTTGACGCCGACGTCGTACACGGTCTTCGAACTGATCCTCATCATGCTCTTTCTCCAAAAATTCTTAGCGGCCCAGCGACACCAGCACGTCGAACATCTGGCTGGCGATCTGCATCACCTTGCCGGAGGCCTGGTAGGCCTGCTGGTAGCGCAGCAGGTTGGCGGCCTCCTCGTCGAGGTTGACGCCGGACACGGTCTGCTGGGCGTTCTGCGCCTGTTGCACGGCGGCGTCGGCGGCCAGGCCGCCGATCTGCGCCTCGCGCGTCTTGTTGCCGATGTAGTTGACCATCTGCGCGTAGCCGGTCTGGAAGTTGGCGTTGCCGTTGTTGAGCACGTTCTTGGTCTGCAGCGCGCCCAGCAGCACGCCGTTGCGGCTGTCGCCGACGCCGCTGGTGTTGGGGCCGACGGTGAAGCTGTCGGTGTCGCCCGGCGTGCCGGAAATGCTCAGCTTGATGCCGCCGAAGCTGATCGCCGCGCCGTCCGTGTAGGGGATCGACGGCGTGCCGGCCGGGTACACCGTCGGCACGCCGTTGACCGTCACCGTCACGTCCTGCGCCGGCGGGAAGCCGGAGAAGGAGGCCGTCGCCTTGTCGTAGAGCAGGGTCACCGGCGCCGCCAGGGCGTTGCCCGGCGCCAGGTAGCCGGCGTCGACGCTGCCCGGCGTGATCTTGCCGTTGCCGGTGTTGCTCAGCGGCGCGGCGGTGCTGATCGGCGCCGCCAGCGCCAGCTTGGCCGGGTCCTTTTGCATCAGCTGGAAGTCGGCGGCGGCGTTGACGGTGGGACGGACGAGGAAGTTGTCGTTCGTCATCGGCGTGCCGCTGATCGTGTAGTCGACCCCGTCGATGGTCTGCGGCACCGCCTGCGGGAAGGGGGTGATGGTGGTCTTCTTGCCGTCGGACTGGCGGGTGACGATGAAGTTGGCGCCGTCGTAGTCGACGTTGTAGTCGCTCGAGGTCAGCGCGGTGGCGTCGGTGACCACGGCCGTGACCGCCGCCGTGCTGCCCAGGGAGTTGAGCGAGTTGCGGCCCACCTGGGCGTTGATCGGGCCGAAGAAGTCGACCCCGGGCGCGCCGTTCTGATCCTGGCCCAGCTTGTGCTGGGCGTTGAAGCTGACCGCCAGCCCGGCGGCGATCTGGCCCAGCGCGTTCTGCGCGTGGTCCAGCGCGTTGCTGCGGAACTCCAGCAGGCCGCCCAGGGCGCCGCCGGTCAGCACGCTCTCGGGCAGCGGAATGGTCTGGCCGGCCGTCGAATAGCCGACCTGCAGCCGGTTGACGTCGGTCGGCGAGGGAATCGCCGCCAGCTCGAAGTTGCGGTTGTTGACCACCAGCGGCTGGCCGGTGCCGATCGAGACGTTGATGGTGTGGTTCTCGCCGGGCGTGACGTTGGTCTTGACCAGCTTGTTGAGCTCGGTGAGCACCTGGTCGCGCTGGTCGAGCAGGTCGTTCGGCGCGATCGAGGGGTCGGTGCTGAGCGCGGCGATCGAATGGTTCAGTTCGGCGAGCTTGCTGGCGTAGGAGTTGATCTGCGTGACGGTGGTGCTGATCTGGCTGTTGACGCCGGTGCCGATCTCGTTGAGGCGCGCGCTGATGCCCTGGAAGCGCGAGGCCAGCGAGCTGGCGGTCGACAGCATGGCCTGGCGCGAGGCGGCCGAGGCCGGGTTCGAGCTGGCGTCCTGCACGCCCTTGAAGAAGTCCTGCAGCGCCGGCGACAGGCCGCTGGTGGTGTCGGCCAGCATGTTGTCGATCTGGCTGATCTGGCTGTAGTAGCTGGTCAGCGCGGCCTGGGTGGTCTCGGCGCCGCGCACCTGGCTGTTGAGGAAGTCGTCGTAGTGGCGCTTGATCTGCGCCACCTCGGTGCCGGTGCCGATGAAGCCGACGCCGATGTCCTGGCCGGGCGTGGTCGACTGGATCGCCACCTGGCGGCTGTAGCCGGGCACGTTGGCGTTGGCGATGTTGTGGCCGGTGGTCGACAGGCCCACTTGCGCCGCCAGGAGGCCGGTCTTGCCGATGCTGAGTAGATTGGACATGGTTTTTCTAACGCTCTATGTGTTCTGTTATCGGCGGGAAAGCGGGAAACTTGACCCCTCCCCGGCCGGCGGCGGCGGCCCGGCTCAGCCGACCAGCGAATGTTTGATGATGCGGGTCAGCTTGCTGGCGTACTGCGGGTCGGTGGCGTAGCCGGCCCGCTGCAGGCCCTGGGCGAAGCTGCTGGCGTCGCCGGCGCTGGCCAACACCTTCTCGTAGCGCGGGTTGGTGGTGATCAGCTTGGCGTAGTCCTTGAAACTGTCGGCATAGGAGTCGTAGGCGCGGAACTTCTCGACCCGGGTCTGCGCCTTGCCGTTGACGAACTCGGTGGTGACCGCCTCGGCCACCTTGCCCTTCCACCCCGGGCCGGCCTTGATGCCGAACAGGTTGTGGCTGTTGCTGCCGTCGCGCCCCTTGATCTCGCGCTTGCCCCAGCCGCTCTCCAGGGCCGCCTGGCCCAGCATGAACTTGGCCGGGATGCCGGTGGCGCGGCTGGCCTCGTCGGCGTGGCTGCCCAGTTTCTCCTGGAAGTTGCGCACGTGCGGCGCCTGGGCCGCCTTGGCCGCCGCCGTCGCCGCCGTGCCGGCCGCCGAGGCGCCGGTGGCCAGCGCCGCGCCGCTCAGGGGGGCGGCGCCGCCGGCCGCGTTGATCGAGCGCTGCAGCATGGCCGCGTCGAGCAGCCGGCCCACGCCGCCGGCGCCGGCCGCGCCGGCGTTGGCGCCGCCGGCCAGGCCGTCCACCGCGCCGGCGCCGGCCGCGGCGTCGCCGCCGATCGCCAGCGCCTGCGCGCTGGCCGTCTGCGACAGTTGGCGGATCAGCACGTCGGCCAGGCCGATGCCCTTCTTGGCCAGGTTCTGGCTGGTCTGCTGGTCCAGCATGGTGGTAAACATCTTGCTCTGCTGGCTGTCCATCATGCCGTCCTGCGGCGTGGCGTCGCGCATGCTCTTCATCATCATGTTGATGAACATCGCCTCGAACTGGGTCGCCGCGCCCTTCAGCGCCTCCGGCGCGCCGGCCTTGGCCGACTGGCGCAGCTCGCCCATGCTCTTGGCGTCGATCGCCAGTTTGCTCGACAGGTCGTTTTGGCTGATCATCGCGCCGCTCCTTAAATGATTTCCAGCTCGGCGCGCAGCGAACCGGCCGCCTTCATCGCCTGCAGGATGGCCAGCAAATCTTGCGGCGTGGCGCCGATGGCGTTGAGCGCCTTGACCACCTCGGCCAGCGAGGCGCCGCCCTTGACCAGCATCACCTTGCCGCCGTCCTTTTTGATGTCGACCTGGCTGTTCTGCGTCACCACCGTGCGCCCGCCCGACAGCGGGTTGGGCTGGCTCACCTGCGGCTCGCTGCTGACCGAGATCGACAGGTTGCCGTGCGAGATGGCGCAGGTGTCGAGCGTGACAGTCTGGTTCATCACCACCGAGCCGGTGCGCGCGTTCATGATCACCTTGGCGGCCTGGCGCGCCGGCTTGACGTCGATGTCCTCCAGGCTGCCGATGAAGGCGACGCGCTGGTCGCTGCTGCTGGGCGACTGCACGCGGATGACGCGGCCGTCCAGCGCGTAGGCGATGCCGCTGCCGTACTTGTCGTTGATCGCCTCGACCACCCGGCTGGCGGTGGCGAAGTCGGTGGTGTTGAGTTCCAGCTTGATGAGGTTGTTTTCGCCCAGCGCCGAGGCGACGGCGCGCTCGACCGTGGCGCCGCCGGAGATCTTGCCCACGCTCAGGTGGTTGACCTGCAGCGAGCTGCCGCCGGCGGCCACGCCAACGCCGCCGACCAGCACGTTGCCCTGGGCCATGCCGTAGACCTGGCCGTCGGCGCCCTTGAGCGGCGTCATCAGCAGGGTGCCGCCGCGCAGGCTCTTGGCGTTGCCCATCGACGAGACGGTGATGTCGAGCGTCTGGCCCGGTTGGGCGAAGGCCGGCAGCGAGGCCGTCACCATCACCGCCGCGACGTTCTTCAGTTGCAGGCTGGTGCCCTGCGGCAAGTTGACGCCCAGTTGCTGCAACATCGAGACGACGCTCTGCACCGTGAACGGGGTCTGCGTGGTCTGGTCGCCGCTGCCGTCGAGGCCGACCACCAGGCCGTAGCCGAGCAGCTGGTTCTGCCGCACGCCGGCGATCGAGGCGAGGTCCTTGATGCGCTCGGCGCCGGCCGGCGCGCTGGCCAGCAGCAGCGGCAAGGTAAGGGCCAAGGCCATGGCCATGGCCGGGGCCAGGGCGGCGGCGCGGCCCAGGCGCATGAATGGGGCGGGGGTTGGAATGGCCATGATCAGAACGGTAACAAGCTTTGGAAGAAGCGCGAGGCCATCGAGGTCATCTCGGCGCGGTCGATCTGGCTGTTGGTGCGGTACTCGACGCGGGCGTCGGCCACGGCGGTCGAGGACACCGTGTTGCCGGTGGCGATGTTGTCGGGGTTGATCATGCCGGAGAAGCGGATGAACTCGACGCCCTTGTTCATGGCGATCTGCTTCTCGCCGGCGACGATCAGGTTGCCGTTCGGCAGCACCTCGACCACCGTCACGCCCATGGTGCCGGTGAAGGTGTTGCTGGCCGACTGGTTGTCGGCGTCGGCGAACTTGTTGGCGGTGTTGGCCGAGGCGGTGGCGCCGAAGGTGCCCTGCAACGGATGCGGGATCGAGGCGCTGACGCTGCCGGACTTGCTGCCCGAGCTGGCGCCGGCCTTGACGGCGGCGGTCTTCTCGGTGATGACGATGGTCAGCAGGTCGCCGACGTGGCGCGCGCGGCGGTCCTCGAACACTGGGCGGAAGGCGCTGGCCTGGTAGATCGCGCCGTTGTTCGGCGCCGCCTGCGGCAGCGTCAACGGGCGCGCCGTGGTCGGCGTCTGCACGATGGAGCTGGGGATGGCCGAGCAGGCCGACAGGGCCGACAGGACCAGCGGAACGGCGACTAAGGACAAGATCTTCATGGCGTACTCCCCGCCGCGCGGATGCCGGCGGCCGTTGTTCAATATGGTGTTGCGGTGTTGCTTGCCGGCGGCGCCCGCCGCGGCAAGGCGCTTACATCTGCGACAGTTTCTGCAGCATCTGGTCGGAGGTGGTGATGGCCTTGCTGTTGATCTCGTAGGCGCGCTGGGTCTGGATCATGTTGACCATCTCCTCGACCACGTTGACGTTGGAGGTCTCGACATAGCCCTGCATCAGCACGCCGGTGCCGTTGGTGCCCGGCGTGTTGGTCTGGGCGTTGCCGGAGGCGCCGGTCTCGACGTACAGGTTCTCGCCCTTGGACTCCAGGCCGGTCGGGTTGATGAAGGTCGACAGCTGGATGCTGCCGATCTGCGCCGGCGCCACCTGGCCCGGCAGGGTCACCGAGACGGTGCCGTCGCGGCCCACGGTGATGCTCTGCGCGTTGATCGGGATGGTGATGGCCGGCTGCAGCACGAAGCCGCTGGAGGTGACCATCTGGCCGTTGCTGTCGCGCTGGAAGGAGCCGTCGCGGGTGTAGGCGGTGGTGCCGTCGGGCAGCAGCACGTTGAAGAAGCCGTTGCCGTTGACCATCAGGTCCTTGTCGTTGCCGGTCGACTGCGGGTTGCCCTGGGTGAAGATGCGCTCGACCGCCACGGGCCGCACGCCGGTGCCGAGTTGCATGCCGGAAGGCAGGTTGGTCTGCTGCGAGGACTGCCCGCCCGGTTGCCGCACGGTCTGGTACAGCAGGTCCTCGAACACCGCGCGCGATTTCTTGAAGCCGTTGGTGCTGACGTTGGCCAGATTGTTGGACACCACGTCCATCTGCGTCTGCTGCGCTTCCATGCCAGTCTTGGCGATCCAAAGTGAACGTATCATGCTGCCTCTCCCTTATCGCGACGGCGGCGCCGGCCAACACGGCCACGGCACCTCCCACACGATCATTATGCTGGAGCGGGCATCAATTCAAAGCGAGGATCTGGCTGGCCTTTGCCGCGTTGTTCTCGGCGTTCTTGAGCAGGCTCATTTGCGTTTCGAAGGAGCGCGCCAGGCTGATCATGTTGACCATGGCGTCGACCGGGTTGACGTTGCTGCCCTCGAGCGCGCCGTCGACCAGGCGCACGGCCGGGTCGTTCTCGGCCGCCACGCCGCTTTTCAGGCGGAACAGGCCGTCGTCGCCGCGCACCAGCGACTTGCCGTCCGGGTTGACCAGCTTGATGCGGCCGAGCACGTTCGACGGCCCCGGCTTGGTGTCGGTCGAGATGACCGAGACGGTGCCGTCGCCGCCGATGGTGACGTTGCTCTCGGGCGGGATGGCGATCGGCCCGCCGTCGCCCTGCAGCGTCTGGCCGCTGGTGGTTTCCAGCAGGCCGTTCTGGTTGACCCGCAGGCTGCCGTTGCGGGTGTAGGCCTCCGAGCCGTCGGCCGACTGCACGGCGATCCAGCCCTCGCCGCGCAGGGCGACGTCGAGGTTGCGCCCGGTGGTCTGGATCGGGCCGGCGCGCAGGTCGGCGCCGACGGTCGAGTCGACCACGAAGGTGCGCGTCGGCAGGCCCTCGGACACCACCGGCACGGCGCGAAACGAGTCGAGCTGGGCGCGAAAGCCGGTGGTGGTGGCGTTGGCCAGGTTGTTGGCGGTGCTGGCCTGCTGCTCCAGGATATGCCGCGCGCCGGTCATGGCGGTATAGACTAAACGATCCATCGTGTTCTCCTGCCCCGCGCAGCGGGCCGGCGCGAACGCCGGCCCGGCTCAGGGCGTGCTTGCCGCGCTTAGCGCAGGTTGACCAGGGTCTGCATCACCGAGTCCTGGGTCTTGATAGTCTGCGCGTTGGCCTGGTAGACCCGCTGCGCGGTGATCATGTTGACCAGCTCGGCCGTCAGGTCGACGTTGGACACCTCGACCGACTGCGAGCGCAGCTTGCCCATCTTGCCGTCGCCGGGCGCGCCGATTTGCGGCGGCCCCGAGTCCGCGCTCTCGGCCCAGGCGTTGTTGCCCAGCGGGGTCAGGCCGTCGACGCTGGCGAAGTTGGCCAGCACAATCTGCGCCAGCGGCCGCGACTTGCCGTTGCTGTACTGGCCCAGGATGACGCCGTCGGAACCGGCGGCGAAACGCTCCAGGTGGCCGGACGACTGGCCGTTCTGGCTCGACGGCCGCTCGCTGGTGGTGCCGGTGTACTGGGTCGAGCCGGTGAAGTCGGTGGCAATGTTCAGGTTCAGCTTGGAGCCGTTGTCCGGGAAGATGGGCAGCGTGATGTTGAACGGCAGCGTTTGCGTCGGCACCAGCGCCGCCATGTCGGCCACGCTCAGCTCGCCGCTGGTGTTGAACACCAGCGTGCCGACCTTGACGGCAGGCAGGGTCAGGCCGGCGGTCAGCGCGGCGTCGATCAGGTCGGGACTATTGCCGGCGATCGCGCCGACATCGCCCGGAACTGGCCCGTACAGCGTCGCCAGATGGTCCAATTGCTCCTGACTAGCGCCGGCGGCCACTGCCGCGTCATACAGCGCCTGGCCGGCGGCGGCCGAATACGCCTGCTGCACCGCCACCACGTCGGCCGGCAGCGGTGCCGGCGACTCATGAATCTTGGCCAAATAGTCGGCGCGCGCGGTCTTGACGCCGGCGTCGTTCAACATGACCTGCGCCGCTGCCTTCGCCTCGATCGCGATGCCGTCGTTGGAGGCGTAAACGTCCCACGTGCCGCCGGTGGTCTTGACGTAGTACATGCCCATCGTGTGCGAACCACCCAGGCTGTCGAACACCTCCAGCACGGTCTGCTTGTTGTAGGTGGTCGGGTCCATGGCGTTGAACGGAATCTTGGTCGGCGCCACCGAGGTCGACGACAGGTTCAGCTTGAAGCCCGCCTTGGTGGTCTCGATCGGCTTCAGGTCGGACGAGTCGATGACGATGGGCACCGGCGAACCCTGCAGGATGACGCCGTCGGTGTTGGTCAGGTAGCCGGTCAGCTGGGCGCCCTGGGCGTTGATCAGGCCGCCGGTCTTGTCGAGCTGGAACTGGCCGTTGCGCGAGTACTGGGTGGCGCCGTTGACCACGGTGCGGAAGAAGCCGCCGCCGTTGATCGAAATGTCGAGCGGGTTGGCGCTGGTCTCGATGTTGCCTTGCGTGAACTGCTGGGCGATGCGCGCCACCGACACGCCGATGCCGGCGTTGTTGCCGCTGACGCCGTTGAGCGAGTTGGCGTACAGGTCGGCGAACTGGGCTTGCGATCCCTTGAAGCCGACCGTGCTGGCGTTGGCAATGTTGTTGCCGATGATGTCGAGCGATTTCGCCGCGCCGTTCAGGCCGCTAAGTCCTTGTTGGAACATGGTATTCCCCTATCGATTGAGGTGACTACAAATTGCGTTCGTGGAGCTGGGTTACAGCACTTGATACAGGTCGGCCATGGTCAGTTGGCCGATGGTCGGTACATTCATTTTCACGCCGCCGGCGCCGGTCGACACGCTGGCCACGGTGCCGAAGGTCAGCGGGATGGCGTCCTTCAGCTCCTTGCCGGCCAGGGTGGCGCTGACGGCGACGGTGTACTTGCCGTCCGGCAGAACCTTGCCGTCGGCGTCCTTGCCGTCCCACACCAGCGGCAGGGTACCGGCGTCGACACCCTGCATGCTGATGCTGTGCACCACCTTGCCGCTCTCGTTCTTCAGGTCGACCTGCACCTTGTCGGCCGGCGAGGCCAGGTTGACGCCGAAGATGCCCTTGCCGCCGGTCAGCGCCAACGTGTTGCCCTTGGCCAGCACGCCGTGGTTGATCAGGTTGGTCGCGGCCATCGACTCGCTCGACTGGTAGCTGGCCTTCAGCGACTCCAGCGTGGTGTTCAGCTTGTTGACGCCGGTCACCGTCGACAACTGCGCCAGCTGGCTGGTGATCTGCGCGTTGTCGAGCGGGTTCAGCGGGTCCTGGTTCTTAAGCTGGGTCACCAGCAGGGTCATGAACTTGTCGGTGTCGGCCTTGACGCTGTCGGTGGCGACCTTCGGCTTGCTGTTGACGGTGTTGAGCAGCGCGGCGGAGGGCGAGGTGCTGCTGGTATCTACGGTGGTGGACATGGTGGCCTCTTATCGGGTCGGCTGGGCGCTTACTGGCCCAGGGTCAGGGTTTTGAGCAGCATGGTCTTGGCTGCGTTCATGGTCTCGACGTTGGTCTGGTAGGAGCGCGAGGCCGACAGCATGTTGACCATCTCGTCGACCACGTTAACGTTGGGCATGGCCACATAGCCCTTGTCGTCGGCCATCGGGTGCTTGGGGTCGTACACCTGCTTGAGCGGCGACGGGTCCTCCACCACCTGCTTGACCCGCACCCCGGTCGAGGCGCCGCCGTCCTTGGCCGGGGTGGCCTCGAACACCACCTGCTTGGCACGGTAGGCCTCGCCGCTGGCCGAGGTGGCGCTGTCGGCGTTGGCCAGGTTGCTGGCCACCACGTTGAGGCGCTGCGCCTGGGCGCTCATGGCCGAGCCCGAGACGTTGAAGATATTGAATAGGGACATGGTTAACTACCTCCTTGGATCGCCGCCATCATGCTTTTGATCTGGGCGTTGATCAGGGTGATGCCGGCCTCGTAGCGCAAGGCGTTGTCGGCGAATTGGTTGCGTTCGACATCCATGTCGACCGTGTTGCCGTCGACCGCGCCCTGTACCACGCCGCGGTACAGCAGCGCCGTGCCGTCGGGCAGCGTGCCACCTGGTTGCGGGGGGGTGGGGAAATGCTTGGCGGCGGTGGTGCGCAGCGGGCCGGTGGCGCTGCCGCTGCTGCGCGCCAACGCGCCCTGCAGCGCGCTGGAGAAATCGATGTCGCGGGCCTTGTAGTTGGGCGTGTCGGCGTTGGCGATGTTCGAGGCGAGCACGGTCTGGCGCTGCGAGCGCAGGCTCAGCGCGGCCTCGTTGAAGCGCAGGTAATCGTCGAGTTTCCCTAACATAGCTAGCTCCTGGCGCCGTCCGCTCCCGGATGGGCGGACGAACTGGTTATCACAGCAGCGATGATACGGCCGCCCCCGGCGCGCCGATCGGCTGAGAAGAACGCGCTTTCGCGTCCTATTCGACGCTTCAGCCCGCCCCGCGCCCGCTATCATGGCAACATTCCAAGGACTCTGACACCATGACCCTGCGCCCCCTCCTCGCCCTGCTCTGCCTGTCCCAGGCGGCGCTGGCCCAGTCCCTCCCGCCGCCGGCCCAGCCGGCGCGGCAGGACGCCGCCGCGCTGCGCCAGAGCGTCGAACAGTTCCTCCAGGTGCAGACGGCCGGCCTGCCCGGCCAGGTCACGGTGAAGGTCGGGGCGATCGACCCGCGCCTGCAACTCAACGCCTGCGCCGCGCCGGAGGCCTTCCTGATGCCCGGCGCGCGCGCCTGGGGCCGCACCACGGTGGGCCTGCGCTGCACCGCGCCGACGCCGTGGACCATCTACATCCAGGCCACCGTCTCGGTGCGCGCCGGCTACGTCGCCAGCGCGGTGCCGCTGGCCCAGGGCCAGGCCATCGAGGCGAGCCAGCTGGCGATCCTGCAGGGCGATCTGACAACATTGCCGGCGGGGATAGCCACCGACATGGCCCAGGTGGTCGGCCGCAGCACCACGGCGTCGCTGCCGCCCGGCACGCCGATGCGCCTCGACACGCTGCGCGGCAAGACCGTGGTGGCGCAGGGCCAGCTGGTGCGGCTGGTCTCGGCCGGCGCCGGCTTCAGCGTCTCGGCCGAGGCGCGCGCGCTCGGCAACGCCACCGAGGGCCAGGTGGTGCAGGTCAGGACGGCCGGCGGCCAACAGGTCAACGGCGTGGCCAAGGCGGGAGGTCTGGTGGAGGTGGCGTTTTGAGCGGGAACGCGGGTCTTCGGCGGGGCGGTGCTAAAGTTTGCGCCGGCCGCGCCGTTAATGACTTATATCCCGGAGTGCCAGGCTCCAAACAGACGAGGATGATGCTGTGAAAATCAACGATACAATCAAGAGCAACCCCGGCTTGCCGACCTCGCCCACCACCACTTCGACCGCGCGCGGCGCCGAGAAGACGGTGGCGACGCCGGTGCAGACCGACAATGTGCGCCTGTCGCCGCAAGGCCAGGCGCTCGCCGCCAGCGCCGCCGGCGGCGGCAACGCCGTGTTCGACACGAAAAAAGTCGAGCGCATCAAGCTGGCCATCGCCGATGGCCAGTTCCAAGTCAACTCGGAAAAAGTGGCGGACGGACTGTTAGACACGGTCAAGGATCTGCTGCACTCCAGAAAACGATAGGATCACCATGCCCGCCGTCACGCCAATGTCGAGTCTGCTTCAAGAGCAGCAAGCCATGACCACCCTGCTCGACCTGCTCAAACAAGAGCAGCAGCACCTGGTGGCGGCCGATATCGACGCCCTGGTGGCGCTGACGACGGAGAAATCGACCCTGGTCAACCAGATGGCCGTGCTGGCCAGCCAGCGCCACGGCGCCCTCGGCGCCGCCGGCTTCGGCACCCAGGACAGCGCCATGGACGGCTGGATCGCCGCCAGCGGCGAAGCGCAGGCGAGCACGCTGTGGCAGCAGTTGCTGGAGATGACGCACGAGGCCAAGGAGCTGAACCGCGTCAACGGCATACTGATCAACAAACACATGAGCCGCACCCAGGGCGCGCTGAACATTTTGCGGCCGCAGTCGCAGGCCACCAATTTCTACGGCCCGAGCGGCCACGCCACCAGCATCAGTCCCAGCCGCGGCTTCATCGTCGGCTAAGTTTCCCCGCATTTTTCTGCACGCCCGCCGCCGGCCAGGTTTTGCCGGACGCCGAGCCGCGTCCGCCGATTGCGCCGGCACGCGGCGGCGCGCCCAAGTCCATCAGCGCGGCATTGCCTCGCCTTCGTGCGACGTCGCGCCAAGGCCGCGGCAACTGTCGACGATGCGTTCGGCCAGCGCCGCCAGCATCGCCTGGTCGCCACCCGCCGCGAGGAACAGCATGAACTCGGCGTCGGGCAGCGGCGGCAAGCCCTGCGCCGTCGCCACCAGGCCGTCGCCCAGGCGGCTGGCGGGCAGCGGCACCAGCGCGAAACCGGACAGCGCCGCCGCGCGCAGGCCGGCGCTGCTGTTGCAGACCATCACGGTGCGCTGGGCCATGCCGCAGCGGGCCAGGCTGGCCAGCGCCGCCTCGCGGTAGGGGCACGGTTCCGGGAACAGCGCCAGCGGCAGCGGCGACGGCAGCGTCACGCTGGCCTGCGCCGCGCGCGCCCACACCAGCGGCTCGCGCCACAGCAGGCGGCCGCGCGCCGGCCCGCCGCATTGCGAACCGACCACGATGTCGAGCGCGCCCTCCTTCATTTGCCGCAACAAGTCGCCGGGTATGCCGACCTGCACCTCGAGCTCGATGCCGGGGTAGGCGTCGGCGAAGCCGCGCAGCGCGCGCAGCAGGGCCGTTTCGGCGAAATCCTCGGCGATGCCGATGCGCGCCCGGCCCCGGTAGTGGCTGCCGGCCAGCTGCGCGGCGGCGTCGCGGTTCAGCGCCAGGATGGCGCGGGCGTAACCGATCAGGCGCGCGCCGTCGGCGCTCAGTTCGAGCGAACGGGTGGTGCGCTTGAGCAGCGGCTTGCCGACCTGCTCCTCGAGCCGGCGCAGGTGGCCGCTGACGGCCGATTGGGTCAGGTGCAGGCGCGCGGCGGCGCGGCCGAAGCCGCCCTCGTCGACCACGGCGACAAAGGTGTTGAGCAGGAGCGTATCGAACATATATCGCGAAATGAACTGAATTATCAATAATAACTCAATTTATACTTTGAAATGATATATGTTCAAATGGCGTCTTCAACCACGCCACCAAGGACTCAGCATGACCACATTGCTCCACATCGCCTGCTCGCCGCGCCAAGAGCGTTCCGCCTCGCGCGAAGTCGCCCTCGCCTACATCGACGCCTACCGCACGGCCCAGCCGGGCGCACGAGTGGACACGCTCGAGCTGTGGGACGGCGCGCTGCCCGAGTTCGACGCCCACGCGATGGCGGCGAAGTACGCCGGCTTGAACGGCACGCCGCTGAGCCCGCAACAGGAAAGCGCCTGGGCCACGCTGCGCGCGCTGGCCGAGCGCATGCACCGGGCCGACGTGCTGGTGTTGTCGGTGCCGCTGTGGAATTTCAGCATTCCGTACAAGCTCAAGCAGTTCATCGACCTGGTGTCGCAAAAGGACATCCTGTTCTCCTTCGATCCGGAGAGCGGCCTGAGCGGCCTGCTGCGCGACAAGCGCGCTGTCGTCGCCTACGCCCGCGGCCTGGACTTTTCCGCCGCGTCGGGCACGCCGGCGCGCGACTTCGATTTCCAGAAGCCGTATGTCGAGGCGTGGCTGCGCTTTGTCGGCGTCGAGGAGGTGCACGCGCTGGTGGTCGAGAAGACCCTGATGGGAAGCGAGGTCGACACCGCCGCGCGCGACGCGGCCAAGGCCGAGGCGCGCCGCTTGGCGGCGGCGATGTAGGGCCGCGCGGCGGCTATTGCGGCGGCTATTGCGGCGGCGGCAGTTGCGGCGACGGCAGCTCGGTGACCTTGTCGGGCAGGCCGGACAGGATGGTGACGGCGACGCGGCGGTTGCGCGCCCGCCCCTCGGGCTGCTCGTTGGAGGCCACCGGCACGTTGGAGCTCTTGCCCACGGCGGTGAGCCGCTCGGGCGCCACGCCGGCGCCGATGAACAGGCGCACCACGCTGCTGGCGCGCACCGCCGACAGTTCCCAGTTGGACGGGAACAGCACGTTGCGGATCGGCTGGTTGTCGGTGTGGCCCTCGACCTGCACCTCGTGGCTGTCGTCCTTGAGCAGCACGGCCACGGCGCTCAGCGCCTCGGTCGACTCGCTGGTCAGGCGCGCCTCGCCCGGGTCGAACAGCACGCTGGCGTTGATCTCGACGCTGACGCCGCGGCTGTTCTGCGTCACCCTCACCTTGCCCTCCTTGACCAGCGGCGCCAGCGTCGACAACAGGTCCTGCGCCAGCTTGGTCATGTGCTCCTTCTCCTTGCGCAGCAGCTCGGTGCGGCGGCGCAGGCCGGGATTGGGGATCGGCAGGTTGGGCACCTGGGTGTTGATCGGCTGGGCCGCGCCGGCGCCGCCGAAGGCGTCGCCGAGGGCGTCGGAGAACACCTTGTACTTGCCGATGTTGACCGAGGAGATGGCGTACATCACCACGAAGAAGGCGAACAGCAGGGTGATGAAGTCGGCGTAGGAGATCAGCCAGCGCTCGTGGTTCTCGACCTCGTCGTCGAACTTCCTGCGCGCGCGGCGGTACTGCATGTCAGTGCTCCCGCAGCAGCGTGGCGACCCGCTCGTCGATGACGCGCGAGTGGTCGCCGCTGGCGATGTCGTAGAACACGGCGGCGGCGATCTCCTGCTGGTGCACGGCCTGCGTCACGATGGCCTTGAGCTTGTTGGCGATCGGGTAGAAGAACAGGTTGGCCAGGCCGACGCCGTAGATGGTCGAGACGAAGGCCACGGCGATGCCGGAACCGAGCTTGCTCGGGTCGGTCAGGTTCTCCATCACGTGGATCAGGCCGAGCACCGCGCCGAGGATGCCGATGGTGGGCGAGTAGCCGGCCGCCGATTCCCAGATGCGCACGGCCTGCCGCTCCTCGGTCTCGTAGGCGGTGATCTCGGTGTCGAGCAGCTGGCGCAGCTTGTCCGGGTTGATGCCGTCGACCACCAGGCGCAGGCCCTTGGTGTTGAACTTGTCCTTCGAGGCGAGCATGTGGCGCTCGAGCGAGAGCAGGCCGTCGCGGCGCGCCGCCAGCGCCCAGGCGTTGATGTCGCGCGCCAGCGCGGCGCGCGAGTCCTTGGGCGGCGCGAACACCCAGCGCAGCATGCGCAGGCCGCGCAGGAAGGTCGGCAGGCGGGTCTGCAGCAGCACCGCGCCGAGCGTGCCGACCACCACGATGGCGAAGGCGGCCGGCTGCAGCAGCGAGCCGAGCTTGCCGCCCTCCATGCCCTGGCCGACGATGATGCCGGCCAGCGCCAGCAGCACCCCGGCTACGCTGGCCCAGTCCATGCCTGCTCCCGTAACGATGCGCGCAGGCGCGCCACGGCCTGCGTGTGCAGCTGCGACACGCGCGATTCCGACACGCCCATCACGGCGCCGATTTCTTTCAAGTTGAGTTCCTCTTCGTAGTAAAGGCCCATCAGCATCTTCTCGCGCGGCGGCAGCGCGTCGATGGCGTCGATCACCGCCTGGCGGAAGTCGCCGTCGAGCAGCGAGCGCAACGGGTCGCTCTCCTCGTCCGAGCAGTAGCGGTCGAGGAAGCTGTCGTTGCCGTCGTCGTCGTGGAAGTCCTCGTAGTAGACCAGCTGGTGGCCGCCGCCGTCCGACAGCATCTCCTGGTAGTCGGCCAGCGACAGCTTGAGCATCTTGGCGACCTCCGATTCGCTCGGCGGATGGCCGAGGCGCTGCTGCAGTGTGCTCATCGCCGTCTCGATCTTGCGCATGTTCTGCCGCATGCTGCGCGGCAGCCAGTCGCTGTTGCGCAGCTCGTCGAGCATGGCGCCGCGGATGCGCAGCACCGCGTACGTCTCGAACTGCGCGCCGTGGGTTTCCTCGTAGCGGCTGATGGCGTCGAGCAGGCCGATCATGCCGGCCTGCACCAGGTCGTCCACCTCCACGCTGGGTGGCAGCTTGGCCTTCATGTGATGCGCCAGACGCTTGACCAACGGGATGTGCTCCGTCAGCAGTGAGTCCTTGTCCGCTTTCCCTTTGACCGTATACATAAAGTCTATTGTTCGTTAAGCGCTAAAATGGTTGCTACTCCCCGTGTGCAAAGATGGCGTTCCGGCCAGCGCGAAGCGCCCGGCCAGCTGTCGAAACGCGACCGAGGCGCCGGCCAGCGGAAACGCGTCGACCACCGCGCGCCCCAGACGCGCGGCACGATGCAGGTATTCGTCGGCCGGCACCGACCCCATGGAAACCAGGTTGACGGCCAAATACCGGCTCGCCGCCTGTGCCATATTATCGTATACCACCTTTGCTTCCGATTCGGAAGCCCCGGTGACCAGAATTCCGAACGGACGCCGGCCCAACTCCAGGTTCAGGCGCTTGATCATGCTGTAGGCGGCCTTGATCGAGGTGGCGCTGGCCGAGACCTGCACCACGATCTCCGAGCTGGCCATGACCGGCACCGGGAAGGCCTCGCCGTCGAATTCGCCGTCGACGATGACCACGCCGCTGCGCTTGACCAGCACGTCGAAGGTCTTGGCCAGGCGGCGCGCCTCGTCGGGGCCGCAGCGCGGCGCGCCGCGTGTCATCGACGCCACAGCGAAGCCCTGCGGCACCTGGTGCACCACCTGGTTCAGGGCGCGCTCCTGGCGCGCCACGTCGAGCAGGCTGTCGCCGCCGTCCAGGCCGAGGCGGCTGGCCACGCCGTGCGCGCTGGCGCAGGCGTCGACCAGCAGCACGTCGTCGCCGGCGCGCGCCAGCGAGGCGCCCAGGTTGACCAGCATGGCGCCCTTGTCGTCCTGCGGCGTGGCGGAAAGGAAGGTGACGATGCGCGGCGCCGGGCCGGCCAGCATGCGGCGCAGGCCTTCGGCCTGGTCGAAGTCGAAGTTAGCCAAGGTGCACCTCGCGCAGGTTGGCGTCGTTGCCGGCGGCGGCCATCAGCAGCGGCAGCTCGGCGTCGAGGTACTGGCTGGCGGCGCTGTCGCGTTTGAGCTTGAAGGCGCGGTCGATCAGGTAGGCCGGGTCGGCCAGGTGCAGGTCCTCCGGCACGCGCTGGCCGTTGGAGACGTAGAACAGGTTGAGCTTTTGGCGGATCACCACGTCGAGCACGTTGCCGATCGAGGCCGCCTCGTCGAGTTTGGTCATGATGCAGCCGGCCAGGCCGCTGCCCTGGTAGGCGCGCACCACCTCGTTGAGCGTCTCCTGGGTCGCCGTGGAATTCAGGCAGAGCAGGCGCTTGACGTCGGCGCCGGCGCCGGCCAGCATGGCCACCTGCTCGGTCACCATCTGGTCGCGCTGGCTGACGCCGACCGTGTCGATCAGCACCGTGTGCTTGTTCTTCAATTCCTTCAGGGCGATGCGCAGGTCGGCCTCGTCCTTCACCGAGTGCACCATCACGCCGAGGATCTTGCCGTAGATGCGCAGCTGCTCGTGGCCGCCGATGCGGTAGGCGTCGGTGGTGATCAGGGCCAGCTTGTCCGGGCCGTGGCGCATCACGCAGCGCGCCGCCAGCTTGGCGGTGCTGGTGGTCTTGCCGACGCCGGTCGGGCCGACCAGGGCGAACACGCCGCCCTGGTCGATCAGGGCGTCCTCGTCGCGCATCGCGCTGATGTTGCGGGTCAGGACGGTGCGGATCCAGCGCATCGACTCGGCGGCGTCGCGGCCGGCCGGCAGCTTGTCGATCAGGTAGCGCGCCAGGCTGGCCGAGAAGCCGGCCGCCAGCATCTCGCGCAGCACGGCGGCCTTCTGCGGCTCGCGCTGCTGGGTCGAGCCCCAGGCGATTTCGGCCAGTTGGGTCTCCATCATGCCGCGCATGGCGCGGATCTCGCTCATCATGCCGCTCATCTCGGCGGCGGCGCTCTGCTTGGCGCCGGCGACGGCGGCGGCCACCAGTTCGGAAATGCGCGCCAGGTCGAGCGCGCCGGCGGCCGGTCCGGCCTGGGCCGGGGCCGCCGCGGCCTGCGGCTGGGCGGCGCGGCGCGGCTGGGCCGGCATGGCGCCCGGCGGCGCCGACAGCTGCTGCGCGCTGTAGCTCGACGCGGCGGCCATGTCCGGCTGCGGACGCGGCTGGGCCATCGGCGAGTTCGGCGATGGCATCGCCAGCGAGGCGGCGTCGTCGTTGGCCAGCGCCAGGATCTCGACGATGCCGTCGGCCTGGCGGTTCGACAGGATCACGGCGTCCGGGCCGAGCGCCTCGCGCACCTTGCGCAGCGCTTCGCGCGAGGTCGGCGCGGTGAATTTTTTGACGTTCATGGCCGGCCTCCCAGGCTCTGGGTTGCGCAGGTGTCCGGCGTGCCGGCATCGAAATAAGTGGCCATCATCTACTCCTGTTACTTGAGCGCCGCGCCCTCTACATGGGGACACGGTGCACTCTGATGGTTCGATTATTGACGATGCACGTGGGAAACGATCGCTGGAACAGGACCGGAAAGGGGCCGCATTTCGCCGCCCCGGCGCCGGGGCCGCCAGAACAGGGCGCGGCGGCGGGGAACTATTTGTCGCCGAAGACCTCGTCGAGGCTGGCCGCGTCGAGCAGGGCCATGGCCCAGCGGCCCAGTTGTTCACTGTCGGCCACTACCAGGCGCTCGCCTAACTGTGGCGGCAAGGTGCCGAAGCGCTTGTTCAGTTGGCGCGCCAGCAGTTCGACCATTTGGCGCTGGCCCAGCTGCAACCCTTCCTGCAGTCCTTCCTGCCGCCCTTCCTGCAATCCTTCCTGTAGACCGATCTTGCGACCGATTCTTTCAGCATAAGTGATGTAAGGCATGGCCTCTCTCCTCTCCATCTGAACAATACCCCGCCACAAGCGCGCTTCCATGTCCGGCGGCAGACGCATCAACCAGTCAATCACGCTATATAGGTCGATGATACGCTGCCTGTCCCACTGGCGCTGATACAGCAGCTTGGTCAGCCGCCATTTCGCCGCGCGCCGGCGATGCGCCTGCCCCTTGGTTTGGCGCGTCAACAGATGGGCCGCCGTGAGCAAGGCGAAGGGGTTGGCATCGCACAACAGCTGCTCGATGCGATCCGCATAGTCCATCAGCTTCACCACCGGAAAGTCGATCCCCACCCGGCAGCCGAACAAGCGATAGGAAAAGGAACCCGGCCGCCAGCGCGCCGCTTGGTCGGCCAGCAGCACCAGGCTGGCCACCGGCCGCCGGTAGCGGTCGTAGACGCGGTAGTTGTAGCAAAAGATGCGCTCGGCGAAGGCCGCCCCGCGCCGGCCTGGCGCAAGGCCGGGCGCGGCGGCGCGGCGGGCCGGCCGGATCAGGCCGGCTGGGCGCCGACCAGCGCGGTGACGCGGATGGTCTTGCTCTCCGGGATCTCGGCGTGCGACAGCACCTTCAACTGCGGCAGGGCACGGCGCAGGAAGCGCGACAGCAGGGCGCGCAGCGGACCGGGCACCAGCAGCACCGGCGTCAAGCCCAGCGCCTCCTGCTGCGCGGCGGCCTGCTGGGCCTGCTGGGCGATGGTGTCGGCCAGGCCCGGCTCGATGCCGGCGCCGTCGGCGCCGCTGGCGGCCAGCGCCTGCATCAGCAGCCGCTCCAGGCGGTTGTCCAGGGTCATCACCGACAACTCGGCGGCGCCGGGGAACAGCTGCTGCACGATGGCCCGGCCGAGCGAGATGCGCACCAGCGCGGTCAGCTCGTTGGGGTCCTGGATGTGCACGGCGTGCTCGGCCAGGGTCTCGATGATCGAGCGCATGTCGCGGATGTGCACGCCCTCGGCAAGCAGGTTCTGCAGCACCTTCTGCAGGGTCGACAGCGACACCAGCTTGGGCACCAGGTCCTCGACCAGTTTCGGCGCGTCCTTGCCCAGGTGGTCGAGCAGCGACTGCACCTCGGCGCGGCCGAGCAGCTCGGAGGCGTGGCTGGTGATCAGGTGGTTCAAATGGGTCGCCACCACGGTGCCGGCGTCGACCACGGTGTAACCCATGCCCTGGGCCTGGTCGCGCAGCGCGGCGTCGATCCAGGTGGCGGGCAGGCCGAAGGCCGGGTCGGTGGTCACCAGGCCGGGCAGCGTGCCGCTGGCCATGCCCGGGTTGATGGCGAGGAACTGGCCGTTGAAGGCCTCGCCGTTGCCCACCTCGACGCCCTTGAGCGTGATGCGGTAGGCCGACGGCTTCAACTCCAGGTTGTCGCGGATGTGCACCGGCGGCGCCAGGAAGCCGACCTCCTGGGCGAACTTCTTGCGGATGCCCTTGATGCGCTTGAGCAGCTCGCCGCCCTGGGTCTTGTCGACCAGCGGGATCAGGCGGTAGCCGACCTCCAGCCCCAGCGTGTCGACCGGCATGATGTCCTGCCAGCTGGCCTCCTCCTGCTCCGGCGCGGCCGCCGGCGGCGCCTCGGCGGCGGGATCGGCGGCGGCGGCGGCGGCGCTGCCCGCCTTGCGCGACATCAGGTAGGCCGAGCCGGCCAGCACGCCGGCCAGCAGCAGGAACACCAGGTTCGGCATGCCGGGGATCAGGCCCATGCCGCCGACGATGGCGGCGGTGATGTAGAGCACCTGCGGCTTGGCGAACAGCTGGCCGATCACCTGGGTGCCGATGTCCTGCTCGCTGGCCACGCGCGAGACGACGATACCGGCCGCCGTCGAGATCACCAGCGAGGGGATCTGCGCCACCAGGCCGTCGCCAATGGCCAGCAGGGTGTAGTTCTTCAGCGCGTCGGCGAAGGCCATGTCGTGCTGCAGCAGGCCGACCAGCAGGCCGCCGACGACGTTGATGACGGTGACCAGAATGCCGGCCACGGCGTCGCCGCGCACGTACTTGCTGGCACCGTCCATGGCGCCGTAGAACTCGGCCTCCTGCGCCGTCTCGCTGCGCCGCTTGCGCGCCTCGGCCTCGCCGATCAGGCCGGCGTTGAGGTCGGCGTCGATGGCCATCTGCTTGCCCGGCATGGCGTCCAGGGCGAAGCGGGCGCCCACCTCGGCGATCCGGCCGGCACCCTTGGTGACGACGGTGAAGTTGATGATGGTCAGGATGATGAACACCACGATACCGACCGTGTAGTTGCCGCCGATGAGGAAGTGGCCGAAGGCCTCGATCACCTTGCCGGCCGCGTCGGGGCCGTTGTGGCCCTCGGTCAGCACGACGCGGGTCGAGGCGACGTTGAGCGACAGGCGCAGCATGGTCGAGATCAGCAGGATGGTCGGGAAGGCCATGAAGTCGAGCGGCTTGACCGTGTACAGGCTGGTCAGCAGCACCACGATGGCCAGCGCGATGTTGAAGCTGAAGAAAATGTCGAGGATGAAGGCCGGCAGCGGCAACACCATCATCGCCAGCAGCATGATGATCAGGATGGGCGCGGCCACGCTCTTGCTGGCGGCGCCGGACATGCCGCCCATCCAGGACGGCAGGCGGATGCTGCTCATAAAGCTGTTCATGGTCTGGTTCCCTGGTTATTCATGTCGTCGCGCGCCTTTTGGGCGGCCGGGTTGAGCGGATCGAGCTCGGGCGGCACTTCGAGTTTGGCCGGCTTGTCGGGCTTGTGGCCGCCGTTCTTGCTGAAGCTGCGCAGTTGGAAGACGTAGGCCAGCACCTCGGCCACGGCGGCGTACAACGCCTCGGGGATCTCGTCGCCGATCTCGGTGTGCTTGTGCAGCGCCCGCGCCAGCGCCGGCGCCTCCAGCAGCGCGACATTGTTTTCCTTGGCGATCTCGCGGATCTTCGCGGCCACCTCGTCGCTGCCCTTGGCCACCACGCGCGGCGCGCCGCGCGCGCCGTCGGCGTACTTCAGCGCGACGGCGTAGTGGGTCGGGTTGGTCACCACCACGTCGGCGGTGGGCACGTCGGCCATCATGCGGCGCTTGGCCATCTCGCGCTGCAACTGGCGGATCTTGGCCTTGACCTGGGGATTGCCGTCGGCCTCCTTGGACTCCTGGATCACCTCCTGGCGGGTCATCTTCAACTTGTTGGCGTAGTGCCACATCTGGTAGGGGCCGTCGATGGCGGCGATCAGGCCGAGCGCGCCGACGATGAACAGGAAGCTGCTGCCGATCATGTCCAGGATGTGCACGGTGCCCAGCTTGAGCGGCTCGACCATCAGGCCCAGCACGGCCTCCTTCTGCGCCAGCACCACCAGCCAGGCGACCAGGCCGACCACCAGGGTCTTGGCGATCGCCTTGAGCAACTCGACCAGGGCGTTGGTCGAGACCATGTTGCCCAGGCCGCGCATCGGGTTCAGCTTCATCAGGTTGGGGGCCACCGCCTTGCCGCTGAACAGCCAGCCGCCGACCAGCAGCGGCGAGGCCAGCGCCACCAGCATGACGGCCGCGCCCAGCGGCAGGCAGGCCAGCAGAACGCGGGTGACGTCGGTCAGGATGCGCGTGCCCAGCACGTCGAAATTGAAGACTTGTTCGCGGTCCAGCGCCAGGCCGGACACCAGGGCCGAGCTGAGCTGGCGCACCATGTCGCCGCCGGTCATCCACAGGCCGGCGCCGGCCGTCATCAACACGGTGAAGGTGGCCACCTCGCGCGAGCGCGGCACGTCGCCCTCTTCGCGCGCCTGCTCGAGGCGCTTCGCTGACGCGGGTTCGGTCTTTTCGGCGTCGCTGTCTTCAGCCATCAACTGCTCCTCGATTCGTTAGCAGCCATTATCGGCCGGCGCGGCGCGCCGCCATCGGGCGAATACGCGACCTTTTCCCGGCCTGCTCGCAATTTCCTGTTGGAAATAAGGCAAACGGCCCGGGGCCGTCGGGCGCGCCGGCCGGCGCCGTCAACGGCCGCGGCGCGCGTCGACCGGCGCCACGGCCTGCGCCACGTTCTGCTCGATGGCGCCGAACAGCGACTTGCCGTCGCCGTCGAGCATCTCGATGCGGATGCTGTCGCCGAACGCCAGGTAGGGCGTGGCGGCGCGGCCCTTGGCGGCGAGCTCCAGGGCGCGCTGCTCGGCGATGCAGGAGTAGCCGCGCTTGCCGCCCCGGTTCGACACCACGCCGCCGGCCAGCACGGCGCCGGCGCGCACCTGGCGCGTCCTGGCCAGGTGGGCCAGCAGTTGCGCGAAGTTGAAGGCCATGTCGACGCCGGCCTGGGCCTGGCCGACCAGCTTGCCGTTCCAGCTCGCGCGCAGCGCCAGGTGCACCTTGCCGCCCTGCCAGGCGTCGCCCAGCTCGTCGGGCGTCAGCGCCACCGGCGAGCAGGCGCCGGCCGGCCGGGACTGCAGCGGACCGAGGCCCCCGGCCAGCTCGTCCGGCAGCACATTGCGCAGCGCCACCTGGTTGACCAGCATCAGCAGGCGGATCTGCTGGTGCGCCTGGTCCGCCGTGGCACCCATGCCGAGGTCGTCGCTGATGACGGCGAGGCCGGCGCCGAAGTCGATGCCCCATTCCTCGTGCAGCAGGGCGATGTCGTCGCGCGGCCCGAGCGGCTCGCCGCCGCCCTGGCCCATCGGCGGCTCGTCGCCCGGCGCCTCGGGCAAGGCGGCGCCACGGCCGCTGCGCTCCAGCTCGACGTGGCTGGGATAGGCCGCGGCCTCGACCCACTGGCAGGGGCGCGGCAGCGGCGCCATGCAGTGGGCCGGATCGAAGTCGAAGACGCGCCGGCCGCGCCCCTGGTTCAGCTCGCGGTACAACTGTTCCAGCTGCGGCGCGATGAAGGCCCAGTCGTCCAGCGCGCGCCGCAGGGTCGGCGCGATGCCGTCGGCCAGCTGGGCCGTTTTCAGGTCGCGTGACACCACGGCCAGCTGGCCGTCGCGGCTGCCGTCCTTGATTGTTGCAAGTTTCATATGGGATTCAGTTCAGAAAGGAAACGCGGCGCCGGGCGGCGGCAATGCCGCCAAGTTGAGGCGCCGGTGGCCCGCTAGCCGGCTGCCGGCGCCAGCAGCGCCAGTTGCTCCGGCGTCAAGTAGCACCATTCGCCCTCGGCCAGGCCTAGCGACTCCAGGGTCAGGCCGCCGATGGCCGAGCGGTGCAGCGCGCTGCAATGGTTGTCGGCGGCGGCCAGCATGCGCTTGACCTGGTGGTACTTGCCCTGCTCCAGCACGATCTCCAGCTGGTGCTCGCCGCGCGGCACGCAGACCAGCGCCGCCAGCGGCGCCGGCTCGTCGTGCAACTGCACGCCGGCCAGCAACTTGGCCACCAGCTCGGCCGTCACCGGCTCCTGGGTGGTGGCCTGGTAGACCTTGGGCACGTGGCGCTTGGGCGAGGACTGGGCGTGGATGAAGGGGCCGTCGTCGGACATCAGCAGCATGCCGGTGGTGTCGTGGTCGAGCCGGCCGACCGGCTGCACCTCGCGCCAGGTGAATTGCTCGGGCAGCAGAGTCAACACGCCGGGGTGGTGGCTGGGCTTGCGCGAGCACTCGAAATTGGCCGGTTTGTTCAGCGCCAGGTACAGGTGTTCGCGGTACACCCAGTCCTCGTCGAAGACGTTGAGCACCAGGCCCTCGGTGTCGACGGTGCTGCGGTAGTTGGTTTGCGTGACGCCGGCGATGCTCACTTCGCCGTCGTCGATCAGGGCGCGGCAGTACTTGCGGGTGCCAAAGCCCTGCGATTGCAGGATGCGGTCTAGGGATAATTTACTCATGGCGAGACTGTAACAGATGGCGCCGCGAGCGTGAAGGCGCAGCGGCGGCGCGGCGCGGGCCGGGGCGACGCCGGGATCGCCCCGCATGCATGCTTTTCATTGACGCACATCAAGTACCTGAGGTTTTTTATTGTTAGACTGAAACTTCATTAGGAATCGGCCTAACGCCCGTTGGGAATACATGAAGTTGGGCATAGGAATCATTGAAGCTGGATTTCAAAGGGTGCCGTATGAAGAGCAAACCACACAGCTGCTGCGCCGACTGCGCGGACGGCCGCGAACCACCGTCGCACGAGGCGCGCGAGGCGCAGGACCAGCATCGGCAATTGGCCACCGAACAGGCGGCGCTGCATCTGGCCAGCCTGGCATTGGCGCGTTGGCGCGCCGGCAACACCCCGGTCGAACTGAGCGTGGCGACCACGCTGGCGCCGCGCCAAACCCAATGGCATGCCAACACCCAGCGCAATTTTTGCGCCTGGCTGGCGGCCGGCGGCTTCGCCGCCCACCCGCCCGAGCACGTGGAAGGCCTGGAGAACCTGGCGGGCCCGGGGAATCCGGCGGACTTGGCGGGCGCCAAGCCGGCGCCGCAAGCCAACAAGGCCCTGCTGCGCAAGCCGGCGCCACCCGAACTGAGCTGTGTCGACGGCGCCTGAACGCCCCCGCCCTCCTCGCCGCCGCGCCGCGCAAAGCGCGCGCGCAAAGGAAGACAGCGGCATGGCCGCTGTCTTCCGTCCCATTGCGGGACGCATTACGAGGAATCGAAATTCTCTCTACTCCGCATCAATGATGAGGTTGAGTAGTTCCGTCTGACTGACTTCAAGATCGTGCTGACAACAAGATAAACTGTTTATATCGGCCTCCCTTGGAAAGAACTACAAAACCACTATAGTCCACCCTGCGGAATATACAAGGGCCATCGAGGCCATCCTGATAATGTTAAGGCGCCGCCACTATTGACGGCCGCGCACCGCCGTCGCGGCGCCGATTGCAATATAAATGCGACGGTGACGCGCCGCCCGCGCGGCCGGACGCCGTGGCGGCCGGCGCGGCCCGCCGCAGCCGCTTACTGCAGGCGCGGCTTGGCGGCCTGGTAGGCCGACTTGAAGGCGCCGGCGCCCATGGCGGCGCCGAATTTCTTCAACACGCGCTCGGGCAGACCCTCGTGCTGGGTGTAGTCGATGATGTCCTCGGCGTGGACGATGTCGCGCGCCACGCTGTCGACGCTGCCGAAGGCGTCGGCCAGGCCCATGTCGACCGCCTTGGCGCCGCTCCAGAACAGGCCGGAGAACATCTCCGGCGTTTCCTTCAGACGCTTGCCGCGACCGGCGCGCACGACGTGGATGAACTGCTGGTGGATCTCGTTGAGCATCGCCTGGGCGTGCTGCTTGTGCTTGTCCGACTGCGGGCTGAACGGGTCCATGAAGCCCTTGTTCTCGCCGGCCGTCAACAGGCGCCGCTCGACGCCGACCTTGTCCATGATGCCGGTGAAGCCGAAGCCGTCCATCAACACGCCGATCGAGCCGACGATGCTGGCCTGGTTGACGTAGATGCGGTCGGCGGCGGCGGCGATGTAGTAGCCGCCGGAGGCGCAGATCTCGTCGACCACCACGTACAGCGGCTTGCCCGGATAGCCCTTGCGCAGGCGGTTCATCTCGTCGACGATCATGCCGGCCTGCACCGGGCTGCCGCCCGGGCTATTAATATGCAGCACCACCGCCACCGAGCCGCTGTCGGAGAAGGCCTTGTTCAGCGCCGGGATCACCACGGCGGCCGCGCCGCTGCCCTCGGCCTCGATGGCGCCGTCGATCTCGATCAGCGCGGTGTGGCGGCCGAGCGCCTCGGCGTCGGTGCCGCTCAGGCTGAAGTCGAAGTAGGCGGCCAGGCCGAACATGATCACCAGCAGGGTCAGCGCCTTGAAGAAGATGCCCCAGCGGCGCTGCGCGCGCTGTTCGCTGAGGGTGGCGAACACCAGCTTCTCCAGCACCTCGCGCTCCCAGACGGCGGCCGCCTTGGCCGGCTGGCCCGGCGCGCCGGCGGCGGCCGGCTGGTGTTCGTTGGCCGGGTTGGCGCCGGCGCTGTCGCTCGTGTTATCACTCATAAGTCGCTTCTAGTGGTTGGTCGGTTCGGCACGGCCGGCGCTCAGGCGCGCACGGGCCGCACATAGTCGTCGGGCTGCCAATATATGTTCTGTTCGCGCTCCTCGACGGCGATCGGGCGCAGGCGGCCGCCCTTGCAGGGGCCGCCGGCGCAAAAGCCGCTCTCCGGCACGTAGATCGCGCCGTGGGTCGAACACATCAAATACAGGCCGCTCGATTCGAAAAATTCGCCCTCGGCCCAGTCGAGTTCGATGGGCACGTGGGCGCAGCGGTTCAAATAGCCGAACACCCGGCCGCCGTAGCGCACCACGAAGCCGGTGCCGTCCTCGCCGCCGGCGCTGACGGGGAAGCGCACGCCGCGTCCGCCCTCGAGCACGGCGTCGGCGGCGCAGACCAGGATGGCGTCGGCGGCGTCGGCCATCAGGCGTGCTCGTTGAGCCAGGCGCGCAGCTCGGCCACGCTGGCCGCCGAGTACAGCGGCTGGCAGGCCGCCAGCTGCTCGGCCGGATGGGCGCCGTACTGCACGGCGACGCCGGCGGCGCCGGCGTTGTTGGCCATCAGCAGGTCGTGGCTGGTGTCGCCGATCATCACGGTGCGCTTCAGGTCCTGGCCCAGCTCGCGGGTCAGCTCCTGCAGCATGGCCGGATGGGGCTTGCTGAAGGTCTCGTCGGCGCAGCGGGTGGCGTCGAACATCGACAGCAGCTTGGCCGCGTTCAACGCGCGGTTCAGGCCGACGCGGCTCTTGCCGGTCGCCACGGCGAGGAAATAGGCCTGCTGCGACAGCTCGTCGAGCATCTCGCGCACGCCGTCGAACAGGGTCAGCTCGTGGTCGCGCGACAAATAGTGGTAGCGGTAGCGCTCCACCATGCGCGGATAGTACTTCGGATCGATGTCGGGCATCACCGCCTGCATCGCCTCGGCCAGGCCGAGGCCGATGACGTGGGCGGCCGCATGGTCGGCCGGAATCGGCAGGCCGAGGTCCTTGGCCGCCGCCTGGATGCATTTGACGATGGTCGAGGTGCTGTCCATCAGGGTGCCGTCCCAATCGAAAACGATGAGATCGAATTGCTTTCTTGCCATGTTTCCCGACGGCTAGCGCCGCCGGCTCCTTAGTTGTCTGGGCTGGACGGGGCGGGCGCGATTTTCCATTTGGCAACAATCTGCCTGCGGCGGCCCGCCCGTCCAATAGTATTAATTGATCGGTTTCCCCAAGCTTAACAAGAAACGCTCACATTCGGCGGCCAAAGGCGCGTTCAGCGTCATGCTCTTGCCCGTGTCGGGGTGGGTGAAGGTGATCTGGTGGGCGTGCAGGAACATCCGCTTGAGCGCGCCGCGGGTGGCGTCGGCCTTGAGCAGGGCGCGGTTGAGCGCGAAGTCGCCGTACTTGTCGTCGCCGGCGATGGCGAAGCCGGACGAGGACAGGTGGACGCGGATCTGGTGCGTGCGCCCCGTCTTCAGCTCGGCCTCGAGCAGGGCGAACTGGGCGAACTTGCGCAACAGCGAGAACACCGTGTGCGACGGCAGGCCGTCGGCCTGCACGGCGACGCGGCGCTCGCCCTCGGCCGTGGTGTACTTGTGCAGCGGCAGCTTGACGTGCTGGCGCGCGTTCTTCCAGTCGCCCGCCACCAGGGTCAGGTAGCGCTTGTCGGTCAGACCGTCGCGCATCTGCTCGTGCAGATTGGTCAAGGCCGAGCGTTTCTTGGCCAGCAACAACAGGCCGGAGGTGTCGCGGTCGAGCCGGTGCACCAGCTCGAGGAACTTGGCGTCCGGCCGCGAGGCGCGCAGCTGCTCGATGACGCCGAAGGACACGCCGGAACCGCCGTGCACGGCGACGCCGGCCGGCTTATCGATGACCAGCAGGTGGCTGTCCTCGAAGATGATCTTGAATTCGGCGGCCGGCACGTTGACCTCGGCCTTTTCGGCGATGCGCACGGGCGGAATGCGCACCACATCGCCTTGTACCAAGCGGTACAATTGGTCGATGCGGCCCTTGTTGACACGCACCTCGCCCGAGCGCAGGATGCGGTAGACGTGGCTTTTCGGCACGCCTTTGCATATACGCAACAGGTAGTTATCGATCCGCTGACCGGCCTCTTCTTCAGTGATAGTGACGAACTGCGCTTGCGGCTGAACTACAGTTGAAGGGGGAACAACATCGTTTTGCATCTTCATTTGCTCTGTCTTCCCAGAAAATCTCTCTAAGTCCTTCATTTTGAATATATAATTGTTTTGCTGCGGTTCTAGCTGCGGCAAGTGTAAGAATAAAAGCACATTTTACACAGGGGCGTCTCCACTGGCCTCGCCAAATTGCAAATTCAGAGGAAAAAATGTATACGCACCACCCCTGCGCGAATCAAGGTTGCACCGTTGTTGTAATCGGATTGCGGGCAAGAGTGCTGGATTAGAATGTTTGGATTGTAAGGATAAGTCCGGCAAGCACGGTCAAGAGCCGTGCTCGCTGGTTGATGAAGTTGATAACGCTTGCCGTTTTCGCCAAACCCCATGCTTTGTTGCAAGCTAATGACGGAGGGCTGAAACAAGCCTAGTTGTCGAAGTTGTAATATGTAAGCCTGGCCAGGTTTTGGCTCATCGATTTGCTCACCGCCTGCATTCTCCGCCCCGACCTTTTCGGGCTGCATGGATGAGTCGCAGGTGATGCGTGCACTCGGCATGTCGATCGACCTCATGCGCCCAGTTGCGGCCGCGACCTCCGCGTCGCTGCGCCGCACATCAGGGCATACCCACCGCAACCATTTTAATTCTCGCGTATATCCCTGTACTTCGCCGCTCCCACGGGGGCGGCATTGAGATGGCCCCCGGGTCGCGGAGTTAAAAAAATGAAACGCATGTTGTTTAATGCTACGCAGCAAGAGGAACTGCGCGTAGCGATTGTCGACGGTCAGAAATTGATCGACATCGACATCGAAACCGCCGGACGCGAACAGCGCAAGTCCAATATCTACAAGGGTGTCATCACCCGCATCGAACCCTCCCTCGAAGCCTGCTTCGTCAGCTACGGCGAAGACCGCCACGGCTTCCTCCCCTTCAAAGAAGTTGCCCGCACGTACTTCCGTGAAGGCGTCGACGTGCGCACCGCCTCCGTCAAGGAAGCCCTGCGCGAAGGCCAGGAGATCATGGTCCAGGTCGAGAAGGAAGAGCGCGGCAACAAGGGCGCGGCGCTGACCTCCTTCGTCTCGCTGGCCGGCCGCTACCTGGTCTTGATGCCGAACAACCCGCGCGGCGGCGGCGTGTCGCGCCGCGTCGAGGGCGAGGAGCGCCAGGAACTGCGCGAAACCATGGACAAGCTGGACTTGCCCGCCGGCATGTCCGTGATCGCCCGCACCGCCGGCATCGGCCGCAACGTCGACGAGCTGCAGTGGGACTTGAACTACCTGATGCAACTGTGGCGCGCCATCGAGGGTGCCGGCAAGTCGGCCTCCGGCGCCTTCCTGATCTACCAGGAATCGTCGCTGGTGATCCGCGCCATCCGCGATTACTTCCAGCCCGACATCGGCGAGATCCTGATCGACACCGACGACATCTACGAACAAGCTCACCAGTTCATGAGCCACGTGATGCCCGACATGGTGCACCGTGTGAAACGCTACAGCGACGACGTGCCGCTGTTCTCGCGCTTCCAGATCGAACACCAGATCGAAACGGCCTACTCGCGCACCGTGCCGCTGCCATCGGGCGGCGCCATCGTCATCGACCACACCGAGGCCCTGGTTTCGGTCGACGTCAACTCGGCGCGCGCCACCCGTGGCTCGGACATCGAGACCACCGCCTTCAACACCAACTGTGAAGCCGCCGAGGAAGTGGCGCGCCAGCTGCGCCTGCGCGACTTGGGCGGCCTGATCGTCATCGACTTCATCGACATGGAAGTGGCGAAGAACCAGCGCGAAGTCGAACAGCGCCTGAAGGACGCGCTGCACCACGACCGCGCCCGCGTGCAAATGGGCAAGATCTCGCGCTTCGGCCTGATGGAACTGTCGCGCCAGCGCCTGCGTCCTTCGCTGTCCGAAGGTTCGCACGTGACCTGCCCGCGCTGCTCCGGCACCGGCCACATCCGCGACACCGAATCGTCCGCCCTGCAAGTCCTGCGCATCATCCAGGAAGAGGCGATGAAGGAAAACTCGGCCACCATCCACGTCCAAGTACCGGTCGACGTGGCCGCCTTCCTGCTCAACGAGAAGCGCGGCGAAGTGCTGAAGATCGAGAACCGCCACCGCATCAGCGTGATCCTGATCCCCAACAAGCACCTCGACACGCCGCATTACAAACTCGAACGCATCAAGCACGACGACCCGCGTCTGGAAGACAGCCAGGCCAGCTACACCCTGGCCGAGCAGGCCGAGACCGACATGGCTTACAGCAAGCGCCAGAAGGAAGAAGCCAAGCCGCGCCAGGAAGCCATGGTCAAGACCATCACCCCTGACCAGCCGGCCCCGCTGGTCGAGCGCAAGCCGGCCGAGACGGTCAAGGCCGCGCCGGTCGCCGCGCCTGTTGTCGCCGAACAAGGTTTCATCGAGAAACTGTTCAGCTTCTTCCGCGCCAAGCCGAGCAGCCCGGCCATGCCGACCGCCCCGACCATCGTGGTCAAGGCGCCGCCAGCCGGCGCCGCCGCCGACCGTGGCGACCGCAACGGCCGTGGCCCGCGCGGCCGCAGCCGCAACGGCAAACCGGGTCGCGAAGGCGAACCGGGCGCCGTCCGCCCTGCCGCCGACGAGGCCGCCAAGCCGGTCGACGCCAACGGCCGTCCGGCCCGTCCGCCGCGCCCACCGCGCGAACCGCGCGAGCCACGTGAAGGCCAGGCCGTCGAAGGCCAGGCACCACGCGAACGCGCCGAGCGCCCTGAACGTCCCGAGCGCGCCGAACGCACGCCGCGCCCACCGCGCGAACCGCGTGGCGACAAGCCGCTAGGCGAAGTCAAGACCGAAGAGCTGGCATTGACGGCCGTTGCCGTTGCCGTCGGCGCCGACGTGGCGCCGAGCGCACCTGTCGTCGCTGCGGTCGGCGAGACTATCGAAGTGACCCTGAAGCCGGCCGCCAACGTCGGCCCTGAAGGCGAAGATGGCGAAGCGGGCGAAGGCGACGAGCCACGCCGTCGTCGTCGTCGTGGCGGTCGCAACCGTAACCGTCGCGAACGCGAAGGCGGCGAAGAAGGCCAAGAAGGCGGCGTCAACGGTGAAGCGCATGAAGCTGGCGAAGCCGGCGACAACGCTCCCGTGATCAGCTTCACCGTCGCCCCGGCCGTCGAAGCCGTCGCAACGGAAGCCAACGAGGCAAGCGCGCCAGCCGCAGCGGCCGAAGCACCGGCCGTGGTGGTGGAAGCCGTCGCCGAGCAAGCCGCTGCGCCGGTCGAAGCCGTAGTTGCCGAGAAGCCAGCAGTCGTTGCGGAAACCAAAGTGGAAGCCGCGCCGCTTGTCGAGGCCGTGGTCGAGGCCGCAGTCGAAGCCGCCGCCCCGGTAGCCGAGCCAGTTGCCGCCGTGGTGGTGGCACCGGTTGTGGTCGAAGCCGTGGTCGAAGCCGTGGTCGAAGCCCCAGTAGTTGTCGAGGAAGCGGCTGCAGTCGTTGCCGAGGCGGCCCCGGTGGTCGTCGAAGCCGCCCCAGTGGCAGCCGTCGTCGCAGCTCCGGCCCCCGCAGTTGCCGCGGCACCAGCAGCACCGGTTGCCGCCCCCGTCGCCGCTCCAGTCGCCACTGCCGCCCCAGTGGCGCCGTCGGCACCGATCGACCTGCAGGCAGTGCTCGGCTCCGCCGGCCTGACCCTGGCGGCGACCGACCCGGCCAAACTGCGCGCCGCGCAGGAAGCCGCCGCCAAGGCAGTCGCACCGGCCCGCGTTCCACGCGAACGCAAGCCGCTGCCACAGCAAGCGGAAGAGCCTTTGGTGCAAATCAACACCCGCAATTAAGCCAGCGGACTAGCCGGCCGGGTCCGTCCCGGCCGGCGCAATGAAAAGGGGAAGCCAGGTGCTTCCCCTTTTTTCGTTCCGGCCATAAACTTCGCGCATCCCGCAGCCAAAGCGTCACTGAACGCCCCGTTTTTCCGCCAACGAACATCGGGATAGGAACATACCTCAAGCCGGTGGCGAACGTTTGTCAGGCCGGGGCATCCACGCTACACTGGCCGCATCCGCCCACCGGCGCTCTTCCTCCAACAACAAGCTACCATGAGCCAGGCTCCGCCGCCGCAACGCCCCGCCCCCGTCTCCCTGCGCACCGCCTTCTGGTATTGGCTCAAACTCGGCTTCATCAGCTTTGGCGGCCCGGCCGGCCAAATCGCCATGATGCACAGCGAACTGGTGGAAAAGCGCCGCTGGATCTCCGAACAACGCTTCCTGCACGCCCTCAACTACTGCATGCTGCTGCCCGGCCCGGAGGCGACCCAGTTGGCCGTCTACATCGGCTGGCTGCTCCACCGCACACCCGGCGCGATTGTTGCCGGCGTGCTGTTCGTGCTGCCATCTCTGCTGATCCTGATCGCTTTGTCGTGGATCTACATGGCATTCGGCAGCGTTCCCGCCGTCGCCGCAGTCCTCTACGGGATCAAGCCGGCGGTGGTCGCCATCGTGCTGGCGGCGGCCTGGCGCATCGGCTCGCGCACGCTGAGGAACGCCGCCCTGGCCGGCATTGCCGTGGCCTCGTTCGTCGCCATCGCCGTGCTACACCTGCCATTTCCCGCCATCGTGCTCGGTGCCGCCCTGCTCGGCCTGGTCGGCGGCAAGTTCTGGCCGCGCTATTTCCAGATCGGCGGCCAGCATCCCGAGCGCAAGACCTCCTACGGCCCGGCCATCATCGACGACGACACGCCGACGCCGGCCCACGCCCGCTTTTCCTGGGCCGGCCTGGTCCGCGTCGCCTTGGCCGGCGCCGCGCTGGGGCTGGCCCCCTGGCTGCTGCTGGCCGGACTGTACGGGCCGCGCCAGGTGCTGGCGCAGATGGGCTGGTTCTTCACCAAGGCCGCCCTGCTGACCTTCGGCGGCGCCTACGCGGTCCTGCCCTACGTCTACCAGGGCGCGGTCGACCATTTCCAATGGCTGAGCGGGCCGCAGATGATCGACGGCCTGGCGCTGGGCGAAAGCACGCCCGGCCCGCTGATCATGATCGTCGCCTTTGTCGGCTTCGTCGGCGCCTGGGGCCAGGCCGCGCCCGGCGCCGTGCTCGGCCTGGCCGGCGCGGCCGGCGCGGCGGTGGCCGCCTTCTTCACCTTCCTGCCGTCCTTCGTCTTCATTTTGGCCGGCGGCCCGCTGGTCGAGGCCAGCCGCGACAACATCCGCATGACGGCGCCGCTGACCGCCATCTCGGCCGCCGTGGTCGGCGTCATCGTCAGCCTGGCGCTGTTCTTCGGCGAGCACGTGTTCCGGCTGGAAACCCCGGCGCCGCGTTGGGACCTCGCCGCCGTCGCCATCGGCGCGGCCGCCTGCGTCGCCCTGTTGCGCTTCAAGGTCGGCACCATCAAACTATTGCTGGCCTGTGCGCTGGCTGGCCTCGTGCTATCGTATTCAACTTAGGCTTGATATCCGGGCTTTCCATTTGTACGTTCCAAGCGGTAACATTGCGAATTCATGGCTGAAAAAATCATCATAGTGTCCGACGGCCGCGCCCTGGCGCCGGCCGTTCCCGCGATCCTGGAGGCACCGACCGGACGCGTCGAGGACCAGCTCGCCCGGCCGCTGCACGACCTGCGCATCTCCGTCACCGACCGCTGCAACTTCCGCTGCGTCTATTGCATGCCCAAGGCGCTGTTCGACAAGGACTACGCCTACCTGCCGCACGGCGCCCTGCTGTCCTTCGAGGAGATCACCCGCCTGGCGCGCCTGTTCATCGCCCACGGCGTCGAAAAGATCCGCCTGACCGGCGGCGAGCCGCTGCTGCGCAAGAACATCGAAAGGCTGGTCGGCATGCTGGCCGAGCTGAAGACCGTGCACGGCCGCCCGCTCGACCTGACCCTGACCACCAACGCCTCGCTACTGGCGCAAAAGGCGCAGTCGCTCAAGGACGCCGGCCTGCGCCGCGTCACCGTCTCGCTCGACTCGCTCGACGACGCCACCTTCAAGCGCATGAACGACGTCGACTTCGCCGTCGCCGACGTGCTCAAGGGCATAGACATGGCCCACCAGGTCGGCCTCGGCCCGATCAAGATCAACATGGTGGTCAAGGGCGGCATGAACGACCAGGAGATCGTGCCGATGGCGCGCCACTTCAAAGGCTCGCCCTACATCCTGCGCTTCATCGAGTACATGGACGTCGGCGCCTCGAACGGCTGGAACATGGCCGAGGTGGTCCCCTCGGCCGAGGTGGCGCGGCGCATCCACGCCGAGTTGCCGCTCGAACCTCTGGGCGCCAACTACACCGGCGAGACGGCGGCGCGCTGGCGCTACCTCGACGGCGGCGGCGAGATCGGCCTGATCTCCAGCGTCACCCAGGCCTTCTGCAAGGACTGCTCGCGCGCCCGCCTGTCGACCGAGGGCAAGCTGTACACCTGCCTGTTCGCCAGCCGCGGCCACGACCTGCGCGCCCTGCTGCGCGGCGGCAACAACGACGCCGAAATCAGCAGCGTGCTGGCCGGCCTGTGGCGCGGCCGCGCCGACCGCTATTCGGAACTACGCACCATCAATACCAGCGGCCTGTCCGGCCGCGCCAACAAAGTCGAAATGTCTTACATCGGGGGATAGCTTGTCATTCAAACACACCGTCAGCGGCCTGATCCTGGCCGGCGGCCGCGCCACCCGCATGGGCCGCGTCGACAAAGGCCTGCAACCCTTCCGTGGCATGGCCATGGTCGCCCACGTGCTGCAACGGCTGGCGCCGCAGGTGGCCGGCGTGGCCATCAACGCCAACCGCAACCTGCCGGCCTACGAGAGCTACTGCACGCCCGTCTGGCCGGACGAGCTGAGCGGCTTCGAAGGCCCGCTGGCCGGCCTGCAGACCGGCCTGCGCCACTGTGACACGCCGCTGCTGCTCACCGTGCCCTGCGACTCGCCCTTCCTGCCCGACGACCTGGCGGCCCGGCTGCACCAGGCGCTGAGCGAACAGGACGCCGACCTGGCCGTCGCCGTCACCATGGAGGTGGACGAGTCCGGCCAGCTGCGGCGCCAGGTGCATCCGGTGTTCAGCCTGCTCAAGACCAGCCTGCTGCCCCAGCTCAGCGCCTACCTCGACAGCGGCAACCGCCGCATGGACGGCTGGTACGGCGCGATCCGCGTCGCCGAGGTGCTGTTCGACGACGCCGCCGCCTTCCGCAACATCAACACCTTGGGCGAGCTGCAGCAGTACGAGCACGGCGCGCCGGCCAACGCGCCGACGCTGGCCCAGGTGGTCGGCTGCCTGGCCGACTACGACCCGGAGGCGCTGCCGGTGCGCCACGCCCAACGCATCATCGGCGAGTTCATCACGCCGATCGAGGCGGTCGAGCAGCTGGCCCTGCGCAGCGCGCTCGACCGCGTGCTGGCGGCCGACATCGTCTCGCCGATCAGCGTGCCGGCGCACGACAACTCGGCGATGGACGGCTACGCCCTGCGCGGCGCCGACCTGCCGGGCGACGCGCCCGTCACCTACAGCGTGGTCGGCACCATCCTGGCCGGCCGGCCGCACGCGCTGACGGTCGGCCCCGGCCAGTGCGTGCGCATCATGACCGGCGGCGTGATGCCGGACGGTTGCGACACCGTGCTGCCGCAGGAACTAGCCGCGCTGATCAACGACGCCGGCGTGACCATCGCGCCCGGCGTGATCCGCGCCGGCGACAACCGCCGCTTCAAGGGCGAGGACCTGATGGCCGGCACGCCCGCGCTGAAACGGGGCAAGATCATCCGCCCGGCCGACCTGGGCCTGATCGCCTCGCTCGGCCTGGCCGAGGTGGCCGTGCGGCGCCGCCTGCGCGTGGCCTTCTTCTCCACCGGCGACGAGCTGCGCTCGATCGGCCAGCCGCTAGCCGCCGGCTGCGTCTACGACAGCAACCGCTACACCATCTACGGCATGCTGCAGCGCCTCGGCTGCGAGGTGATCGACATGGGCATCGTCAAGGACGACCCGGCGGCGCTGGAGGCGGCGTTGCGCAGCGCCTGCGAGAACGCCGACGCCATCGTCACCTCCGGCGGCGTCTCGGTCGGCGCCGCCGACTACACCAAGCAGATCATGGCGGCGCTGGGCGACGTCACCTTCTGGAAGATCGGCATGCGGCCCGGCCGCCCGCTGGCCTTCGGCAAGATCCACTCGAACCAGCACAGCGCCTTCCTGTTCGGCCTGCCCGGCAACCCGGTCGCGGTGATGGTGTCGTTCTACTTCTTCGCCCGCGCCGCGCTGCTGCGCATGATGGGCGCCGAGGCGCCGCTGCCGCTGCTGCGCGTGCGTTCCAGCACGGCGATCCGCAAGAAGCCCGGCCGCACCGAGTACCAGCGCGGCATCCTCGGCACCGACGCCGACGGCCGGCCGCAGGTCGGCATCACCGGCTCGCAGGGCTCGGGCATTTTGCGCTCGATGTCGGAGGCCAACTGCATGGTGGTGCTGCACGACGAGCAGGGCAACGTCGCCGCCGGCGACCTGGTCGACGTGGTGCTGTTCGACGGCCTGGTCTAAGGCCGGACGGCGGCGCGCCTCAACCGTCGCCGCGCTCCGCCCCGCCGCCCTCGCCGTCGGCCTGCCCGCGCAGGCGCGACATCGCCTCGGCCGCGCTGGCGAACAGCGCCGGGTCCTTCTCGATGCGGCGGAAGGCGTTGCCCAGGCAGGCGCGCATGAAGGTGCTGTGGGTGTAGCGCGTCACCTTGCTGTAGAAGCGCTCGGTCAGGCCGTTGACCATCGCCACATAGTCGTCCATCAGCTCCGGCGTGATCGAGAAGTGGTCGTAGTTGATCACCGCCGGCACCTTGTGGCCGAGCGGCTCGAGCAGCGCCGCCACCTTCTGCCGGATCGCCTCGATGGCGGCCACGTCGGCCACCTCGAAGCCGGAGAAGTTGACGAAGAAGACCTGCTGGCGCGGATCGTACAACAGCCGCTGCGCCAGCGGCTGGGCCAGGAAGTTGACGCGCCAGCCCATCGGCGCCGGCGCGAAGATGCGCGCGTCCATCGTCTTCAACTGCGCGCTGAGCAGCGGCCGGAAGCCCATCCGCGCGAAGATGTCGCGCTCCAGGTCGACGCCCGGCGCCACCTCGACCAGCTCGAGCCCCTGCTCCATCAGGCGGAACACGCAGCGCTCGGTGATGTACAAGGCGCTCTGGCCGCGCTTGAGCGCATAGGCGCCGCTGTAGGTGCGGTGCTCGACCTCGTCGACGAACTTGATCGAGCGGCCCTCCTGCACGATGCGCAACTGGCCGCCGCGCACCGCCACCTTCAAGCCGCCGGCGGTAAAGGTGCCGACGAAGACCACCTTCTTGGCGTTCTGGCTGATGTTGATGAAGCCGCCCGCGCCGGCCAGCCGCTCGCCGAACTTGCTGACGTTCAGATTGCCGTGCCGGTCGGCCTGCGCCAGGCCGAGGAAGGCCACGTCGAGCCCGCCTCCGTCGTAGAAGTCGAACTGCGAGGGCTGGTCGATGATGGCGTCGGCGTTGCTGGCGGCGCCGAAGTTCAAGCCGCCGGCCGGCAGGCCGCCGATCACGCCCGGCTCCGCCGTCAGGGTCAGCAGGTCGAGCAGCTTCTCCTCGGCCGCCACCGCCGCGATCCCCTCCGGCATGCCGATGCCCAGGTTGACCACGCTGTTGGGGCGCAGCTCCATCAGCGCGCGGCGGGCGATGATCTTGCGCTCGCTCAGCGCCATCGGCGCCAGCGCGTGCAGCGGCACGCGCAGCTCGCCGGCGAAGGCCGCGCTGTACGGCTCGGCGAAGGTCTGCATGTGGTACTCCGGCTTCTCCGCCACCACCACGCAATCGACCAGGATGCCGGGGATCTTCACCTGGCGCGGATTGAGCGTGCCCCGTTCGGCGATGCGCTCGACCTGGACGATGACGATGCCGCCCGAGTTGTGCGCCGCCATGGCGATGGCCAGCGCCTCCAGGGTCAGCGCCTCGCGCTCCATGGTCACGTTGCCGTTGGCGTCCGCCGTGGTGCCACGGACGATGCCGACGTGGATCGGCTGGGCCTTGTAGAACAGCTGTTCGCGGCCGCCCAGCGTGGTCAGCTCGACCAGCTCCTCGGTGGTGCGCGCGTTGACCTTGCCGCCGCCGTGGCGCGGGTCGACGAAGGTGTCCAGGCCGACGTGGGTCAGCAGGCCGGGCTTGCCGGCGGCGATGTCGCGGAACAGCTGGCTGATCACGCCCTGCGGCAGGTTGTAGGCCTCGATCTGGTTGGCCGTGGCCAGCTTCTGCAGGCCCGGCACCAGGCCCCAGTGGCCGCCGACGACGCGCTTGAGCATGCCGGCGTGGGCCAGGTGGTTCAGGCCGCGATGCTTGCCGTCGCCCTGCCCGGCCGCGTAGATCAGGGTCAGCCCGCGCGGATGGCCGCCGCCCTCGGCCGCCAGGAAGCGCTGCTCCAGCGCCACCGCGATGTTCTCGGCGAAGCCGACGCCGACGAAGCCGCCGGTGGCGATGGTGTCGCCGTCGCGGATCAAGCCGACCGCGTCGGCCGCGCTGACGATCTTGTTGCGCTGGACAGCGGGCATGCCGCTGGACGAGAAATCGAAGCTACGACTGGGCATGATGGTCTCCGCTAAATGGCTACGTTGATGCAGCTCTGTTTGTGCGTGGTACTCGTGCGGCGTCTTGCGGTAGTTCGTTCAGTGTCTTGCTGTGCTTCCTGCAGCGGTTCGTGCAGCGGCCGGCGCCGGTCTAGTTCAGTTCCAGGTCGGCGGCGTCCATCTCCGGTCCCAGCAGCAGCTGCGCCGCCTCGCTCGGCAGCGCCTCCACCGACTTCAGCTTGCGCGCCATCTGCCGGCTGCGCACCTCGGCCGACTCGATGTTCTTGGCGGCCCGTTCCAGCGTGGTCTTGGTGGCGGCCAGCACGTCGCCGAACTTGGAAAACTCGGTCTTGACCGCGCCCAGCACCTGCCACACCTCCGACGAGCGCTTTTCCAGCGCCAGCGTGCGGAAGCCCATTTGCAGGCTGTTGAGCAGCGCCGACAGGGTCGACGGCCCGGCGATGCTGACGCGCTGTTCGCGCTGCAGGTCGTCGGCCAGGCCGGGCCGGCGCATCACCTCGGCGTACAGGCCCTCGGTGGGCAGGAACAGGATGGCGAAATCGGTGGTGTGCGGCGGCGACAGATACTTCTCGGCGATGGTCTTGGCCTCGCCGCGCACGGCGCGTTCCAGCTCGCGGCCGGCCAGCGCCACGCCGTCGGCGTCGGCCCGGTCGGCGGCGTCGAGCAGGCGCTCGTACTGCTCCTTGGGGAACTTGGCGTCGATCGGCATCCACACCGGCGCGCCGCCGTCGACATGGCCGGGCAGCTTGAGCGCGAACTCGACGCGCGCGCCGCTGCCGGCGATGGTCTCGATATTCTTGCCGTACTGCTCGGGCGTGAGCACCTGCTCGAGCAGCATCTCCAGCTGCACCTCGCCCCAGGTGCCGCGCGTCTTCACATTGGTCAGCACCCGCTTCAAATCGCCGACGCCGAGCGCCAGCTGCTGCATCTCGCCCAGGCCCTGGTGCACCCGCTCGAGCCGCTCGGAGACCTGTTTGAACGATTCGCTCAAGCGCGTCTCCAGGGTCGCGTGCAGCTTCTCGTCGACGGTCTTGCGCATCTCCTCGAGCCGCGCGCCGTTGTCGCTCTGCAGCTCGCGGATCTTGGTTTCAAGGGTGGCGCGCACCTCCAGCAGCCGCGCCGCGTTGGACTCGGTCAGGCCGGCCAGGGTCTGCCGCATGGTCTCGCCGAAGCGCTTCAGGCTGGCGGCCTGTTCCTCGCGGCCGCTCTGGCCCTGGGTTTCGATCTGCCGGCGCATGCCGTCGAGCTGCTGCACGGTGGCGGCGTGGGCCTGCGCCAGGCTCTGCCCCATTTCCTGCCGGGTCGCCTGGGCGGTGGCCTGCAACTGCATGCGCACCTCGCGCTCGACCCGCTCGATGCGTTCGAACAGCTCGGCGCCGCCGCCGCCCTGGCGCCCGCGCAGCAGCGCGACGATCTGCAGCGCCAGCACCACCACGGCCACGGTCAGCAGGACATAGAATTCGATTTGGTTCATATGGAGGGGGCAGGGTTAGTCCGGCTTGTTGCGCATCCAGTCGGCGGTCTGGTAGAAGGACTCCATCAGACGCAGCCGCAGGTCCTCGGCCACGCCGACGTCCTCCATCGCCCAGGCCATCGCGCGCAGCCACTGGTCGCGCTCCTGCGTGCCGATGGCGAAGGGCATGTGGCGGGCGCGCAGGCGCGGGTGGCCGAAGCGCTCGACGTAGGCGTCCGGCCCGCCCATCCAACCGGTGAGGAACCAGAACAGGCGGTCGCGCGCGTTGTCCAGGGTCGGCGGGTGCGCCGAGCGCAGCAGCGCGAACTCCGGCTCCAGTTCCATCAGGTCATAAAAACGGTCGACCATCTCGCGCACGCGCGTCTCGCCGCCGATCACTTCATAGAGGGATTGAGGTTCTGTCATAGCCGCCATCATAGCGCAAGGCCGGCCCGGCCGTCGCCGCCATCCGGCGCCCGCGCCGCGCCGCGTCGAGCCGCCGCGCCGGCCCGACCTGCCCTTAGACCAGCGCCAGCCGGCGCAGCCGCCGGGTCGACGACCAGCCCTCCAGCCCGACCTCGTCGCGGATGTCCGCGCAGGCCGCCAGCAACTGCTTGACCTGGGCCGGCTTGAGGCCGGCGTTCAGCGTCAGCCGCACCAGCGAGCGGTTCTTCGGCGTGGCCGGCGCGCAGAACATGGCGCCGTAGACGCCGTGCCGCTCCAGCGCCTTGCGCAGCGCCAGCGTCTTCGGCTCCGGCCCGGCCTCCAGCGCGATGATCTGCTCGCTGCCGTCGTCGACGTTGTAGCCCAGCTGGCGCAGGCTGTCGCGGATCAGGCGGGTCTGCCGGTGCAGCGCGGCGCGGCGGCCGTCGGCGCCGGCGACGAAGTCGAGGGCGGCGTCGAACCAGGCCAGCTCGTGGCTCAGCAGGCAGGAGCTGAAGATGGCCGGGCGCGACTCGGACAGGAAGTAGCCCTTGAACTTGCTCGAACAACTAATAATACCGGCGCGCCCGGCGAAGGCCTTGGCCAGCGAGGCGGTGCGGAAGTGCACCCGCTCGCCCAGCCCCCACTGCGCCACCAGGCCGGCGCCGCCCGGGCCGTGCGTGCCCAGCGAATGCGACTCGTCGACGATCAGAATGCTGCCGCTGCGCTCGGCCAGCTCGGCCAGCTCGGCCAGCGGCGCCAGGCTGCCGTTGGTGCTGTAGAGCGAATCGACGACGATGATGCCGCGGCCGTGCTTGGCCAGCTGGCGCCGCAGGTGCGCCATGTCGTTGTGCAGGAAGGAGACGGCCGGCGCGCCGGCCGACTGCGCGCCCTCCCACAACGAGGCGTGCGCCTGCATGTCCAGGTAGACCGGAATGCCGGGGCCGGCCAGGCACTGCACCAGGCCGACGTTGGCGGCCCAGCCGGACTGCGCCAGGATGGCGTCCTCGGCGCCCATGAAGGCGGCGAACTTGCGCTCCAGCCGGTGCTGGGCGCTGCCCGCCTGCAGATACACGGCCGACATCAGCAGCTCGCCCTGGCTGTTTTGCAGCGCGCGCAGCTGCGCCTGCACCAGCGCCGGCTCGCCGGCCAGGCACAGGTAGTCGTTGCCGGCTAGAAAAATCGCGTCGGCCGGCGTCGGCTGCCAGGCGTGCGGATGCTCGCCGCCCAACAGTTTTTCGATCCGGGTCACATAGTGTTCATCCATGCGGCGGACGACGAAATCGGGCATGGCATGTTCGGCACCGCGCGGACGCGGCAAGGTGGTGGCGATAGCGTTGGACATGATTCCCCCTTCAGGAGTGGTTGTTTTTTAGAGAACTACGCCCAAGACCTTGAGGCAAAAAAAACAAGGGAGATTGATACGGATCAACAGTGCTATCGATTGCAATCAACAGCCCGGCAATTGAGGGGATCATGGCACCTTGATAATTGTCAACAGTAGCCATGAGCCAAGGACTATCCGAACGCTGGAAATGGTTTCAGCAGGATCTGCTCCAATCCTTGCTGCACTACCATGGCCGCGAAGACCACGCCACCGCCCGCGTGTTGCTGCTGGCGGCCATCGGCACGGTCGGCATGCCGCTGTACTACGTGGTGTGGCACAACTTCTTCCCGCAGGACTACGAGTCGGTGCCGCTGCGCCTGGTCGGCATCGTGCTGTGCAGCGCCGGCCTGTTCGCCGAGCGCTTCAGCAAGCCCGTGCTCGACCTGTACCTGCTCGTCACGCTGAGCTACACCTTCCCCTTCTTCTTCACCTTCATGTTCCTGATGAACCACGCCTCGGGCGTGTGGGGCGAGTCGCTGCTGATCGGCCTGGTGGTGCTGTTCCACTTCGACACCGGCCTGGCCTGCCGCGCCTACCTGATCGGCACCGCGCTGGCCTGCGCCGCCGCCGCCGTGCTGGGCGAGGCCGCCGTGCTGCTGCGCCCGCAGGTGCTGCAGCAGCTGCCGATCCACCTGTTCACCATCGCCGCGCTGTCGGTGGCCAAGGTCAGCCGCGAGGTGCTGGCGCAGGCCAAGCTGGCCGGCCTGGGCGCCGGCCTGGCCACCGTGGCGCACGAACTGCGCACCCCGCTCACCAGCGTCGACGCCAACGTGCGCGGCCTGCTGCGCCTGGCCCACGACGCCGCCGGCGCCCAGCGCGAGGACCGCCTGCAGACGCTCGACGCGCTCACCCGCATCCAGTTCGAGGTGCGCCACATGAACCACATGATCGACCTGTTCCTGCTCAGCGCGACGGCGGTCAACCGCAACCTGCGGCCGACCGAGACGGTGTCGATGGCGGCGGTGGTCGAATCGGTGCTGCGGCGCTACCCCTTCGCCGGCGCCGCCCAGCAGCGCAGCGTGGCCGTCGAGGTGCGCGCCGACTTCGCCTTCGCCGGCCAGGCCGAGCTGTCGGTGGTGATCCTGCTCAACCTGCTGCGCAACGCCCTCAAGGCGATCCACCGCGCCGGCAAGGGCCGCGTGCGCATCGTCGTCGACGGCGCCCGCGCCACGCCGCGCCTGCTGTTCATCGACACCGCCTGCGGCGTCGCGCCCAGCCGCCTGCCGCTGATCTTCCGCCGCTTCTACTCCTACCCCGCGCACAACGGCACCGGCATCGGCCTGGCCCTGTGCCGGGAGATCATGCAGGCCTGGGACGCCAGCATCCGCTGCGTCTCGCGCGAGGACGCCTACGCCGTCTTCGTCCTCGAATTCCCTCCACAGCCCTCAGCCCGTTTGCCATAGGTGCCCCATGCAACTACCCGTCTACTCCCACCCGACCCTGACCGTGCTGGTCGACGACAGCGACTCCTTCCTGCGCAGCATGTCCTTCCAGCTCGACCCGATGTTGGCCAACAAGACCTTCCACGACACCAGCGCCGCCCTGGCCTGGCTGCGCGACAGCGTGCGCCGCGACGAGGTGCCGCTGCACGTCAACTTCGACACGCAGAACGAGGCGCCCGACCAGTGCAACGTGGCGCTCGACCTGGAGCGCATCTACCGCATCAGCGAGCGGCCGCAGCGCTTCGCCACGCCGTCGGTGCTGGTGGTCGACTACTCGATGCCGCAGATGAACGGGCTGGAGTTCTGCCAGGCGGTGCAGCACCTGCCCTGCAAAAAGATCCTGTTCACCGGCGCGGCCGACGAGAAGATCGCCGTCACCGCCTTCAACCGGGGCCTGATCGACCGCTACATCAAGAAGAGCGACGACCAGGCGCTGGACCTGCTGGAAAGCGAGATCGCCTGCCTGCAAAAGGCCTACTTCGCCGAGCAGTCGGAGACGCTGCGGGACCTGGTGGTGCTGCACAACTACCACTTCCTGCAAGACCCGGCGCTGGCCGCCGTGGTGCAGGAGCTGAGCCGCAAGATGGGCTTCGTCGAGCACTACATCTTCCCCAACCCGACCGGCATCGTCTTCATCGACAAGCACGGCAAGACCATGCTGATGATGGTCGAGACCGAGCAGGGCATGTGCGCCCAGTACGAGATCGCGCGCGACAGCGACGCCCCGCCCTCGCTGCTGGCCGCCCTGCTCGAGCGCCGCGTGCTGCCGTTCTTCTCCGACGCCGACGGCGACGGCATGTACTCGCGCGCGGTGGGCGACAACTGGCACCGCTACTGCGCCGCGCCGCAGGTCTGCCACGGCCGCGAGATGTACTTCTGGGCGCTGTTCGAGCTGCCGGCGCACTACTTCGGCGCGCCGCTGCACTCCTACGCCCGGTTCCTGCAGGAGCACAACGTGGCGGGCGAAGTCGCCGCCTAGCGCGGCGGCGCCGTGGTCCGCAGCCGGCGCCGCGTCAACCTTCCCGCAACGTTTGCAACGGTGGCTGGCGCAGCACGTTGCGCAGCCCCAGCCAGCCGCCGGCGATGGCGCACAGCGCGCCGGCCGCCAGGCCGACCAGCCACACCGTCGGCGCGAAGGCCCAGGCGAACTGGAATTGGTAGGTCGCCAAGGCCCAACCCATGGCCGCAGCGCCGCTGGCGGCGAGCAGTCCGGCCAACGCGCCGACCAGGGCGAACTCGATCAACTGCGCCCGCGACAGCTGGCGCCGCGTCGCCCCCAGCGCGCGCAGCAGGCCGGCCTCGCGGGTGCGCTCGTCCTGCGATCCCATCAAGGCCGCATACAGCACCAGCAGGCCGGACACCAGCGTGAAGGCGAACAGGAACTCGACCGCCGTCACCACCTGCTCGAGCACCGCCTGCACCTGGCGCAGCACGCCGCCGACGTCGACGATGGTCAGGTTCGGATAGTCGCGCGTCAAGGCGTCCATTTCCGCGCCGCGCTGGCGCGGCAGGTGGAAGGCGGTGATCCAGGTCTGCGGCATGCCGGCCATCGCCGCCGGGCTGATGATGACGAAGAAGTTGACCCGCATCGAACCCCACTCCAGCTTGCGCAGGCTGGTGATGCGCGCCTCCACCGTCTGCCCGGCGATGTCGAAGCGCATCGTGTCGCCCAGCTTCAGGCGCAGCGTCTTGGCGATGCCCTCCTCCACCGAGGCCTCGGCCAGCGGCTCGGCCGCGCTGGCCGCATCGGCCACCGCAGCGGCCGATGCGGGCGCGGCGGCGGCGCCGAACCAGCGCCCGGCGACGATCTTGTTCTCCGCCTGCATGGTCGCCATGGTCGACAGGTTGAACTCGCGCTCGGCCAGGTTGCGCGCGCGCTCGTCGGCATAGGTGTCGCTGGTGACGGCGGCGCCGTTCAGCGCCGTCAGGCGGCCGCGTATCATCGGATACAGCGGCGCGCCCGGCGCGCCGGCGCGCTCCAGCCGCGCCGCGATGGCCGCCTTCTGCTCCGGTTGGATGTTGATGATGAAGCGGTTCGGCGCGTCGGCCGGCGTGGCGTTGCGCCAGGCCGTCATCAGGTCGCCGCGCACCACCGTCAGCAGCAGCAGGGCCATCAGGCCCAGCGCCAGCGAGACGATCTGCACCACCGTGGCGCCGGGCCGGCGCTGCAGCGAGGTGACGGCGAAGCGCCAGCTCTGGTTGTCGACGGCGCCACGGGCACGCTTCAAGGCCGCCAGCGCCAGCCGGCCGGCCAGCGCGAACAGGCCGAAGGCGGCCAGGAAGCCGAGCGCGGTGGCCAGCGCCAGGCGCACGTCGCCGGCCTGCCACAACAGCAGCGCGACGAAGCTGGCCAGGCCCAGGCCGTAGGTGGCCAGCGCCAGCGGCCGCGGCGCGTCCTGCTCGCGGCGGATCACCCGGTTGTGCGGCACGTTGCGCAGTTGCAGCACCGGCGGCAGGGCGAAGCCGACCAGCAGCAGCATGCCGGTGGCCACGCCCTGCAGCGCCGGCAGCAGGCTGGGCGCCGGCAGCTCGGCGCTGACCAGCTTGCCCAGCACCTCCAGCAGCACGTAGTGGCCGGCGAAGCCGAGCGCCACGCCGAGCACGCTGCCGGCCAGCCCGACCAGGGTGAATTCGATCAGGTACATGCGCGCCACCTGGTTCTGCGTCAGCCCCAGGCAGCGCAGCATGGCGCAGGCGTCGAGGTGGCGCAGCATGAAGCGGCGCGCCGCCATCGCCACGGCCACCGCCGCCAGCAGCGCCGACAGCAGGCCGACCAGCGACAGGAAGCGGTCGGCCCGCTCCAGCGTGGCGCGCATCTCCGGCCGGCCCGACTCCAGCGAGTCGATCCGCACGCCCTTGACGGCGCCGGCGCGGATGGCCGCCTGCAGCCACTGTTCATAGGCCGCCACCTGGCCGGCCAGCTGCTCGGTGGGCGCCGCCAGCAGCAGGCGGTAGGTCAGCCGCGCGCCCGGCTGCAGCAGCCCGGTCGACGCCAGGTCGGCCAGCGGCAGCATCAGGCGCGGCGCGAAGTTCATGAAGGAGGCGCCACGGTCCGGCTCGGAGGCGATCAGCCGCGTCACCGTGAAGCTGGCGTCGCCCAGGCGCAGCTGTTCGCCCAGCGCGATGTGCAGGCCGCCCAGCAGGCCGGCGTCGACCCACACCGTGCCCGGCGCGGGGATGCCGCCGGCCGCCTCGCCCAGGCTTTGCTCGGCCTGGCCGGCGTCGCGCGTGGTCTTCAGCGTGCCGCGCAGCGGATAGCCCTCGCCGACCGCCTTGACCGAGGCCAGCAGGCCGTGCGACCGCTCGCCCGCGCCGGCCTGCGCCATGCTGGGGAAGGTCGCCGTGTCGGTCAAGCGCAGGCCGCGGCGCAGCGCCTCGGCGCGCCAGGCGGCCGGCAGCGGCTGGTCGGCGTTGACCACCAGGTCGGCGCCGAGCAGCTGGTGGGCATCGCGCTCGAGCCCGGTGCGCAGGCGGTCGATGAAGAAGCCGGCGGCCGACAGGGCGGCCACCGCCACCGTCAAGGCCACCAACAGGAAACGCAACTGGCCGGCGCGCCAGTCGCGCGCGGTCATTCTCACGGCTTGTTTGAACATGGCTCTCTCAAAAAATCGACGGGCCGGCGCGCGGCCGTCTTACTCTTACGGCAATGCAGCTACATTAAGAAAGCCCACGGGCGAAGATCTAGGGTCAGACCCTAGGGTCTGACCCTGGCTCTGCGCCTTTGGGTGGTGTTGGCGCCGCCGGCACCTTGGGCGAGCGGCGCCGCCTTACAGCGCGGCGAAGAAGGCGTCCACCTCGTCGAGGTACTTCTGCTTCTGCCCGGCCGGCAGAAAAGCGGCGGCGAAGCTGTTGCGCGCCAGCCGCTGCGCGTGCGACAGGCCCAGCGGCAGCGCCTCGAAGGTGGCGATGAAGTTGTCGTTCATGTAGCCGCCGAAGTAGGCCGGGTCGTCCGAGTTGACGGTCACCGCCAGGCCGGCGTCGAGCAGGGCCAGCAGGTTGTGCTGTTCCATTTTGTCGAACACGCGCAGCTTGACGTTCGACAGCGGGCACACCGTCAGCGCGATCTGCTCGCGCGCCAGCCGCGCGGTCAAGGCGGCGTCCTCCAGGCAGCGCACGCCGTGGTCGATGCGCTCGACCTTGAGCACGTCGAGCGCGGTGCTGATGTAGGCCGGCGGGCCCTCCTCGCCGGCGTGGGCGACCAGGTGGAAGCCGAGCTCCTTGCAGCGGGCGAAGACACGGGCGAACTTCTCCGGCGGGTTGCCCACCTCGGACGAGTCGAGGCCGATGCCGATGTACTTGTCGCGCAGCGGCAGCGCCGCCTCCAGGGTGGCGAAGGCGTCCTCCTCCGACAGGTGGCGCAGAAAGCTGAGGATCAGCGTGGCGCTGACCGGGCTGTCCTGGCAGGCGCGGTGGATGCCGTCGATCACCGTGCGCATCGGCACGCCGCGCGCCGTGTGGGTCTGCGGGTCGAAGAAGATCTCGCAGTGGCGCACGTTGTCGGCCTCGGCGCGCGCCAGGTAGGCCGCCGTCATGTCGTAGAAGTCCTGCTCCTGCAGCAGCACGCTGGCGCCGGCGTAGTAGATGTCGAGGAAGGATTGCAGGTCGGTGAAGGCGTAGGCGGCGCGCAGTTCCTCGACCGAGGCGTAGTTGAGCGCCACGCCGTTGCGCTCGGCCAGCGCGAAGATCAGTTCCGGCTCCAGCGAACCCTCGATGTGGATGTGCAATTCGGCCTTGGGCATGTGTTGCAGCGCGGCGCGCAATTGATCGTTCAGCATGGTTTTCTCTTTCCTCATCTATTTATCTGGTGGCGGCGCCGGCATGCCGGCGCCGCTTGGTAGCCGCCATTATGAAGGCATATCGACGCCAGCGCGCGGCGCGCTGCCGCCGGCGCCGCCGCGCACTTTTTCGCCACAGGCGAACGGCGCCGTTTGCGCCCTTTCCGGCAGGCCGGCGGCAGGCGTGCTAATGTGGTGCATGGACGTCGGAACGGGCTTGAATTCAAGCAGTGTTTTCCACAAAAAATACTAAATTTACCCTTTACAATCAATAACTTACATTACAGTATTAACGATATTGCGACATATCTTTTGACTTCCTGAACTAATAGAGCAATAATAAATTTCATTGACGTAAGATGCGTTTCGACGAACACACAAAGAGCCGGCAAACATCCAGCGCCGGTCATAAATGTCAGCTCCACGGGCCGGGCAATCCGGTCCACCACGGGGAAGCGGGCAGCATACAAATAACACCATAAAAATAACAGCGACAGCAGGGTCAACAGACTAGAGGCAAGGCAAGCCGGCGTACGGGACTGCCAACGATACAGTGACTTGTAGGTTCACATTAAAGGACATTCAAATGACCATTTTTGACAACTACGCCGCCCGTTACGAACGCACCAAGGAAGAAGAGATGTCCATGTCCGAGTATCTTGCCCTGTGCAAGAAGGACCATCTCACCTACGCCAGCGCCCCCGAGCGCATGCTCGCCGCGATCGGCGAACCGACCCTGGTCGACACCCGCAACGACACCCGGCTGTCGCGCATCTTCGCCAACAAGGTCATCAAGATCTACCCCGCCTTCCGCGAGTTCTACGGCACCGAGGAGGTGATCGAGCAGGTGGTCTCCTACTTCCGCCACGCCGCCCAGGGGCTGGAGGAGCGCAAGCAGATCCTCTACCTGCTCGGCCCGGTCGGCGGCGGCAAGTCCTCGATCGCCGAGAAGCTCAAGTCGCTGATGGAGCACGTGCCCTTCTATTGCCTGAAGGGCTCGCCGGTCAACGAGTCGCCGCTCGGCCTGTTCAACGAGGAGGAGGACGGCGTGCTGCTGGAGGAAGACTACGGCATCCCGCGGCGCTACCTGCGCAACATCCCCAGCCCCTGGGCGGTCAAGCGCCTGCACGAGTTCAACGGCGACATCAACCAGTTCCGCGTGGTGCGCCGCTATCCGTCCGTGCTCAAGCAGATCGCCATCTCCAAGACCGAGCCGGGCGACGAGAACAACCAGGACATCTCCTCGCTGGTCGGCAAGGTCGACATCCGCAAGCTCGAGGACTACTCGCAGGACGACCCGGACGCCTACAGCTATTCCGGCGGCCTGTGCCTGGCCAACCAGGGCCTGATGGAGTTCGTCGAGATGTTCAAGGCGCCCATCAAGGTGCTGCACCCGCTGCTCACCGCCACCCAGGAGGGCAACTACAAGGGCACCGAGGGCTTCGGCGCCATCCCCTTCGACGGCATCATCCTGGCCCACTCCAACGAGTCGGAGTGGAAGACCTTCAAGAACAACCGCAACAACGAGGCCTTCCTCGACCGCATCTACATCGTCAAGGTGCCCTACTGCCTGCGCGTCACCGACGAGATCAAGATCTACGACAAGCTGGTGGCCAACTCCTCGCTGTACCAGGCGCCCTGCGCCCCCGGCACGCTGAAGATGATGGCCCAGTTCGCCATCCTGTCGCGCCTGAAGGACCCGGAGAACTCCAGCATCTTCAGCAAGATGCTGGTGTACGACGGCGAGAACCTGAAGGACACCGACCCCAAGGCCAAGTCGATGCACGAGTACGTCGACTACGCCGGCGTCGACGAGGGCATGAACGGGCTGTCGACCCGCTTCGCCTTCAAGATCCTGTCCAAGGTGTTCAACTTCGACAACACCGAGGTGGCCGCCAACCCGGTCCACCTGCTCTACGTGCTCGAGCAGCAGGTCGAGCGCGAGCAGTTCCCGCCCGAGACGGAGCAGAAATACTTCTCCTATATAAAAGAGCACCTGGCGCAGAAGTACGTCGAGTTCATCGGCAAGGAGATCCAGACGGCGTATCTGGAGAGCTATTCCGAGTACGGCCAGAACATCTTCGACCGCTACGTCACCTTCGCCGACTTCTGGATCCAGGACCAGGAGTTCCGCGACCCGGACACCGGCGAGAGCTTCGACCGCGAGTCGCTCAACAACGAGCTCGAGAAGATCGAGAAGCCGGCCGGCATCTCCAACCCGAAGGACTTCCGCAACGAGATCGTCAACTTCGGGCTGCGCGCGCGCGCCAACAACGGCGGCAAGAACCCGTCCTGGACCAGCTACGAGAAGTTCCGCACGGTGATCGAGAAGAAGATGTTCTCCAACACCGAGGAGTTGCTGCCGGTGATCTCGTTCAACGCCAAGGCCAGCGCCGAGGACGCCAACAAGCACGCCGACTTCGTCGCCCGCATGGTCGAGAAGGGCTACACGGCCAAGCAGGTGCGCCTGTTGTGCGAATGGTATCTGCGGGTGCGCAAATCGTCGTGAGGAGGCAGCGCGCGCCGGCGCCGCCGCGCGCCGCCCCGGCCAGGGCGGCGCGGCGGGCGCGGCGCTAGCGCATCGGCGGCGCGGCCGGGCCAACCCGGGCGCCGCACCAATCGCAGCAGGAGGCATCTTTTGACTTACCTCATCGACCGTCGTTTGCAGGGCAAAAACAAGTCTGCCGTCAACCGCGAGCGTTTCCTGCGCCGCTACAAGGCGCAGATCAAGGACGCCGTCGGCCGCGCCATCAAGGGCCGCTCGATCACCGACATCGAGAACGGCGAGAAGGTCTCGATCCCCGTCAAGGACGTCGGCGAGCCCTCCTTCGGCCACGCCCACGGCGGCGTGTGGGAGACCATCAACCCGGGCAACGAGGAATACCAGAAGGGCGACCTGATCAACCGGCCCAAGGGCGGCGCCGGCGCCGGCCGCGGCAAGGCCGGCAACAGCGAGCAGATGAGCGAGGACGACTTCATCTTCGAGCTGTCGCGCGAAGAGTTCATGAACTACTTCTTCGAGGACCTCGAGCTGCCGCACATGATCAAGACGCAGCTGACCGCCACCACCGAGTTCAAGAACCAGCGCGCCGGCTACAACATGTCGGGCACGCCGTCCAACATCCACGTGCTGCGCTCGCTGCGCGGCGCCCTGGGCCGCCGCATCGCCGTCGGCGGCAGCTCGCGCAAGCGCGTGCTCGAGGCCGAGACCGAGCTGGAGGTGCTGCTGCTGGCCGGCGCGCCGCTGGAGGACCCGCGCGTCATCGAGCTCAAAAAGCTGATCCACCATCTGCACACGCGGCTGCTGGCGATCCCCTTCATCGACCCCTTCGACCTGCGCTACAGCAACCGCGTCAAGGTGCCCAAGCCGATGACCCAGGCGGTGATGTTCTGCATCATGGACGTCTCGGGCTCGATGGACGAGACGCGCAAGGACACCGCCAAGCGCTTCTTCATCCTGCTCTACCTGTTCCTCAAGCGCGCCTACGACAAGATCGAGGTGGTCTTCATCCGCCACCACACCGCCGCCGCCGAGGTCAACGAGGAGGAGTTCTTCCATTCGCGCGAGTCGGGCGGCACCGTGGTCTCCTCGGCCCTGCACCTGCTCGACAAGATCATCGAGGAGCGCTACGGCGCCGGCCAGTGGAACAGCTACGTCGCCCAGGCCTCCGACGGCGACAACTGGGACAACGACTCGGTGCTGTGCCGCCAGTTGCTCATCAACACCATCATGCCCAAGGTGCAGTACTACACCTATGTCGAGATCACCGACGGCCCGCCGCAGAACCTGTGGGAGCAGTATTCGCAGGTGGGCGAGCACCACCCGCATTTCGCCATGCAGAAGATCGTCACGCCGGCCGACATCTACCCGGTGTTCCGCGAGCTGTTCAAAAAGCAGCCGAAGTAGCCCGGCCCGGCCCCACCATCCCGCGCCCAGCATCCAATAAGCGAGTCCCGCCATGAACCAGATGCTCAAAAAGCCGCGCCACCCGCGCGCCCTGCCGGAACAGTCCGAGTGGACCTTCGAACTGATCGAGCAGGCCCACGAGGAGATCCGCCGCGTCGCCGAGGCCTTCGGCCTGGACACCTACCCCAACCAGCTCGAGATCATCACCGCCGAGCAGATGATGGACGCCTACACCTCGGTCGGCATGCCGGTGTCCTACAACCACTGGTCGTTCGGCAAGCACTTCCTGTCCACCGAGAAGGGCTACAAGCGCGGCCAGATGGGCCTGGCCTACGAGATCGTCATCAACTCCAACCCCTGCATCGCCTACCTGATGGAGGAGAACAGCCTGACCATGCAGGCGCTGGTGATCGCCCACGCCGCCTACGGCCACAACTCCTTCTTCAAGGGCAACTACCTGTTCCGCACCTGGACCGACGCCGAGGCCATCGTCGACTACATGGTGTTCGCCAAGAACTACATCAGCGAATGCGAGCAGCGCCACGGCATCGACGCCGTCGAGCTGCTGCTCGACTCCTGCCACGCCATCCAGAACTACGGCGTCGACCGCTACAAGCGGCCGGCCAAGCTGTCGCTGGCGCAGGAGAACGCGCGGCAGAAGGAGCGCGAGGCCTACATGCAGTCGCAGATCAACGAGCTGTGGCGCACCCTGCCGCGCCGCGAGGAGGAGGAGGTCAACCGCCTGCAACCGCGCTTTCCGCCCGAGCCGGAGGAGAACCTGCTGTACTTCATCGAGAAGTACGCGCCCCTGCTCGAGCCCTGGCAGCGCGAGATGGTGCGCATCGTGCGCAAGATCAGCCAGTACTTCTACCCGCAGCGCCAGACCCAGGTGATGAACGAGGGCTGGGCCACCTTCTGGCACTACACCATATTGAACCAGCTGTACGACGAGGGCGTGGTGGGCGACGGCTTCATGATGGAGTTCCTCAAGAGCCACACCAACGTGGTCTACCAGCCGCCCGTCAACAGCCCCCACTACAGCGGCATCAACCCCTACGCGCTGGGCTTCGCCATGATGACGGACATCCGCCGCATCTGCGAGCACCCCACCGACGAGGACCGCGAATGGTTCCCCGCCATCGCCGGCAGCGACTGGCGCAAGGCGCTCGACTTCGCCATGCGCAACTTCAAGGACGAGAGCTTCATCGCCCAGTACCTGTCGCCCAAGCTGATCCGCGAGTTCCACCTGTTCGCCGTGCTCGACGACGACAACAACGAGAAGCTGACCATCTCGGCCATCCACGACGAGCTCGGTTATCGTTACGTGCGCCAGCAACTGGCCGAGCAGTATAACCTTGGCAATCGCGAGCCCAACATCCAGGTCTGGTCGGTCAACACCCGCGACGACCGCGCGCTGACGCTGCGCCACACGCAGTTCCAGCGCCGGCCCTTGAACCAGCAGGCCAACGAGGTGCTCAAGCACGTCGCCCGGCTGTGGGGCTTCGACGTCCACCTCGACACGGTGGCGCCGGACGGCGAGGTGCTCAGCACCATCGAATGCAAGCGCGAAAAGCGCAACCGCAACGGCTGATCCGGCCCCGCCACCGGCGCCGCCGCGCGGCGGCGCCCCCTCGTTTACATCCTATATATATGCAAGTCGGCGCCGCGGCGCCGCTTGGCGTCGCGCTGGTATGCATGCTCGGCCCGCCGCGTCAACTTTTTTCGGCTCCGGAGGCCGCAGTATGTTCGGTAGAAATTTCGCCAATGCAACACTTTGCACCAAATTTTCCATTGCGTTTTGCAAAATGACATTGACATAATTCCGCGTTTTGCGATATCGGAAAACTAAGCGTCACTCTCGTCGAGGCCGCCCCAAAAACGTGCCGATTAGTCTTGCTTTTTGTTCTAGAACGGTGCAGATGGCCCGCAGAATAATTGGTCTTACACGGGCTAAACGCATGAAATTTAACCGGTTTTAGGGATTAAAATTCTATGTAAAATCAAGAATTCGTATGTATAATTCGCCGACGTCCCGGATGCGGCTGTTGTTTTGCGTCGCCATTTTGGGGTTTAGTAGCAACAAAAAAGAGTTGGTATTGGAGAAAGCAGGCATGAATTTCACGCACAACGAGAAAAGCACCGGGAAGAACTTTACAGGCATTACCATTGTCGTTTTGTTGCACCTCCTGGTCGCTTATGGGATCGTGACAGGCTTGGGCAAACGCTTGGTCAGCAAGATGATCGAACCGGTTGAGACCAAGATCATCGAGGAGGTGAAACCACCTCCACCGAAGGAGTTGCCGCCGCCACCGCCACCGCCAGAGATGAAGGCACCTCCGCCGCCGTTCATCCCGCCAGTTGAGGTGAATGTGCAGCAGCCGCCGCCGCCACAAAACACGATCGCCAACGCGACCAACGTGAAACCGGCGTCGAACGAACTGCAGAAAACGCCACCAGCTCAGCCGGCAGCCCCTCCAGGCCCGGCCAAATCGGTGCACGTTCCGGCGGTGTACGATTTCAACGCCTGCGCGAAACCAGAATGGCCTAAGTCATCGCTGCGCAACGAAGAAACCGGTACGGTAACCCTGCAATTCGTGGTCGGCGTCGACGGCCACGTGCTCGAATCCAAAGTACTGAAGTCGAGTGGCTTCCGCGACCTGGACAAGGCGGCAGCGGCAGGGATTAGCAAATGCAAATTCAAGCCGGGCATGACCGACGGCAAGGCAGAACAGTCGGTTACGCAAGTGCAATACGTTTGGACGCTGGAATAAACCGAGGCACACCCCGTCTCACCTAAGTTCGTTGTCAACCTACATTCAGCGATCTGATTATTTTATTAATTTGGAGGAAGCATGTTTAAGAATACCCGTTTGTCCGCTGTACTGGCCGCTGTGCTGTTTTCGGTGACCGCAGCCACCGCCCTGGTAAGCGCCCCAGCCTTCGCTGACGCGCCAGCCGCGGCAGCCGCTTCGGCCCCAGCAGCCGCTCCGGCAGCGGATGCGGCAGCAGCAGCACCGGAAGCGTCGGCGCCAGCCGCCCACACGGAAAAAGAAGAAGTGGAAAACCCGTTCGGCTTCGAAGCGGTGTGGAACGGTGGTTTCGTCTCGCGCGGCACGCTGATCATCCTGTCGCTGATGTCGATGGGTTCGTGGTACATCATCGTCACCAAGCTGATCGACCAGATGAAGATCTTCAAACAGTCGAAAGAAACCTCGGCCAAGTTCTGGAAAGCCCCGTCGATCGCCGCCGGTTCGGCAGCCCTGAAAGAAGGCTCGCCTTTCCGCTTCATCGCTGAAAGCGGCACCAAGGCCACCGTGCACCACGACGGCGCCCTGCTGGAACAAATCGACCTGTCGACCTGGGTCACCATGTCGATCCAGCGCGCCGTGGACAAAGTCCAGTCGCGTCTGCAAGACGGCCTGTCCTTCCTGGCCACCGTCGGTTCGACCGCACCGTTCATCGGTCTGTTCGGTACCGTTTGGGGTATCTACAACGCGCTGATCAACATCGGCATGACCGGTAACGCCTCGATCGACAAGGTCGCCGGCCCGGTCGGCGAAGCGCTGATCATGACCGCCTTCGGCCTGTTCGTCGCCGTTCCTGCCGTGCTGGGTTACAACTGGCTGGTGCGTCGCAACAAATCGGCGATGGAAGATGTTCGCTCCTTCAGCGCCGACGTCCACTCGGTCCTGATCTCCGGCGCCATGTCGACCAGCGAAGCTGGCCGTGCAGCCGGCGCTAAAAAGATCGGATAATTGCCATGTCGATGTCCGTAGGCTCCGATAGCGGAGACGAAGATCAAGTCATGTCGGAAATCAACACGACGCCGCTCGTCGACATCATGTTGGTTCTGCTGATTATCTTCCTGATCACGAGCCCGGTCGTTCTCAAACTGCAGAAAATCAAGCTGCCGGAAGAGACCAACCAGGTGATTCAGACCAAACCGGAAGATGTCAACATCGTTGTAAACAAGGATGGCGACATCTACTGGAATCAGAAGAAAATGAAGGACACCAATGAGTTGTTCGATTTTCTGAAGGTGGAAGCAGTCAAGTTGCCTCAGCCGGAAGTGCACGTACGTGGCGACCAGGAAACACGCTACGAGTCCATCGGCAAGGTCATTTACACTACCCAGCGCGCTGGCATCCAGAAGGTCGGCTTCATCACCGAACCGCCTGACCGGGGTTGATCCCCGTGCGTCCCCGGCCAAGCCATCGGCCCGGGGGCGCAGCCAGCCCCCTTCTTAAAAGGAAACACCATGAGTATGAATGTCGGTTCTCCCGCCGCAGGCGGCGATCCGGAACCAATGATGGAAATGAATATGACGCCCCTCATCGACGTGATGCTGGTGCTGATTATCATGTTGATCATTACGATTCCTAAGGCCAACCATTCGGTGAACTTGAACATGCCGGTCGGCACCCCGCCGCCACCGACCAAGGATCCGGTCGTGGTGACCATCGACGTGGACTTCGACGGTACGATTCTGTGGGACAACGCGGTGATTCCTAGCCGTGCCGCCCTGGAAGCCAAACTGGTCGACGTCGCCGCGCAAGCGGACCAGCCGGAGGTGCATCTGCGTCCGAACAAGCTGGTGTCGTACAAGGTCGTCGCGGGCGTCATGGCTTCGGCCCAGCGCCTGGGTGTGACCAAGATTGGCCTGGTCGGCAACGAACAGTTCCAATAAGACCGCAGCTGCGTCCCTTTATTTGAACGATAGGCAGGATAGTCCTGCCTATTTCGCATTTTGATGAAAGAAAACTTCCCCATGTCCAAGTTTCGTCTCGCTCATCTCGGCCTGGTAATGGCCGCCATTGGTTTCACCGCCGCCGCCCCGCTGGTCGGCCTGGGTTCGCTCGCCCACGCCGCCGACGCGGTGCGCGCCGAAGTAGGCAAGCCACTGCAGGAAGCACAGAAACTGGCACAGGCAGGCAAGAACAAGGAAGCGCTGGCCAAGCTGAAGGAAGCGGACGCCGTCGGCGGCAAGTCGCCCAACGAGGTCTACCTGATCGAGCGCACCCGCGCCTCGGCCGCCGCCGCGGCCGGCGACAACGACGCCGCCGCCCACGCCTTCGAAGCGGTGATCAACTCCGGCAAGCTGTCCGCCGCCGAGGCACCGAAGTTCACCCAGGCCCTGGCCGGCATCTACTACCGCGCCAAGGACTATCCGAAGGCCATCACCTGGATCCAGCGCTCGCTGAAGGACGGCGAGAACCCGCAAATGCGCGAACTGCTGATCCAGACCTACTACATCAGCGGCAAGTACGCCGAGGCCGCCAAGGAACTGCAGGGCAAGGGCAACAGCGAGGCCCAGCTGCAAATGCTGGCCAACATCCAGCTGAAACAGAACGACAAGGCCGGCTACGTGCAGACCCTGGAAAAACTGGCCGGCTCCTATCCGAAGACCAGCTACTGGGCCGACCTGCTCAACCGCGTCACCGGCAAACCGGGCTTCTCCGGCACCCTGTCGCTCGACGTGCTGCGCCTGAAACTGGCCAACGGCCTGCTCAGCAAGCCGGGCGAGTACATGGAGATGAGCCAGCTGTCGCTGCAGTCCGGCAACGGCGCCGAGGCGCTGAAGATCATCGACCAGGGCTACAAAAAAGGCGTCCTGGGCGTCGGCTCGGACGCCGCGCGCCACCAGCGCCTGAAGGACCTGGCCGTGAAGACCGCCGCCGAGGGCGAGGCCCACGCCGCCAAGCTGGAAGCCGAACTGTTGAAAAACAAGGACGCCGACGGCCTGAGCAACCTGGGCTTCGCCCTGGCCAGCGCCGGCAAGACCGACAAGGGCCTGGAGCTGATGACCCAGGCGACCAAGATGGACGGCGCCAAGCATCCGGACGATTTGAAGCTGCACCTGGGCATCGCCCAGGCGCAGGCCGGCAAGAAACCGGCCGCCCTGGCGACGCTGAAGAGCGTCAAGGGCAGCGACGGCGCGGCCGACCTGGCGCGCTACTGGACGCTGCAAATCAACCACCCGATGTAAGCGTCCGCCCGCCCCCGCTCCGGCCCGCCGGCACGGGGACGTCGCACCGCCGAAGCGCGGTCTGCCTAGCGCAGACCGCGCTTTTTCAGCTTTTCGGGCCGCAAATGGGGCCCGAAACGCCGCGCCGGCCCCTTTGCGGGTGTGCTCCGGCCGAACAGACCGTATAATCCACCATTTAGCGACAGTTTCCCCCCAAGATTCCCATGAAGGTATTCCGCGGTCTCCCCAATGCAGCGGCGCGCGCGCCCTGCGCGCTCACCATCGGCAACTTCGACGGTGTCCATCTCGGCCACCAGGCGCTGCTCGGCCGCGTCCGTGGCGCCGCCGACGCGCTCGGCCTGGAGGCCGCCGTGATGACCTTCGAGCCGCACCCGCGCGAATTCTTCGCCCAGCGCGCCGGCGACCTGTCGAAGGCGCCGCCGCGCATCGCCAACCTGCGCGACAAGCTGCAGTCGCTGGCCGACAACGGCATCGACCGCGTCATCGTCGAGCACTTCTCGGCCCACTTCGCCGCGCTGACGCCGCAGCAGTTCACCGAGCAGGTGCTGGTCGAGGGCCTGCACGTCAAATGGCTGATGGTCGGCGACGACTTCTGCTACGGCGCCCGGCGCGCCGGCAACGTCGCCATGCTGCAGGAGGCCGGCCGCCACTACGGCTTCCACGTCGAGACGCTGCCCACCGTGATGAACGGCGGCGACCGCGTCTCCTCGTCGGCCGTGCGCGCCGCGTTGGCGGCCGGCGACTTCGGCCACGCCGAGCAGCTGCTGGGCCACCCCTACGCCATCTCCGGCCATGTGATCCACGGCCAGAAACTGGGCCGCACGCTGGGCTTCCCGACCCTCAACCTGCGCGTGCCGCACCGCCCCGCCCTGGCCGGCATCTTCATCGTCCAGGTGCACGGCCTGGCCGCCGCGCCGCTGGCGGCCGTCGCCAGCCTGGGCGTGCGCCCCACCGTCGACGACAGCGGCCGCGTGCTGCTCGAGGTGCACCTGTTCGACTTCAACGCCAACTGCTACGGCAAGCAGGTGCGCGTCGAATTCCTGCACAAGCTGCGCGACGAGGAGAAGTACCACGACCTGGCGACGCTGACCGCCGCCATCGAACGCGACTCGAACATGGCGCGCGAGTACTTCGAACAGCGCGCCGGCGCCGTCACCGCGACCGACCGAATTTGACCGCGCAGCAGCCACGCGCGCCGGCCATTTTCGACCACCCCGAACACACGATCCAAACAGCATATCCACCTTAAAGATAAACATGTCCGATACCAGCAAACCAGCAGCGCCGAAAGAAGCCAAGCAGGGCAAGAAGCCCGAGAGCAAATACCCGGTCAACATGACCGAAACCCCGTTCCCGATGCGCGGCGACATGGCCAAGCGCGAGCCGCAATGGGTCAAGGACTGGCAAGAGAAGAAGATCTACCAGCGCATCCGCAAGGCCGCCGCCGGCCGGCCGAAATTCATCCTGCACGACGGCCCGCCCTACGCCAACGGCGACATCCACCTCGGCCACGCCGTCAACAAGATCCTCAAGGACATGGTGGTCAAGTCGCGCACCCTGGCCGGCTTCGACGCGCCCTACGTGCCGGGCTGGGACTGCCACGGCATGCCGATCGAGATCCAGATCGAAAAACAATACGGCAAGAACCTGCCGACCGCCGAGGTGCTGACCAAGGCGCGCGCCTACGCGCTCGAGCAGGTCGACCGCCAGCGCAAGGACTTCATCCGCCTGGGCGTGCTGGGCGAGTGGGAAAACCCCTACTTGACCATGAACTACTCGAACGAGGCCGACGAGCTGCGCGCCCTCGGCCAGCTGCTGGAAAAGGGCTATGTGTATCGCGGCCTGAAGCCGGTCAACTGGTGCTTCGACTGCGGTTCCGCCCTGGCCGAGGCCGAAGTGGAATACCAGGACAAGCGCGACCCGGCGATCGACGTCGGCTTCAAGTTCGCCGAGCACGCCAAGCTGGCGGCCGCCTTCGGCCTGCCGTCGCTGCCGACGGAGAACGGCTTCATCGTCATCTGGACCACCACGCCGTGGACCATCCCGTCCAACCAGGCGCTCAACGTCCACCCGGAGATCAAGTACGCGCTGGTGCAGACCGAGCGCGACGGCGCCCCGCTGCTGCTGATCCTGGCGCAGGATTTGGCCGAATCCTGCCTGGCCCGCTACAAGCTCGAAGGCAGCACCATCGCCACCTGCGACGGCGCCGCCCTGGCCGGCATCGGCTTCCGCCACCCGCTGCACGCCAGCGACGCCTTCTACGACCGCCTGTCGCCGATGTACCAGGCCGACTACGTCACCACCGAGAGCGGCACCGGCGTGGTCCACTCGGCACCCGCCTACGGCCAGGACGACTTCATCTCCTGCAAGGCGCACGGCATGCAGGACGACGCCATCCTGACCCCGGTGATGGGCGACGGTAAGTTCGTCTCGACCCTGCCGCTGTTCGGCGGCATGACCATCTGGGAGGCCTCCAAGCCGATCTGCAGCGCGCTGACCGAGGCCGGCGCCCTGTTCGAGGTGAAGATGTTCGCCCACAGCTATATGCACTGCTGGCGCCACAAGACGCCGATCATCTACCGCGCCACCTCGCAGTGGTTCGCCGGCATGGACGTGACGCCGAAGGACGGCGGCCCGACCCTGCGCCAGAGCGCCCTGCAAGGCATCGCCGACACCAAGTTCTACCCGGACTGGGGCCAGGCCCGCCTGCACGGCATGATCGCCAACCGTCCCGACTGGACCTTGTCGCGTCAACGCCAATGGGGCGTGCCGATGGCCTTCATCGTCCACAAGGAAACCGGCGAGCTGCATCCGCGCACGCCCGAGCTGCTGGAACAAGTCGCCCAGCTGATCGAGAAGAGCGGCATCGACGCCTGGCTGGCGCTGGACCTGCAGGACCTGCTCGGCGACGAGGCGGCCATGTACCTCAAGAACAAGGACACGCTGGATGTCTGGTTCGACTCCGGCACCACCCACCAGACCGTGCTGCGCGGTTCGCACAAGGAGCAGTCCGCCTTCCCGGCCGACCTGTACCTGGAGGGTTCCGACCAACACCGCGGCTGGTTCCACTCGTCCCTGTTGACCTCCTCGATGCTCAACGGCCGGCCGCCCTACAAGGCGCTGCTGACGCACGGCTTCACCGTCGACGGCGAGGGCAAGAAGATGTCCAAATCGCTGGGCAACACGCTGGCGCCGCAGAAGATCTCCGACACCCTGGGCGCCGACATCCTGCGCCTGTGGATCGCCTCGACCGACTACACCGGCGAGCTGTCGATCTCCGACGAGATCCTCAAGCGCGTCACCGAGGCCTACCGCCGCATCCGCAACACGCTGCGCTTCCTGCTGGCCAACATCTCCGACTTCGACCACGCCAGCCAGGCCGTGCCGGTGGACCAGCTGTTCGAGATCGACCGCTACGCGCTGGCCAACATGGCCGCGCTGCAGGCCGACATGGTGGCCCACTACGACCAGTACGAGTTCCAGCCGGTGGTGTCGAAGCTGCAGAACTTCTGCTCCGAGGACCTGGGCGGCTTCTACCTGGACATCCTCAAGGACCGCCTGTACACCAGCGCCATCGGTTCGCCGGCGCGCCGCTCGGCGCAGACCGCGCTGTGGCACATCACGCAAAGCCTGCTGCGCCTGATGGCGCCGGCGCTGTCGTTCACCGCCGAGGAGGCCTGGGCCATCTTCGCCGGCGCCGAGGCGTATAAGGCCAGCGACGAGACCATCTTCACGCAAACCTGGTGGCAGCTGCCGCAGCCGGCCGACAGCGCCGCGCTGATGGAGAAGTACGGCGCCCTGCGCGCCGTGCGCACCGGCGTCACCAAGCAGCTGGAAGACCTGCGCACCTCGGGCGCCATCGGCTCCTCGCTGCAGGCCGAACTGACCATCAAGGCGGCCGGCGACAAGTACCGCCTGCTGGCCAGCCTGGACGAGGACCTGAAGTTCGTCTTCATCACCTCGCAGGCGCAGGCCGTCGAAGTCGAAACGGAAGCCGACGAGGCCGTCGAAGTGGCCGCCTCGGCCGCCGCCAAGTGCGAGCGCTGCTGGCACTACCGCGCCGACGTCGGCAGCCACGCCGACCATCCGACCCTGTGCGGCCGCTGCCACAGCAATCTGTTCGGCGCCGGCGAAAAGCGCAAGTTCGCCTGATACGCATAGGTACACGATCCGCCGCCGCGCCCCGGCGCGGCGGCGTCCACCCACCCCTTTCGACACTCCATGGCCACTAAGAACCGCTTCTCGACGCAACCCCGCTCCAACCTGATGCCATGGCTGGGCATTGCCGCCATCGTCATCCTGTTCGACCAACTGTCCAAGATCACCATCACCAAGCTGTTCCACCTGGGCGAGGAAAAGGTCGTCACCTCCTTCTTCAACCTGGTGCTGGCCTACAACAAGGGCGCCGCCTTCAGCTTCCTGTCGAACGAGAGCGGCTGGCAGCGCTACTTCCTCAGCGCCCTCGCCATCGGCGTCGCGCTGTACATCGTCCTGCTGCTCAAAAAGCACGGCGGCCAGCGCATGTTCTGCTGGGCCCTGGCGCTGATCCTCGGCGGCGCCCTCGGCAACGTCATCGACCGCATGGCCTACGGCCACGTCATCGACTTCCTCGATTTCCACATCAAGGCCTTCGGCCATTTCCCGGCCTTCAACATCGCCGACTCCGCCATCTGCATCGGCGCCGGCCTGTTCATCATCGACGAACTGCGCCGCGTCAACCGCTGAGCGCCATTCGCTGATTTGCCGACCAACTTGCCGCACGCTGGAGTATCAACATGGATCTGACCGGTAAAAAAATCGTCCTCGGCCTGACCGGCGGCGTGGCCTGCTACAAGGCGGCCGAACTGTGCCGCGCCCTGAGCAAGGCCGGCGCCTCGGTGCAGGTGGTGATGACCGACGCCGCCAGCCACTTCATCACCGCCGTCACCATGCAGGCGCTGTCCGGCCAGCCGGTGTTCAGCAGCCAGTGGGACCCGCGCGTCGACAACAACATGGCGCACATCGACATCACCCGCCAGGCCGACGCGATTCTCATCGCGCCCTGCTCGGCCGACTTCCTGCGCAAGCTGGCGCACGGCGCCTGCGACGACCTGCTGTCGACCCTGTGCCTGGCCAAGCCGCGCATGCTGCCGCTGTTGGTGGCGCCGGCGATGAACGTGGAGATGTGGCAGAACCCGGCCACCCAGCGCAACGTCGCCCAGCTGCGCGAGGACGGCGTGGTGTTCTTCGGCCCGGCCGCCGGCGCGCAGGCCTGCGGCGAGGTCGGCCTGGGCCGCATGCTCGAAGCGCAGCAGCTGCTCGAGGAGCTGATCGCCGCCTTCCAGCCGAAGGTCTTGGCCGGCAAGCGCATTTTGATCACCGCCGGCCCCACCTTCGAGGCGATCGACCCGGTGCGCGGCATCACCAACCTCTCCTCGGGCAAGATGGGCTACGCCGTCGCGCGCGCCGCCCGCGAGGCCGGCGCCGAGGTGCTGCTGATCTCCGGCCCGACCGCGCTGGCCGCGCCGCACGGCGTGCAGCGCATCAACGTGCAAAGCGCCCAGCAGATGCACGACGCCGTCATGGCGGCCGTCGACGGCCAGCACGTCTTCATCGCCGTGGCGGCGGTGGCCGACTGGCGCGTCGCCAACGCCAGCGAGCAGAAGATGAAAAAGAAGGACGACGGCTCGGTGCCCGACCTGAAGTTCGAACAAAACCCGGACATCCTCGCCACCGTGGCGGCGCGCACCAGCCTGGCCGGCTATCCCTACTGCGTCGGCTTCGCCGCCGAGTCGGAGAACCTGCTGGCCTTCGGCGCCGCCAAGCGCGAGAAGAAGGGCATCCCCCTGTTGGTCGGCAACATCGGCCACCACACCTTCGGCCAGGACGACAACACCATCATCCTGTTCGACGAAAACGGCCACACCATCCTGCCGCGCGCCGACAAATTGAGCCTGGCGCGCCAGCTGGTGTGCGAAATCTCCAAGCGGCTCGACAAGTACTCGCTGTTCCAGTGAGCGCCTCCCTCCGCATTACCACCAGTAAGTCCAATATCGAATAAGCGCCTTACGCAACACAGAAACGACGCAATGAAAACTATCGACATCAAGATCCTCGACCCGCGCATGAAGGAACAACTGCCGGCCTACGCCACGCCGGGCAGCGCCGGCCTCGACCTGCGCGCCTGCATCGATGCGCCCATCGTCATCGAAGCCGGCCAGACCGTGCTGATTCCGACCGGCCTGGCGATCCACCTGGCCGATCCCGGCTACGCCGCGATGATCCTGCCGCGCAGCGGCATGGGCCACAAGAACGGCATCGTGCTGGGTAATCTGGTAGGCTTGATCGACTCCGACTACCAGGGCCAGTTGATGGTCTCGACCTGGAACCGTGGCCACGCCGCCTTCACGCTCAACCCGATGGAGCGCCTGGCGCAGCTGATCATCGTTCCGGTGCTGCAGGTCGGTTTTAACGTGGTCGAGGAATTCGACAGCAGCGAACGCGGTGCCGGCGGTTTCGGCAGCACCGGCAAACAATAAGGAAGGCTATGCCAGCAATCGTCATGCAGTGCGCCCGCAAGGCCAAGGCCAAGGCCGTGGCCCTGGCCAAAGTCAAGACCATCGTCGCCGCGACGGCGCTGCTGGCCCTGGCCGCCTGTTCCACCTTCAGCCCGGCGCCCAGCGCGCCGGCGCCGGCGCCCGCCCGTGGCGCGCCAATTGACGAGACCCCGGTGGTGACGGCGAAAATGATCGCCGCCCAGGAGGCGCTGGGCCAGATGGTGACACTGCAGGACCGCCTGTACCGCGTTGCCGCGCCACTGCTGATCAACAACGCCGACCTGTGCCGCACGCAGGCGCGCAACCTGCTCGGCTTCACCGCCAAGAACAAATACTCCTACCCCGGCGAATTCGTCGACGCGGCCCAGGCCGTGCTGGGCTACGGCGACCGCCTGCAGGTCTCCGGCGTGCTGGCCGGCAGCGGCGCGGCGCGCGCCGGCCTGCGCCGGGGCGACACGCTGATGGCCATCGAAGGCAAGAACCTGCCCGTCGGGCAGAACGCCGAGACGCTGGCGGCCGCCATGTTCGGCCCGTTGGTGGGCAGCCGCGCCACGCTCAACCTGACGGTCTGGCGCGGCGGCGCCAACCAGGTGCTCAACATACCGGTGACGCGCGCCTGCGCCTTCAAGGTCGACCTGGGCAACGCCGACAACATCAATTCCTACGCCGACGGCCAGCGCGTGCTGATCACCCGTGGCATGATCAACTTCGCCCAGAGCGACGAGGCGATCGCCTTCGTGCTGGCCAAGGACATCGCCCACAACGTGCTGGGGCACGCCGGCACGCTGCGCTCCTCGGCCACCATCGGCGGCATCATCGACAACCTGGTCGGCGTGCGGCCCGACCTGTCGATGCTGATCGGCAGCGCGGGCGTCAAGCCGGTGCCGCAGGAGCTCGACGCGGCGGCCGACCGGCTGGCGCTGTACCTGCTGGCGCGCGCCAACTACAACATCGAGCACGTCCACGCCTTTTGGCAGCGGCTGGCCACGCAGTATCCCGCCACCGTGCTAAACGGCTACAATGCGACACACCCGGCCCTCGCCTACCGTCTGGCCGCGATCGACCGCACCGTGGTCGAAATCAAGGCCCGCCAGGCGGCCAACAAGCCGCTGGTGCCACAACTGCCGTAATTGTCGCCAGCCGCCAGCCGTCTGGCAAAAAGGAAGCGTCATGAAACCGTTTCGATTTTGCCTGCTGCTGGCCCTGGCGACCCTGCCCGCGCTGGGCCAGGCGGCGCAATGGGCCCGCCTCAGCGGCGGCGCCGGCAAGACCTTCTACATCGACAAGAGCAGCGTCACCAAGGTCGACACCCTGCGCAAGGTGTGGACCATGCAGTCCTTCGGCAAGGAGCAGAGCACGCCGGACGGCAAGGCCTACCGCTCGCTCAAGGAGCTGCACCTGTACTCCTGCGACGACCGCACCACCACCCTGCTGTCGCAGGTCTACTACCCGGACGCGATGGGCAAGGGCGAGCCGGTCGGCAACTTCAAGTACGAGCGCTTCGCCCCCGAGGACATCGTGCCCGACAGCGCCTACGACAGCGCGCTGACGGTGGTGTGCAAACGGCCCTAGCGGCTCACCGAGCGCGGCGGCCTAGCCTATGCTGGGGAAGTTGGGGAACCAGGTTCCCATCACCCAGGTCAGGGCGACACACACCAGCACGGCGGCGAACAACACGATCAACAGGCGGCCGAACTTCGGATTGCCGTCGTCTTCGTTCTTGGATGGGTCGGTCATGTGGGGTCGTCCTGCAAACTTTGGGAACGCGTAGTATATTCTATCGCTTCCCCCTCACGCCGCAGCCTGGAATCCATGGACAGCATCGACCTCGAAGTACTCAAGACCAGCGCCGGCTGGATCGCCGCCGGCCACCGCTGCGAACTGGTCACCGTCATCAAGACCTGGGGCTCCAGCCCGCGCCCGATCGGCGCCACGCTGGCCATCTGCGACGACGGCCGGGTGGTCGGCTCGGTCTCCGGCGGCTGCATCGAGGACGACCTGATCGAGCGCGTGCGCGTCCACGGCATCGTGCGCAGCGCGCCCGAGATCGTCAGCTACGGCATCAGCGCCGACGAGGCGCACCGCTTCGGCCTGCCCTGCGGCGGCACCATCGAACTGGCCATCGAGCCGCTGGGCGCGCACAGCCGCATCGCCGAGCTGCTGCAGCGGCTGGAACAGCACGAACTGGTCGAGCGCCGCCTCGACCTGCGCAGCGGCGCCGTCACGCTGGCCAAGGCGCCGGCCGGCGCCGTGCTCAGCGTGGGCGAGCACAGCATGACCACGCTGCACGGCCCGCGCTGGCGCCTGCTGATCATCGGCGCCGGCCAGCTGTCGCGCTTCCTGGCGCAGATCGCCATCGCCATGGACTACCACGTCGTCGTCTGCGACCCGCGCGAGGAATACCGCGCCGGCTGGCAGGTCGACGGCGTCGAGCTGGTGCACGCCATGCCGGACGACCTGGTGTTGGAGCTCAAGCTGGACCACCGCAGCGCCGTCGTCGCGCTGACCCACGACCCCAAGCTGGACGACCTGGCGCTGATGGAGGCGCTCAAATCGGAGGCCTTCTACGTCGGCGCCATCGGCTCGCGGCTCAACAACAGCAAGCGGCGCGAGCGCCTGCTGCAGTTCGACGTCAGCGCGGCGCAACTGGCCCGGCTGCACGGCCCGATCGGCCTGTACATCGGCAGCAAAACGCCGGCCGAAATCGCCATCTCCATCCTGGCCGAAATGACCGCCGTGAAGAACGGCGTGCCGGCCGAGCTGCAGATCCAGCACGCCGCCGCGCTGACGCCGCCGGGCGGCAACGCCTGCCTGGTCGAGCTGTCGTGAACGCAGGCGCGGCGCGGTCGGCTTCCAGCACAACCATTCAAGCGCAAGAAACGGCTGGCGCGGCATACACCGCCGTGGCAGCATACAGGCCCGCAAACAGGAACACCGCATGAGCACCGCCAACCTACTCCGACTTTTCCTGCTGGCCGCCATCTGGGGCGGCTCCTTCATGTTCATGCGCATCGCCGCGCCGGTGCTGGGGCCGGCCGTGCTGATCCAGTACCGCGTGCTGTTCGCCGCCCTGTTCCTCGGCGCCATCGCCCTGCTGCTGAAAAAGCCGCTGCACTGGCGCGCCCACTGGAAGCACTACCTGATACTCGGCCTGTTCAACTCCGCCCTGCCCTTCCTGCTGTTCGCCTTCGCCGCGCGCACCTTGTCGGCCTCGGTGCTGGCCGTGCTCAACGCCACCACGCCGATCTGGGGCGCGCTGATCGGCGCCGTCTGGAGCCGCCACATGGTGTCGGCCCGCGTCGTCGTCGGCCTGCTGCTGGGCGTCTCCGGCGTGGCGCTGCTGGTCGGCTTCGACCACGTCAGCGCGCGGCCCGGCGCCGGCCTGGCCATCGCCGCCGTGCTCAGCGCCTCCTTCTGCTACGGCATCGCCAGCACCTACACCCGCACGGCCGTCCCGGTCGAACCCTTCGCCAACGCCCACGGCAGCATGTGGGCCTCGACCCTGCTGGTGATTCCGGCGCTGGCCTTCTTCCCCGCGCCCGGCCAGGCCACGGCCGGCATCATGGCCGCCGCGCTGGCGCTCGGCGTGGTCTGCAGCGGCATCGCCTACCTGCTGTACTTCCGCCTGATCCAGGACGTCGGCGCCACCTCGGCGCTAACGGTGACCTTCATCAGTCCCCTGTTCGGCATCCTCTGGGGCACCTTGTTCCTCCAGGAGATCGTCGGCTGGTACACCTTCGCCGGTGCCGCCATCGTCATCCTCGGCACCGCGCTGGTGACCGGCTTCAAGCCCGATATCGGCTGGTTGAAGCGGCTGGCGCGCGGCGGCGCCGGCACGGCATGAGTCCGCGCCTGACGCTAGCGCTGCCGGACGACTACCGGCTGCAGGACGTGCTGGCCTTCCACCGGCGCGACACGGAAAGCGTCGCCGAGCAGGTCGACGAGGCGCGCCTGCGCAAGGGTATCTTGATCGACGGCGTTCCGGTGCTGCTCGACGTCGACCTGGCCCGTGCGCGCCGCCAAGCGCCCGGCACCGCCCGCGCCGACTGCGCCGTGCTGGCCGACGCCGCGCTGACGGCGCCGCAGCGCCAGCGCGCGCACGAGGCGCTGCTCAACATCCTCGGCCTGCGCATCGACCCGCAGCCCTTCATCGACTTCGCCCGCGACGACGCCCTGCTCGGCGCGCTGGTGCGCGCCCAACCGGGCCTGCGCGTGGTGCAGTCGGCCTCGGTGTTCGAGGCGCTGACCTGGGCCGTCATCGGCCAGCAGATCAACCTGTCGTTCGCCATCGCGCTGCGCCGCACCTTCATCCAGCAGGCCGGCCGCCAGCATAGCAGCGGCCTGTGGTGCTACCCCGAGGCGGCCGACGTGGCGGCGTTGAACGCGGAACAACTGACCAGCCGCAAATTCTCCCGCGCCAAGGCGGAGACCCTGCTGTTGCTGGCGCGCCGGGTGGCCGAAGGCGCGCTGCAGCTGGAGCTGTCGGCCGGCCAAGACATCGAACAGGTGTCGGCCGCGCTGCTGGCGCTCAAGGGTATCGGCCCGTGGACAGTCAACTACGGCCTGCTGCGCGGCTACGGCTACGCCGACTGCTCGCTGCACGGCGACGTCGCCGTCCGCGCCGCGCTGCAGCCGCTGCTCGGCGAGGACAGCAAGCCGGACATGGCGCGCACCGAGCAGATCCTGGCGCGCTACGCGCCGCACCGCACGATGGCGGCGGCGCATTTGTGGGCCAGCCTGCATCCGCGCGCCGACGACTAAACAACTCCCCAAAGTGCTTGACCCTAACGTGGCGTGAGGCCGCAATCTGGTCGCACGTTCGAACAAAGGAGCAAACCGATATGTTGAAAGTGGGAGAACTGGCCAAGCGTTCCGGCCTGACCGTGCGCACCTTGCACCACTACGACAGCATCGGCCTGCTCTCGCCTTCGGCGCGTTCCGACAGCGGTTACCGGCTCTACCAACGCGACGACATCGCCCGCCTGCAGCAGATCCAGGCCTTGCGTCGCTTTGGCATGTCGTTGACCGAGATCGGCACCTTCCTGGCCAAGCCGGACACCCCGTTCTCGTCCATCGTGGCCCAGCAGATAGCGGCGCTGGGCCGCCAGATCGAGCAGGCCGGCCAACTGCGCGCGCAGCTGGCCACCCTGCACCATCAACTGGCGAACGGCGAGGAGCCCGGCTTGGCCGATTGGCTAACCACTTTGGAGTTGATGACCATGTACGATAAAATCTTCACGCAAGAAGAACTGAACCGCCTGCCCTTCTACAGCAACGGCGCCAAGAGCCAGGCCGAATGGGCCGCGCTGGTGGCGCAGGTGCGCGCGCTGATCGACGGCGGCTTCGCCGCCGACCACGCCGACGCGCAAAAGCTGGCCGAGCACTGGATGATCATGCTCGAGCGCGACACCGCCGCCAACCCCGACTTCGTCCGCCGCATCGACGCGCTGCTAACGCAGGACGCGGCGGCGCAGCAGCAGACCGGCATCACGCCCGAGTTGCGCCAGTACGTGATGCGCGCCTTCTCGGCGCGCCGGCAAGGCGTCTACGCCAAGTATCTGGACGAGGACGAGATGCGCCACATGCGCGAGAACAGCGGCAAGCGCGCCGCCGAGTGGCCGCCGCTGATCGCCGCCGTGCAGCAGCAAATGGAGGCCGGCGCCGCGCCCGACGCACCGGCCGTGCAGGCCTTGACGCGCCAATGGTTCGAACTGTTCCGCGACTTCGCCGGCGACAATCCCGCCACCATGCTGAAGATCCGCAACGCCACCGAGCAGGAGCCCATCCTGCGCACGGGTACTTGGATGAGCGACGAGATGCTTGCCTTCATTCGCCAGTCGGCCGCCACGCTGCGGGCGCCTGGCCAGGCATAGTCACCAGCGCGCTCCCGCCGGCGGCGGACGGCACGCCGTGGCGGGCGCCGCCGGCACTTTGTTGATGCTGTGGTCTACTCGAACACCGGCCGAAAGAAACTGCGCTCGTAGCTGACGATGCAGCGCGTCTGCTCGGCGTAGAGGAACGCCGCCTGGCATTCGGCGTCCTCGACGCTGGCGGCGCGGTAGCGCTCGTACTCGGCCAGGCTGGCAAAGCTGAACAGCGCCAGCGCGATGTTGCTGGCGCCCTCGGACGGCATGAAGTAGCCGTGGTGCTGGCCGCCGAAGCGCTCGACCAGCGGTATCCACAGTTTTCCGTAATGCTCGAACTCGGCCAGCTTGTACGGATCGATCATATAGCGCAGGTAAATCGTTACCATCGTTTCTCCTCTTTTCCATCGTGGCCATAGGCGACCAGCAAGTGTATCTCACTGGCATCCGCGTGATGTACCACAAGGCGAACTGCGCTCTAGTCCCCCAACATCACAATGGATCAAGAAATCTACGTTTGTCTGCGGAACGCCATTTCGTCGTGTAAAGCATGAGGCCGCCACCAAATGGCTCAGGAATCCCTTCTTCGACTTCCGCTTTACCTTCTCGCGTTCATCCTTTGCGGGATAGAGTACTTGCTGCGAAATATTGTGGGGCAAAAAGATCCGTTCAATTTCCTGCCCATTGCCATCGTTTCGGCCAGCCTTGGCTTCCTTGTGGCGATCATTGTCAATGACCTGCCAACAAGAATTTTGATGACATTGACTCTCGTACAACAAAAAGCGCTGCGACTGGTTTCTACGTTTGCTTTGCTGTTCTTCTTCCTTGGACTGCTGCTGTGGCTCACATTGACCGCATTGGCCATGAAACCGGACATCCAATCTAGTATTCCAAACATCGGGATACAGGGATTCCCGTCGAGCTTGACATGGGCCTGCGGATTGTATGTAATTGGAATAGCACTTACGGAAATGAAAGCGAGGATTCTGCGATGATGACGACATTGATCGTACTTGCCCTCCTTCCGCTCGTGGGCGTGCTACTGGCAAAGCTTGCGGTTGGCTGGCTGCTTCGCGCTCCCGAGAGCCAACGCTTCGGCGCCGACACCGATGTCTTGAAGCAGATTGACAAGTTTCGAAACAGAACCACGGCCGAGCGAGTGAAATTGTTGAACCAAATCAAAGAACACCTACTCCTGTAACCGCGTTCTTGACGTCCGCAAGGGCCAGCCGGCCCGCGCCGCCAGAACGGCGGCCGGAAAAAGCGAAAGCCGCTGATTCTCTTGCGAAAATCAGCGGCTTGCTATTCTGGTTGCGGGGACAGGATTTGAACCTGTGACCTTCGGGTTATGAGCCCGACGAGCTGCCAGACTGCTCCACCCCGCAGACGAATTATATCCCATGGCTGCTGCGTCGCACAATGCCTAATTTCACAATCCGGTAAAACAATGCCGCCGGAAACGAAAAAGCCGCTGATTCCTTTTCAGGAAATCAACGGCCTTGAAATTGGTTGCGGGGACAGGATTTGAACCTGTGACCTTCGGGTTATGAGCCCGACGAGCTGCCAGACTGCTCCACCCCGCAGCCGAATTATATCCCATGGCTGCTGCGTCGCACAATGCCTAATTTCACAATCCGATAAAACAATGCAAACGAAAACAAAAAAGCCGCCGACTCTCTTTCAAGAAATCAACGGCTTAAAATCTGGTTGCGGGGACAGGATTTGAACCTGTGACCTTCGGGTTATGAGCCCGACGAGCTGCCAGACTGCTCCACCCCGCGTCTGTGCCAATATTATAGGGTGGATCGGCAATTTAGGCAAACTTAATCCCCACTTGCCGTGTGATAGCATTCATGCATGCGCCACGCCGCTCTATAGCCAGCGCAAACTCCCCGCGCCGGTACGCCGCAAGCGGCCCAATCGGTGTAAAGTAAGAAAAAACCGAATGAGCTATCCCCTATGAAATTTTGTTCCGAATGCGCCCACCCCGTCGAACTGGCCGTCCCGGCCGGCGACAACCGTCCGCGCTATGTCTGCGCCAGCTGCGCGACCATCCACTACCAGAACCCGAAAATGGTGCTCGGCACGCTGCCCGTCTGGGAAAGCGATGGCGAACTGAAAATATTGCTGTGCAAGCGGGCCATCGAACCGCGCCGCGGCTATTGGACCTTGCCGGCCGGCTTCATGGAAAACAACGAAACCACGGCCGAGGCGGCCATCCGCGAAACGGTCGAGGAGGCCGGCGCCAACATCGTGCTCGGCCCCTTGTTCTCCCTGCTCAACGTGGCGCGCGTGCACCAGGTGCACATGTTCTACCTGGCCACGCTGCGCGACCTCGACTTCGCCCCCGGCGAGGAAAGCCTGGACGTGCAAATGTTCAGCGAGGCGCAGATCCCCTGGGACGACCTGGCCTTCCCCACCACCCGCACCACGCTCGAGCTGTTCCTGGCCGACCACCGGCGGGTGCGCGAGGGCGGCGAGTACGGCTTCCACACGCTCGACATCAACCGGCCCATGCGCAGCGACCTCTGAGCGCCCCATGATCCCCTGGCTCGAGGCGCACACCCCCTTCCCCGATGTCGCCCAGGCGCTCACCAGCGACGCCCCCGGCCTGCTGGCGGCCGGCGCCGACCTGTCGCCGCAGCGCCTGCTGGCGGCCTACCAGCGCGGCATCTTCCCCTGGTTCTCCGAGGGCCAGCCGATCCTGTGGTGGAGCACCGACCCGCGCATGGTGCTGATGACCGAGCAGTTCCGCGTCTCCGCCAGCCTGCAAAAGACGCTGCGCAAGGTGGCGCGCAGCGCCGCCGGCGACGGCCGCTGGCAGGTGCGCTTCGACGGCGACTTCGAGGCCGTCATGCGGGCCTGCGCGGCGCCGCGCAAGGACGGCCCCGGCACCTGGATCTCGGAGGACATCATCGCCGGCTACAGCGGGCTGCACCGGATGGGCTACGCCCACTCGGCCGAGCTGTGGCTGGACGGCGAACTGGTCGGCGGCGCCTACGGCGTCTCGATCGGCCGCATGTTCTACGGCGAGTCGATGTTCGCCCGCGTCACCGACGGCTCGAAGATCGCGCTGGCCTACCTGGTGCACTTCCTGCGCCGCCACGGCGTGGCGATGATCGACTGCCAACAGGAGACCGCCCACCTGGCCTCGCTGGGCGCGGCGCCCATCTCGCGCCAGCAGTTCCTGGCGCATCTACGCCACAGCATTGCGCTGCCCCAGATCACCGCGTGGGAAGCGCTTGCGCCTTTCCCCGCCGGCGATTAATCTAGGCGTAAGCCCCGGCGCCGCGCGCGCCCCGGCCGCAGCTTGCGCAGGAACGCCAGCCTGCCGCGCGAACTTTGCAACCCCGGCAAGCTTTGCAACCGTACCGATAGGATCTGCATGACGCAGCTGAACGATCTTCCCTTCGCGACCTTGCAGTTCTACACCACGGCGCCCTATCCGTGCAGCTACCTGGACGCGCGCCAGGCCCGCTCGCAGGTGGCCACGCCGTCGCACCTGATCAACGCCGACGTGTATTCCGAGCTGGTCAAGAACGGCTTCCGCCGCAGCGGCATCTTCACCTACCGGCCGTATTGCGACGGCTGCCAGGCCTGCATCCCGGTGCGCGTGGTGGCCGACGCCTTCCGCCCCAGCCGGGGCCAGCGCCGCGCCTGGGCCAGGCACGCCGAGCTGCAGGCCGGCGTCGCCACGCTGTCCTTCTCCGACGAGCACTACGAGCTCTACCTGCGCTACCAGAGCAAGCGCCACGCCGGCGGCGGCATGGACCAGGACAGCCGCGACCAGTACGCCCAGTTCCTGCTGCAAAGCCGGGTCAACACGCGGCTGGTCGAGTTCCGCCAGCCGGACGGCGTGCTGCGCATGGTCAGCATCATCGACCTGCTGTCGGACGGCCTGTCCTCGGTCTACACCTTCTTCGACCCGGACGTCGAGGGCGCCTCCTACGGCACCTTCAACGTGCTGTGGCAGATCGAGCAGGCGCGCGAGCTCAAGCTGCCCTATGTCTACCTGGGCTACTGGATCGAGCAAAGCCCGAAGATGTCCTACAAGATCAACTTCAAGCCGCTCGAGGCGCGCATCGGCGGCGAGTGGAGCGTGCTCTAGGGCGATCCGGCCGGATCTTGCCCGAGGCGGCCGGGGGGGGCGGCCGGCGCTGGTAAAATAGCGCATCCTTTCAAGAGCGCCCCCATGTCCGAAAACTTCCTGTACTCCCTGGCCCGTCCCCTGCTGTTCGCGATGGACGCCGAAGCGGCCCACCACCTGACCCTGCCGGCGCTCAAGCGCGCCGCCGCCCTCGGCCTGACCCGCCTGGTCAAGCAGCCGGCCGCCGATCCGCGCAGCGTGATGGGCATCACCTTCAAGAACCCGGTCGGCCTGGCCGCCGGGCTGGACAAGGACGGCGCCTACATCGACGCGCTGGCCGACCTGGGCTTCGGCTCGATCGAGGTGGGCACCGTGACGCCGCGCGCGCAAGCGGGCAACCCCAAGCCGCGCATGTTCCGCCTGCCGGCCGCGCACGGCATCATCAACCGCATGGGCTTCAACAACGGCGGCGTCGACGCCTTCGTCGCCAACGTGCAGGCGTCGCGCTTCTACCAGAACCGCGAGGGCGTGCTGGGCCTGAACATCGGCAAGAACGCCGACACGCCGATCGAGAACGCCGCCGACGACTACCTGAAGTGCCTGGAGAAGGTCTACCCCTACGCCAGCTACGTGACGGTCAACATCTCCTCGCCCAACACCAAGAACCTGCGCCAGCTGCAGGGCGGCTCCGAGCTCGACGGCCTGCTGGCCCAGCTCAAGGACGCCCAGTCGCGCCTGGCCGACCAGCACAAGCGCTACGTGCCGCTGGCGCTGAAGATCGCGCCGGACATGGACGGCGAGCAGGTCAAGAACATCGCCGACGCCCTGCTGCGCCACAAGATCGACGGCGTGATCGCCACCAACACCACGCTCAGCCGCAGCGCCGTCGAGGGCATGCAGCACGGCGGCGAGGCCGGCGGCCTGTCCGGCGCGCCGGTGTTCGAGCTGTCCAACACGGTCATCCGCCTGTTGAAGGCCGAGCTGGGCGACGCCCTGCCGATCATCGGCGTGGGCGGCATCATGCGCGGCGCCGACGCCAAGGTCAAAATCGAGGCGGGCGCCCAGCTGGTGCAGTTGTACAGCGGCCTGATCTACGCCGGCCCGTCCCTGGTGCGCGACTGCGCCGACGCGCTGCGCGCCCGCTAGGCGCCAGCCCAGCCCCCTTCCGCCAACCGCCACCGCGAGAGCCACCTATGCAACACACCACCCTGGGCACCAGCGGCCTGAGCGTCAGCAAGATCTGCCTGGGCACCATGACCTTCGGCGAGCAGAACAGCGAGGCCGAGGCGCACAGCCAGCTCGACTACGCGCTCGAACGCGGCATCAACTTCATCGACACCGCCGAGATGTATCCGGTGATGCCGCGCGCCGCCACCCAGGGCAGCACCGAGCGCTTCATCGGCAGCTGGCTCAAGCGCGGCGGCCGGCGCGACCAGGTGGTGCTGGCGACCAAGGTGGCCGGGCCGAACCCGCACATGCACTGGCTGCGCGGCGGCAAGAACAACCTCGACGCGGCCAACATCGGCGCCGCCGTCGAGGACAGCCTGCGCCGTCTGCAAACCGAGCGCATCGACCTGTACCAGTTGCACTGGCCCAGCCGCAACGTGCCCATCTTCGGCGCCAACGCCTTCAATCCGCAGGCCGAGCGGGCCTCGGTGGCGATCGAGGACACCCTGGCCGCGCTGGGCCGGCTGGTCGAGGCCGGCAAGATCGGCCAGATCGGCGTCTCCAACGAGTCCAACTGGGGCGTCTGCGAGTTCATCAAGCAGGCCGAGATGAAGGGCCTGCCGCGCATCGCCAGCATCCAGAACCTGTACAACCTGACCGCGCGCCACTTCGAGACCAGCCTGCTCGACGAAACCTGCCTGCGCGCCCAGGTCGGCCTGCTCGCCTACAGCCCGCTGGCCTTCGGCCAGCTGACGGCGAAGTACCTGGACGATCCCAAGGCGGCCGGCCGGCTGACCCTGTTCCCGCCCAACTGGAGCCCGCGCTACCTGCGCCCCGGCGTGTTGGCGGCGGTGGCGCAGTACGCCGCCCTGGCGCGCGCCAACGGCCTGACGCCGACCCAGTTGGCGCTGGCCTGGTGCTATTCGCGCTGGTTCGTCGCCTCGACCATCATCGGCGCCACCAGCCTGGCCCAGTTGAAGGAAAACATCGACGCCTTCGACGTCAAGCTGGCGCCCGAGGTGCTGGCCCAGGTCGACGCGATCCACGCCGGCCTGCCCAACCCCGGCCAATAACCGTAAAAACACCTGCCGCGCAAGCGAGGGTCAGACCCTGAGGGTCTGACCCCGCCGTCTGGCGCCCGCGAATATGCCCGCCTCGACATACGTCTCTTTTTAGCGACACTTGCCACAGACAAGTCGCGCGCGCCCCTGTTCCATATGCGTTCCATCACGGGCTGGTGGCTTCCATATCATTTTTTTATATATCATTAGTAAAAACAAGTCTATGGTTAAGTCACTTGCCGACTGGTAAGCTTTTTCCTATTCCCCACCATCGAGATCGCCCCCCCCATGAGTTCACGCCACACCCAGCCGAATCCCGCCCGCGCCCTGCTCGTCACCAGCCTGATCGCCACGCTCTCCCTGCCCGCCTACGCGCAACAAGCCGCCGCGCTGGACGGCGAGCTGCAGTCGGTGGTGGTCACCGGCACCTACGCCAAGAACCGCCGCACCGTCGACTCCGAGTCGCCGATCGACATCATCGGCGCGCGCGAACTGCAGGCCACCGGCTCGACCGAGCTGGCCACCGTGCTGGGCCGGCTGCTGCCGTCGGTGAACTTCCCCCGTCCGTCCGGCGCCGACGCCAGCGACGCCGTGCGTCCGGCCCAGTTGCGCGGCCTGTCGCCCGACCAGACGCTGGTGCTGGTCAACGGCAAGCGCCGCCACACCTCGGCGGTGGTCAACGTCAACGGCACCCAGGGCCGCGGCTCGGCGCCGGTCGACCTGAACGCCATCCCGCTGTCGGCCATCGACCACGTCGAGGTGCTGCGCGACGGCGCCGCCGCCCAGTACGGCTCGGACGCCATCGCCGGCGTCATCAACATCATCCTGAAAAAAGGCGCCGAGGGCAGCGACGTCGAAGTCGGCTTCGGCGAATACCAGAAGCGCGACGGCATCCAGAAGACCTTCAAGGGCTCGACCGGCTTCGCGCTGGGCGATGCCGGCTGGGTTCGTGTGGCGCTGGAGGTGGCCGAACGCGACGCCACCAACCGCGCCGGCGCCGACTTCCGCAATCCGAAGGAGCCGCGCTACGGCCAGGTCAACCAACGCTTCGGCGACCCGGAAACCCATCCGCGCGCCTTCTTCGCCAACACCCAGTACCGCGTCAACGACGACATCGATTTCTACGCCTTCGGCAACTACGGCCAGCGCAACACCTCGGCCGCCGCCACCTGGCGCACCGCGCTGAACGGCACGGCGCAGCGCACCCCGCTGTTCCCCGAGGGCTTCCTGCCCTTGGAAAACAGCACCTCGATCGACTCGGCCCTGGTGGCCGGCCTGCGCGGCGAAGCGGCCGGCTGGCGCTGGGACGCCAGCTTTAACTACGGCAACAACGAGTTCAAGCTCGACCTCGACAACACCGTCAACCAGGACATGGGCGCGGCCAGCCCGACCCATTTCCATGCCGGCAAGCTGATCAACAACCAGCAGCTGCTGAACCTGGATCTGGCGCGCGAATTCCCGCTCGCCGCCTTCAGCGGTCCGCTGACGGTCGCCACCGGCCTGGAACTGCGCCGCGAGAAGTATGAAATCGGCGCAGGCGACCTGGCCTCCTACTCCGGCAGCGGCGCGCAGGGTTTCTCCGGCTTCCGTCCGGCCAACGCCGGCAGCAACAGCCGCCACAACACCTCGATCTACCTGAACCTGGAAGCGGAGCTGACCAAGAAGTTCTCCGCCTCGGCGGCCTTGCGCCACGAGCGCTATAGCGACTTCGGCAACACCACCTCGGCCAAGGGCTCGGCCCGCTACGCCTTCAACGACGCCGTCTCGCTGCGCGGCACCGCCTCGTCGGGCTTCCGCGCGCCGTCGCTGGCGCAGCAGTTCTACACCATCACGACGACCAACTTCTCGGTGGTGAACGGCGTCAACACGCCGATCGAGACCGGCACCTTCGCCGTCGGCAGCGCCGCCGCCAGCGCACTGGGCGCCACCCAGTTGAAGGCCGAGAAGGCGCGCAACTACAGCCTCGGCCTGCAACTGCAACCGACCCGCAACTTCAGCACCACGGTCGACGTCTACCGCATCGACATCGACGACCGTGTCGCCCTGTCGGCCAACATGACGCTGTCGCCCGACCTGAAGAACGCGCTGGCCAAGCAGGGCATCCTGGTCGGCGCCGGCCGCTACTTCACCAACGCCATCGACACCAGCACCCGTGGCGTCGACGTGGTCAGCACCTACCGCCTGGAGCTGGCCGAGGCCGGCAAGGTCGACTTCACGGCGGCCTACAACCACAACAAGAACTCGCTCGAGCGCGTCGCCGCCAACCCGGCCCTGCTGAGCGCCAACGGACTGACCCTGATCGACCGCCAGACCATCAACCGCCTCACCGTCGGCTCGCCGAAGGACAAGTTCAGCCTGTCGGGCGACTACACCGTCGGCAACTGGAACAGCCGCGCCGTGGTCACCCGCTACGGCAGCTTCACCGTGCCGCAAAACAACGCCACGCTGGACCAGACCTATGATCCGCAATGGGTGCTGGACGTGTCGGGCAGCGTCAAGCTGGGCAAGAACTGGAAACTCAGCGCCGGCATCGACAACCTGACCAACCGCTACCCCGACCAGATCACCTCGAACGGCAATCTGAACAACAACGGCACCACGCCGTACAGCGGCTTCGCGCCGAACGGCTTCAACGGCCGCTACTACTACGCCAAGGCCGGTTACAGCTGGTAAGCGCCGCGCCGCCGCCGCACGGCGGCGGTCGGCCACAACGGGAGGGGCGGACGGGAGCGTATCCCGCCCGCCCCTCGTCGCATCCGGGTCCGGCGCGGCGGCGTGCGTCGCCGGCGCAACAGATACCCGCCGCCGGCGCATTCTCCACGCCGCCGCCGCGCCGCTGTGCTAGCCTTGCAATGGCTTGCAATGCCTATTTCCCCAAGGGATTGCGCCACGCCCGAGGCCGCCGATGCATCGCCTGCCAACCATCGCCCTGTCGCCGCCGTTTCGTGCCGCCGTGCTCGCCGGCCTGACCCTGCTCGCGGCCGCGCCGGCGCAGGCGCCGGCGGGCGAACTGGTCACTGCGGGCGTGTTCACGGTCGCGCCGTATGTGTTTGCCGGCCAGGACGGGCCGGAGGGCGCGCTGATCGACTTCTTCGACCGCGAGATCGCCCCGCGCATGGGCGTGCGCTTCCAGTGGCGGCGCCCGCTCACCGTGGCCCGGCTGGAGCACAGCCTGGCCACCGGCCAGGTGCTGTTCAGCCCCATCCTGGCCCATACGGCCGAGCGCGACCGCGCCGGCATCCAGTTCGACGAGGCCGTCTACATCAAGTTCGAACCCTGCGTCGCGGTGCAGCCGGGGCACCGCCTGAACGCGCTGCGCTCGGCCGCCGACCTGGCCGACATGACGATAGGTTGGGTGGTCGGCGCCGCGCTGCCGCCGTTCATGCGCGATGCGCGCATCCACTATGTCGAGGTGGGCGGGGTCGACTGGGAAAAGCAGAATTTGGGCAAACTGAAACTGGGCCGCGTCGACGGCGTCTACTTCTCCAACTGCGCCAGCGCCCGCTACTACGCGGCGCGCGACGCACTGCGCCTGAAACTGCTGCCGTTGCCGGTGCCGGGCGTCGAACTGCACGGCGTCTTCTCGCCGCTGGCGCCGGCCGGCCTGGTCGAGCGCTACCGCAAGGCGGCGCGCCAGGCATTCGCCGACGGCCGCTTCGAGAGCTATCTGAACAAGGCGCTGGCCGATCGGGTGCCGTAGCGGCGGCGCGTCAGGATTGTTCGCCGCCGGCCAGCGCCGCGTCGATCTCGGCGCGCGTCAGCTCGGGGGCGAACTGCTGGATGAAGTGGTAGGCGTAGGAGCGCAGGTAGGCGCCCTTGCGCACCGCCAGCCGGGTGGTGTTGGCGGCGAACAGGTGCGAGGCCTCGACCGCGCGCAGGCCCTTGTCGCGGCCGTGGTCGAAGGCCATCGAGGCGACGATGCCGACGCCCATGCCCAGCGCGACGTACTGCTTGATGACGTCCGAGTCCATCGCCGTCAGCACGATGTCGGGCTTGACGTCGGCCTTGGCGAAGGCGGCGTCGATGTGGCCGCGTCCGGTGAAGCCGATGTCGTAGGTGATCAAGGGGAACTCGGCCAGGTCCTCCAGGCGGATCGGCGAACGGGCCAGCAGCGGGTGGCCGTCCGGCACCACGATCAGGTGGCTCCAGCGGTAGCAGGGGAAGGACACCAGGTCGGGGAACTGCGACAGGCCCTCGGTGGCGATGCCGATGTCGGTCTTGCCCGACAGGACCCATTCGGCGATGTGCTCGGGCGCGCTCTGCTGCAGCGCAATGCGCACCTCGGGGAAGGCGGCGCGGAAGGACTGCACCACCTTGGGCAGCGCGTAGCGGGCCTGGGTGTGGGTGGCCGCCACGCTCAGCGTGCCGCTGTTCTGGCCGGTGTATTCCAGGCTGGCCTGCTGCAGGTTCTCCGCCTCGATCAGCAGGCGGTCGATGATCTTCAAGATGCCCTTGCCGGGGTCGGTCAGGCCGGTCAGGCGCTTGCCGTTGCGCTCGAAGATGACGACGCCGAGCTCGTCCTCCAGCTCGCGGATCTGCCGGCTCACCCCGGGCTGCGAGGTGAACAGGGCGTTGGCCACCTCGGTCAGGTTGTAGCCCCGGCGGGCGGCTTCGCGGATGGAGCGCAGTTGCTGGAAATTCATGGTGGGTCCTTGCTGCCCGAGGGCGAATAGGTTGCTGACGCGACGTCGTCGGCCAGCGTGTCGGCGCAACGTTGGCGCGCAGCCCTCCCGCGCCGGCGGCCTGGGCGGCCGGCGGCCGACGCGATGGAGCGCTAGCGGCTAAGGTGGGCGCGCAGGCGCCGCGTGCCTACGGCGGGGCCTTACGCCACGGCCGGGTCGACGAACACGTGCAGGCGTTTCGGCCGCACCACCAGCGTCTCGCCCTCCTTCAGGTGCAGTTGGCTGAAGCGCTCGTTCGACATCACCGCCTCGATCAGCTCGGCGTTGTCGGTGCGCTCCAGGTCGAGCTGGGCCAGCGGGCCGATGGCGTGGGCGCGGCGCAGCTTGACGATGATGCCCTCGGCGCCCGGCGTGTAGCGGTCGATCTCCAGGTCGTGCGGGCGGACGTAGGCGATGCCCTTGCTGTCCTGCACGCCGCCGTGGTCGGGCACGTCGAAGCTGACGTCGCCGGTGGCCATCACGCCCTCGTGGACGCGGCCGTGGAACATGTTGACGTTGCCCAGGAAGCCGTAGACGAAGGGCGAGGCCGGGTGGTTGTAGACCTCGGCCGGCGAGCCGATCTGTTCGACGTTGCCCTTGTTCATCAGCACCACCTGGTCGGCCACCTCCAGCGCCTCCTCCTGGTCGTGGGTGACGAAGATGCTGGTCACGTGCAGGTCGTCGTGCAGGCGGCGCAGCCAGCGGCGCAGCTCCTTGCGCACCTTGGCGTCGAGCGCGCCGAACGGTTCGTCGAGCAGCAGCACGCGCGGCTCGACCGCCAGCGCGCGCGCCAGGGCGATGCGCTGGCGCTGGCCGCCGGACAGCTGCGGCGGGTAGCGGTCGGCCAGCCAGTCGAGCTGGACCAGTTCGAGCAGGTCCTTGACCTTGCGGCGGATCTGGTCTTCCGAGGGGCGCTCGCTGCGCGACTTGACGCGCAGGCCGAAGGCGACGTTCTCGAACACCGTCATGTGCTTGAACAGCGCGTAGTGCTGGAACACGAAGCCGACCTGGCGCTCGCGCACGTGGCGCGCCGAGGCGTCCTGGGCGTCGAGCAGCACCTGGCCGGAGTCCGGGTGCTCGAGGCCGGCGATGATGCGCAGCAGCGTTGTCTTGCCGCAACCGGAAGGCCCCAGCAGGGCCGTCAGTTCGCCGGCCGGGAAGGACAGCGAGACGTTGTTGAGGGCGGTGAAATCGCCGAACTGTTTATGGATGTTTCTGACTTCGATGGTCATGATCAGTGCTCCGTAGAACGTAAGGCGGAATCGACGGCGATCGATTCATTCAGGCGCCAGGAGATAAAGGACTTCAGCGCCAGCGTCACCAGGGCCAGCAGGGCCAGCAGCGACGCCACCGCGAAGGCGGCCGCGAAGTTGTATTCGTTGTAGAGGATTTCCACCTGCAGCGGCACGGTGTTGGTCTCGCCACGGATGTGGCCGGACACCACCGAGACGGCGCCGAACTCGCCCATGGCGCGGGCGTTGCACAGGATGACGCCGTACAGCAGGCCCCATTTGATGTTGGGCAGGGTGACGCGGCGGAAGGTGTTCCAGCCCGAGGCGCCCAGCACGATGGCGGCCTCCTCCTCCTCGCTGCCCTGGGCCTGCATCAGCGGGATCAGCTCGCGCGCGACGAAGGGGAAGGTGATGAAAATCGTCGCCAGCACAATGCCCGGCACGGCGAACAGGATCTTGATGTCGTGTTCCTGCAGCCAGGGGCCGAACCAGCCCTGGGCGCCGAACATCAGCACGTAGATCAGGCCGGAGATCACCGGCGAGACGGAGAACGGCAGGTCGATCAGGGTCAACAGGATGCTCTTGCCGCGGAACTCGAACTTGGCGATGCACCACGAGGCGGCGACGCCGAACACTAGGTTGAGCGGCACGGCGATGACGGCCGTCAGCAGGGTCAGCTTGATGGCCGAGATGGCGTCGGCCTCGGTGATCGACGCCAGGTAGGCCTCCCAGCCCTTCTTGAAGGCCTCGGCGAAGACCGCCACCAGGGGCACGAACAGGAACAGCGTCAGGAAGGTCAGCGCGACGCCGATCAGCAGGCCGCGCACCCACCAAGGCTCCAGCACCGAAGGGGCGGACGGCAGCTCGCCACGGCGGGCCGGCGGCGTGGCGGCGACAACAGGGTTCAGGACAGCACTCATCTTCTTATTTCCCCGACTTGCCACGGGCCCAGGCCTGCAGCAGATTGATCGACAACAACAGCACGAAGGACACCAGCAACATCACCACGGCGATGGCGGTGGCGCCGGCGTAGTCGTACTGCTCGAGCTTGGTGATGATGAACAGCGGCGTGATCTCCGACACCATCGGCATGTTGCCGGCGATGAAGATCACCGAGCCGTACTCGCCGGTGGCGCGGGCGAAGGCCAGCGCGAAGCCGGTCATCAAGGACGGCAGGATGGTCGGGAACACCACCCGCACGAAGGTTTGCAGGGCGCTGGCGCCCAGGCTGGCGGCGGCCTCCTCGAGCTCGCGCTCGGCGTCCTCGAGCACCGGTTGCACGGTGCGCACCACGAAGGGCAGGCCGATGAAGGTCAGCGCCACCACCACGCCGAGCGGGGTGAAGGCCACCTTCAGGCCCAGCGTGCCCTCGAGGAAGCGGCCGAACCAGCCGTTCGACGAGTACAGCGCCGTCAGGGTGATGCCGGCGACGGCGGTAGGCAGGGCGAACGGCAGGTCGACCAGCGCGTCGATGATGCGCTTGCCGGGGAATTCGTAGCGCACCAGCACCCAGGCGACGATGCCGCCGAACACCACGTTGATGCTGGCGCCGATCAGCGAGGCGCCGAAGGTCAGCCGGTAGGAGGCCATCACGCGCTCCGAGGTGACGGCCGACCAGAAGGCCGGCCAGGTCATGGTGAAGGTCTTCAGGAACACCGCCGACAGCGGGATGAGCACGATCAGCGCCAGGTAGAAGATGGTGAAGCCCAGCGACAGCCGGAAACCCGGCATGACCCGGAACGGGGCGCCGCGTGGTTTGGCCGGAACCGCAAGTGCTGCTGCTGACATGGATGCTCCCTCTTATTACATTTTCGACTTATAAGGCCGAATATTCGCATCCCGCCGTTATAAACCAAACTAACCTTTTGTCATTTGCTTAGATTGAAATCGACTAGTCCGCAGAGTTAGTCCATGCAAGCGGGCTTGGCCGCGACCGCGCCGCCCATAAAAAAAACGCACTCCGGGGAGTGCGTTGGCGGTGTCGCTGCAACGGTCTATTTGTTCGGCTGCGGCGTCAGGCGCAGATACGGCCGCTCGGCCTTGTAGCCTTTTGGATACTTCTGCTCGATCAGCGCCGGGTCCTGCACGGTCAGCGGAATGATGACGTCGTCGCCGTCCTGCCAGTTGCCCGGCGTGGCCACGGTGTAGCCGTCGCTCAGCTGCAAGGCGTCGATGACGCGCAGGACCTCGTCGAAGTTGCGGCCGGTGCTCATCGGGTAGGTGATGGTCAGGCGCACCTTCTTGCTCGGGTCGATGACGAACAGCGAGCGCACCGTGGCGGTGGCCGACAGCGCCGGGTGGATCATGTCGTACAGCTCGGAGACCTTGCGGTCGGCGTCGGCGATGATGGGGAAGCCGACCACCGTGTGCTGGGTCGCCTCGATATCCTTGATCCACTCCAGGTGGGCCTCGGCCGGGTCGACCGACAGCGCGATCACCTTGACGTTGCGCTTGTCGAACTCGGGCTTGAGCTTGGCCGTCAGGCCCAGCTCGGTGGTGCAGACCGGCGTGAAGTCGGCCGGGTGGGAAAACAGCACCACCCAGGACTTGCCGGCCCACTCGTGGAAGTGGATCTTGCCAATGGTGGAATCTTGCTCGAAATCGGGCGCGGTGTCGCCCAGGCGTATGGTCATCGTTAGCTCCGTGGTGGTTAAGAATGCCGGTATTGCGCATCCGACAAGGTCATCATCGCCGCAAGCGGGCCGGCGGGGCGCCACTCGCGTCAGCAAAACGTCAAAAACAGAAAAATTCAGGCAAATTGAACAACATTCCCCGCCTGCCGGGCGCGCTGCGCCAGCAATTGCAACTGGCGCTGGCCGTCTAGCCAGTCGCCCAAACCGGACTCGGCGTTGATGTGGCCGAGGGCGCCGCCGTCGATGAAGTCGCTGCCCCAGCGCGCCGCCCACAGCGCGGCACGCTCGGCCGTCATCCACGGGTCGTCGCGGCTGCCGATCATGATCGAGGGACAGGGCAGCGGCCCCTGCGGCAGCAGCGCGGCGACGCCGAACTTGTCCGGGTCGGCCGGCGCCACCAGCAGCACGCCGGCCACCCCGGACGGGTCGGCCGCCACGCTGTGCGCCGTGGCCAGGCTGCCGAAGCTGTGCGCGACGATCAGCGTGGGGCGGCGGTCGGCGCGGCGCACCTGGTCGAGCCGGGCCGACCAGCGCAACAGATCGGGCCGCTCCCAGTCGTCCTGCTCGACCCGCTCGAAGCTGGAGTACAGGCGTTGCCAGCGGCTCTGCCAATGCTCCTTGCCGCTGTTGTGCAGGCCGGGCGCGACCAGCACGCGGAACTGCGAAAGCAAACTGGCGCTCATAGGCCCTCCCCTTGCGTGGTCCGCGCTTACTTCGGCTGGTAGATCTGGTCGAACACGCCGCCGTCGGCGAAGTGGGCCTTCTGCGCCGTGCTCCAGTCGCCGGCCACCTGGGCCAGGGTGAACAGTTTGACGTTGGGGAACCGGGCGGCGTATTTCTTCACCGCCTTGTCGACCGTCGGCCGGTAGTAGTTCTTGGCGATCAACTCCTGGCCCTCGTCGGTGTAGAGGAAGCGCAGGTAGGCCTCGGCCACCTTGCGCGTGCCGCGCTTGTCGACCACCTTGTCGACCACGGCCACCGGCGGCTCGGCCAAAATGCTGAGCGACGGCGCGACGATCTCGACCTTGTCCGGGCCCAGTTCCTTGATCGCCAGCAGGGCCTCGTTCTCCCAGGCGATCAGCACGTCGCCGATGCCGCGTTCGACGAAGGTGGTGGTGGCGCCGCGCGCGCCGGAATCGAGCACCGGCACGTTCTTGTAGAGTTTTTTCAGGAAATCGCGCGCGCCGGCCTCGCTGCCGCCCGGCTGGCGCAGCGCGTAGCCGTAGGCGGCCAGGTGGTTCCAGCGGGCGCCGCCCGAGGTCTTCGGATTCGGTGTGATCACCGCCACGCCCGGCTTGACCAGGTCGTTCCAGTCCTTGATGCCCTTGGGGTTGCCCTTGCGCACCAGGAAGACGATGGTCGAGGTGTACGGCGAGCTATTGTGCGGCAACTGTTTCTGCCAGTCCTTCTTCAGCAGGCCCCGTTCGCCGATGGCGTCGATGTCGTAGGCCAGGGCCAGGGTCACCACGTCGGCCTCCAGGCCGTCGATGACGGCGCGCCCCTGTTTGCCGGAACCACCGTGCGATTGCTTGATCTTGACGTTATCGCCGGTCTTCGCCTTCCAATCCTTGGCGAAGGCGGTGTTGACGTCCTGATACAGTTCGCGCGTCGGATCGTAGGAAACGTTGAGCAGCGAGATGTCGGCGGCGAAGGCCGGCGCGCTGGCGGCGAAGGCGGTGACGGCGAGTGCGGCGGCGATGATTTTCTTGGACAGCATCAGGGTTCCCCATGTGGTTCACTTCAGAAGCTTCAGAGTAAAGCGCCTTGATATGAAAGAGAACTAAGCATTTAGCAGTTTTATATACCAAAAACTTATATAGAACCGCCGTCCGCCGCCGCTGTCTACCGTTGCGACACTAGTAGAAGCGGTTGAACAACACCACGGCCCAGGCGGCGGCGGCCAGCAGGCAGGCCAGGAACACGGCGGCGCTGCCGAAGTCCTTGGCGTTCTTTGACAGCGGGTGGCGCTCCAGCGAGACACGGTCGACCACCGCCTCGATGGCGGAATTGATCAGTTCGACGATCACGATCAGCACCAACACGCCGATCAACATCAGTTTTTCAAACGCCGAGATGCGCAGCAACAAGGCGACGGCGCTGCCGGCCAGCAAGAGGATCATTTCCTGGCGGAAGGCGTGTTCGTGGCGCCAGGCGGCCTGCAGGCCGGCGATCGAGTACATCATGGCGGAAAGAATGCGCTTGAAGCCGCTCTTGCTCTTGAATTCACTGACTGGTTCCATGTCCGGCTGCTTATAGTATTTCAAGGCATCATTATGCCCTTCAGTGACACTTTGTTCACACTTTTAGAGCTTGTCCTCCCTACAATTCCATATTTTTTCACATTATGGTATAAAGAAGCACCGCATACTGCACCGCACCAACCACATCATGAAAATCGAACCCGTCCCCGCGCAGAAAACCACGATCCAAGTGATCGAGCGCATGGTCGCGCTGCTCGACGCGCTGGCCAAGTATCCCGACCCGGTGAGCCTGAAGGAATTGTCCAAGGTGTCCGGCCTGCATCCCTCGACCGCCCACCGCATCCTCAACGACATGGTGCTGACGCGCTTCGTCGACCGCATCGAACCGGGCACCTACCGCCTCGGCATGCGCCTGCTGGAGCTGGGCAACGTGGTGAAGAGCCGCCTGTCGGTGCGCGAGGCGGCGCTGGACTTCATGCGCTCGCTGCACAAGAAGACCCAGCAGACCATCAACCTGTCGGTGCGCCAAGGCGACGAGATCGTCTACATCGACCGCGCCTTCTCCGAGCGCTCGGGCATGCAGGTGGTGCGCGCCATCGGCGGGCGCGGCCCGCTGCACCTGACCTCGACCGGCAAGCTGTTCCTCTCGGTCGACGAGCCGAAGGCGATCCGCGCCTACGCCACCCGCACCGGGCTGGCCGGCCACAACAAGAATTCGATCACCGACCTGGCCAAGCTGGAGCGCGAGCTCAGCCTGGTGCGGGCGCGCGGCTACGCGCGCGACAACGAGGAGTTGGAACTGGGGGTGCGTTGCATGGCCGCCGGCATCCGCGACGACTCGGGCAAGCTGATCGCCGGGCTGTCGATTTCCGCCCCGGCCGACCGTCTACAGGACGAGTGGCTGGACGATCTGGTGGCGACCGCCAACCAGATCTCGGCCACCCTGGGTTACATCCCGTTGGAGTAAGGCGTGCTGCCCGTCAAGGAGGCGGGCCGCAGGGCTTCCAGCCACTTGCGCATGCGGCCGGCGTCGGCGGTGCGCGACTGCTTGCCCTTGGAGTCGAGGAAGACCATGATCACCGAACGGCCCTCGATGATGGTTTGCATCATCAGGCAACGGCCGGCCTCGTTGATGAAGCCGGTCTTCTGCAGGCCGATGTCCCAGCCGGGATTGGCCACCAGGTGGTTGGTGTTGCCGAATTGCAGCAGGCGGCCGTTGGCCTCGACCTGCGCCTTCGGATCGGTGGAGAACTGGCGCAGCAGCGGCTGCTGGTAGGCCGCCTGGGCCAGCCGGGCCAGATCGCGCGCGCTGGCCACGTTCATCTTCGACAAGCCGCTCGAATCGACATAGTGGGTGTCGCGCATGCCCAGCCCGCGCGCCTTGGCGTTCATCGCCTCGACGAAGGCCGACAGGCCGCCCGGATAGTTGCGGCCCAGCGCGGAGGCGGCGCGGTTCTCCGAACTCATCAGCGCGATATGCAGCATGGCGGCGCGCGTCAGTTGCGAGCCGACCTTCAGCCGCGAGCTGCTGAACTTGGCGCGGTCGACGTCCTCCTCGCTCACCGTCAGCATCTCGCTCATGTCCTGTTGCGCCTCGACGACAACCAGGCCGGTCATCATCTTGGTGATCGAGGCGATCGGCAGGGCGACGTTGGAATTCTTTTCAAACAACACTTCGGAATTGACCTGGTCGAGCACCAGGGCGACGCTGGACTTCAGGTCGAGCGGGTCGCGCGTCAGGTTCAGGCCGGCCAGGTCGCCCATGGTCGGCACGGCGGGCGCCGCCGTCAGCATGCGCTGGTAGACCACCTTGCGCTTGCCGCGCACGCTGACCACGCGCTTGACCACGCGCTCGCCGGTGGCGGCGACGCTGACGCGCAGCGCCTTGCTTTTCTTGACGTGGTGCTTTTTGACCAACACGGTTTTTCCGGCCGCCTGCCGTCCCTGCGCGGCGGTGGCGGGCACGGCCACGAACAACAGCGAAATGAGCGCACCTAACGCTAACTTAATCATAGATTTCCCCAGGAAAAAAACCGGCCAGCATGTGTTGCAGTGTAGCAAAACGCTGGGCAAGCGCAAGACTTATTGACTTCACCGGTACTATTGATTGCGATATCGCAATAGGTCTGAAGCAACATTGAGCTCCTCCACATGTTGCGGCGCAACCCGCGCCGCGCCGGGTCCATCAATCGACGAAGTTGACGAAGCTCGCCACCGGCTCGCGCTCGGTGACCAGCGAATTTTCCACCTTGCCATGGTCGGCATAGCCGAGGGACATGCCACACACCAGCGCCTCGTTGGCCGGCAGGCCGAGCACCTCGGCGATGATCTTGTGGTACTGCGTGAAGGCCGCCTGCGGACAGGTGTCGAGCCCCCTGCCGCGCGCCGCCACCATGATGTTTTGCAGGAACATGCCGTAGTCCAGCCAGGAGCCCTGCTCCATCACCCGGTCGATGGTGAAGATCAGGCCGACCGGGGCGCCGAAGAAATCGTAGTTGCGGCCGTGCTGGGCGGCCATGCCGGCCTTGTTGTCGCGCGTCAGGCCGAGCAGCGCGTACAAGTCCCAGCCGACCTTGCGGCGCCGCTCGATGAAGGGCGACACCCACTGCCGTGGATAGTAGGCGTACTCCTCGGTGAAGCCGGCGGCCTGGGCCGGATCGCTGTGCACGGCGAGTATGCGCTCGGACAACTCGCGGCGCTTGGCGCCGCTCAGCACGTAGACCTTCCACGGCTGCGTGTTGGTGCCCGACGGCGCCCGCGCCGCCACCTCGAGCAGCTGCTCAAGCTCGGCGCGCGGCACCGGCGTGGGCAGGTAGGCACGGATCGAGCGGCGCGAGGTGATGGCGGCGTCAACGGCCTGTTGGTCTGGCGTGGAATTCATGCGTCCTCACTTGCCTTTCTTGACTACAAAGATCACGCCGAGCACCGCCAGCGCCATGCCGGCCACGCCCAGCGCGTTGAAGGCCTCGCCGAACACCAGCCAGGCCATGACGGCGGTGGTGGGCGGCGTCAGGTAAAGCAGACTGGTCACCTGGGTCGCGTCGCTGCGGCGGATCAGGGCGAACAGCAGGAAGATCGCGCCTATCGACAGGGCCAGAACCGACCACAACAGGGCAAACACGAAGCGACCCGTCCATTGTACCGTGGCGAAGTCCCAGCTCAAGCCTTCCAGCGCCACCGCCAGCGGTAACACGACAAGAAGCGAGGCGCTGAACTGGATGACGGTGCCGGTGCGCAAGTCGAACTGCGGACAGTAGCGTTTTTGATACAGCGTGCCGGCGGTGATCGAGAGCAGCGCCAACAGGCACAGCAGGATGCTGTCGAGCGACAGGCCGACCAGGCGGATCTTGGCGGCCACCACCAGGCCGACGCCGACGATGCCGAACAGCAGGCCCAGCCACTGGCGCGGCCGCACCGACTCGCCGATCAGCGGCGCGGCGAAGGCGGTCAGGATGGGTTGCATGCCGACGATCAGCGCCGACAGGCCGGCCGGCATGCCGGCCTTGATGGCGCACCAGACGCCGATCAGGTAGCCGGCCTGCACCAGCAGGCCGGCCAGCGCGATTTGGCGGATTTGGCCGCGCGGCCAGGGCGCCTTCAGCAACAGCACGGCCGGCAACAGCAACAGCAGCACGCCGGCGAAGCGCAGCAAGAGGAAGGTCAGCGGCGGCGCGTAGGGCAGGCCGAACTTGGCGACGATGAAGCCGGTGCTCCACAGCAGCACGAAAAAGAAGGGCAGCGGCGACAGGAAGGAGGCGGCCGGTGCGGCTGCGGGCAGCGGGGGGATTGCCGGGGCGGCTGGAGTGTTGGACATTTGCATCAGTACCAAAAGTAGTATCGAGCCGTCTGGCGCGGGCTTGCTGCACCGCATCGGGCCAGTCCTGTCGAGTCTAACACGGCAGGCGTTTTTGAGCTGGCGCAAGGGCCGCAGGGCAAGTGCCGGCACGGCACGACGGGCCCGGCGGGAAGGTTTCCAATGCCTATGAGAAATTGTTCCCAAAGGCCACTTTGGCTTCTTTGGTGCAATGCACAAAAATCGCTTGACTTAATTTTTGAAGGCCGTAAAATCGGGTTTGTTGCGTTGCACAATTGTTGTTCGGTTTGAGACATGGATTCATCTGCTTCGTACCACCGGTAACTAACAGCAGTATTTATCAACGACTATTTAATTTTCTGGAGAGTTATATGTTTTCTATCCCTGAGCAATTTTCCAATGCGACCAAGGCTAACTTCGAAGCCCAGTTCGCTATCTTCTCCGCACTGACCACCAAGGCCTTCGAAGGCGTTGAAAAACTGGTCGATCTGAACCTGACCGCTGCCAAAGCATCGCTGGAAGAGTCGTCGATCGCCACTAAGCAACTGCTGTCGGCCAAAGACCCACAAGAATTCTTCTCGCTGTCGGCCGCACAAGCCCAGCCAAACGCCGAGAAAGCCATCGCTTACGGCCGTCACCTGGCCACCATCGCTTCCGGCACCCAGGCTGAATTCAACAAAGCCGCCGAAACCCAGATCGCCGAAACCAACCGTAAAGTCATCTCGCTGGTGGAAGAAGTCAGCAAGAACGCCCCAGCCGGCACCGAAAACGCTGTTGCCCTGCTGAAATCGGCAATCGGCAACGCCAACGCCGGTTACGAGCAGTTCAGCAAAACCGCCAAGCAAGCCGTTGAGTCGATCGAAAGCAACGTTGCCAGCGCCGTGAACCAGTTCTCGCAAGCCGCCGCCAAGGCCGCTCCAGCGAAGAAGTAATGTAGGAAACGCTGGCGCCCCCGGGCGCCAGCACCCGCTGTTTTAGACCTCCTCGGCATCCGTGGTGTTCTCCTCAGACGGGTGTCCTTCCAAGCCCCGGCCATGCGCCGGGGCTTTTTTTTACCCCCACCCCGGGACGCGGAAGCCGGGGTCTGACCCCATGCGGGGTCAGACCCCTTTGCTTGCGGGGTAAGGCCAGCGTCCCGCAAACAACGTGAAACCTATTCCCTGCCCTACTCGCCGAGGTAGGCGGCCTTGACGCGCGGATCGTCCAGCATGTCGCTGGCGTTGCCGGTCATGGTGATCAGGCCCGAGTCCATCACATAGCCTCGGTCCGCCGCCTGCAGCGCCAGCTTGGCGTTCTGCTCGACCAGCAGGATGGTGATGCCCTCCTTCGACACATTGCGGATCACCTCGAAGATCTTCTCCACCATGATCGGCGACAGGCCCATCGACGGCTCGTCGAGCAGCAACAGATTGGGGTGGCACATCAGCGCGCGCGCCATCGCCAGCATCTGCTGCTCGCCGCCGGACAGGGTGCCGGCCATTTGCGCCGCCCGCTCCTTCAGGCGCGGGAAGACGTCGAACCAGCGCGCGATGTCGGCCTCGATGCCGGCCTTGTCGTCGCGGGTGTAGGCGCCCATCATCAGGTTTTCCTGGATCGACATGCGGGTGAACACGCCGCGCCCCTCCGGCACCATGGCCAGCTTCTTCTCGACCAGGTGGAAAGACTTGCTGCCCTTCAACGATTCGCCCATGTAGGACACGCTGCCCTCCACCGTGCACGGCGGCAGGGTGCCGGTGATCGCCTTCAGGGTGGTGGTCTTGCCGGCGCCGTTGGCGCCGATCAGGGCGATCAACTCGCCCTTGTTCACTTCCAGGTCGATCCCCTTGACGGCCTTGATGCCGCCGTACGCGACTTTCAGTCCCGATACTTTTAGAACATTGCCGCTCATTAGTGCGATCCTCCCAGATAGGCTTCAATCACCGCCTTGTTGCTCTGAATTTCGGCCGGCAGGCCCTCGGCGATCGGCTTGCCGTACTCGAGCACGGTGAGGCGGTCGCACAGGCCCATCATCAGTTTGACGTCGTGCTCGATCAGCAGCACGGTCTTGCCCTCGTTCTTGATCTTCACCAGCAGCTCGCGCAGCGCCAGCTTCTCGGTGGCGTTCATGCCGGCGGCCGGCTCGTCCAAGGCCAGCAGTTGCGGGTCGGTGGCCAGGGCGCGGGCGATCTCCAGCCGGCGCTGGTCGCCGTAGGACAGGAAGCGCGAGGTGCGGTTGGCGAACTGGCCGATGCCGACGAAGTCGAGCAACTCCTGCGAGCGGCGGCGGATCGACGCCTCCTCCTCGCGCGCCGCCTTGTGGCGGAACACCGCGCCGAACACGCCTTGGTGCGAGCGCACGTGGCGCCCCACCATGACGTTCTCCAGCGCCGTCATCTCGCCGAACAGGCGGATGTTCTGGAAGGTGCGGGCGATGCCGGCCTTGGCCACCGCGTGCGGCGCCGACGGCGAATACGGCTTGCCGGCCAGCTCGAAGGTGCCGGTGTCCGGCTGGTAGAGGCCGGTGATGACATTGAAGAAGGTGGTCTTGCCGGCGCCGTTGGGGCCGATCAGGCCGTAGATCTGGCCCTTCATGATCTTGATGCCGACGTCGGTCAGCGCCTGCAGGCCGCCGAAGCGCTTGTTGACGCCGGCGATGTTCAGAATAACTTGTTCGCTCATGGTGCTCATGGTGCTACTCCTCAGGCCGCCATCACGCCGGATGCCGGCTCGGGTTTGTCGGTGTCGTTGTCGGGGCGGTCCTCATGCTTGGGCGCGGGCCACAGGCCGGCCGGACGGTTCAGCATGATCAGCACCATCGCCAGGCCGTACAGCAGTTGGCGCAGCACCTCGGCCTCGATGATGACGTGGCCGAACAGTTTCTCCTGCAGGGGCTCGACGACGTGGCGCAGCACCTCGGGCAGCGCGGCCAGCAGGGCGCCGCCCATGATCACGCCGGGGATGTGGCCGATGCCGCCCAGCACCACCATCGCCAGCACGGCGATCGACTCGGTCAGCGAGAACGATTCCGGCGAGACGAAGCCCTGGAAGGACGCGAACATCGCGCCGGCCACGCCGCCGAAGGAGGCGCCCATGGTGAAGGCGAGCAGCTTGACGTTGCGGGTGTTGATGCCCATCGCCTTGGCGGCGATCTCGTCCTCGCGGATGGCCACCCAGGCGCGGCCCAGGCGCGAGTGCTGCAGGCGCGAGGTGATGAACACCACGGCGATGCACAGGAACAGGAAGAGGAAATAGTAGGCGTTGACCGAGGGCATGGAGAAGCCGCCCACCACCACGTTGGCGCGCGAGCCGGCCTCGCCGGCCAGGTTGACGCCGAACACGCGGATCGGGTCGATCAGGTTGATGCCCTGCGGACCGTTGGTGAAATTGATCGGCTCGTTCAGGTTGTTCATGAAGATGCGGATGATCTCGCCGAAGCCCAGCGTGACGATGGCCAGGTAGTCGCCGCGCAGCTTCAGGGTCGGCGCGCCGAGCAGGGCGCCGAACAGGCCGGCCAGCGCGCCGGCCAGCGGCACGATCAGCCAGACCGACAGGTGGATGCCGTTGGCGCGGATGTCCTCGCCCAGCACGGCGACCAGGAAGTCGCCCAGCGCCGGATACTGGTTGACCACCGATTCGATCAGGGTGGCGAACTGCGGCGAGGCCAGCAGGCCGGTCATGTAGGCGCCCACCGCGTAGAAGGCGATGTAGCCCAGGTCGAGCAGGCCGGCGAAGCCGACCACGATGTTCAGACCCAGCGCCAGCATGATGTAGAGCAGCGCCATGTCGATGATGCGCACCCAGGAGTTGCCGAACTGCGCGGCGACGAAGGGGAAGACCATCAAGCCGATCAGCAGCACGGCCATGCTGCTGTAGGCCTTGCGCGGGTTGCGGGAGACGTCGAAATTGAAGAGTGCCATGATTGTTCCTTTATCCGTATCCGGGCGCGGCTTAGGCGCGGTCCGCCACGCGCTCGCCCATGATGCCGGACGGACGCACCGTCAGCACCAGGATCAGCACAACGAAGGCGAAGATGTCCTGATAGTGGCTGCCGAGGAAGCCGCCGGTGAACTCGCCGATATAGCCGGCGCCCAGGCTCTCGATGATGCCGAGCAAAATGCCGCCTATCATCGCGCCGTAGATGTTGCCGATGCCGCCCAGCACCGCCGCCGAGAAGGCCTTCAGGCCGGGCACGAAGCCCATGGCGAACTGGATCGAGGCGTAGTTGGCGCCCCACATCACGCCGGCCACGGCGGCCAGCGCGGCGCCGATGGCGAAGGTGGCGACGATGACCTTGTTGGAGTCGACCCCCATCAGGCCGGCGACGCGCGGGTTCTCCGCCACGGCGCGCATGGCGCGGCCCATCTTGGTTTTTTCCACCAGCATCACCAGGCCGAACATCGAAGCGGCCGCCAGCACCAGCAGCAGCACCTGGGTCTGCGAGATCAGCGCGCCGCCGATGGTGATCGGCTCGGACGACAGCAGGGTCGGGAAGGGCAAGGGGTTGCGGCCCCAGATCATCATGGCGAAGGTCTGCAGCAGGATGGAGACGCCGATCGCCGTGATCAGCGGTGCCAGCCGTGGCGCGTTGCGCAGGCGGCGGTAGGCGACGCGCTCGATCAAGACGTTGACCAGCATGCAGACGGGAATGGCGCCGCCGATGGCGATGGCCAGCTTGACGAAGCCGGGCAAATCGGGCGCGTGCTCGTTGAGCAGGCGCAGGATGGTCAGTCCGGCCATCGCGCCTATCATCAACACGTCGCCGTGGGCGAAGTTAATCAGGTTCAACACGCCGTACACCATCGTATAACCGAGGGCGACCAGCGCGTACATGCTGCCGAGCACCAGACCGTTGATAATTTGTTGGATTAGGGTATCCATGGAGATTGTGCCTCTTCTATTGTGTTGTACTGCAACGGCCAGGCAGCCCGGCCGGCTCCGGCGGCGCCCCTAACAAAAACGGCACCCGGGGAGTTCCCCGTAGTGCCGCCGTTGATTGGACGCCTGTGGTCCGGCCCGATCTGCCCGCCGCCGACTCTGCATCGATCTACTGCGCATTCAATTAAGCAAACCCCATGCCATGCCACCATTCGCGCCCCGGGTCTCATGCCCGGGTACAAGAAAGCAGATTCGACAACTTTTTTCGGGCGAGGCAATAATACCGAGTATCCGAAAAAACTAATAGGGGAAAAAATAATGGTGCGCCGAATTTAATTCAGATGTTGCAAAATCGTAGAAGCGGCCCCTCCCTAGTTTGGTGCAGGCTTGACACCGTCCAATCCCTTAGGTAAAGGGAAGGTTACCGCCTCCTGCACGCCGTCGAGGGTGCGCACGCTTTTCACGCCGCATTCTTTTATGCGGTCGATGACGGCCTGCACCAGCACCTCGGGTGCCGAGGCGCCGGCGGTGAGACCGACGCGCACCTTGCCCTCCAGCCAGGCCGGGTCGATCTGCGCGGCGTTGTCGACCATATAGGCCGGCGTGCCCATCTTCTCGGCCACCTCGCGCAGGCGGTTGGAGTTGGAGCTGTTCGGGCTGCCGACGACGATCACCAGTTCCACCTGCGGCGCCATGAATTTGACGGCCTCCTGGCGGTTGGTGGTGGCGTAGCAGATGTCGCCCTTCTTCGGCTCGATGATGGCCGGATATTTCAGTTTCAGCGCCTCGATGATGTCGGCGGTGTCGTCAACCGACAACGTTGTCTGGGAAACATAGGCCAGCATGTCCGGCTTGCTCACGTTCAGCGTGGCGACATCGGCCACCGTTTCCACCAGATACATGCCCTCCTCGGTCTGGCCCATCGTGCCCTCGACCTCGGGATGGCCGTCGTGGCCGATCATGACGATCTCGCAGCCCTGGCGGCGCATCTTGGCCACCTCCATGTGGACCTTGGTGACCAGCGGACAGGTGGCGTCGAAAATGCTCAGGCCGCGCGACTCCGCCTCGGCCCGAACCGCCTTCGACACGCCGTGGGCGGAGAACACCAGGGTGTTGCCGGCCGGGACGTCGTCGAGCTCCTCGATGAAGATCGCGCCCTTGTTGCGCAGGTCGTCCACCACATAGGCGTTGTGGACGATCTCGTGGCGCACATAGATGGGCGCGCCGAATTGTTGCAGCGCGCGTTCGACGATCTCGATCGCCCGGTCGACGCCGGCGCAAAAGCCGCGCGGCTGGGCCAGCAGGATTTCCTTGTCCATCGTCGCCCCCTACAGCACGGAGATCAGGTTCACCTCGAAGCGCAGCGCCTTGCCGGCCAGGGGGTGGTTGAAGTCGAACAACACGGCTTCCTCGCCCAGTTCGAGCAGCACGCCGGCGAAGCGGCCGCCGCCCGGCGCGGCGAAGTCGACCAGGTCGCCGATCTTGTAGTCGGCGTCCGGCGTCGAGTTCTCGTCCAGCGTGGCGCGCGTGACGTGCCGCACCATGTCCGGATTGCGTTCGCCGAAGCCCTGGCCGGCGGCCAGGTCGAAGGTGCGCTGGGTGCCCTCGGGCATGCCGATCAGCAGTTCCTCCAGCACCGGCGCCAGCTGGCCCTGGCCCAGCATCAGCGTGGCCGGATTTCCGCCGAAGGTTGTGATGATATCAACACCGTCCGGCGTGGCCAGACGATAATGCAGAGTGAGGTAAGCCGATGGGGTGACGACGGGTGTGTTTGCGTTGGACATGACGTGGGATTCGGTGAGCGAGCAAAGCGTTATTGTAAGCCACCTTGCCGCCGCCGCCCCTGTTGTCGAACAATTCGCCGCCCGCGCGGCCCGAGGAGAGAGCGATGGCGATCCGCGACTGGCCCGAGCAACAGCGCCCGCGCGAGCGGCTGATCCGCCACGGCGCCGCCGCGCTGTCGGACGCCGAGCTGCTCGCCGTGTTCCTGCGCGTGGGCGTGCGCGGCAAGGACGCGGTGGCGCTGGGGCGCGACATGGTCGGCCACTTCGGCTCGCTGCAAGCCCTGTTCGGCGCCGGCCTGGACGAGTTCTGCGCCCTGCCCGGCCTGGGCGCCGCCAAGTTCGCCCAGCTGCAGGCGGTGATGGAGCTGGCCCGCCGCGCCATCGAGGAGCAGCTCAGCAGCGGCCGCACACTCAGTTCGCCGCAGGCGGTCAAGGAGTATCTGCGCCTGACCTTCAGCGGCAAGGGCTGCGAATCCTTCCATGTCTTGTTCCTCGACGTCAAAAACCGCCTGATCGCCGCGCGCGAATTGTTTCGCGGCACCCTCACCCACACCAGCGTCTACCCGCGCGAGGTGGTCAAGGAGGCGCTGGCCTGCAACGCCGCCAGCGTCATGCTGGCGCACAACCACCCGTCCGGCACGCCCGAGCCCAGCGAGTCCGATTTGCTGCTGACTCGGGCGCTGGTGCAGGCCCTGGCCCTGGTCGACGTGCGCATCCTCGACCATTTTGTCGTCGCCGGCCACCAGGTGCACTCCTTCGCCGAGCACGGCCAACTGTGACGAGCCGGCGTCCGCTCCCGGGGGCGCCCATTGTTTACAAGCTGCTAAGCCCTTGTTTACCCATGGAAAACATGCATAAAGCGGGCCTAGCTAGGGTGAATTTACAATTGTTAAATTTTTCAACGCGTGCGCGACACAGTTGTTTTTCACAAGTCATTGAAAAAGCTGGAGTTTTTAGATATACTCTCGTTTTTCCAATTGTGGAATGTCTTTAAGGAGTGCACCATGGCACGTGTTTGCCAAGTCACTGGGAAGAAGCCGATGGTCGGCAACAATGTTTCCCATGCAAACAACAAAACCAAACGTCGTTTCCTGCCTAACTTGCAGAATCGTCGTATTTTTGTTGAATCTGAAAACCGCTGGGTCTCCCTGCGCTTGTCCAACGCCGGTCTGCGCGTCATCGACAAAGTCGGCATCGACGCCGTCCTGGTCGATATGCGCGCTCGTGGCGAAAAAGTATAATTAGGGAGCTATCATGGCAAAAACAGGCCGCGACAAAATCAAGTTGGAGTCGACCGCAGGTACGGGTCACTTCTACACGACGACCAAGAACAAGCGTACTACGCCAGCTAAGATGGAGATCATGAAGTTCGATCCTAAAGCTCGCAAGCACGTAACGTACAAAGAAACCAAGATCAAGTAATCGATCTTCGTGTTCTACAAAAAAGCCGCTCATCGAGCGGCTTTTTTATTTCCGGAAAGCCTAGGCTTGGTTGGCTAGCGCTTGTCTCCAGCGAGTTTTCGTTGCTCCCGGAAGTTGTCGGCAATATGCTGAGCTGCGGCCAACTCGGCCGCACGCTCGGCCGGGCTAAGGTCCTTCCCCATGGCGACCATAAACTCGCCATCTTTCGCAAACCATTTGGCAGACATAGATTCGGCTCCGTATTGTTCGCCATCGAACAGTCCTTGCGCCATAAAGTAGCGGTAGGCCAACAGCATATTCTTCTCGAACAGATCCGATCCGTTCTGGCTTTCAGCTGCGAGATACATGATGGCACTAATGTCTGTTCCCGCCTCGACCGCCGAGACCAACTGAGCCCTCGCCACCGCCTTCCACTCCTGCACCAGCGGGTCATCGGGGCGCGTCTTAAGTGCGCCGGGGTCACCAAACGGCCCTTCTTGAGCAAATGCCGCGACCGCCCCCATCACCCCGGCCTTGACGGCAATCGCAAGGGACTCTAGCTTGGACAATCGCAAGCGCTCCGTCATGCCGCTGCACAGCTTGGTATCGTGCTGTTTTTCTTGCTCGTTCATACCGCGATAGCCAGGCAGGTATTCGGGTCTCTTCGTTTTCAGAAGCTCGACGTCGAAGGTCGGTCGGTCGCCATCCCGAATAAACTGCTCACAGCGCGCCAACAAAAGATAGGCGTGATACGCCTTCTCGGGATCGCCCGTTGCCATCAGCCCTTGGACTTGTTCGGCCAAGGGCACTTCATCGACCGGCACGGGGAACATCGACGGCTTCGTTTCGGCCCGCGCCGGTGCGCTAGTTTGAGGCGCCGCTTTCGACGACGAAGCTGCCACAGCCTGAGCAGTACTGCTCCCGGAATCTTGCCAAGCCAGCAGTGCTGCCGCAATTGCGGCAGCCAACAGCGCACCGGGGAACCATTTTTTAAAACGCATTCAAGAACTCCCGATTACTACTCATAAGCTATTGCGAAGCATGCATAGCCACACCCCGCCAATGGCTGCTGTTGGCCGGGCGCGGTTCCACTTAAGCGGCGTCCAGCCACTCCATCTTTTGCACTTGGATGTGCGGGTGGCTATCGAGCGCCTCCCATTCCGGCAGGAACGTGAAGCCCTGCTTGCGGTAGAAGGCGGCGGCTCTTGCGTTGTCCGGCGACACGCCCAAGACCACGCGCGCATGGCCCTGCGCCAGCGCGTGCGCCTTGACGGCGTCGACGAGGCCGGCGGCGGCGGCCGAGCCACGATGCTCGGGCCGGACCCACATGGCGATCAGGTTCAATTCCGCCGCCTGGCTCAGCACGCCACCGGCGATGCCGACCGCCACGCCGTCCATCAAGGCGAGAAAGAAGGCCACGCGCTGGCCGCCGGCGGCGCGCTCGCGCCATTGCGCCTCGCTGTTCGCCGACGCCGAGGCGTGGCTGACGCCGAACGCCGTCGGCGCATCGAGCAAGGCGGCGAGGCGGATCTCTTTGAGTGTTTTCCAGTCGTCTATCGTGGTGTGGCGGATGGTCATCATTGATTGCATGTGGCTGGATTGAAATATTGCCATGAGTCTAACATAAACAGCCTCGCCCTCCCCTAAGCAACAAATGCGCGGACAAAAAAACGGCGCCGAATCCGGCGCCGTTCTTATTGTCCCGCCAAGCCGGTCCAGGCCGGCCGACTATCAGGCGTAGCTGCGCAGACGCAGCGAGAAGTCCTGCAGCGACTTGATGCCCGAGCCCTCGGCGCGGTTGCACCAGTCCTGCAGCTTGTGCAGCAGCTGGTCGCGGGTGAAGTGGGAACGCTCCCAGATCACGCCCAGTTCGACGCGCATATTGTGCATGGTCTCCAGCGCCTTGCTGTGCTGGAACAGCTCGCTCAGCTGCTGCTGTTGCGTCGCGGCCAGCTTGCCCGGCTCGCTCTGCAGCAGTTTGCGCGACGACTTGAGGAAGCGCGCCTCCAGCTGGGCCTTGTCCTTCAGGTGCTCGAGCTCTTCCTTCCAGGCGTGCTTGACCGACTTGGCGTACTTGGCCATGACGTCGTAGCGGTTGGCGATCACCGATTGCAGGGTGTCGAAGTCGGCCTCCAGCTTGCCGTGGGCGAACTTCGGCTCCGGCAGGCGCTTCTTGACCTTGGCCAAGCCCAATGTTTCCAGCACGCGGATGTAGAACCAGCCGATGTCGATCTCATACCATTTCGACGACAGCTTGGCCGAGGTGGCGAAGGTGTGGTGGTTGTTGTGCAACTCCTCGCCGCCGATCAGGATGCCAAAGGGAATGATGTTGGTGGCGGCGTCCGAGCAGTCGTAGTTGCGGTAGCCCCAGTAGTGGCCGATGCCGTTGATGATGCCGGCGGCGGTGACGGGAATCCACATCATCTGCACGGCCCAGACCGACACGCCGATCACGCCGAACAGCACGAAGTTGATCACCAGCAGCAGCGAGAAGCCCGCCCAGCTGTACTTGGTGTAGAGGTTGCGCTCGATCCAGTCGGTCGGCGTGCCGTGGCCGTACTTCTCCATGGTCTCCAGGTTCTTCGATTCAGCGCGGTACAGCTCGGCGCCTTCCCAGAACACCTTCTTGATGCCACGGGTGACCGGGCTGTGCGGATCTTCCTCGGTGTCGCATTTGGCGTGGTGCTTGCGGTGGATGGCGGCCCATTCCTTGGTCACCTGGCCGGTGGTCAGCCACAGCCAGAAACGGAAGAAGTGGCTGGGGATGGCGTGCAACTCCAGCGCGCGGTGCGCCTGGTGGCGGTGCAGGTAGATGGTGACGCTGGCGATGGTGATGTGGGTGACGATCACGGTATAGAAAAACACTTGCCAAGCGGTCAGTCCGGTGACGCCGTTTGCCAAGAACTCCAATACTGCGTTTAAACTAAAAGTCATTACTGCTCCAAAGTGGGTGTCCCAATGCGGTCGCTCCGCTCGTGGGGAGGTCCGATATTCTTGCTTTTGGACGTCATTGTACGCTGAAACCTCCTTGATTTGCGGAACCTTTCCCGCAGACAATGACTATTTTTTAGGCAGCTCGTCCCGCGTCGGCCGGCGGGAAAGTGCCGACGATGCGCATCTCCCGCTGCGGGAAGGGCACCGAGATCCGATTCTCTTTAAAGGCGCGCCAGATGGCCCGGTTGACATCCGAGATCACGCCGCCGCGGCCGTTCTCCGGGTCACCGATCCAGAAGCCGACGCGCAGGTCGAGGCCGTCGGCGCCGAAGCTGAGCAGCTGGGCCGCCGGCGGCTGCGTGCTGGAAACGCGCTCGACCGAGGCGGCGGCCTTTTCCAGCAGCTCCAGCACGAAGTCGAGGTCGCTGTCGTAGGCCACCGAGACGTTGGTGGAAATCCACAACATCTTGTTCGACAGCGAGGAGTTCTGCACCGCGCCCGACACCAGCATCTCGTTCGGCACGATCGATTCTACGCCGTCCAGGCCTTGCAGCACGGTGTAGCGGGTGTTGATCTGGGTTACCTTGCCGCTGTACTTGTCGACGGTGATCATGTCGCCGATGGTCAGGCTGCGGTCGAGCAGGATGACGAAGCCGGAGATGTAGTTGCTGGCGATCTTCTGCAAACCCAGGCCGAGGCCGACGCCGAGCGCGCCGCCGAACACCGACAGCACCGTCAGGTCGATGCCCACCAGCGACAGGCTGGCCAGCACCGCCACCACGATCAGGATGGCGCGGCCCATGCGCGCCATCACCACGCGCAGGTTGGAATTCATGCCCTGCACCTTCATCAGGCGCTCGTCCAGCGCGGTGCCGGCCCACAGCGCCAGCATCAGCAGCACCACCACCGACACGGCGGCCTGCAGGATGGAGGCGATGGAGACCTTGTGCTTGCCGATCGGCAGAACGGTGTCGTCGAGGAAGGCGAACACGTCGACCCACAGGCCGGTGATGTAGAGCACGACGGCCAGCCAGACCATCAACTGGAACACCTTCTCGAAGGTCAGCATGGTGGCGCCGACCTGGCCATGGCGGGCGAAGACGCGGCGCAGCAGGTAGAAGGTGAAGCGGATCACCACCAGCGAGCCGAAGATCGGGATGGCCACCTTCATCAGGTTGACGTGGTGCCACTTGGCCAGCACGGCTTTCGCCAGCGCCAGCAGCACGACGATGACCAGCGGCACGATGACGCGGCTGAAGCTCTCGACGCCGAACTGCAGCGCGCCCTGGTGCGCCTCGCCGCTGCGCACGCGCCGGCTCAGGCGGCGGCCCAGGGCCCAGCCCAGCAGCACGGAAAAGGCGATGGCGCCGAGTTGCCACAGCAAGCCGGGATCGTTGAGGTCGCCGAGCAGGTCGGTCAGCAGGTTGGTGATGGGCAGTGAATTCATTGTGATAACAATAGTGCAAGGAAAGGGTGACAGGGTAGCGTAAACCGCCGTGGCGGTGGGCAAGCCTTACAGACGGACACAGAATGTCGGAGCGCCGGCAAAACCGAAGGCACAAACCAGGGTCAGACCCTAGGGTCTGACCCTCGCTCTTTGCCGTTGGGGTTTGCCGGCATTCCGGCGCCTTGAAAAGGCAAAAAAGGCCGGGGTTCAGTGCTGAATCCCGGCCTTGCTCATTGCCGACTACGCGGCAGCTTACTCGTCCTCGGCCTCGTCGTCGGCCGCGTCTGCCTTAGGCGGCAGCACTTTCTTGGCCATCGGCTTGCGCTCGAACACGGCGGCGAAGAAGCCGTCGGTCTGGTGCTTGTGCGGCAGCAGCTTCAGATAGTCGCCCATCTCCAGCTCGATCTTCTGCTCGGCCAGCACTTTGCTCATCGGCACCAGCTCGAAGTCGGGATGGTTGGCCAGGAACTGCTCGGCGACCTCCTCGTTTTCCTGCTTGAGGAAGCTGCAGGTGGCGTAGACCAGGCGGCCGCCGCCCTTCAACAGGCGCGCCGCGCCGTCCAGGATGCCGATCTGCTTGGCCTGCATCTCGACGATGGCCTGCGGCTGCTGGCGCCATTTGACGTCCGGGTTGCGGCGCAGGGTGCCCAGGCCGGAGCACGGCGCGTCGACCAGCACGCGGTCGATCTTGCCGGCCAGGCGCTTGATCTTGGCGTCGCGCTCGTGCGCGATCTGCACCGGATGCACGTTCGACAGGCCGCTGCGGGCCATGCGCGGCTTCAGCTTGGCCAGGCGCTTCTCCGACACGTCGAAGGCGTACAGGCGGCCGGTGTTGCGCATCAGCGCGCCCAGCGCCAGCGTCTTGCCGCCGGCGCCGGCGCAGAAGTCGACCACCATCTCGCCGCGCTTGGCGCCGACGATCTGCGACAGGATCTGGCTGCCCTCGTCCTGCACCTCGATGGCGCCGCTCTTGAACAGCGGCAGGTTTTGCAGCGCCGGCTTTTGCAGCACGCGCAGGCCCAGCGGGGCGTACGGCGTCGGCGTCGAGCGGATCGGCGCCTCGGCCAGGGTGGCCATGACTTCGTCGCGGGTCGCCTTCATCGAGTTGACGCGCAGGTCCAGCGGCGCCGGCGAGTTCATCGAATCGGCCAGCAGCAGGGTTTCGTCCTCGCCCATTTGTTCGACCAGCATGTCGAACAACCACTTCGGCATGTTCGAGCGCATCGACTTGTGCATCAGCTTGCGGTCGATCTGGGTGATGCGCTGCAGCCACTCGACCTCTTCCTCGGTCAGGCCGCCCATCGAGTCAATGCCGACCGCGTCGGCCATGCCGAGCAGGGTCAGGCGGCGCATCGTGGCGCCGCCGCCGGCTTCGGAGAAGTCGGTGAAGAAGGTCTTGTTGCGCAGGATGTTGTAGACGCACTCGGCGATGGCGCCGCGTTCGCGGCCCCCCAGGCGTGGATGGTCTTTGAAGTAGCGCGACAGGGTGGTGTCGGCGGGCGCCGAAAAGCGCAAGATCTCGCGCAATACCTCTTCGGCATTGGCCAGTATCGCTGGTGGCAATCTCATGGAATTCCTTGGTTATTGATTTGTTGTGTGGTCCACATGGACCTGGCCTTGCTCGATCGTCAAGCGGCCTTCGATGAACCAGCGCACCGCGCGCGGATACAGCGTGTGCTCTTGTGCCAGCACCCGCGCCGACAGGCTGTCGACCGTGTCGTCGGCCAGCACGGGCACGACGGCCTGGGCGACCATGGGGCCGTGATCGAGTTCGGCAGTCACGAAATGCACCGTTGCGCCATGTTCGGCCACGCCCGCGGCGAGCGCCTGGGCATGTGTGGCCAGCCCCGGGAACAGGGGCAGCAGCGAGGGATGGATATTGAGCATGCGGCCGGCGTAGTGCTCGACGAACTGCGGCGTGAGGATCCGCATGAAGCCGGCCAGCACCACCAGATCGGGCGCGTGGCCGTCGATCACGGTTTGCAGGGCGGCGTCGAATTCGGCCCGGGTCGCATAGTCTTTATTGGCAACGACTGCCGTCGCAATTCCGTGCTTGGCCGCGAACGCCAGTCCGGCGGCGTCGCTGCGGTTGCTGATCACGGCGGCAATGCGGGCCGGCCACTGCTCGGCCTGGGCCGCGCGGATGACCGCCTCCATGTTGCTGCCGCGACCGGAAATGAGGATGACGATGTTTTTCATAGGCCGCATTGTACCCGCTACCGCGAGGCGAACCAAGAAAGCCGCAATTTTTGCTGCGGCGCAGCAGAGGCGGCGGCGGCCGCCGCAGGCCCCAAGCGGCGCGGCGCGCGGGGCGCCGCCGCTGGGCGCACGGGGCTACTCGAAGGAGTAGAATACGCGGAACGGCACCTTCTTTTCGGCCCAGTAGTCGGCGGCGTCGCGGAACACGTCGAGCAGGGTTTCGCGCGCTTCCTTGTCGAATTTCTGGGTGTTGGGCAATTGCTCCAGCACCACCAGGAAGCCGGTTTGCACGCCGGCCTTGAACATGGTCTCGGTCAGGGTTTCGCGCAGGCCGTCGAAATTCTTGCCCACCCCTTTGGGAAACTGGAACGATTCTGCAATGATGCCGAGTACTTGTTGTTTCGTTACACCCGCCAGGCAGTGTGCATATAAAAAGTGCTGCCCGAGACGGACTGCCTCGTCTTGCAATTCGGTGACTCGAAAAGCGCGGATGGACTGGACAAGGTTGGGCGGCACGGTCATTAACAAACTCATTTTTCCCTCAAATCGACCTGTTATGTACGGTGTGTTCTTTTTCGCCTATAAGTGAGTACCTATACACTTGACACGGCAAGCGGGTCAATGCGCTTGCGGTGGATGATCCACGTTTCTCTGTGACAATCAAATCCCATACGCATATTAGGGTAACGTGTTGTTCCTCCTGAATCAACACGAATGTGATGCCTAACGCAAGATTTGTAAGAATCAGAACATATATATCGTGTTTTCCCGCGATTTCGGCCATTTTTCACCGTCCTCCGCAGCCGTGTCCGCCCTGTTACAATTTGTTGCCACGGGAAACACACTGATTCCTGGGCCGGGATTACCATAGGCCTGTGCATAAATCAGATTCACAGATCAGACCAACAAACTACACGAGGTACCACATGAACCTGCAAGCCAAATTGATCGTTTCCGCGCTCTGTCTGGGCGCCCTGCCGCTGAGCCAGGCGGCCGACTTCGAGGAATTCGGCCGCGTCGTGCGCGTGTCGCCGCAAGTTGAGCAGATCAACCGCCCGCGCCAGGAATGCCGCACCGAGTACGTCCAGGTGCAGCAGCCGCAGCAGCAGCGCAGCGCCGGCGGCTCCATCATCGGCGGCATCGCCGGCGCGCTGATCGGTAACCAGGTCGGCGGCGGCACCGGCCGCACCGTCGCCACGGCGGCCGGCGCCATCGCCGGCGCCGTCGCCGGCGACCGCATCGACAACTCCAACCAGTACCAGGGCGGCGGCACCACCGAGCAGGCCGTCAAGCAGTGCCGCACGGTCGACCACTGGGAGTCGCGCACCAGCGGCTACGAGGTGACCTACGACTACCGCGGCCGCAACTACACCAGCATCATGTCCTACGACCCGGGCGAGCGCGTCAAGCTGCGCGTCTCGGTGGAGCCGGCCCAGCGCTAGGCCACCACCCTGTAGCACCAGGCACTGCCGGTCCGCGCGACCGGCAGTGTCGTTTACGGCCGGTATTTACGGCAAGCGGTATTTACCGCAAGATATAATAGACGGTTCACAGTCCCACCTTCCCCTCCCCGCCATGCTGATCAAACGAAAATCCATCGAACAACAAGAATCCTCCCGCCCCGCGCGCAAGCCCAAGTACGCGCCGGTGACGCTGTCGGAACAGGATGGCGTGCGCTATTTGCATTTCGGCACGGAATGGGTGCAGGGCGCGATGCGCATCCGCAAGCCGGACTGGCCGGAGCTGGAATACGCGCAGCAGATGATGAGCTGGATGTTGTGGCTGGAACAGCCGCGCCACGTCGCCCAACTGGGCCTGGGCACGGCCACGCTGACCAAATATTGTTACAAACAGTTTCCAGAAGCGAAAGTCACGGCGATCGAGCTGAACCCCTCGGTGATCGCCATCTGCGCCTCGATGTTCAAGCTGCCCGACAACGACGAGCGCCTGCAGGTGCTGGAGATGGACGCCAACGACTATGTCAACGACGCCGCCAACCACGCCACGCTGGACGTGCTGCAGGTCGACCTGTACGACGCCACCGCGCGCGGCCCGGTGCTCGACAGCGCCGAGTTCTACCAAGCCTGCGCCGCCTGCCTGGGCGAGGACGGCATCATGACCGTCAACCTGTTCGGCGACCACCCCAGCTACGCCAAGAACGTCAAGGCGATGAAGTTCGCCTTTGAGCAAGTGATTTGCCTGCCGGAGGTGCATGATGGTAACGTAGTGGCGATCGCCTTCAAGACCCGCCGTGGCGCGCTCGACTTCGCCGCCCTCGACGCGCGCGCCGCGCAGATCGTCGCCGACACCAAGCTGCCGGCCAAGTCCTGGGTCAAAGGCCTGAAGACCCTGCCCGCAGGGAAGTAGGCAAGCTCGTCGCCGGCGCCGGCCGCAAGGCCGCGCCGCGCCAGAAGGAAGGTGGCCGTGCGCATGTCCACACCCAAAGTGCTCGATCTGCAACTGATTTTCAGCTGGCTGCTGGCCGACGGCATGGTCGAGAAGGCCAACGTCAAGGCCCACTACGCCCAGGCCCAGGGCATCCTGAAGAACGCCATCGGCAACATGCACCCGCTGTGCGCGGTGGCCCACTGCAAGCTGACGTCGGCCGCCGCGCCGCACAAGCAGCTCACGCTCGACCTGCTCAGCGCCTGGCTGGCCGGCCGCGTCGAGCTGCCCTTCATCCACATCGACCCGCTGAAGATCGACTTCACCAAGGTGGCCGACGTGATGTCGGCCAGCTACGCGGCGCGCTTCAACATCCTGCCCGTCGAACTGAGCCAGGACACCCTGGTGGTGGCCACCGCCGACCCCTACGCCCACGAGTGGGAGGCCGAGATCGCCAAGGTGTCGCGCCGCACGATCCGCCGCGTGATCGCCAACCCGCTCGACATCGCCCAGTACATCTCGCAGTTCTTCAGCCTGGCCAAGTCGATCAAGAAGGCCAACAAGAGCAACGGCCAGGACCTGGCGCTGCGCAACAACTTCGAGCAGCTCGTCGAGCTGGGCAAGAACAACCGCCAGGTCGACGCCAACGACCAGCACGTCATCAACATCGTCGACTGGCTGTGGCAGTACGCCTTCGAGCAGCGCGCCTCCGACATCCACCTCGAGCCCAAGCGCGAGCTGGGCACCATCCGCTTCCGCATCGACGGCGTGCTGCACCAGGTCTACCAAGTGCCGGCGGTGGTGATGATCGCCATGACGGCACGCATCAAGCTGCTCGGCCGCATGGACGTGATCGAGAAGCGCCGGCCACAGGACGGCCGCATCAAGACCCGCACCGGCGGCGGCCAGGAGATCGAGCTGCGCCTGTCGACCCTGCCGACGGCCTTCGGCGAGAAGCTGGTGATGCGCATCTTCGACCCCGATGTGGTGGTCAAGACCCTGCCCGAGCTGGGCTTCCCGCCCGACGACGCGGCGCGCTGGGACGCGCTGACCAAGCGCGCCCACGGCATCATCCTGGTCACCGGGCCGACCGGCTCGGGCAAGACCACCACCCTGTACACCACCTTGAAGGCGCTGGCCACCTCGGAGGTCAACGTCTGCACGGTGGAGGACCCGATCGAAATGGTCGAGCCGGCCTTCAACCAGATGCAGGTGCAGCCCGGCATCGACCTGTCCTTCGCCGACGGCGTGCGCGCGCTGATGCGGCAGGACCCGGACATCATCATGGTCGGCGAGATCCGCGACCTGGCCACCGCCGAGATGGCGATCCAGGCGGCGCTGACCGGCCACCTGGTGCTGTCGACGCTGCACACCAACGACGCGCCGTCGGCGGTGATGCGCCTGCTCGAACTGGGCGTGCCCTACTACCTGCTGGAGGCGACCCTGGTCGGCATCATGGCGCAGCGCCTGGTGCGCACCCTGTGCCCGGACTGCAAGACGGCCGACGGCAGCATCGCCGACGACATCTGGCAGGGCATAGGCGGCGCCTGGCAACTGGCCAAGCCAACCGCCGTCTACCGCCCGGTCGGTTGCCCGGAGTGCCGCCAGACCGGCTACCGCGGCCGCACCGGCATCTACGAGCTGCTGACGGTGAGCGAGGCGTTCAGCAAGCTGATCCAGGAGGACAGCGACATCCACGCGCTGCGCCGGCAAAGCATGGCCGACGGCATGAAGCCGCTGCGCATCGCCGGCGCGATGAAGATCATCGAGGGCGTCACCAGCGCCGAGGAAGTGCTGAAGGTGACGGCGGCGCTGAACTGACGCCCGGCCGAGAAAACGGGCGAAGAAAACCCTTGGCGGTTGGCAAAGGGCTGTATATAATACGGCCTCTTTCGGGTCGTTAGCTCAGCTGGTAGAGCAGCGGACTTTTAATCCGTTGGTCGCAGGTTCGAATCCCGCACGGCCTACCACGAATTTAGCAGTAGCAAATCAAGGAGTTACGAGTGATCGTAATTCCTTTTTTTGTTTCTGCAGTCGCATTTCACAAATTCCCGTATTGACGCTGTAGTTACAGTGGAGGATACTGAATTTATGCCAAAATCGCGCGCCGCATCACCGGATCATGCGGGTTCAGCCACAGTTGCTGTTGCTGAACGACCTGCTGCGAACCAAACAAAAGGCAGCATAAACCTGCGCATTGATGCCAGTACTCGACAGTTGATTGACGAAGCAGCTGCGATTCTCGGCAAGACCCGCACGGAATTCATGGTTGAAAGTGCAAGGCGGCAAGCAGTCGATGTACTTCTTGATCAACGCCTGTTCGTACTAAACTCCGAGTATTTCGACGCCTTCATACAGGCGCTCGACAATCCCCCAGCGCCAGGATCGAAATTGCAGTCACTACTGCGCCGAGTTCCGTCATGGAAGAGCTAGAGGGTTCGACGCAACCACAATCTCGTCTATCACCACCGGTTTCTTTGACTGCCGAACATGAGCTTTCAGGATTCGATTGTGGCGAACCAGCGTTAAACGATTGGTTGCAACAAAGAGCATTGAAAAACCAAAGCCGCTTCTCACGCACCTATGTCGTTGGCATGGGCAAACAGGTAGTAGCGTATTACGCCATTTTGGCTGGCGCTGTTGAACGTGACTCAACGCCCAGCAAGATCCGGCGCAACGCGCCCCAAACCATTCCAGTATCGATCATCGGGCGGCTGGCCGTCAGCCGCGATCATGCGGGTAAAGGACTCGGCGCCGACATTCTCGCGGATGCACTGCGCCGTATCGCCATCGCCTCGCAAAGTATTGGTATCGGTGCAGTACTCGTCCATGCTAAAGATGAGAGCGCGAAACGTTTCTATTTGAGATGTGCGGAATTCATAGAATACCCGGTGGATAGCCGCACCATGTTCTTGCCGATTGAAACCGTGCTTGCCGCGTTTAGCTAGGATTCGCCGCGCAACAGGCCGTAGACCCTGCCAGTCTCAAATTGATCGTCAGCAAGCACGCCTGCCGAAACAAGTCCCAGATCGCATTCAGCAGTTTTGCCCAACCGCATGAAAAATTCCACCGCGCGATTTGCCCGCGCCGAAGCTTGCGGCGCGGCGATTTGAGTTAGTATCACATTGGCAATCCTGCCCGCTGCGGCAACCTTCCATTCACCCACTCACTCTGGAGCACATCATGGGACTACTCGATCAATTGGCCGGCCAGGTTATGGGATCGCTGGGCGCGCAACAGCAGGACCCGGTGCCGCAAGGCGAACTGTTGAACGGCGTGATGGCCATGCTGAACAACGCCGGCGGCCTGTCCGGCCTGGTGCAAAAACTGCAGGCCAGCGGCCTGGGCGACCAAGTCGCCTCGTGGATAGGCACGGGCGACAACCACACCGTGTCGGGCAACCAGATCAGCGACGCGCTCGGCGGCGAACACATCGCGCAACTCGCCCAGCAGGCCGGACTGGAACCTGAGCACGCCGCCACCGGCCTGGCCCAGCTGCTGCCGCAGATCATCGACAGCCTGACGCCGAACGGCCAAATCCCCGAGGGCGGCGCGCTCGACCAGGGCCTCGATTTCCTCAAGGGCAAGCTGTTCGGCTGAGCGGCCGCGCAAAGTTCTTCTGTGCGGCGGGCGGCTATAGTATAGTTTCTTGCCGCACAGGCAAGCCCTAGCCACCATGACAACCTACACGGACCGACCATGAAAAAAATCCTCGCCGTATGTGCCCTCGCCTGCTTCGCCAGCGCCGCCTTCGCCGCCGCGCCGGAAGCCACCTCGGCGCCGAAAACCGCGCAGCAGTCCAAGATGGCCACCTGCAACACCGACGCCGCCGGTAAAAAAGGCGACGAGCGCAAGGCCTTCATGAAGGAATGCCTGACCGCCAAGCCAGCCGCCGCCTCGGCGCCGGCCACCCAGCAAAGCAAAATGAAAACCTGCAACGCCGATGCCGCCGGCAAAAAAGGCGACGAGCGCAAGGCCTTCATGAAGGAGTGCCTGAGCGCACCGAAGTAAGCTCCCCCCTCTTCCAAAAAAACCGCCGGCCGGCAACGCCCGGCGGTTTTTTCATGCGCGACGCCGTCGCCCCACAGCGGCGGCGGGGCGCGGAACGATTCCTGTTTCATCGCATCAAGGATGCTTCATGCTAGTTTGTTTGCCAGGTGAAGTAAAATTGAGAAGCAATTTTTGTTGCGGCATGGCCCACGCTGGAGATCGAGTATGCGCAAGCGGAGCACCTTGACGCTGTTGCTGTCCCTGCCCTGCGGCGCCCTGTGGGGCCGGCCGGCGGAGCGGGAACGCGTCCGCGTCGTGCTCGGCGAATGGGCGCCGATGCTGGGCGCCGGCCTGCCGCGCTACGGCGTGGTGGCGCAGTTGATCGAGGAGGTCTTCGCCAGCGCCGACATCGCCGTCGACTTCGAGTTCCGCCCCTGGCAACGCGCCTACGCCCAGGTTCGCAGCGGCCAGTCGCACGCCTCGGCGTTGTGGGGCCGCACGCCGGAACGCGAGGCCGTCTGCGATTTTTCCGATATCATTTTCAGCGACGACCTGGTGTTGTTCTTCCGCAAGGACAAGCCGCTGGCCTGGGACGGCAAGGTCGAGCACCTGGCGGCGTTGCGCGGTATCACCATCGGCCTGCCGCTGGGCTCGGCCAAGGCCGAGCCGCTGGCGCAGGCCGAACGGCGCGGCGAGTTGCGCTTCGAGGCCAGCGGCGACGAGCTGAGCAACCTGCACAAGCTGCTGGTCGGCCGCTTCGACGCGGTCGACCTGTCGCGCACCATCGGCAGCCAGTTGCTGCTGCAGCGCTTCAGCGCCGCCGAGCGCGAGCTGGTCGGCCACACGCCCAGCTACCAGCAGTGGCATTACCGGATGATGTTCTCGCGCAAGGCGCCGGACCACGCGCGCTACCTGGCGCTGTTCGACCAGGGGCTGAAGCGGCTGAAGGCGAACGGCCGCTACCAGGAATTGATGGCGCGCTTGCCGCGCGACCCTGCACGCTGAGCGCGACCGCGCCGCAGCCGGGCCGGGCAGTGCGGCGGCGGCGGCGCGGCGGCGCGCCTTCGCGGCCAAGCAAGGGGGGGGTGTGCGGGATCGTGGAGCTAATTCGGCAACAAGCTTGCATAAATTGCATTTTGTTGAAATAATAGGCAACAATTTCAACAACACGGATTCCGCCATGTCACGTTCGCCACGTCCCGCCATCAATTTCCGTGCCATCAGCGACCCCGAACGCATCAAGATCCTCGCCTCGCCGGCACGCCAGGAACTGGTCGACACGCTGGCCGCGATGGGCGGCCAGGCCAGCGCCGCCGCGCTCGCCTCGCAACTGGGGCGCCACGCCGACGGGCTATATTATCACCTGCGCATCCTGTGCAAGGCGGGATTGATCCAGGAATTCGACGGCGAGCGCGGCGAGGAGCGCCGCTACCGCCTGCCGGGCGACCACACGGCGCCGCTGCGCCTGGCCTATCAGACCGGTCCGGACGGCAACACCGAGGCGCTGCACAAGTTCGCCCGCGGCCTGCTGCAGGTGGCCTGCCAGGATTTCGAGCAGGCGCTCGACATGCCGGACGTGGTGGTCGACGGCGCGCAGCGGCAATTGTGGGCCGCGCGCAACAAAGCCTGGTTGTCGGCCGAGGAACTGGCCGAGGCCAACGTGCTGCTCGAACGGCTGTGCGAGCTGATGAGCCGCCCGCGCGCGCCGGGCCGCGACCTGCTGATGAGCTGCGCCTTCGTGCTGGCGCCGGTGACGCCGCTGCCACTGCGCCGCAAGGCCGAGAAATAGACACGGGGCCCCGCCGCGTCGACGCCGGGGCCCCGTGGTGCCTCCACCGAGCCGGCGCCTAGGCCGGCTGCTTGCGGCGGCGCGCCAGCGCGCCCAGCAGGGCCATGCCCGACAGCATCATCGCGTAGGTTTCCGGCTCCGGCACGGCCGTCACCTGGTTGATCCAGGCGATGTGCGAGAAGGTCGCGCTGGAGCCGGACAGGTCGCCGAAGCTCGAACTGTTGCTGGCGCTGGCGTCGCAATTGTTCAGGCCGAAGGCCGGGCACACTTCGCTGCCCTGCCAGCCCCACGAGTGCACCGCCGACAGCAACCACTCCTTGCCGTTCCAGACGAAGTCGCCGCCGCCGGAATCGCCGCCGGCGATCAAGGCCTCGTTGGCGCCCTGCCCCAGGCCGCTGGACCAGGCGTTGCCGGTCGAGCCGGCGATGCGCCCCAGCGTGTTCCGGTTGCTGCCGCCATCGTCGAAGTCGCTCATGTAGGTGGTGCCGGGTGCGTAGTAGGCCGGATCGTAGCCGCCCAGCGCGTCGCCGACGTACTGGCTGGTGACCCGGTTGAAGGTGGCGCTGTCGACGTCGAAGGTGTTGTAGCCGTAGTGGCCGAAACGGCGGTCGCCCCAGCCGGTCTCGGCGTTGCTGCCGCCGACGCTGGTGGTGCCGTAGCCGGCCATCAGGAAGTCCTTGCCGACGTCGTTGGTGGTGCTCAAATGGTAGCCGGCGATGCCGGTCACAGGCGCGCTCAGGCGCAGCAGCGCCATGTCGGCGCCGGTGTCGAGCTGGCCCCTCCAATTCGGATTGACGATGGAGTCCTTGACCGCCACCGTGCGGCTGACCTGGGCTTTGCCGTCGGCCCAACCGAAATCGACCTTCATCGAGGTGAAGCTGTCGGCGCAGTGGGCCGCCGTCAGCACGTAGGCGCCGCCGGCCAGCAGCGAACCCGAGCAGGCGTAGCTGGCGCCGGAGGGCTTGGTGAAGCTCAGACGGGCGACGCCGTCGAGGGCACCGACGACGCCGTTGAAACTCTGGCCCGGCAGGAAATGCCAGTCCGACGGCGACGAGGTGTTGCCGGTCAGCGGGGTCTGCGGGCCGGCCTGGGCCGCGCCGGCGGCGAGCAGGGCGAGCGAGAGGGTGGCGAGCTTGAACGGAGTGAAGGAAACGACCATGAAACGCACCTCTATTTTAGGAATTGTTGATGGGTGAATCTACCTTGGAGTACTTGGCTGCCGCCCGCCGGGCGCGTTCCCGGCAAGCCCATCAGTAAGTGGATGCAAATATATCATTGCTTAATGAGAAACAATTGAATTCGGAAAAGAATATATTTTCGACACATTTTCATTGCAAAAACTTATCTTTTACATTAGAAATTTTCATATCGGCGTGGATAATTCGGTCGCGCCGGGCATGCTGGCGCAGCGCATGAAGTGTTCATGTTGTCGTTCCAAGCAAGGACGAACTATGCTCAAATGGACGGGTCGGTTTTCGGCCCGGAGCCTGCCATGCCACTCTCCTTCCTACTGTCGCTGGGCCGGCGCTGCCTGCTGTGCGGCGCCGTGCTGCTGGGGCCGGCCGGCGCGGCGCCGGCCGCGCCGCTGGCGTTGCGCGTCGCCGCCCAGGAGGGCACCGAGCCGAAGTTCATCGGCGCCGAACGCGGCGGCGCCATCGCCGGCCTGTGCATCGACATCTTCCGCGCCATCGAAAAGATCGACCCCGGCCTGGCCTTCGTCGGCGACCAACGCTGGATGCCCTTGATCCGCATTTACAGCGAGCTGGCCAGCGGCGGCCAGGACGCCGCCTGCGCGGTGCAGCACACCGCCGAACGCGACGCCAAGTTCCTCTTCCTCGATCCGCCCCTGTTCCCCATCGCCTACCACCTGCTGGCGCGCGTCGACGACGACGTCGTCGTCAACGACTGGGACGACGTGCGCCGCCTGGGCGGCAACGGCGTGGTGCTGGCCAACCGCGGCTTCGCCACCACCACCGTGCTCGAACAACTGGGCGGCCTGCAGATCGACGCCAGCTCGACCAGCCCGCCGATGAACCTGCACAAGCTGATCGCCGGCCGCGGCCGCCTGTTCCTGCACCGCAGCCCCGGCCTGCGCGCCTTCCTCAAGCGCAACGGCGCCGCCGGCAAGGTCAAGATCCTGCCCGTGGTGATGGAGACGGCGCCGCTGTATCTGGCGGTGGGCAAGCATGTCGACCCCGGCCAAGTCGCGCGGCTGCGCCATGCGCTGCAATTGTTGGAGCGGCGCGGCGAACTGGAACGCCTGCTGCGCAAATGGGATCAATAAGGGAATCAATAGTAGCGGGCGGGAACAAATGTAATCTTGATTGACAGCAAGAGATGTTTTGGCCAATATCGCCGCTTCCAACACTCTCGCCCCCAGGATAGCCCGATGATCCCGCTCCACCGCCTCCCCCTCGGCCTGCTGCTGGCCGCCGCCCTCGGCTGCGGCGCCAGCCACGCCGCCGCGCCGGCCGCCGCCGCCGCCGCCACCGCCAAGCACGCCATCAGCCACGAGGACGTTTGGCTGATGAAGCGGGTCGGCGCGCCGGTGCCCAGCCCGGACGGCAAATGGGCCGTGTTCTCGGTCACCGAGCCGGCCTACGACAGCAAGGAGCAGTGGTCCGACCTGTGGATCAAGTCGCTGCTCGACGACGGCGCGCCGCGCCGCCTGACCTTCTCCAAGGGCGGCGAAAGCGCCGCCGCCTGGTCGCCCGACAGCCGCCAGCTGGTCTTCGTCGCCAAGCGCGACGGCGACGAGGCCGCCCAGCTGTACCGCATCGACGTCGCCGCCGGCGGCGAGGCGCAGCGCCTGACCACGCTGACCCTGGGCGCGCGCCAGCCGAAGTGGAGTCCGGACGGCAAGCAGTTGCTGTTCGTCAGCGACATCTTCCCCGGCAACGCCGGCGAGGACGAGGTCAAGAAGAGTTTCAAGGAGCGCAAGGAGCGCAAGACCAGCGCGCGCGCCTACGAGAGCTTCCCGCCGCGCTTCTTCGACAAGTGGCTCGACGACAAGCAGGTGCGCCTGTTCGTCATGGACGCCCAGGCCGGCGCCACGGCGCGCAGCCTGCTGGCCACCAGCAAGGTGGCGGCCATGCCGGGCTTCGGCGGCGGCCAGGGCGACGAGGGCCAGTCGCTCGGCGCGATCTGGGCGCCGGACGGCAAGAGCGTGGTGTTCGCCGCCTCGACCAACCGCGACCAGCAGGCGCGCGCCTCGGCCACCACGCAGATCTTCGCCGTCTCGGCCAAGGGCGGCGAGGCCTGGAAGCTGACCGCCGACGAGCACAGCTATAGCGAGCTGAAGTTCTCGCCCGATGGCAACACGCTGTTCTGCCTGACCCAGGCCGAGGAGGCCGGCAAGGTCTACGACCTGGAGCGCCTGGCCGCCTTCGCCTGGCCGATGCGCAGCCCCCAGCCGCAGATCCTGACGGCCAAGCTGGACCGCTCGATCTCGCGCTACGCCCTGCCCGAGGGCGGAAAGAGGGTCTACTTCAGCTACGAGCACGCCGGCCTGGAGCAGCTGCACTCGATCGCCTACGACGGCGGCGACCTGCGCGACGAGGCCTCGGCGCCGAGCGGCGCGATCAACTCGCTCAACGCCGGCGGCAAGGCCCTGGTCGGCGTGTGGGAGTCCGCGGTCAACCCGCCCGAGGTGTACGCCTTCAACGGCGCGCCCAAGCGCCTGACCGCCTTCAACACCGAGCAGGCCGCCGCCATCGACTGGCTGCCGGCCGAGCACTTCTGGTTCAAGGCGGCCGACGGCCGGCAGGTCCACAACATGATCGTCAAGCCGGCCAACTTCGACCCGAGCAAGAAGTATCCGCTGTTCGCCGTCATGCACGGCGGCGCCGCCAACATGTGGCGCGACCAGTTCGTGCTGCGCTGGAACTACCACCTGCTGGCCCGGCCCGGCTACGTGGTGCTGTTGACCGACTACAAGGGTTCCACCGGCTACGGCGAGGAGTTCGCCCGCGCCATCCAGTTCGATCCGCTGAAGGGGCCGGGCGAACACATCAACCAGGCCGTCGACGAGGCCGTCAAGAAATACGCCTTCATCGACGGCGGCAAGCTGGCCGCCGGCGGCGCCAGCTACGGCGGCCACCTGGCCAACTGGCTACAGGCCACCACCACGCGCTACAAGGCCTTCGTCTCGCACGCCGGCGAGATGGACCTGGTGATGCAGTGGGGCACCAGCGACAGCATCCACGGCCGCGAGGTCAACAGCGGCGGCCCGGTCTGGGGCGGGCTGCCGGTGTGGCGCGAGCAGAGTCCGGTAATGCAGGCCGGCAACCACGACAAGGGAACCGGCTTCCTCACGCCGATTTTGATCTCCGTCGGCGAGCTGGACTACCGCGTGCCGGCCAACAACGCGCTGATGAACTTCGCCACCCAGCAACGCCTGAACGTGCCGAGCAAGCTGCTGGTGTTCCCCGACGAGAACCATTGGATCTTGAAGGGCGAGAACAGCCGCTACTTCTACAGCGAGGTGCACGGCTGGCTGGCCAAGTATCTGAAGTAGGCCGTGTTGGTTTTGAAGTAACACGCGGCGTCGCCGGCATGCAGCAAGCCCCACCGGCTCGCGCCGCTGGCGATGGCCTAAAAAAAACCACCCTGCGGCAACACTGCGCCGCAGGGTGGATCAACATCGACGGGGGCCGCCAACGCGGCCCCCCGGCATATCCGCCGCCTACTTCTTGATCTGCAAGCCGTTCTGCACCTCGGTCACGCCCTTTACGCCGCGCGCCAGTTGCACCGCCTTGTCGGCCTCCGCCTGGGACGGCACGAAGCCGCTCAGCATCACCACGCCGTTGACGGTCTCCACATGCACGTCCATCGCCTTCAAGTCCGGTTCCTTGATCAGGTCGGCTTTCACCTTGGTGGTGATGACGGTGTCGGCCACCGCCTCGCCGGCCGAGGCGCTCTTGCCGCGCGCCACGCAGGCCGCCTTGTCGCTGCCGCTCAGCCGGTCGCAATCGGCGTTGGCCTGGGCGGTGGTGGCGGCGCGCTGCTCGGCCTTGGCGTCGTTGACGGCCGCCGTGTGGGTCACCTTGGCCTCGCGCATGCAGTTGCCCTTGCTGTCGCCCATGTCGGCACACTTGGCCTTGGCCACGTCGTAGTCGGCGTCGGCCACGGCGATGCGGGATTTTTGCACATCCTTCTTATCGTTCTTGAACTGCGCCACGGCGTCGGCGTCGGCGCGTGCCCGGGCCGCCTTGGCCTCCTGCACACACAAGTCCTTGGCGTTGCCGCTTTGCTGGTCGCATTTGGCCTTGGTCATCTTGTAGTCGTCGGCGGCCTTGTTGCTCGCCTGCTTGTAGGCGGCCGTGTCGCGCGTCTGCGCCATCGCCGGGCTGGCCATGAAGCTGACGCTGGTGGCGCCTGCCAAGGCAAGGAGGAGTAGTTTGTTCATGATGTGTCCCTTTTGTGTGGTTGACATGGAGATTTAATCCCCACACAGAACGACGCTCTGTGCGGGACCACACACAATCGGGGAAATCAGATCAAAAAGGCAATCGAACAGCGCACGCCTTGTGGCGCATCAATCCTCGCCCAACAAGCCTTTGCTCCACAGCACAGTGACTTGTTCGAAAGGAGTTGCGGCGGGGCCGAACGCCGTGCCGTCGCGCGCCAGCTGCAGCCAGGCGCTGGTGTCGTGCGAGGCGCCGGCGGCACCGGCGCCGCGCCGCAAGCGGCTCAGCCACTGGTGCACCTGGGCGTACTCGGCCGGATGGCGCTGCGCCGTCCAGGCCAGCGCCAGCAAGTCGGAAAAGCCCTCCTCGCGCTGGGTCAGGCGCATCTCCTTCGACATCTCCAGCAGCTCGGGCCGCTCGGCCTGCTGGTGGCCGACTTCGACGAAGCCGGTCGGTAGCACATGCCAGGAGCCCTGGGCGTAGCGCCAGCAATGGCCGACCTCGTGCGCGGTGATGGCCTCGATCAGCACGCCGCGCTGCTCGGCCGGCACACTGTCGAGCACGCTCTCGGCCTGCGGGTTGCCGCGCATCGACAGCACCAGCTTGCAGCGGCCGTGGTCGAAACCCATCGCCAGCGGCACATCGTTGGGGCCGGACTGCGGCTGGACGATGATGTCGATCGGCAGTTGCAGTTGCTTGGCGTAGGCCAGCACGGGGGCGCCGGCCGACAGCCAGCGGGTTTCGACGTCGGTCAACGACGCGGCCGAGGCCGCTACGCTGGCGCCGCCGAGGAGGAGGAGGGATAGGATGAGCTTGTGCATGGTGGATTCCGTGCACCAACTCTAGCATGCTCAGCGCAAAGAAAATTGCTTTGGAGCAGTAACTTCCACAGTATTTTTCTACGTAGAAAAAGTGGAATGATTGAGGCCGAGGCAAGGCCGGCGGGCCAGATTGGAAGGGACGAGCGCAGCTAAGCGAAGAAAACCCGCGCCACAGATCGAGGGTCAGACCCTAGGGTCTGACCCTGGCTTGCGCCGTTGGGTGGTGTTGTAGCCGCCGGCACCTTGGGCAAGCAAAGGCCGGGCGGCAAGCGCTTACTTGGCCAACAAGGCCTTGGCCGTGCTGAAGGCCGGACGGATGTCGTTCGGCACCGTCTTCATCTTGTCGAGCGCCTTCTGCACGTCGGGGCGGATCACCACGTACTTGACCATCATCTCCTTGGCGCGGGCGTAGTCGCCGGTCGCCTCGATGGTGAGGAACTCGCGGTCCAGGTCGATCACCGCCTGCTTGATCTTCTTGAAGTCGACCGCGAAGGTGCCGTCGCCGTGCGAGATGAAGCCGCCCTTGTCGAGCAGGTAGTTCATCTGGATCGCCATGCCGCGCGCGTGCGAGTCGGTCAGGCCGAAATGCAGCGTGCGGAAGCCCGACGCCAGGAAGGTGGTGTAGAGCTTGCGCTCGGCCGCCTCGCCCTGCCCCAGCGTGCCCTTCAACTGGCCCTTGTCCATCATGTAGCCCAGCGCGAACAGGCCGGTGATGTCGGCCTTGGCCTCCTCGATGGTCGAGTAGGCCTCCTTCAGGTCCTGCCGTGGCGTCGACTCCTTGCCGCCGTTCTTGGTCAGGTGCGGACCGAGGCCGTGGGTGATCTCGTGCGCCAGGATGTGGGTGAAGAAGGAATCGAAGTCGAGGTCCTTCTGGTCGGCCGGCTTGAGCACCAGCTTGGAGATCGGCGTCAGCGTCGACTTGAACTTCGCCTCCTGCACGTTCTTCAGCATCACGCGCTTGGAGCCGCGCTGGCTGATGATGCGCTCGTCGTTGGGCAGGTTGTAGGCGGCCGTCTGCACGCCCATGTTGCCGTCGCCGGCGCCGTACACCTGGTTGACCACCACCATCGGCGCCAGCGCGCCGACCTTGGCGTTGCGGTATTGCGCGTCGAGCGGCAGATTGTCCTCCAGCTCCTGCATGTGCTTGGCGAAGAAGTCCAGCTTCTGCGTCTCCTTCTGGTCGCGGATGTTGACGTAGGCCTCGAAGGCGGCCTTGTAGCCGAACAGCTCGTCGTTGTAGGTCTCGTAGGGGCCGATGGTGATGTCGACCGGCGCGTCCAGGTCCATCCAGGCGAAGTCGGAGGCCAGGTAGTCGTTGGACAGGAAGGCGTCGGCGCGCAGGGCGAGGAATTTCTTCAGCGAGGCGTTGTCGGTGGCGGCGGCCGCTTCGCGCAGCAGCGCGGCCAGCTTCTCCAGCTCGGCCTTGTATTCGTCCGAATACTTGACGATCTTGAACTTGCCCTCGGCGTCGTTGCGGATGGTGGTGAAGAACCACTGCGCCTGCTCCTTGTCGGCCGCCGGCAGCGCGTTCATCCACGCCTCCAGCGCCTCCTTGCCGGCGCCGGCCGGGTAGAAGTTGCCGGCCTCCGGCTTCTTGGCCGGGATGGCGATGCCGGCCAGCTGCGCCGGCAGGAAGGCGTCGTGGCCGTCGAGGATGGACCACGGCCCCTTGTTGAGCCAGAAGTAGTTCAGGCGCGCCTTGCCCAGCGGCGTCGTATCCTTTTGCAGCGCGGCCCACAGCGCCTCGTTGTGCGACCAGCGCTGGCGCAGTTGCAGCACGTCGACGATCTTGGCCGCCTCGATCAGTTTGGCGATGGCCTTCTTGTCGCCGGCCGACAGCTTGGACGTGTCGGCCTTCAGCTCGACCGGCGCGTAGCGCGCGGCCATCTTGTTCAATTCGGCGACAGTGGCCGGCGCGGCGACGGCGCCGCCGGCAGCGGCCAGCAGCAAGGGAAGCAGGAGTTTTTTCATGGGACCTTTGGGGGTGGATGGAATAGAAAAAGGCGGGTTCGTGGCCCGCCTCTGCGCCATGGGCGCTTATTGTAATCCAGGTCCATCTGCAAAAACCCACCAGCGAAAATCGAGGGTCAGACCCTAAGGGTCTGACCCTGGCTCTTTGCCTGTGGGTGGTGTGGGAGCCGCCTGCGCCTTGGCTCAGCGGCATCTACCTCTGCTTACCAAACGCGGAAGGTCTGGCCGGTCTGCGGCCCGTCGACGCTGCGGCTGTAGGCCAGCGCGACGCGGCTGCCCTTGGCCGGCTCGAAGCCGATGAAGAAGGGGCCGTAGGTGTCGAGCGCCTCCTCCAGCACCGTCGGGCTGACCACGTTGATGCGCAGGCCGCGCCGCAGATCGATGGCGGCGCCGCGCACAAAGCCCTCCAGCGCCGAGTTGACCATGCTGGCGCTGCTGCCGCCACGGATCGGCTGCTCGCTGACGATGCCGCTGGTGAGGGTGATCGAGCCGCCGTCGTTCAAATGCTCCTGCGCCACCAGGGCGACGTTGACCTGCCCCATCAGCTTGCTGTCGAGGCCGATGCGGTACTGCTCGGGTGTGAACTCGGCCAACGGCGCGAAGTGAAGCACGCCGGCGGTGACCACCACGGCGTCGAACTTACCGCTCTTGCCGGCCTCGGTGAACAGGCGGCGCACCTGGGCGATGTCGGCCATGTCGACCTGGTACTGGCCGCCCTTGCCGCCGACGGTGACGATTTGGTGGCGTTTGCCCAGTTCCTCGGTGACAGCCGAGCCGACGGTGCCGGTGGCGCCAATGACGAGTACTTTCATGATGCTGCTCCTCTGAGTTGTGATAAGTGCAATCAGTATGGACTCATTCGCTTGAGGAATAAATGCGCTACCATGAACAACATTACTAACCCACAGTATGCAATCCATGGACAAGCTACGCAGCATGGAAGTCTTCGTCGCCGTGGTCGACGCCGGCAGCTTCACCGGCGCGGCGAGCGCCTGCGCCATCTCGCCGGTCATGGTGGGCAAGCACATCGCGCAGCTGGAGGAGCGCCTGGGCGCGCGCCTGCTGACGCGCACCACGCGGCGCCAGAGCCTGACCGAGATCGGCCAACAGTACGTCGAGCAGTGCCGCGCCATCCTGGCGCAGATCGCCGCCGCCGAGAGCGGCGCCGAGGCGATGCGCGCCGCGCCGCGCGGCCGCCTGAAGATCACCGCGCCGGTTTCCTTCGGCAGCGAGTGGCTGGGGCCGGCCATGACCGACTACCTGGCGCTGCACCCCGAGGTGAGCCTGGATTTGAACTTGAACGACCGCACGGTCGACCTGGTCGACGAGGGCTACGACGCGGCGATCCGCATCGGCAGGCTGGAGGATTCGAGCATGGTGGCGCGCGCCCTGTTCCCGTATGCGATGGTGATCTGCGCTTCGCCGGAGTATCTGGCGCGGCGCGGCCGGCCGCGGCGGCCGAGCGAACTGGCCGCGCACGAATGCCTCGACTTCACGCCGTGGCAGCACAGCCTGCGCTGGCGCCTGGACGGCAGCGACGGCGCGCAGATGATCCCGCCGGGCCGCTTCCGCTCCAACAACGGCCAGGCGTTGCGCATGGCGGCGCTGTGCGGTTTTGGGATTGTGATGCAGGCCGAGGTGCTGCTGGCGCAGGATATCGCGGCGGGCCGGCTGCTGCCGATACTGGAGGAGTATCTGCCGGCGCCCAAGCCGATGCATCTGGTGTATCCGCGCGACCGCCAGGCGACGCCCAAGCTGACCACCTTCATCGACTTCATGCTGGAACGCTTCGGGCCAGCGGCACATTTGCCGCTGGCCTCTTCCGCGTAGGGAGCGGGCGGCGAACGCCGCCCGAAATGTTAGCGCCACCCCGATTCGCGACGCTCGGGGTCTGACCCCGTACGGGGTCAGACCCCTTGGGCACGGGGTTTTCCCGGCGCCGCCGGCGCGCAACTTGCTACTTCTTACTGCGCCTTGGCGGCGCCCTGCGTGGCCGACGCCAGCGCCGGCGAGGCCTGCCAGCCGGCGCCGAGCGAGCGCGCCACGGCCACCGTGGCCAGCAGGCGCTGGGTGTTGATCTGCGCGGCGGCGCGGTCGGCCGACAGCGCGCTGCGCTGGGCGTCGGTGACGTCAAGGTAGCTCGACACGCCGCGCTCGTAGCGCGCCCGCGCCACCAGGTAGGCGCGCGCCGAGGCCACCTGCGAGGCCGCCTGGGCCTGGCCCTGGCGCTGGCGCTGTTCAACGTCGGACAACGCGTCCTCCACCTCGCGCAGCGCCGTCAGCAGCTTGCCCTCGTGGTTGGCCACGGCCTCCTCGTAGCGCGCCTTGGCCACGGCCAGGTTGGCGCGGTTGCGGCCGCCGTCGAAGATCGGCAGCGACAGCGCCAGCGGGCCAACGCTGAACTGGCGCGAGCCGCCCTTGGCCAGCTCGCGCAGGTTCTCCGAGGCGAAGCCGAAATTGCTGGTCAGGCTGAGCGACGGATAGAACGCGCCCTCGGCCACGCCGATCTGCGCGTTGGCGGCGCGCAGGCCGGCCACGCTGCCGGCCAGGTCGGGACGCTGGGCCAGCAGGCTGGCCGGCAGGCCGACCGGAATGGCCGGCGGCGGCGGCAAGGCGCTGCCGGCCGCAGCCGGCAGTTGCAATGTCGACGGCGAGGCGCCCACCAGCGTCGCCAGGCTGTGTTCGAGCAGCTTGCGCTGGCGCTGGATCTCGTGCAGGTCGGCCTGGGCGTTGGCGCTTTCGATGCGGGCGCGCGACACGTCCAACTCGTTCGACAGGCCGGCGTCGAAGCGCGCCGTGACCAGCTGCTCGGTCTCGTGGCGGGTGTCCAGCGCGCCGCGCAGGATGGCCAGCTCGGCGTCCATGCCGCGCAACTGCCAGTAGGTGCTGGCCACCTGCGAGGACAACAGCAGCAGCACGCCGTCGCGGTCGGCCTCGGCCGCCAGCGCCTGGGCGTCGGAGGCCTCGACCATGCGGCGCACGCGGCCCAGCAGGTCCAGCTCGTAGGACATCGAGGCGCCCACCGTGTACTGGTTGCCCTCGATGGAACGGCCGCCCAGCGCCAGCGACTGCGAGGTGTTGGCCGAGGTGCGCGAATTGGCCACCGAGGTGCTGACGTTGGCCTGCACGCCCTGGCCGGCGCGGGTCACACCCGCTTGCGCCTGCGCCTGCAGCAGCCGCTGCGCGGCCGCCTTGACGCTCGGGTTGTCGCGCAGCGCGCTCTGCTCCAGCCGGTTCAGCGAGTCGTCGCCGAACACCGTCCACCATTGTGCCGGCAGCCGGGCCGCTTCGGCCGACGCTGCGGCGCCCTGGTGGCGGAAGCCGGTCTCGGCGCCCGCCTGCGGCGCGGCGAAGTCGGAACCGACGGTGGCGCAGCCGCCCACTGCCAGCGCGACGGCTGCGGCCAGTGTCATGCGTTTAAAACCTGTCAACATGGTGTTCACCTCAGAATATTGTATAAATCGTTTTCGCTTGGTGCGGTTCGCGCCTAGTGCGCGCCGCCGCCACCGCTAGAAGGAGCCTTCACCTTGTCCGAGAACCACAGGACGAAGATGCAGCCGAACAGCACCGCCGCCGTCAGGAAGAAGCCGTCGTTGTAGGCCATCACATAGGCCTCGCGGCGGACGATGCCGTCGACCGCCTTGAGCGCCATGTCGGCGGCGCTGGTGGCGTCGAAGCCCTTGCCCATGAAGGACTGGGTCAGCGCGTCGAGCCGCTCCTGGGTGGCGCCGGCGAAGCCGGTGACCGATTCGCCCAGGCGCTGCGAGTGGAAGTGCTCGCGGGTGCTCAGCGCGGTGGCCAGCAGGGCGATGCCGATCGAGCCGCCCAGGTTGCGCGTCATGTTGATCAGGCTCGAGGCCGACGGCATGTCCTTCGGCGTGATGCCGTTCATGGCGAAGTTCGACAGCGTCAGCATGACGAAGGGCTGGCCGATGGCGCGCACCACCTGCGACAGCAGCAGCTGGTCGTAGCCGGTGCTGGCGTCCATGTAGGCGTTCATCAGGCAGGAGCCGCCGAACAGCAGCAGGCCGAAGGTGCACAGGATGCGGTTGTCGACCTTCGACGACAGCTTGGCCACGAAGGGCATGATGAACAGCTGCGGCAGGCCGGCCCACATGATGACCTCGCCGATCTGCATCGGCGAGTAGCCGGCGATCTGGCCCAGGTACAGCGGCAGCAGGAAGGAGGAGCCGTACAGGCCCATGCCCATCGCCGCCGACAGCGCGGTGGCGGCGAGGAAGTTGCGCTGGCCGTACAGGCCCAGGTTGACGAAGGGCTGGCTGCGCGTGGTGCTGGTGACGGTCCAACCGAGCAGGCCGACGATGGCCAGCGCGGCGAAGGTGATGATGAACAGCGAGTCGAACCAGTCCTTCGAATTGCCCTCCTCGAGGAACACGGTCAGGCTGCCCAGGCCGACGGCCATGAAGGCGATGCCCAGCCAGTCGGCCTTGAACAGCTGGTCGAGCTGGACCTTCTCGCGGTCCAGGCCGTAGGCGATGCCGCCGATCAGCAGCAGGCCCGGCACCCAGTTGATGTAGAAGATCGACGGCCAGCCGTACAGCTCGCTCAGGTAGCCGCCGAAGGTCGGCCCCATCGACGGCGCCAGCGTGGCGGTCAGGCCGAAGATGGCCATGCCGGTGGCGCGCTTGGACGGCGGCAGCTTGGCCATCACCAGGGTCATCGCCATCGGGATCAGCGCGCCGCCGGTGAAGCCCTGCATCATGCGGAAGGCGATCATGCTCGGCAGGTTCCAGGCGAAGCCGCACAGGGTCGAGAACAGCAGGAACAGGGCGGTGGTGCCGATCATGTAGCCGCGCATGGTGAACACGCGGGTCAGCAGCGCCGTCATCGGGATGACGACGATCTCGGCCACCAGGTAGGCGGTGGCGATCCAGGAGCCCTCCTCCTGCGTCGCCGAGAGCGAGCCGAGGATGTCCTTCAGCGAGGAGTTGGTGATCTGGATGTCGAGCACCGCCATGAAGGCGCCCAACATGCCGGCGGCGACCGCCAGCCAGGTGCGCATCGAGACATGCTCGCCCACCATCGGCGGGCCGAGCGGCTTGGCGCCGGGCGGCAGGGTCTGCGTGGTGCTGGTCATCGCAGCTTCCCTTAGTGTGCCGTGGCTGCCGCAGGTGCCGCCGCCGTCGCGGCCGCTTTAGCGTGTTCGGTTTGGTTCACTTCCACTTCGGCCAGCGCCGACATGCCCGGCACCAGGCGGCCGTTCATGGCCTTGATGTCCTCGGGCTTGAAGACGATCTTGACCGGCACGCGCTGGACGATCTTGGTGAAGTTGCCGGTGGCGTTGTCGGCCGGCAGCAGGGCGAATTGGGCGCCGGAGGCCGGCGCGAAGCTGTCGACGGTGCCGACCAGGGTCTTGCCCGGCATGGCGTCGATCTTCACGCTGACGTGCTGGCCCGGCTGCAGCTCGGCCAGCTGGGTTTCCTTGAAGTTGGCGGTCAGCCAAACGTTCTGCTGCACGATGGCGGTCAGCGACTGGCCCGGCTGGACGCGCTGGCCCACCTCGATCGAGCGCTTGCCGATGCGGCCGGCGACCGGCGCGACGATGCGGTTGTAGCCGAGCTGCTGCTGGGCGTCCTTGAGCTGCACGCGCAGCACGTTGACCTGGGCCTTGAACACCTCGCGCGAGGCGCCGGCGGAGGCGATCTGCGCCTTGGCGGCGCCGGCGTTGTCGCGCTTGGCGGCCAGGTCGGCCACGGCGCTGGAGCGGCCGGCGTTGGCGGCGTCCAGCTCGGCCTTGGAAACGGCCTTCATCTGGCTGTTGTACAACTGGCCGTAGCGCTCGGCGTCCTGCTTGGCGCGCAGCAGCTGGGCCTCCGACTGCGCCACCTGGGCGCCGGCGGCGCTGGCCTGCGCCCTTACCTGGGCGATCTGCGCCTCGGCCTGCACCACCTGCTGCTCGGCGCTGGCGATCTGCGCCTGGATCTGCTCGACCTTGACCTGCTGGTCGACCGGGTCCAGCTCGGCGATGACGTCGCCCTCCTTGACCAGCTGGTTGTCCTCGATCAGCACGCGGGTGACCACGCCGGCCACGCGCGACGACACCGGATGGACGTGGCCGGAAATATAGGCGTTCTCCGTCTCGACGAAGTAATGGCTGCGGTACCACATGCGGCCGCCGGCCAGCAGGGCGGCCACGGCGATGACGCCGGCCACCACCAGCACGCGCCGGTTCGGCGCGGCGGCGGCCGGCGCGTTGGCGGCCGGCGTGCCGGCCGGAATCGATGCGGACGCCGGGTGTACGGCGCTGAGCACTTGTTGTTCTGCTTGGTTGTGCTGGGTGGACATTCGGCGCTCCAGAAATGAAATGGGATAGGTTCATTATTCGCCAAAAAATGCGCCACGTCAAGAAATGAAACGATTGCATTTCATTTTGAACTGGACTACATTATCGCCATCCACTACCATTGCACCCGATGAACACAACCGCCCCCTCAAAACCGGCCGACCAGACGGCCGAGCACGCCTCCGGCGCCCTCTCCGAGCTGGTCGCCAACGACCTGGAACTGGCCTGCTGCGGCAAGGTCGCCGGCCGCCCGCGCGCCGCCGACAAGGAGGCCCGGCTGGAAAGCCTGCTGCACACGGCCGCCTGCCTGTTCCTGGAAAAGGGCTACGGCAAGGTCAGCCTGGAGATGATCGCCCGCGAGGCCCACGTCGCCGTGCGCACCATCTACGTCAAGTTCGGCGGCAAGGCCGGCCTGCTCAACGCCGTCATCGCCAAGGGCCGGGCGCGCTACTTCTCCGGCATGAGCAGCATGGAGACCGACACCCGGCCGATCGAGGAGATCCTGATGGACTTCTCGATCCGCTTCGTCGACCTGGTCTCGGTGCCCTCCTTCGTCAGCCTGCACCGCATGGTCATCGCCGAGGCCAAGAGCACGCCCGAGCTGGCCACCACCTTCAACCAGGCCGGCCCGGTGCAGACGCGCGAACTGCTGTCGCGCCTGTTCTCCCGGCCCGACATCAAGGCCCAGCTGCGCAGCGAGCTGCCGGCCGAGATGCTGGCCGTGCACCTGATCAACTGCATCCTCGGCGACCAGCTGACCCGCCTGCTGTTCCCGCCCGAGCAGCCGCCGACGACGGAGGAAAAGTTGCGCCGCGTCAAAGACGGGCTGGATTTGTTCTTCAACGGTGTTCTGCGCTGAGAAACAATGTAATTTATGCCATACTAGTCCTTTAACAAAAAGGAGGCCGTATGAGCACCATCAACCGTCTCGAATGGAGCAGGCAAGTCGCCCTGCTCAACGACACCATCAAGACCTTCCAGGCCGACCCCAGCCCCAGCCAGCTGGAGGCGGCGATCCGCCAGATGCAGTCCTACGCCGAGGCGGCCCGCCTGGGCGGCATCGAGATCCCGCAGCGCTTCACCGTCAACTAGCACGGCCGCAAGCGGGGGCCGCAAGCGGGCGCCGCAAGCGGGGGCCGCCGGCCGCGCGACACACAGCGCCGGGGTAAAAGTCACATTCCGTTAGATAGTTTCCACAGAAATATTGCTTTAGACAAAATCATTGCCTAAAGTAATATTTATTATGTCAATATTGTTGCTTGCGTTGATGGACGCCTATTTCCCTTGAGGAAACGGGCGGCCCGGCGCGAGCACATTCCGACTATCCAATGGAAACCACATGTCCGACAAAAACCTCAGGAACTACGCCGTCGCCGCAGTCGCCGGCGCCACGCTGATCGCCGGTTGCGGCAACAATCCCAACGACCATGGCGACAACAAGGCCGCCCCCACCATCACCGTGCTGTCGTCCAAGGCCGACTATGTCACCGGCGGCGACGCCCTGGTCGAGATCGGCCTGCCCGAGATCGTCGGCGGCGCCACGCCAACCCTGCACGTGCTGCTCAACGGCGCCGAGGTCGGCGGCGCCTTCCGCCCCGACCCGGCCAAGCCGCGCCACCTGGTCGGCCTGGTGGCCAACATGAAAGTCGGCGCCAACACCCTGAGCAGCAGTTACGGCGGCGCCAGCGCCACCGTCGAACTGAGCAACTACCCGCTGACCGGGCCGGTGCTGTCCGGCCCGCAAACCACGCCCTACAACTGCCAGACGCAGGACTTCGCGCTGCCCGACGGCAGCAAGCTGGGCGCGGCGACGGACGCCGCCTGCTCGGCGCCGACCAAGGTGCACTACCTGTACCGCTCGACGGCGGGCGGCGCGCTCAAGCCGCTGCCGGCCGGCGCCGCCCTGCCGGCCGACCTCGCCACGACCACCACCAGCGCCGGCGCCAGCGTGCCCTTCGTGGTGCGGGTCGAGACCGGCACCATGAACCGCGGCATCTACCAGAACGCCATCCTGTTCAACCCGGCCAAGGACGCCGCGCCGACGCCGCTGGCGCCGCCGGCCGGCTGGAACAAGCGGCTGATCGCCGTGCACGGCAGCGGCTGCTCGTCCGGCTGGTATGTGCAGGGCGCGGCGATGGGCGTCAGCCCCTACACCGGCAACTACCTGAGCCGCCTGGGCGAGGGTTACGCCGTGTTCACCAACACCCTGAACCACCCGACCAACAGCTGCAACGCCACCGTCGCCGGCGAGACCACCATGATGGGCAAGGAGCGCTTCATCGAGACCTTCGGCGTGCCGGCCTTCACCGTCAGCGTCGGCAGCTCGGGCGGCGCCTACACCAGCGAACAGGTGGCCGACGCCTTCCCCGGCCTGTTCGACGGCGTCTTCATCGACACCACCTTCCCCGACGCGCTGGCCATCGCCCTGTCCTCGATGGACGACAAGCTGCTCAACCACTACTACACCTCCAGCCAATCCGGCCTGGTCGGCGAGGCGCAGATGGTCGGCGTGTCCGGCCACAAGTCGGCCCGCGCCTGGTACGACATGGCGGTGCAGTCGGGCCGCACCGACCCGGTCTCGGGCCGGGTCGAGACCATCCCCACCACCGGCTCCTTCGGCGGCCCCTACCTGGCCGGCGCCTTCAACGCCGCCGTGCCGGCGGCGCAGCGCTGGGACGCGGCCACCAACCCGCGCGGCGCCCGCGCCACCGTGTTCGACATCAACCGCAACGTCTATGGCGTCGACGCCAAGGGCTACGCCCTGCGCCCCTTCGACAACGTCGGCGTGCAGTACGGCCTGGCCCAGCTCAACGACGGCAGCATCACGCCCGACCAGTTCCTCGACCTGAACGAGAAGATCGGCGGCTACGACGGCGACGGCAACTACACCGCCGCCCGCACGGTCGGCGACGCCGGCGCCATCAAGCGCGCCTACCAGTCCGGCCTGCAGCTGGGCGGTGGCGGCGGCCTGGCGGCGATCCCCGTGTTCGACCTGTCCTACATCTACGACGAGGACAACTTCTTCCACTACCAGTGGTTCCACTTCGCCGTGCGCGAGCGCCTGCTCAAGGCCAACGGCGACACCAAGAACCATGTGATGTGGCGCGGCGGGATCAGCTTCGCCGACCTGTTCGGCCAGACCACGCCGGGCATGGCCGAACGGGCCGCCGTCAACGCCAAGGCGCAGGCCGACGGCTGGGCCGCCTTCATCAAATGGGTCGCCGCCTACAAGGCCGACAAGGGCGCCGGCACGCAGCGCGACAAGATGATCGCGCGAAAACCGGCCGAGGCGGTCGACGGCTGCTTCACCAACTCGAGCAACCCGCAGTTCATCGCACAGACGCAAACGCTGGGCAGCGGCGGCGCGGCCGGCAGCTGCAACGCCTTGTGGCCGTCGTGGAGCTTCGCCCGCGCCCAGGCCGGTGGCCCGCTCGCGGCGGACAAGCTGAAGTGCGAACTGAAGCCGGTCGCCGCCGCCGACTACAAGGTGACCTTCGACGCCGCCCGCCTGGCGCGCCTGAACGCCATCTTCCCCAACGGCGTGTGCGACTGGAGCAAGCCGGGCGTCAACCAGACGGCCGTGCTGCCGTACGCCTCGTTTGGGCCGTCGCCGGTCAACCCGGTGTTCGACGTCAGCAAGCCCTAGGGTGGCGGCGGCCGGCGCGCAGTCGCCGGCCGCCGGCCCTCAGGTGCGCGCCGGCGCGGCGCGCGGACGCAGGCGGCGCCAGGCCAGGACGATGCCGCTGACGCTGACCAGCAGACCGCCGGCGTTGATCGCCACCATCCACAAGTCCCACCAGGGGCGCCGCTCGATCAGCGGCGCCCAGTCCCAGCTGTGCAGCAGGCCGAACAACCAACGCTTGGCGCGCTGCCGGCCGTCGACCTGTTTGACCACGGCGCCAGTGGCCGGGTCCAGGTACAGCCAGCTATCGTGGGGATCGTCGAACTTCAGGCGCAGCACCGGCAGGTGGCGCGGGCCGCCCGTCATGGTGTGCGCCTCGCGGCTGTAGTAGTAGCTGTCGTACTGCCGCAGCACGTCGGCCGCGACGATGCGGTGCGGCGCCAGCAGCGTGCCGCCCAGCTGGCGCAGCCGCGCCATGTCGAAGGCGGCGAAGGGCGGCGCCGTGTTGAAATCGACATCGGCCCGCGCGCCGGCGGCCAACAGACGCGTGCCGCCCTGCCCGTCCAGCGCCAAATAGTAGCCGGCGCCGTCCACCACGCGCCATTCCAGCTCGCGCGCGGCGAAGCCGCTGGCGGCCAGACGGCGCAAGGCCTCGCCGGCCGGCAGCGCGAACTGGGCGGCGCTCAAGCGGCCCGCCTGGGCCGCCTTCGGCGCGCCCGAGTCGAACACCTTGAACGGATTCATCGACAGCAGGCCGCTGAAGATGAAGCTCAGCGCCAGCGTGCCGAACACCAGCCCCAGCACGTGGTGCCAGCGCATCCACGGCTCGCGGTAGGGCGAGTGCGAACCGCTGCGGAAGGTGCCGGAAAAGCGCCAGCGCCACACCCCCACCAGCATGCCCAGCAGCGCCAGCACGGTCGCCGCCAGCGCGGTGTAGATGACGATGTCGCTCCACAGCGCATCGGTGGCGCCGCCGCGGAACGGGTACAGCCAATGTATCCAGCTGCCCACCCAGTTCCAGTCGCGCTCCACCGCGCTGGCGTCGCGCACCACCTCGCCGGTGCGCGCCGACACGTACAGCCGCGTCTCCGCCTCGTCGTCCATCTGCACGCGGTGCAGCGGGCGCAGCCCGTCCAGCGCCTTCGACAGCGTGTAGGGGTCCTCGGCGACCAGGTCCAGGTAGCTCGTCGCGACGCCAGGCATGAAGGCGCGCGCCGCCGCCAACGCCGCCGCCGGCGTGGCGCCGTCGACGCGGCCGCCCTCGGCGCCGTCCAGCGCCACCAGCTCGGCCCGGCCGCCGCCCTTGCCGTGGCTGGCGCCGTTGGCGTAGCCGAGCAGCGCGCGCGGCTGCCCGGCCACCGTGGTCAGGCGCAGCGCGGTCGGCGCCTCGCTGCGGCCGGCGCTGTCCAGCCAGCGCTGCAACGAGGCGCAGCAGGCGGTGCCGTCCAACTCGGGCAGCGCGGCGAGCCGCTCGGCCTGGGTCAGTTTCGGATAGCCGACGTACATCATCACCACGCCGGAGAAGAACCACATCGCCATGAACAGGCACAGCACAATGCCCAGCCAGCGGTGCAGCAGATAGATTTGACGCTTCATGCGCACACCTCCATCAGTACCAGGACTGCAGCGTCAGATCCAGCGAACGGGGCGCGCCCAGGTAGAAGCTGCTGGCGCCGACATTGGCCGCGTAGATCTTGTCGGTGAGGTTCTTGACGCGGACGGTGAGCTGGGTGTTGCGCCGCAGCTGGTAACTCAGGTTGGCGCCGAACAGGGTGTAGCCGGCGTCGCTAACGCTGTTGGCCGTGTTGCCGTAGCGGCGGGACACGCGCCGCGCGTCCAGGCCCAGTTGCAGCGCCGCGCTGGGCTTCCAGCTCAGCCACAGGTTCGACACCCAGGTTGGAATGTTGGCCGGCGTCTTGCCGGCGCGCGACACCGCCACGCCGCCGCTGGTTTCGACGAAGGCGTCGTACTGCGCGTCGGTGTAGGCCAGGTTGCCCTGCACCTGCCAGCTAGGGCTCAGCTTGAACGAGGTGGCCGCCTCGACGCCGCGCGACGATTGCTGGCCGACCGGCAGCGTGGCGCCGGGATGGTCCGGGTCGGCGATGGCCAGGTTCTTGCGCTCGATGCGGTAGGCCGCCAGCGTGGCGCTGCCGCGCCCGTCGAGGTAGTCGAATTTGCTGCCCAGCTCGAACTGGCGGCCGGTGGTCAGCTCGGAGCCGCGCGCCTGGCTGTACGAAACCGAGCTGAGGATGCCGGCCGGCGGGTCGGCCGCCGTGCTGTACTGGACGTAGACGTTGGCATGCGGCGTCAGATCGTACATCAGGCCGAGGCGGCCCGTGGTCGGCCGGTAGTCATGTTCGAAATACGCCGGGTTGCTGGCGCTGGCGGCCTTGTGGTTGCGCAGCGCGATGTCGATGCGGTCGTGGCGCAGCGCCGTCAGCAGCGCCAGGTCGGGCCGCAGGCGCAGGCGGTTCTCCAGGAACAGCGCCAGCGTGTTGACCTGGTTGGTGCGGTCCGGCGTGAAGCCGGGCGTCATGCCGGGCACGTCGAAGAAGCGCTCGGTGCTGAACCACAGCGGATCGACGCTGCTGACCGGGCCGGACAGCGACAGTGGGAAGCGCGTCTGCGTGTTGCGGCTGTAGTCCAGGCCGGCCGACCAGTCGGCCGCCATGCCGGCCAGCGCGCCCTTGTGCGCCCACTCGATGCGTTCGCCGCGCAGCTGCTGGTCGTGGCGCTGCAACAGGGCGCCCGAGCGCAGCACCGCCGTGTTGGCGGCGTTGAAGGCGTAGGTCTCGACGTTGCGGTAGTCGCGCAGCGCGTCGTAGTGGTAGACGGTGTTCTTCAGCGTGGTGTTGGGCGACAGGCGGTATTCCAGCAGGGAGCGGGCCCAGCGCACGGTCTGTTCGTACACGCCGTCGGCCGAGTTATAGTTCTTGAAGCGGGTCGCCGGGTCGATGCCGGCGTCGCCCGTGGCCGGGTTGCGCAGCGGCGTGCCCCAGTAGGGCCGGTCGACATGCTCGTGCTGGTATTCCAGCGCCAGCGTGTGGCTCAGGCTGGGGCCGAAGTCGCTCAACAGCGAGGCGGCCGCGTTCAGCGCGTCGCGCCGCTGGCCGTCGACATAGCCGTCGCTGTGGCTGCGGTTGACGTCCAAGCGCACGGCGTGGCGCGCGCCGGCGGCCTCGCCCAGGCGCCGGTTCAGGCCCAGCGCCAGGTCGGCGTTGGCGAAGGAGCCGTAGCGGACGCGCCATTCGAACAGGTCGGCGTCGCGCTGCGCCAGCTTGCTCACATAGTTGATCGAGCCGCCGACGGCGCCGGCGCCGAACAGGTAGGTCGACGGCCCGCCGATCACCTCGACCCGCTCGATGATCCAGCTGTCGATGGGGCGCGCGGCGATGGCGTCGTACTGCGGCGTGATGCCGTTGAACAGCTGGCTCAGGCTGGACGCGCCGAAGCCCCGGTAGTAGACCGTGCCGGCCGAGCCGGGCGGCGCGGCGGCGGTCACGCCGGGCACGCTGGAGAGCACCTCCTGGGTGTTGTCGGCGCCGCGCAACTCGATGGTGGCGCGGTCGACGACGGCCACCGAGGCCGGCGTCTCGCGCGCGGTCAGGCCCAGGCGCGAGCCGGTGCCGTTGGCCTGGTCGAGCGCCAGGGCGTCGCGGCTGGCGTTGACGGTGACGGTGGCCAGGGTCGGCTCGACGGCGGCGGGCGATGCGGCCAGGGCCTGCGCGCACAGCACGGCGGCGGCGCTGGCGAAGACGGTTTTGCGGATGGTTTTACCGATGTTGTTGTTGATGTTGTTGTTGACGTTTTTGTTGATGTTTTTGTTGGTGTTCATGCTGGGTTACCTCGAAACTAGACAATGCTCTGCCGGCGTCGGCGTGGACCGACGTGGCAAGAAGGCGCGCGAGCGCGCATACGCCACCGGCCGCTGGGTGGCAGCGGCGTCGATGGTCGGAATGGCGAAACGGTCTAGTGGAGGCGCGGCGGGCCGCGCGGATGCGCGACCGACCACCAGCGCAGGCTGCGCGGGGCGTCGAGGAAGAGTTGCGGATAGCGCGCCGGCCGCGCCTGTGGCAGGGCCAGCGTGTGGGAGGCTTGCGGCGTCGGCAGCAGCGTCGCGTGCAGCGCGCAGAACGGACAATGCTCTAGCTGGGGCTGGGCCGGCGCCGCCGGCCGCTGCGGCGCCAGGTCGGCGGCGGCCACCAGGCGGCTGCCCTGCGCCGAACAAATCTGCATCCACTGCTGCGCGTCCGACCTCGCCAGCAGCCGCGCCAGCGTCGGCACCGCCGCGAAGCCAAGAATGGTGGCGAGCGCGAGCCAGGACAACAGGCGGCGAAGGAAGTGGGAGCGCAACATGGCGGCGATTCTACAGAACGGCCGGCGACAGCGTCAATACGCCGTATGGCTAGGTGGGCCCTCCCACGGGACCGATGCGGCGCGGGCGGCGCGGCGCCGAGCCGGCGGCCGCGCGCGCTAGTCGGCCTCGAAGCGGCCGACGTAGCGGGCGCGCGGGCGGATCATCGCACCGTCGGCGCGCTGCTCGGCGACGTGGGCGATCCAGCCGGCCGAGCGGGCCAGCGCGAACAGCACCGGGCCGGCGCTGGACGACAGGTTGTAGGCCGACTCCAGCGCGGCCAGCGCGAAGTCGGCGTTCGGCTCGACGCCCAGCTGGCGCCGGACGATCTCGCCCGCCGCAAGGATCGCCTGCACCCGTGGCCGCTCGGCGGGCATGCGCCGCAGCAGGTAGCTGGCGCGCGGATCGCCGGCCGGATACAGCGGATGGGCAAAACCGGGCACGTCGTTGCCCAACGCGCGGCAGTGCGCCACCAGATAGGCATCCATGTCGGGCGCCGACAGCGCCGCCTCGATCATGCGCCGCGCCAGCACGCTGTGGCCGCCGTGCTCGCGGCCGGACAGCGCGCCCAGGCCGGCGCTCAGCGCGCTGATCAGGCTGGCGCCGGTCGAGGCGACGCAGCGCACGGTGAAGGTCGAGGTGTTCAGGTCGTGGTCGGCCAGCAGCACCAGCGCGGCGCGGATCAACTCGGCGCCGCCGGCGTCCACCTCCCAGGCGCGCGCCAGTTGCAGATGCAGCGGCGCCAAAGACACCTCGCCGCGTAGCAGCAGCGCGGCCAGCATTCTCATCAGCTGCGCGCCGGTTTGATAGACGCCGTCCGTATCGGCCGCCGCCGCGTCGGCGCCGCCCATTTCGGCACCGGCCATTGCGGTGCCGGCCATTGCATCGCCCGCTTCCCGCATGGATTCGGCGCAGCCGGCCAACATGGTATTGGCGAGCAGCGGCAGCAGCGCCTGCGCGCGCTCCAGCGGCGCCATGCCGGCAGCCAGCGCGTCCAGGCTGCGCACCAATTCGGCCGGCGCCGTTGGACACTCGACGGCGAAATAGTCGCGTCCGTCCTCGCCCCACAAGACGCAGGCGACTGCTTCCAGGCTGGAGTGTTCGGCCAGCGCCAACACGTCGTGGCCGCGATAGTGCAGCTGGCCGTCGTCGATGCGCGAGATGCGCGTCTCCAGCACCGGCACGCCCCAGTTGATGGCGCCCGCCACGGCGTGGCCGGCGCGCTTGCCGTCGGCCCGCCGCGCCGCCAGACGCAGCACCGCCTCGCGCGCGTAGCGCTTGCTGCGCGTGGGGCCGCTCACCGCGCTCGACGCCAGCAGGCCCCGGCTGACGTAGGAATACAAGGTCGGCAGGCTGACACTCAGCAGTTTCGCCGCCTCGGCGGCTGACAGATCTTTCTTCATGCCGCGATTGTAGACCCATCGACATTGATTGCCGCAATCGAGATTGACCCTATCGTGCGGCCGATTTTATGCTGCCCCCACTACCACTCCCAGGACCGCACCATGCACGAGAAAACACTCGCAACCGCCCCCTCGCAGCCCCGCCGCCGCGCCCTGCCGGCCCTGTTGGAACCCCTGCGCCACCGGCGCTTCCGCCAGCTCTGGCTGGCCAACCTGGCCGCCAACCTGGGCCGCTGGGTGCAGGCCTTCGCCGCCGCCTGGCTGGTCGCTTCCATGTCCGACTCGACCCTGCTGACCACGTTGGTGCAAACGGCCAGCTACGCGCCGATGCTGCTGTTCGCCCTGCCGGCCGGCGTGCTGGCCGACGCCGTCGACCGCCCCCGCCTGCTGTTCGTCATCAACGCCGGCATGGCGCTGGCCGCCGGCCTGATGGCGCTGGCCACCATGGGCGGCCAGGCGACGGCGTTCACGTTGCTGGCGCTGACCTTCGCGATGGGCTGCTGCGCGGCCTTCCTGTGGCCGGCCTGGCAAGCCTCGATGTCGACCCTGCTGGAGCCGGAGCTGGTGCCGACCGCCGCCATCCTCAACAACCTGAGCTACAACCTGGCGGCCCTGCTCGGCCCCTGGCTGGGCGGCCTGCTGTTCCAGCACATCGGCGCGGCGCCGCTGTTCATGGCCAACGCGCTGTCCTATCTGGGCATGATGTTGGTCTACTGGCGTTGGATACGCGACAACGGGACGGCGCACCCGAACCCGACGCCGTCCATGTCGTCGGCCGGCGCGCCGCAGGCCGAGCCGGGGCCGAGGACGATGCCGCCGGCCCCCTCGCCTTCGCCTGCGCCCGCGCCGTCATCCGCCGCCAAGGGCGGCGCCTGGGCCGCCTTCAAGCACGGCATCGCCAGCGCCTGGCAACAGCGCGCCTTCCGCGCCCTGCTGGCGCAGGTGGCCGCGATCTTCTTCGTCGCCATCGCCTTCGCCGCCCTGCTGCCGCTGTATGTGCGCGACGTGCTGCATCTGCAGGCCAGCACCTTCGGCAGCCTGATGGGCGCCTCGGGCGCGGGCGCGGTGCTGGCCGCCTTCTCGCTGCCGACGCTGCGCGCGCGCCTCGGCCCGCGCCGCCTGCTCGCCGCCGCCCTGCTGGTGTTCGGCGCCATGCTGGCGGCGCTGCCGCTGACCAGCGCCCGGCCGCTGGCGCTGGCCCTGGTGCTGGCCGGCGGCATGGCCTGGGCGGCCATCGTCAGCACGCTCAACGGGCGGGCGCAGACCGCCTTCCCGCCCGCGCTGCGCGCCAGGACGATCTCGATCTACATGCTGGCGATGGGCGCCGGGCAAAGCGCCGGCGCGCTGTTCTGGGGCATGCTGGCGCAACGGATGGGCGTGGCGGCGGCGCTGCTGTGCGCCGCCGTGGCGATGTGCGCCTGCGTCGGCCACGTGCTGACGCAGGCGCACACGCCGGCCGCCGCTACATGCTGAGGCGCAGTTCGACGCCGACCCGGCGCGGGTCGGAGACGATGGCGAACGGCGTGCCGAGGATGCCGGTCGAGGTGTTGTCGATGCGGGTCACGTAGCGCTTGTCGAAGGCGTTGTTGACGAACAGCGCCACGCCCCAGCGACCGCTGCCGGCGTCCCAGCCCAGCCGCAGGTCGGTGTGCTGCTTGGCCGTGCCGGCGCGGAAGGCCGGCGTGTTCAGGCAGGCGCCCTGCAGCGCGTCGGCGTTGCAGCGGGTGGCGCCGGTGTAGGCGTGCTGCAGGCTGACGTTGAGCTTGCCGTCGAGGACGGCGCGCCAGGTGTAGTCGACGCCGGCGGCGGCCGACCACAGCGGCGTGCCGACCGCCTGTTCGCTCAGGTCGACGCCGTCGCCGGTGACGAAGTGCTGGTACTTCTGGCTGATGAACTCGGACGAGAAGAACAGCCGCAGGTCGCGCGTCGGCTGCCAGCGCGCCTCGAAGTCCATGCCGCTGGCCACCTGGTTGCTGCTGCTGACCTGGTAACTGGGCACGGCCGCCCCGGTGTTGCCGATCAGGCTGAGCGACTGCAGGTTGGAGAACTTGTAGTGGAACAGCGAGGCGTTGATCAGCAGGTGTTGCTCGCGGAAGTAGCTCTTCAAGCCGGCCTCGTAGTTCCAGATCGTCTCCGGCTCGTACTTGCCGGCCACCGCCAGCGCGTTGAAACCGCCCGACTGGTAGCCCTTGCTGACCGAGCCGTAGGCCATCACGTCGGGCAGCAGCTTGTAGTCGAGCACCAGGCGCGGACTGACGTCGGTCCAGCTCTTGTGCGCCTCGACCTTGCGCGCGGCGGCGGACGGGTTGTTGAAGGCGATGTTCTGCCCCAGCGCGCCCTGCGCCATCGCCGCCTGCTCCGGCGTCAGCGCGCCGGCCGCCACCAGGCCGGGGAAGAAGCCGGCCTGGTCGAGTTGGGCCAGGGTGGAGTCCAGCCCCGGCGCGCTGCGGTTCGGGCTGAACCAGGAGAACTGCTTGTCGTCGTGGGTCAGGCGCACGCCGGCCGTCAGGTTGATCTTCGGCGTGACATGCCAGATGGTGTCGGCGAACAGCGCGTAGGCTTTGGCCGTGCTGCGGTTGTGCATGTTCTCCTGCCAGCTGTTGCCGAAGAATTTGACCGGCAGGCCGAACTGCTGGGCCGCCTCGTCGAGCAGGCTGTAGACCGGCAGGCCGGCCAGGTTGTTCAACACCGTGTTGTGGGTGTCGGTGACCATGCTCATCCGGCTGTTCTGGTTGGCCCGCTCGTAGAACAGGCTGGCGCCGGCGACCCAGTCGACGCTGTCGTTCTTGCCGGACAATTTGAACTCCTGCTGCCAGCTGCTGTTGCTCTCGTAGTTGACCGTGTCCAGGTGGGAGTTGATGCGGTTGCTGCCGTCGCTGTCCTGCAGGTTGCGCGAGGCGAAGTGGCGGTAGGCGGTGGTGGAGTTGAAGGTGACCCCGCCAAGCGGCCGCTCCAGGCGCAGGGTCAGGCCGTCGAAGTCGCGCGCCTCGGCGTTGTCGATGGCGTCGTTGTAGACCGGCGCCGTGAACGGATTCAGATAGCCGGCCGGATTGGCCGGCACCGTCGGCGCGCCGGGCGACGGCGGCAGCGCCACCAGGCCGATGGCCGGCCGCGCCTTCTGCGACAGCTTCTCGTGCTCCCACGACAGCAGAACGCGGGTCTGCTGCGGCGCGTCCCAGCGCAGCGTGGCGCGCAGGCCCCAGTCGCCGGTGTTGTTCAGGTGCTCGCCGCTGGCGGCGTCCTTCAGCCAGCCGTCGCTGCGCTGGTCGACCACGGTCATGCGCAGCGCCATGCTGTCGTTGAGCGGCACGTTGAGCAGGCCGTCCAGGTAGCGCGCGCCGTGGTTGCCGGCGCGCAGATGCACCTCGCCCTCGCGCTCCTGCGACGGCTCCTTGGTGATGATGGAGATCGCGCCGGCCGCGCTGTTGCGGCCGAACAGCGTGCCCTGCGGCCCCTTCAACACCTCGACGCGCTGGGTGTCGTTGAAGTTCATCAGCGCGCCGCCGGTCTTGCCGGTGTAGACGCCGTCGACGTAGACGCCGACCGGGCCGTCGGTGCCGATGCCGAAATCGGCGGTGCCGATGCCGCGCATCGAAAACTTGGGCTGGGTCGGCTGTTCGGCGTCCACGTTCAGGCCGGGGATGTAGCCGTTCATGGCCGACAGGTTGGCGGCGGCCAGCTTGCTGATCTGGTCGGCGCTGACCAGCTGCATGGCGATCGGCACCGACTGCGCCGCCTGCGTGCGGCTCTGCGCGGTGATGGTGACCACGCCGATGGCGGCGTCCTCGGCGGCGGCGGGCTTGGCGGCGGGCTTGGCCGGCGGCCGGGCCTGGGCTTGGGCCTGGGCCTGGTCCTGCGCCGCCTGCGGCGCGGCCTCGGGCGCCGCCTCGGCGGCGCCGGCCGGCTCCAGCAGCGCGCCGGCCGCCAGCGTGCCGCCCAGCAGCGCGCGCGAGACCGCCAGCGCCAGCGGGCGCCGGCGCGGCGCTTGCGGCGCCTGTCGATTGTTGATGTTTGCTGCCAGCTGATCGCGATCTTGCATACCCACCTCTCCGTTGTGTTGTCGATTATTGTTATCGCCACGAGTGCCTACGCCAGGGTCAGACCCTCAGGGTCTGACCCTATGTCCGCGCCTCGTGGTTACGCCGCAAAACCCGCAATCCCCCGCCTACCTCCCCGCCTGCAACACCGGCCAGCGCTCGACGATTTTGTCACCGCGCAGCGCCACCAGGTCGCCGAACTGCAGCAGCACCGCCTCGCTCTGCAACGGCCGCAGGAAGACGAAATCGTCGACCTCGATGGGCACCGCCGGCGAGGCGTTCAGCCCCTGCTGGTTCGAGCTGACATAAGCGAAGTTGGGCCGCATGCCGGGTGGCGCCTCCGGCTCGGCCAGCCAGTTGCCGCTGTAGATGAAGTAGGTCTGCGCCATGTTCGGGTCCCAGCCCTCCAGCAGCGGCGCGCTCCACTCCAGCGCCGGCAGCCGCGTGTGCGCCAGCCGCTTGAGCACCGGCGCGGCGATGTAGGCCGCCGGCTCGTACTCTGCCAGCGACGCCAGGTCGTAGTGGCTCGGCTTCATCAGGCAGGTGCCGGCCGAAATCTCGTTGAGCATGGCGTCGCCCTCGTAGCGCTGGAAGGTCGGGCTGCCGGCGCCGTTGAAGCACAGCGGCCTGGCGGCCATGGCCGGATGGTTGGCCTTGAGCAGATCGATGTAGCCTTGGTAGCGTTCGCGCACGCGGGGGAACTCGCGCTCGGCGAGGAAGCCGGGCAGTCCCATCAAGTGCGCGTCGTAGCCCATGAAGCCGGAGAATTCGAGGAACTGCGGATCGGCCGCGATGGTGGCCAGCGCCTGCGCCATTTCGCCCTGGCTGGCGAAGCCGCCACGGTGCAGGCCGACGTCGATCTCGCAGTTGATGCGCATCTTGACGCCCAGCTCGCGCGCCAGGCGCTGGTACTGCAGCAGCCTGGCGTGGCTGTCGATCAGCCACTGCAGCTGCGTCTCCGGACGGAAGCCGCCCCGCTTCTCGGCGTAGAACTGGCGCGCCGCGTCGACCGGCATCGGCTTGCCGAGCAGGATGTCGGCGTCCGGCCGCAGCGCCGCCAGCGCGCTCAGGAAGGGCCGGTGGAAGGCCATGAACAAGTTGGTGCCGGCGGCCTTGGCGACGTAGTCGATCAGGCCCGGACTGGGCAGCGACTTGACGACGATGCGGTAGCCCTTGGCCGGCGCCACGCCGACCGATTTCTTCAGCCGGGCGATGTTGCGGTCGAGCCGGTCGAGGTCGACCAGCAGCACCGGATGGTCGATATGCTGGGCGCGCAGCGCCATGTTGAGCGCGGCGAAATAGGCCGGGTACGGACCGCCGGCGTCGCGCGGTTTGGCAGCGACGGCCGCGACGGCGGCGGCGCCGGCACCGGCCGCCAGGAAGGTTCGACGTGTGACCATTCAGACTCCGAAAATATGCTTCAAATGCGCATTCATCATGCGGCCTTGGGGATCGAGGCTGCGCCGCACCTCGTGGAAGTCCTTCCAGTGGCGCGGGTACAGCGCGGCCAGCCGCGCCGCGTCGAGCGTGTGCAGCTTGCCCCAGTGCGGCCGGCCCTGGTACTTCCAGAAGATCGGTTCGATCTCGGCGAAGTAGGCGCGGTGGTCGGTGTCGCCGTACTGGTGCACCGAGATCGAGCAGCCGTCGCGGCCCTCGAACATCGACAGCCAGATCTCGTCGGCCTTGACGTAGCGGTACTCCAGCGGGAAGGCGATCGGCAGCTTGCGCTCGCGGATGGTGCGCAGGATCTCGCGCACGCAGTCCGGTCCGGATTCGGCCGGCACGGTGTACTCCATCTCGCGGAAGCGCACCACGCGCACGTGGGGGAACACGTCGAAGGAGTGGCCGACGCGCACCTGCGCGGCGCCGCCGGCGAGGAAGGTGGTGAGCAGCTTGTCGTAGGCCGCCTCGCCGATGCCGGGCATCCAGCCAACCGCCTGCAGCAAGGTGCGCAGCGAGTTGACGGCCTCCGGGTCGTCCTCGCCGGACGGCGCGTCGTTCGGCCCGGCCAGGTCGCTGGCCACGGTCACCGCCAGGGTCGAATGGGGCAGCGGCAGGAACTCGAAGTTGCGGTGCGCGGCGCAGCGCTGGGCCAGCTCGGCCAGCACGTCCTCGGTCTTTTCGATGCGCGTGGTCTCGACCAGGCGGAACGGCTTGTCGTTCTGCAGCGTCATGCGCGAGACGATGCCGAGCGCGCCGACGGAAGTGCGGGCGGCGTGGAAGATCTCGCTGCGCTTGCTGGCGCTGCAGTCGATCAACTCGCCGGACGGCGTGGCCAGGGTCAGCGCCGTCACGTACGACGACATGGAGCCGTAGCGCTGGCCGGTGCCGTGCACCGAGTTGACGATGGCGCCGCCCATGGCCGGGTAGTCCATGTCGGGCATGTTGGGCAGCGCCTGACCGACACCGTGCAGCAGCGGGCCGAGCGCGTGCATGCGCGTGCCGGCCCAGATCTCGGCCTGCAGGCTGGCGGCGTCGTGGCCGACCAGGCCGCTGAGCAGGTCGGTGGCGATCAGCGTGCCGTCGGTCGGCACCACCGCGCTGAACGAGTGGCTGGCGCCGACGGCGCGCACCACGCCGCTGGCGCGCTTGAGCGCGTCGACCAGCTCGGCCTCGCTGGCCGGCGCCAGCCGCAGCGCCGGCGTGCAGCTCTGGTTGCCCGACCAGTTGATCCACGGCAGCGGTTTGCCGGCGACGAAGTCGACCGGGCTTTGCGGCACCGCGTCGCTGCGGCCGCAGGCGGGCAGCACGCTGACGACGGCGCCGGCGGCGGCCGCGCGCAGGAAGTCGCGGCGTATCATTGGGCCGCTCCGGCCGGCGCGGGCAACTTGGCCATGAAGCGGATCAGCGCGCGCAAGTCCTGCTCGGTGCAGGCGCTGCAATAGCCCAGCGGCGGCATGCCGCCCAGGCCCTGCACGGCGCTGGCCAGCAGCGCCGCCTCGCCCTTGCCGGCCAGCTTCTGCCAGGCCGGGGCGTCGCCGATCTGCGGCGCCGGCACGCCGGGGCGGGCGTGGCATTGCAGGCAGTTGTTGGCCAACAACATCGACTGGCGCCCGCTCAGCTCGGCCGCAACGGCCCCGCCGACGCCGGCGGCCATCAAGACAAACAGGACCAGCCCGCTTACGCTACGCATCTGCATCGGCACTCCCTACGAAGGAAAGAATCAATATTGGACGACCGTCCAATACTTACACTGTTTGACAACAGTGTCAACATAGGTGTTACCGCACAGCCACAAGCGCAGGGGACTGCTTGCCGAGGGAGGCGAACGGACGCGCCGCCGCGAGCGGCGGGAAAAAACAGCAGGCGAGTGCGGCGGGCGCCGCGAAAAGGATGGCCGCCGCTCAGGCCGGCGGCATGCTGTCGCCGGCCATCAACAGGCCGAGCAACAGGCGGAACAGGGTCAGCCGCAGCGTTTCGACGGAGGCCGCCTCGCCGGTCGAGACCTGGGTGAACTCGAGCTGGCGGATGCAGGCCAGCAGCAGTCCGCTGTCCACCTCGGCGCTGCGGCTGCCGATGCGGCGAAACACCTGCGCCGCCAACTGCACCAGCTCGCGGCTGTGCGCGTCGACCTTGGCGCGCAGGGTCGGCGGCAGGTTCCAGGCGAACAGGAAGCTGCACTCGACGGCCAGGTCGGTGCGGTGCTCGACGACGCCGGCGCGCACGTAGCGGGCCAGGGTGTCGGCCAGCGCGGCGGCGAAGGCCGGCAGTTTGTCCGCGCCGGGCGGCGTGGCGAGGAAGTGCGCGATGTGCGACTCGGCCGCCGCCAGCAGCGCCGCGCGGCGCGCCTGGGTGTGGCCGCGGTAGGCGTCGAAGCTGGCCTCGAGCAGGTCCTCCAGCGAGCCGAAGTGGTAGCTGGTCAGCGACAGCCGCACCTGCGCCCGGGCGGCGATGGCGCGGTGGCTGACGCCGGACAGGCCGTGGGCGGCGATGATCTCCTGCGTCGCCCGCAGGATCAGCTCGCGGGTGCGGCCGCCCCGGTCGGAGCCGCCGCCGGCGCGCCCGGCCGCCGCGCGCGCGCGCGGCGCGGCGGCGGGCGCAACCAGTTCGGGGGAGAGGGGCTTGTTCATCGTCGTCATGTCGGCAGGCGGGGCAAGGTCGCGGCGCGTCCCGCCAGTATATGCGAAGCGCGACTGCTATGGCGGGGTAACAAGGGGATGTGACGCCCTCCCAATTACCCTGACGCTGCGTCAAATCATGTAAAGCTAAGGCTTGTACGGGGATTTTCGCAATGCTAGTATTACCTGGCATGACAAGGAGGCTGCAATGGAAATCACATCGGTCACCAGCAAGGGACAGGTCACTATCCCCAAGCAGGTAAGGCGACAGCTGGGCATTCGGGAAGGCAGCCGCATTGAATTCACACTGGTCGGTGACCATGTCGAAATGCGGGTAAAAAGCTCTCCGACAGACAGCAGCGAAAGCGGATTTGGCATGCTGAAAAGCGTGCGTCCGGCCATCCCGGTGGATTTGGATCCGGCTACACTGCTCAAGTAATGATCGGCCTCGACACCAATATTTTGGCGCGCTACTACATCGACGACAGGAGTGACGCCGAGGCAGAGCGACAACGCATCGCGGCATGTCGCCTGATTGAATCCGGCCAGACACTAATGGTATGCAAGACGGTTATTCTTGAGCTTGAATGGCTCATGCGGGGCTACTACGCATTCGGCCGACAAGAAGCAATTGCTGTCGTTAAACATCTGCTGGGACAGATACACATTGTCGTTGAAGACCGCGCGGCAGTTGAGCGGGCTCTCGCGGCCTGCGAGGCCGGCTTGGACTTCGCCGACGCGTTGCATCACGCCAGCTTTTATCAATGTGATAGCGTCGCCTCGTTCGATGATCGGAAATTTGCACGTCGCGCAAAAAGGCTAGGTCTATCACCCAGCGTATTCATTCCCAGATAATTCTCACTACCCACTCGCCGAAAAATAGTTGAGCTGCCCGGCGATTCATGGCAGGATGCCTGCTTCTTTTAACGAAGGTGCGGCCCATGACCGAAAAAACTGAAAACGATAAGCACTACTGGCAACTGGTCGACACCTTCATCGGGATCGCCAACGACAAGGCGCAGACCATCGACCGCAGCATCATCGGTCCCAGCCTGCTGTATTCGGCCAGCCGCTTCAACGCCTACATGCTGTCGGCCGTGAGTCCGACGGTGGAGGCCTTCAACGAGAACAAGGAGGCCGCCATCAAGTACTACCTGGCGCAGCACGAGGAAATGATGCGCGAGAACTTCGACGACTTCGCCGCCAATTTCGACAAGTACCGCAACGCCAATTCCTGATCCGCGCCCCGCGCGGCGCCGGACAACAAAAAGCCGCCCGCGTCGACGACGCCGGGTGGCTTTTTTACATCCGAATAGCGGGCGGTGCCGCGCCACTGCCCAGCGTCGGGCGCCGCGTCAACCCTGGCCGGCCAGTTCCAGCGCCGCCATCGCCGGGGCGATCATCGCCAGCAGCCGCGCCTTGCCGACGCCGTCGCGCGCCTGCACCGACAGGCCGTGCAGCAGCGTCGCGTAGACGTCGCCCAGCGCCGCCACGTCGGTGCCGGCCTTCAGCTCGCCGTCCTTCAGGGCCAGGCGCAGACGGTCGATGATCGACTTGGTGCGGGCGCGGCGGAACTCGCCCAGCCAGACGATGACGGCGTCGTTCTGGCTGCTGCAGTTGGTCGCCGCCGTCACCACCATGCAGCCGTGCGGCCGGCCGCTGCGGGTGTATAGCAGCACCGCCTCGCGCAGCATGCGCTCGATGGCGCCGCGCGCCGTGGCCTCATGCACCAGGGCGCGCGTGGCGAAGCCGCCCTCGCCCGCCACGTACAGCTCGATCGCCTCGCGGAACAGCTGCTCCTTCGAGCCGAAGGCGGCGTAGATGCGCGCCGAGGCGATGCCCAGCGCCGCCACCAAATCGGACATGGCGACGCCCTCGTAGCCGCGCTCCCAAAAAGCGTCCCTGGCCTTTTCCAGCGCCAGCTCGCGGTCGAATTCTCTTGGCCTACCAGCCATCATTTACCTCTGCACAAACACAAGGACGGCCAGTATAGCCGCTCCGTCCGGCCACCCGCTGGACAAATACCCGCACCATCTTTTTCGAGCGGCCGCTTGACCGCCCGGAAAATTTCGCCTATTCTTTGTCGATCGACAAACAATAGGAGCCGATAAAAATGCGAACCATCAAAGGACCCAGCCTGCACCTCGCCCAATTCAGCGACACCGTAGCCCCCTTCAACGACCTGCCCTCGATCGCCGCCTGGGCCAGCGACACCGGCTTCAAGGCCCTGCAGCTGCCCGCCTGGGACCAACGCCTGTTCGACGTGGCCACCGCCGCCGACAGCCAGGGCTACTGCGACGACATCGTCGGCATGCTGGCCGGCCACGGCCTGGTGCTGAGCGAACTGACCACCCACATCTTCGGCCAGCTGGTCGCCGTGCATCCCGCCTATGACGCCATGTGCGACAGCTTTGCGCCGGCCGAACTGCACGGCAAGCCGCAGGCCCGCACTGAATGGGCCGTCGAGCGCCTGCTGATGTCGGCCAAGGCCTCGCGCCGCCTGGGGCTGACGGAGATGGGCACCTTCTCCGGCTCCTTCGCCTGGCCCTACCTGTTCCCCTTCCCGCAGCGCCCGGCCGGCCTGATCGAGACCGCCTTCGACGAACTGGCCAAGCGCTGGCTGCCGGTGTTGAACGCCTGCGACGAACAGGGCGTCAACCTGTGCTACGAGATCCACCCCAGCGAGGACCTGCACGACGGCGTCAGCTTCGAGATGTTCTACGACCGCGTCGGCCAGCACCAGCGATGCAACATGCTGTACGACCCCAGCCACTTGGTGCTGCAGCAGCTGAACTACCTCGACTTCATCGACATCTACAAGGAGCGCATCCGCATGTTCCATGTGAAGGACGCCGAGTTCAATCCGAGCGGACGACAGGGCATCTACGGCGGCTACCAATCGTGGGAGAACCGCGCCGGGCGCTTCCGTTCGCTGGGCGACGGCCAGGTCGACTTCAAGGCCATCTTCTCCAAGCTGACCCAGTACGACTACGCCGGCTGGGCCGCGCTGGAATGGGAGTGCTGCCTGAAGCACCAGGAGAACGGCGCCAGGGAGGGCGTGGACTTCATCAACGCCCACATCATCCCCGTCACCGACAAGATCTTCGACGACTTCGCCGGCGCGCCGATCAATCAACAACAGATGAAGCAGCTGCTCGGCATCGGCTGAACCACCAGCTGAAAATCACACAAAGAACAAGGAACACCATGCAGCAAGCACTCACCACCTCAAACCATCCAGAAGCCGGCTTCACGCACGACTACGTGCGCATCGACGGCAACCGCATCCACTGCGTCACCGCCGGCGCCGGCCGCCCCGTGCTGCTGATCCCCGGCTGGCCGCAAACCTGGTACGCCTGGCGCCACGTCATGGCCGCGCTGGCCGGGCAAGGCTACCTGTCCATCGCCGTCGACCCGCCCGGCACCGGCCACTCCGACCGTCCGGCCGGCGGCTACGACACCGGCGCCGTCGCCAACACCCTGCACCGGGTGATGGCGCAGCTCGGCCACGCCGAATACGACGTGGTCGGCCACGACATCGGCATGTGGGTCGGCTACGCGCTGGCCAGCGACCACCCCGGCGTGGTCGGCAAGCTGGCGCTGACCGAGGCCGTCATCCCCGGCCTGGCGCCGGCGCCGCCCATCTTCGTCGCGCCGGAGGACAACATCTTCCTCTGGCACTTCATGTTCAACCAGGTCCACGACCTGCCCGAGGCGCTCACCGCCGGCAAGGAACGCGAGTACATCGGCTTCATGCTGGACAAATGGTCGTACCGCCGCGACCGCGTCGCCGCCGCCGTCTACACCGAGGCCTACGCCACGCCGGGCGCGCTGCGCGCCGGCTTCGCCTACTACCGGGCGATTCCCGAAACGATCCGGCAGAACCTGCTGCGCGCCGAGTCGGCCTTGACCATGCCGGTGCTGGCCATCGGCGCCGAGCACGCCACCAAGGACGCGCCGCTGCTCACCATGCAGGGCCGCGCCCTCGACCTGCGCGGCGCGATGATCGCCGACTCCGGCCACTTCGTGATGGAGGAGAATCCGCAGGACTTCCTGGCGCAGCTGCTGCCCTTCCTGGACGGACGCGCCGCGCCGGCAAACCTGGAGCGGCGCGCATGAGCCTCGATCCGCACATCGCCGCGTTTCTGAACCGGCCCGCCAGCGGGCCGGCGCCCGCCACGCTGGCCGAGATCCGCGCCGCCACCGAGGCCGGCCTGCGCGCGCAGCACGGCCCCTTGCAGCAGGTGGCCTGGGTGAAGGACTTCATCGCGCCCGGCCACGGCCAGCACCCGGTGCGCGTGCGCGCCTACGCGCCGGCCGGCGCCGACCCTGCGGCGGCGCTGCCGGCCATCGTCTTCGCCCACGGCGGCGGCTGGTGCCTGTGCTCGCTGGAGCTGTACGACAACCCCTGCCGCGCGCTGGCCAACGCCACCGGCTGCGTGGTGCTGTCGGTCGACTACCGGCTGGCGCCGGAGCACAAGTTCCCGGTGCCGCTGGAGGACTTCTACGGCGCGCTGTGCTGGATCAGCGCGCACGCCGAGTTGCTCGGCCTGGACCGCGCGCGCATCGCCGTCGGCGGCGACAGCGCCGGCGGCAACTTGGCGGCGGCGGCGGCCCTGCTGGCGCGCGACCGCGGCGGCCCGCCGCTGGCTCACCAACTGCTGATCTACCCCGCGCTGGAGGCGGACTTTTCCACCGCCTCGTACCAAGAGTTCGCCCAGGGTTACTCGCTGACGCGCGAGATCATGCGGTTCTGCTGGAACAGCTACCTGCGCGACGACGACGACGCGGCCTCGGCCTACGCCGCGCCGCTGCGGGCGGCGTCGCTGGCCGGCCTTCCACCGGCCACCGTGCTGGTGAGCGAGTACGACCCGCTGCGCGACGAGGGCGAGGCCTACGCGCGCCGCCTGCGCCTCGACGGCGTCGATGTGCGCTGCGAGCGCTTGGCCGGCATGGTCCACGCCTGCATCCACATGCTCGGCGTGACGCCGCAGGCGCGCCAGCTGTTCAACCAGGCCGGCGCGGCGTTGCGCGGCAGCCTGGTCGGCTAGGCGGCGCGGGACAGAAACCAAGGCGCCAGCGGCTGCAAAACCACCCAAAGGCGCAGATCCGGGGTCAGCCCCCCAGGGGTCTGACCCCAGGTTTGTGCCTGTGGGGTTTCTTAACCTAGCGGCATTTGGGTATGAGGGGCGGCCAACTCACAGCCGGTGCGCCAGCAGTTCCAGCGTGCGCTTCATCGCCGCGCAGCCCTGCGCGACCATGCTCTCGACAGCCGGTGCCAGCTCGTTGGGCAGCAGGTCGGCGATCCACACCACGCGGCTGTGCGCGGTGCCCTCGCCAAACACCTGCGCCGAGGCGTTGTGGTGGCTCAGTTGGCCGCCCGTGGCGCTCCACGCCACACGGTGCCATTCCTCGCTGACGTCGACGATCAGCTCGCGCGCCACCATGCCGTTGGCGAAGGTGACCACGCGGGCCCCGCCGTCGGCCTCCAGCACGCAGTTGCTGACGAAGCCCACCACCAGCCGGGTGTGCAGCGCGCCGACGTCGCGCAGCGCGTCCCATACCTGTTCGGGCGCCACCTCGATGACGACTTCTTTCTGTATCGATGCCATGAGCGAACTCCATTCTGCGGGAAGTGGAAGGTTGCAAACATGATAATCCAGCCAGCTTACCTGCCGTCCTTGCCGCTGTCCAGTGGCGTACATACAAATCGCGGGCGAAAAAAAACCGGGAACTAGTCCCGGTTTTTTGTGCTGCGAATGTAGCTTAACGCTTGCGCGGCGGCGGCAGATCGGTGCACTTGCCTTCGTAGACCTCGGCGGCCATGCCGATCGACTCGCCCAGGGTCGGGTGCGGGTGGATGGTCTTGCCGATGTCGACGCCGTCGGCGCCCATCTCGATGGCCAGCGCGACTTCGCCGATCATGTCGCCGGCGTGCGTGCCGACAATGGTGCCGCCGATGACGCGGTGGGTCTCAGCGTCGAACAGCAGCTTGGTGAAGCCCTCGTCGCGGCCATTGGCCACGGCGCGGCCGCTCGCCGCCCACGGGAACACGCCCTTCTCGACCTTGATACCCTTGGCCTTGGCCTCGTCCTCGGTGATGCCGGCCCATGCCACTTCCGGATCGGTGTAGGCCACCGACGGAATGACCTTGACGTCGAAGTGCGACTTCTGGCCCAGCGCGGCTTCCGCCGCGACGTGCGCCTCGTGCACCGCCTTGTGCGCCAGCATGGGCTGGCCGACCAGATCGCCGATGGCGAAGATGTTCGGCACGTTGGTGCGCATTTGGCTGTCGACGTTGATGAAGCCGCGATCGGTCACCGCCACGCCGGCCTTGTCGGCCGCCAGCTTCTTGCCGTTCGGGCTGCGGCCAACGGCCACCAGCACCATGTCGTAGATCTGCGGAGCCGGCGCGGTGGCGCCCGCCTCGGCCGCCTCGAAGGTGACCTTGATCCCCTCCGGCAGCGCCTCGACCGCGACCGTTTTGGTCTTGGTCATGATGTTGTCGAAGCGTTTCTCGTTGAACTTCTGCCAGACCTTGACCGCGTCGCGGTCGGCGCCCTGCATCAGGCCGTCCATCATTTCGACCACGTCGATGCGCGCGCCGAAGGTCGAGTACACGGTAGCCATTTCCAGGCCGATGATGCCGCCGCCGATGACCAGCATACGTTTCGGGATGGCGCGCAGTTCCAGCGCGCCGGTCGAGTCGACGATGCGCGGATCAACCGGCACGAAGGGCAGATTCACCACCGAGGAGCCGGCGGCGATGATCGCCTGCTTGAACTGGACGACCTTCTTGCTGCCGTCGGCCGCCGTCACTTCGATGTGGTTGGCGCTGAGGAACTGGCCGACGCCCTGCACCACGTTGACCTTGCGCGCCTTGGCCATGCCGGCCAGGCCGCCGGTCATCTTGGTGATGACGCCTTCCTTGTACTTGCGTACTTCATCGATGTCGATCTGCGGCTTGGCGAAGCTGACGCCGTGCTTGCCCATGGTGGCCGTCTCGTCGATCACGGCGGCCAGGTGCAGCAGCGCTTTCGACGGGATGCAACCGACGTTCAGACAGACGCCGCCCAGGGTCGGGAAGCGTTCGACGATGACCACGTTCTGGCCCAGATCGGCCGAACGGAAGGCGGCCGAGTAGCCGCCGGGGCCGCCACCGAGCACCATCATGTCGCAATCGACGTCGACCTGGCCGCTGTAGCTGCCGCCGACCGGCGCAACCACCGGCGCGGCCGCAGCCGCTGCCGCAGCCGGAGCAGCAGCAGCAGCAGCAGCAGCAGCAGCAGCAGCAGCGGCGGGAGCCGGCGCGGCGGCCGCTGGAGCTGCGGCGGCGCCGTCGGCCTCCACCAGCAACAGCAGGCTGCCTTCCTTGACCTTGTCGCCGACCTTGATCTTGAGTTCCTTGACCACGCCGGCGTGGGTCGAAGGAATCTCCATGCTGGCCTTGTCCGATTCAACGGTGAGCAGGGACTGGTCGACCTTGATCGTGTCGCCGACTTTGACCATCAGCTCGATCACTTCGACTTCCTTGAAATCGCCGATGTTCGGTACCTTAACTTCTACTGTGCTCATAGTCGCTCCTTACAGCAGAATTTTGCGCATGTCGGCCAGCACTTCGCCCAGATACACGGCGAAACGCGCACCCATCGCGCCGTCGACCACGCGGTGGTCGTAGGACAGCGAGGTACCCATCATCAGGCGCGGCTGGAAGGCCTTGCCGTCCCAGACCGGTTTCATCGACGCCTTGGACAGGCCGAGGATGGCCACTTCCGGTGCGTTGACGATAGGCGTGAAGTGCGTGCCACCAATGCCGCCCAGGGACGAAATGGTGAAGCTGGCGCCCTGCATGTCGGTCGGTTTGAGCTTGCCTTCGCGTGCCTGGGCCGACAGCTCGCCCATTTCCTTGGCGATCTGCGCGACGCCTTTCTTGTCGGCGTCCTTGATGACCGGGACCACCAGACCATTCGGCGTGTCGGCGGCGAAGCCGATGTTGTAGTACTGCTTGAGGATCAGGTTTTCGCCGTTGGCGTCGAGCGATGCGTTAAACGCCGGGAATTTCTTCAGCGCGGCGACCGATGCCTTGATCACGAAGGCCAGCATGGTCAGCTTGATGGCGTCCTTGTTCTTGGCGTTGGCCGCGTTCGACGACACGCGGAAAGCTTCCAGCTCGGTGATGTCGGCTTCGTCGAATTGCGTGACGTGCGGGATCATCACCCAGTTGCGGTGCAGGTTGGGACCGGAGATCTTCTTGATGCGCGACAGCGGCAGCAGTTCGGTCGGACCGAATTTGCTGAAGTCGAGCGAAGGCCACGGCAGCACGTCCATGCCGGAGCCGGAACCACCTTTGGTCGCGACCGGCGCGGCCAGGCTGGCGGCGACGGCACCCTTGACGTAGTTCTGCACGTCCTGCTGGGTAATGCGGCCTTTCGGACCGGTGCCGGCGACGCGGCCCAGGTCGACGCCCAGTTCGCGGGCAAACTTGCGGATCGACGGCGAGGCGTGCGCCAGCTTGCCGGTGACGACCGAGCCGACCGAGGCGGTGGCGGCGGCAACAGGCGCGGCGGCAGCCGGCGCCGCAGCGGTGGCGGCAGCTGCGGCCGGAGCAGCAGCGGCAGCTGCAGGCGCGGCGGCGGGACCGCCGGTCGCTTCCACCACCAGCACGATCGAGCCTTCGGCGACCTTGTCGCCGACCTTGACGCGCAGTTCCTTGACCACGCCGGCGTGGCTGGACGGAATCTCCATGCTGGCCTTGTCCGACTCGACGGTCAGCAGCGACTGGTCCACCTTGACGGTGTCGCCGACCTTGACCATCAATTCGATCACTTCCACTTCCTTGAAGTCGCCGATGTCGGGCACCTTGACTTCGACCGGTCCGCTGGCGGCGGCCGGCGCGGCGGCTGCCACGGCGGCAACCGGCGCAGGCGCGGCGGCAGCGGCGACGGCCGGAGCGGCTGCGGCTGGCGCGGCGGCGGGAGCGGCGGCGGCGCCGTCGGCTTCCACCATCAACAACAGCGAGCCTTCCTTGACCTTGTCGCCGACCTTGACCTTGATCTCCTTGATGACGCCGGCGTGGGTCGACGGAATCTCCATGCTGGCCTTGTCCGACTCGACCGTGATGAGGGACTGGTCGACCTTGATCGTGTCGCCAACCTTGACCATCAACTCGATCACTTCAACTTCCTTGAAATCGCCGATATCCGGGACTTTAACTTCCACAATGCTCATAGCGTTTGCTCCGTATTCTAGTTATTGGGTCACCGGATTTGGCTTGTTGGCGTCGAGGCCGTACTTGACGATCGCCTGCTCAACCACGGACACCTCGACCTTGCCTTCTTCGGCCAGCGACTTCAGCGCGGCGACGGTGATGTAGTAACGGTTCACCTCGAAGAACTCGCGCAGCTTGGCGCGGCTGTCCGAGCGACCGAAGCCGTCGGTGCCCAGCACGCGGTAGGTGCGGTCCTTCGGCACGAAGGCGCGGATCTGCTCCGCAAACGCGCGGATGTAGTCGGTGGTGGCGATGATCGGGCCTTCGGTGCCCTGCAGGCAGGCGGTGGCGTAAGGCACGCGCTGTTCCTTGCCCGGGTTGACCAGGTTCCAACGCTCGGCGTCCTGGCCTTCGCGCGCCACCAGGGTCAGCGACGGTGCGGACCAGATGTCGGCGGCGATGTTCCAGTCGTTTTGCAGCAGTTCGGCGGCGAAGATGGACTCGCGCAGGATGGTGCCCGAACCGATCAGCTGGACGCGCTGCTTGGCCTTCTTGTCGCCTTCCTGCAGCAGGTACATGCCCTTCAGGATGCCCTCTTCCTGGCCGGCCTTGAGCCCCGGATGCGCGTAGTTCTCGTTCATGATGGTGATGTAGTAGAACACGTCTTCCTGTTCCGTCACCATGCGGCGCAGACCGTCCTGCACGATCACCGCCAGCTCGTGGCCGAACGACGGATCGTAAGGCACGCAGTTCGGGATGGTGGCGGCGACGATGTGGCTATGGCCGTCCTCGTGCTGCAGGCCTTCGCCGTTCAGCGTGGTGCGGCCGGCGGTGCCCGCCATCAGGAAGCCACGGGCGCGCATGTCGCCGGCAGCCCAGGCCAGATCGCCGATGCGCTGCATGCCGAACATCGAGTAGAAGGTGTAGAACGGGATCATCACGCGGTTGTTGGTCGAGTACGAGGTCGCGGCGGCGATCCACGAGCTCATACCACCGGCTTCGTTGATCCCCTCTTGCAGGATCTGGCCGGCCTTGTCTTCGCGGTAGTACATCACCTGGTCCTTGTCGACCGGCTCGTACAACTGGCCTTGTTGGTTGAAGATGCCGATCTGACGGAACAGGCCTTCCATACCGAAGGTGCGCGACTCGTCGACCAGGATCGGGACGATGCGTTGGCCCAGGCTAGGGTCGCGCAGCAGCGTCGAGATGATACGCACGAAGGATTGGGTGGTCGAGATCTCGCGGCCTTCCGGGGTCGCGTCGAGCACGTTCTGGAAGGCGGTCAGCGGCGGCACCACCAGTTTTTCGTCCGCTTGCATGCGGCGCTGCGGCAGGTAGCCGCCCAGCGCGGCGCGGCGCTCGTGCAGGTACTTCATTTCCGGCGAGTCGTCGGCCGGTTTGAAGAACGGGATCTCGGCCAGCTTGTCGTCCGGGATCGGCAGGGCGAAGCGGTCGCGCATTTCGCGGATCGCCTCGTCGTCCAGTTTTTTGGTCTGGTGGGCGGTGTTGCGCGCCTCGCCGGACTTGCCCATGCCGAAGCCCTTGACGGTCTTCACCAGCAGGACGGTCGGCTGGCCCTTGTGTTCCTGGGCGATCTTGAAGGCGGCATAGATCTTGTGCGGATCGTGGCCGCCACGGGTCAGGCGCCAGATGTCGTCGTCGGTCATGTTGGCGACCATTTCGAGCAGCTTGGGGTGCTTGCCGAAGAAGTTCTTGCGCACGAAGGCGCCGTCCTTGGCCTTGTAGTTCTGGTATTCGCCGTCGACGGTTTCCATCATCACGCGTTGCAGGATGCCTTCCTTGTCCTTGGCCAGCAGCTCGTCCCAACCCGGTCCCCAGATGACCTTGACCACGTTCCAGCCGGCGCCGCGGAAGTCCGCTTCCAGTTCCTGGATGATCTTGCCGTTGCCGCGCACCGGACCGTCCAGGCGTTGCAGGTTGCAGTTGACGACGATGACCAAGTTGTCCAGGCGCTCGCGCGCGGCCATGCCGATGGCGCCCATCGATTCCGGCTCGTCCATCTCGCCGTCGCCGCAGAAGGCCCAGACCTTGCGGTTTTCGGTGTCGGCGATCGAGCGGGCGTGCAGGTATTTCAGGAAACGGGCCTGGTAGATCGCCATCAGCGGTCCCAGGCCCATCGACACGGTGGGGAACTGCCAGAACGTCGGCATCAGTTTCGGGTGCGGGTAGGACGACAGGCCCTTGCCGTCGACTTCGCGGCGGAAGTTGATCAGCTGGTCTTCGCTCAGGCGGCCTTCGAGGAAGGCGCGGGCGTAGATGCCGGGCGAGGAGTGGCCCTGGATGTACAGCAGGTCGCCGCCGTGGTTGTCGCTAGGGGCGCGCCAGAAGTGGTTGAAGCCGATGCCCAGCATGTTGGCCAGCGAGGCGAAGCTCGACAGGTGGCCGCCCAGGTCGCCGTCGGCGCGGTTGGCCTTGACCACCATCGCCATCGCGTTCCAGCGCATATACGAGCGCAGGCGCTCTTCCAGCTCCAGATTGCCGGGGCAGTGCACTTCCTGGTGGGTCGGGATGGTGTTGACGTAGGCGGTGTTGCTGGAGAACGGGATATGGGCACCGCGACGGCGTGCCAGGTCAACCAGACGTTCCATCAGGAAATGCGCGCGTTCCGGACCTTCTTGTTCGAGCACCGCTTCCAGTGCGTCCAACCATTCTTTGGTTTCTTGCGAATCAGGGTCGGTGGCGGTGAGCGCCGTTACCTGGTCAAGTTGAGCTGACATGTATTAAGTCTCCTGTGTGAGTGCCCGAATCCGGTACGCTGTCGGACGGTGGAACGCTGATTATTTACCAATACTTCTATGACGTGTGCCAATTCTAACAGCAGTTTTTCAGTTTTTCAAATTACGATACGACATTTCATAATGTGGGATTCACTACATTTTCCCGAATGGAACATTGGTGCGTCGCAGCACAAATCCTTGCCGGCGGGTGCACAGCCGGCCGCACAGAATGGGGCGCGGGGGGCGCGGCGGCTTTATAATCTTGCTTTTCCCTCCCACCTGCCAAAATCATGCCTGCACAACTGATCGACGGAATCGCCCTCTCCCAAAAATTGCGTGGTGAAATAGCCTCACGCGCCGCCGCCCTCACCGCCAAGGGCAAGCAACCCGGCCTGGCCGTGATCCTGGTCGGCGAAGACCCGGCCAGCCAGGTCTACGTGCGCAACAAGGTCAAGGCCTGCGGCGACGTCGGCTTCCACTCGGTGCTGGAAAAGTACGAGGCCGACCTGTCGGAGGCGGCCCTGCTGGCGCGCATCGACTCGCTCAACAACGATCCGGCCATCCACGGCATCCTGGTGCAGATGCCGCTGCCCAAGCACATCAACCCGCACAAGGTCATCGAGGCGATCTCGACGGCCAAGGACGTCGACGGCTACTCGGTGCTCAGCGCCGGCGAGCTGCTCACCGGGCTGGAGGGCTTCCGCCCGTGCACGCCCTACGGCTGCATGAAGCTGATCGAAAGCACCGGCGTCGACCTGCGCGGCAAGCACGCCGTCGTCATCGGCCGCAGCAACACCGTCGGCAAGCCGATGGCCCTGCTGCTCTTGCAAGCCAACGCCACCGTCACCATCTGTCATAGTGCGACGCCGGACCTGGGCCTGTACACCCGCCAGGCCGACGTGGTGGTGGCCGCCGTCGGCCGCCGCAACACGCTGACGGCAGACATGCTCAAGCCGGGCGCCATCGTCATCGACGTCGGCATGAACCGCGACGACGCCGGCAAGCTGTGCGGCGATGTCGACTTCGCCAACGTCAAGGAAGTGGCCTCGCACATCACCCCGGTGCCGGGCGGCGTCGGCCCGATGACCATCACCATGCTGTTGATGAACACGGTAGAAGCGGCAGAACGTAATTAATTAGTGGGCGCGGCCCGGCCGCGCCGACCACCTATTGGACAAAAGATGACAACCGACGCAATCAATCCCCTGCTGGACTTTTCCGGCCTGCCGCGCTTCGACGCGATCAAGGCCGAGCACGTCACCCCGGCCATCGACACGCTGCTGGAACAAAGCCGCGCCGTCGTCGCCACGCTGGAAGCACCGAGCGAGCAAGTGACCTGGGACAATTTCGTCACCCCGCTGGAAGACGCCACCGAGCTGCTGGGCCGCGCCTGGGGCATCGTCAGCCACCTGAACAATGTGGTCGACACGCCGGAGCTGCGCGCCACCTACAACGACAACCAACCGAAGGTGACCGAGTTCTGGACCGCGCTGGCGCAGAACGAGGCGCTGTTCGCCAAATACAAGGCGCTGCAGGCCGACGCCGGCTTCGCCGCGCTGGCGCCGGCACGCCGCCGCATCATCGACAACGCCGTGCGCGACTTCCGCATGGGCGGCGCCGAGCTGCCGGAAGATAAAAAAGAACGCTTCGCCGACATCCAGGAGGAGCACGCGTCCGTCTCGACCCGCTTCTCCGAGAACGTGCTCGACGCCACCAACGACTACAAGCTGCTGGTGGCCGACGAGGCCGACCTGGCCGGTCTGCCGGACGACGTCAAGCAGGCGGCCCGCGCCGCCGCCGAAAAGGAAGGCAAGGCCGGCTGGGAGTTCTCGCTGCACTTCCCGTCCTACTACCCGATCCTGCAATTCGCCGACAAACGCGCGCTGCGCGAAACGGTGTACCGCGCCAACGCCACCAAGGCCTCCGAGCAGGGCGAGGTGTTCAGCGAGCGAGACAAGTGGGACAACACGCAAAACATCGTCACCCTGCTCAAGCTGCGCGACGAGGAGGCCAAGCTGCTCGGCTACAAGAACTTCGCCGAGGTGTCGCTGGTGCCGAAGATGGCGCAGAGCCCCGAACACGTCATCCAGTTCCTCGAAGACCTGGCCCAGCGCGCCCGCCCCTACGCCGAGCAGGACTTCGCCGAGCTGCAACAGTTCGCCAAGGACGAGCTGGGCCTCGACCAGCTGAAGGCCTGGGACATCCCCTACGCCTCGGAAAAGCTGCAGGAGCGCCGCTACGCCTTCTCCGCCCAGGAAGTGAAGCAATACTTCCCCGAGCACAAGGTCATCGACGGCCTGTTCCGCCTGGTGCAAAACCTGTTCTCCGTCAGCATCCTGCCGGACACGGCCAGCGTCTGGCATAAAGACGTGCGCTTCTACCGCATCGAGCGCGACGGCCGCCTGGTCGGCCAGTTCTACCTCGACCTGTACGCGCGCGCCGGCAAGAGCGGCGGCGCCTGGATGGACGACGCCCGTGGCCGCCGCCTGGACACCAACGGCGCGCTGCAAACGCCGGTCGCCTACCTGACCTGCAACTTCACCGAGCCTGCCGTGCAGGACGGCGTGGCGCAACCGTCGCTGTTCACCCACGACGAAGTGATCACCCTGTTCCACGAGTTCGGCCACGGCCTGCACCACATGCTGACCTTGGTGGACGAGATCGGCGTGTCCGGCATCTCCGGCGTCGAATGGGACGCCGTCGAGCTGCCGTCGCAGTTCATGGAAAACTTCTGCTGGGAATGGGAAGTGCTGCAACACATGACCGCCCACGTGGCGACGGGCGAGGCCTTGCCGCGCGCGCTGTACGACAAGATGCTGGCCGCCAAGAACTTCCAGTCCGGCCTGCAAACACTGCGCCAGGTCGAGTTCTCGCTGCTCGACATGCACCTGCACTACGACTACGAGCCGACCGGCGAGAAGTCGGTGCAGCAGCTCATCGACGAGGTGCGCGGCCGCTTCGCCGTCATCGTGCCGCCCGCCTTCAACCGCTTCCAGAACTCCTTCGGCCACATCTTCGCCGGCGGCTACGCGGCCGGATACTACAGCTACAAGTGGGCCGAGGTGCTGTCGGCCGATGCCTACGCCGCATTTGAAGAGGCGGCGGCCTTGGATGGCGGCGCGCTGTCGACCGAAACGGGTAAGCGCTTCCAGCAGGAGATTCTGGCCGTCGGCGGATCGCGTCCGGCGCTCGAATCGTTCACCGCCTTCCGTGGCCGCGAGCCGAGCATCGACGCGCTGCTGCGCCACAGCGGCATGGCGGCCTAAGGGCAAACTAGTAAGGACGCAGCGGAGGCGGAGATGGGATTGAAGCTGGCAGCAATACTGTTGTTGTGTGCCGGCGCCGCCGGCGGCGTCCAGGCCCAGGTCTACAAATGGGTCGACGACAAGGGCGTGACGCATTACAGCGACGCGCCGCCGCTACCAAGCGGCAAGGCGGCCAAGGCCAAGGTGGAGCTGAAGTCATTCTCGGGCGGCGGCTCCGCCGTCGAACTGCCGGCCGAGCTGGCGGCGGCGGTGCGCAACCGTCCCGTCACCCTGTACAGCACGGCCCAGTGCGAGGCCTGCGACCAGGCCCGCGCCATGCTCTTGGCGCGCGGCATCCCCTTCCGCGAGAAAACCGTCAACACGGCGGACGACCAGGCCGCCTTGAAGAAGGCCGGCAGCAACGGCCAGTTGCCGCTGCTGCTGGTCGGCCGTGGCAAGCAGATCGGCTTCGAGCAGTCCAGCTGGGACGTGCTGCTCAGCGACGCCGGCTACCCCGTGCAAAAGATCCTTCCCCCCAACTACCAGAATCCGCCGCCGGTGGCCGCCGCGCCGGCGCCGCAGCCGGACGCCGCCGAACAAACGCGCGCGGCGGCGCGGGACAATGCGCGCGCCGCCGCCGAGGAGGAGGCGCGCCGGCGCAAACAACAACAACCCGAGGCGCCGCCCGGCTTCCAGTTCTAGGATGGGCCGCGAGCGGGTAAAATGCTTGCATCGCTAGCACTCAGCAATTCCCGGAACCGACAGCCCATGACCCGTATCGACTTTCACAGCAACGTCCCCGACAAGATCGCCTATGCCTGCCGGCTGGTGCGCAAAGCCTGGGCGGCCAACACCCGCCTGGTGCTGATGACCGACGATGCGGCGCAACTGGCGCAACTTAACGCGGCGATGTGGACGTTCTCCGCCACCGACTTCCTGCCCCACGTGCTCGCCGACGACCCGCTGGCGGCGCAAACCCCGATCATCCTGACCGATAACGACGCGGCCGCCCTGCCCCACTACGAACTGCTGGTCAACCTGTCGCAACGGGCGCCGGCCAATCTGGCGCAGTTCGCCCGGATGATCGAGGTGATCTCGTCGGACGAGGTCGACGCCGCCGCCGGCCGCAAACGCTATGTGGCCTACAAGCAGCAGGAGTATCCGCTCACCCACTTCGTCGCAGGCAAAACATGAGCTCCTCTTTCGACGCCAGCATCCCCGTCCTGACCGAAGTGTTGGTGGACGAGCCGGCGTCGATGCCGGCCAGCATGTCTTCCGCCGCGCCGGCCAGCGGCGACGCCGCCGAGGCGGCAGGCGACGGCGCCCCGCCCGCCATGCCGGCCGCACAGGCCACGCAGGCCACGCAGGCCAATCATGCGCCACAGCTGTCGCCGGCGGCGCAGAGCAGCGCCAACGCGGCGCCACACGGTCCGGCCGGCCTGGACGAGGCCGCGCTGGCCGCCTTGGAACAACGCCTAGCCGAACGCATCCTGCAGCAACTGCAGGGAAGAATCGACTTCGTGCTGGAACAGCGCATCAAGGACAGCCTGGCCGAGGTGCTCGACCACGCCCTGCGCGACCTGACCGGCGAGATCCGCGCCGGCCTCCAACTGACGCTGGAGAAAGTCGTCGCCCGCGCCGTGTCGCAGGAGCTGGCGCACTTGCAGGTCCATAAGAAGTAAAGCCGGACGGCAAGCCGGCGCCAATGGCATCCTCTGCTGCCGAAAACATACAGCTGCCGGCAATTATGACAAAAAGGCTAAATACCTCGCGTTCGCGCTTTGCTAACCATTTATTTTGTTGTACCTTCTGGCCTTGGACAAACTAATGAACGGCGTTCACGAGACGCTGCTGTTTTCAATTACTTGGAGAATGTTTATGTTGTTTAAGACTAAGTTGATTCCATTCGCCATCGCCCTGGCCTTCGCCGGCAGCGCCAACGCGCAGGAAGTGATCAAGATCGGCCACGTCGCGCCCGTCTCCGGCGCCTCCTCCCACCTGGGCAAAGACAATGAAAACGGCGCCAAGATGGCGGTCGAGGACTTGAACGCCAAAGGCTTCAAGATCAACGGCAAACCGGTCAAGTTCGTACTGGTGCTGGAAGACGACGCGGCCGATCCGAAACAAGGCACGGCGGTGGCACAGAAGCTGGTCGACGCCAAAGTCAACGGCGTGATCGGCCACCTGAACTCGGGCACCACGGTGCCCGCCTCGAAGATCTACTTCGACGCCGGCATCCCGCAAATCTCGCCGGCGGCCACCACGCCGCAGTACACCAAGCAGCGCTTCAACACCGCCTTCCGCGTCGTCGCCAACGACAACAAGCTGGGCGGCACGCTGGGCGCCTACGCGGTGCAGAAGCTGGCCGCCAAGAAGATCGCCGTCATCGACGACCGCACCGCCTATGGCCAGGGTGTCGCCGAGGAGTTCGTCAAGGGCGCGAAAAAATCGCTGCCGGGCGTGCAGATCGTCGGCAAGGAGTTCACCAACGCCAACGCCACCGACTTCAACGCCATCCTGACCACCATCAAAGCCAAGAACCCCGACCTGATCTTCTTCGGCGGCATGGACTCGGTGGCCGGCCCGATGCTGCGCCAGATGAAGGCGCTGGGCATCAAGGCCAAGTTCATGGGCGGCGACGGCGCCTGCACCGAGATGCTGCCCAAGCTGGCCAGCGACTCGATCGGCGACGACCTGGTCACCTGCGCCGAAGCCGGCGGCGTGACGCCGGACCAGCAGAAGAACCTGGACGATTTCCAGGCCCGTTACCAGAAGAAGTACAACTCGCCGGTGCTGCTGTACGCGCCGTACGTGTATGACGCGGTGATGACCATGGCCGCCGCCATGGCCGAGGCTAAGTCGGCCGAGCCGGCCAAGTACCTGCCCTTCCTGGCCAAGATCAAGTACCAGGGCGTGACCGGCCCGATCGCCTTCGACGCCAACGGCGACATCAAGGACGGTTCGCTGACCCTGTTCACCTACAAGGGCGGTAAAAAGACCAAGATGGAAGTGGTCAAGTAAAGAAAAGGAAGTCGGCCGCGATGGCCTGACGACAAAGGCGCGCCGTGCGAACGGCGCGCCTTTTTTCATGCCATTGTCCAGTCCGGCTTGTGAAAGGGGCCGCGCCGGTTCGTCAAAACGGTTCCTTCTAGCCGACGACATCGCGAGAAAGCAGATCTATCAACAATCCGCTGTCGTTCCCGGCCAGTTGCCGAGACACACGGTCGAATGTGTGGCGTTGTCGGTCGAAGAACTCCTTCGGAGTCCGAAGCGTGGAGTGTCGATGCAAAGACTGGAGAAAGCTGTCGAGCAATATCTTAAGATAGGACTCGAGGTTTGCGCACAACAGCGTCGCCTGCGCGACGCGGCCGGCGCTGTGAACGACATCACAGCGAGCGCGATAGATTCGTTGAATTTGCCAGCGCACCGAGCGCTCATGGTGCTTCAGCGTTTCAGCCAAATCCCTCGGGGTCGCGATCTTGAGGAAGAATTTATTCATCTGTAGGACGGCATAGGGATGCCCGACGACGGCGGCCAGGATGCGGGTCTGGAACACTCCATCCAAACAGAGGGCGTAGAGTTCATGGAGCGAAATGGCGGCAGTGTCCAGCTGCGCCCCCGTGTCCGGGCGAACAAGCGGGACGCGCAACGCATGCAGAGCCGCACGTATCGCCTCCAAATGCTTCGAGAGGTAGGCCAAGGTTACGGTGGGATAGAGCGCATTTTCCACCGCATCGCCAATGCCGCCGCCGCCGCCCGCCTTGACGAGAAATTCCAACGCAGTCCACCAATTGACGAGCTTATTCTCCAGGTTGCCGGCCTCGGCACCCATGCGATAAAGCCGAAACGCCGAATAGATCCGGTCCTTCGAATCGTCCTGCAACGTACCGCTGGACACCAAGTCGCCGAGTCGCCGCATGAACTGATGAAGCGCACTCTGCGAGATTTCCCTAGTCTGATTGGGAACCATGCGCGCGACGTCCAGTACCTTATGGCCGTCAGCCTTCTTCACAATGAATTTTTCCGAAAGCGTGAAGTTGTTGCGCTCGAAGTCGTAGCGCACAACGTCCAGTACCTGCTCGATGTGCTGCGCCGCGCGCATACCGGCGATACGACCATCCCTGGCCTGCACTGTCATTGTGGCAAATACGCGCGAGCCGCTCGGTGTCGCCATGCGATTGACCAACTTGGATGAATTTGGCGTGATCTCAGGCGGCGCCGTGGAGAAACCAATATCGCCCACCTGGGCAGGGAACGCGCCGACGTCGGTCACCTGGTTGATGACAAACGTCACGGTATACGGCTTGGGTGCCCGCTGCAGTCGGGTAAACATCCAGTCCGCGGCGCGCGCGAAGCTGTACGGCTGACCGGTCGTAGTGTGAACAATATCGCTTGCGAACGTGCTTCGATACAGCGTGAACAAGGACTCCAGGCTCCATCCCTCGTCAACGAGGCAACTCAGCAACTGTCCCGTGATCGCGGCGATGGTCGCGAGGTCAGGGTCAGTGGCGCCGGCCGGACCGACCTCCATGAGTGTCCGGGTCAGCCATGCAATGCACACGGGTACAAAATGCTTACTGAGGGCGACCTCGAGCTCCCTGCCGAACGCCTCGATCAGCGGGAAGGAACTCGCTGCGCTATCCTTTTTATCCTTGCCAATGAAGTCCTTCACCAAGAGACATAATTCATTCCCCGCAGGCTGAAAAATATCGTTCTGCAGCAGCGGGGCCGCTTCCAGTACGGACAGCAATTCGCCCCAAATACGTCGCCGGTCGCTGTCGTTCACAGGAGAGCCCGACTCCAGACTTCGTAACAGTTCACGGACGGAATTGACCGGGTTCATTGCCCGAACGCGAAACGCGTCCAAAGAAAATTCGTGCACCTGGTTAAACCAAACTTCCGCAAACAGCAACTGACGGGGCGCAAGGTTGAGCACTGCATCTATCTTGGGATCAAATCGCATGAGGGCGGTTGTCTGGCATAGCAAAGAAGTGTATTATACGACCTTGCTTTCTGAATAAGTCATGATCGATCAAAGGGGTTTGGGCTTATCTGGTCTGGGTTTGTCCCGCAATATTCTCCTCCCCATCTATAAGAAACGGCCCGCATCTGCGGGCCGTTTTTGTTTTTTGGCGATGCAAGTTTCCCCATAAAATGGCCACTGCGAACGAAGTGAGGCACAACTGCGGAAGCGTGAGGGGCCGTGCCGGGGCAAAAAGGCTGGACGAAAAAAAACGCGCCGAAGTGGGCGCGTTCGCTTTTGGGCCGAGCAGAATTACTTCTGCGCCAGCACCCATTTGACCAGGGTCTTGGCTTCCGCCTCGCTCACCTGTGGATTGGCTGGCATTGGGATCGCGCCCCAGGCGCCGGAGCCGCCCTTCAAGACCTTGGCCACCAGCTTGGCTTCGGCGTCTTTTTGACCGGCGTATTTGGCCGCCACGTCTTTGTAGGCAGGGCCCACCAGTTTGCTACCGACTGCGTGGCAAGCCATGCAATTCTTGGCTTTCGCCAAATCGGCATTGGCCATCGCAGCCTGCGAAGCGAATGCGGACACTGCCAACATACCAACCATCATCAAAGTGCGTTTCATTGTGTTCTCCATAGTAAACCTCTCGCAATTCTACCCCGTTTTGCCGCGCAGCACGAAGACCGAATACATACAAAACGCGCTTCGTCCGCCCGTGGTTGACGGGCGTATCACAATTTAGCCGGCGGATAGTTGTAATTGTTTGTAAGATGGAGGCTCACTTGGGAGTCCGCCATGCCGCTCATCCTGCTCATCCTGGCCCTGTGCGGCCTGCGCTATTTCGAAGTCTGGCGTTTCGCCGCCGTCTCGTGGTGGTGGATCGTCGGTTTGATGGTGTTCGCCTTCGTTTGGTTCGAGTTCCTTGAACCGATGTTGGGCCTGGACAAGCGCAAGGCCCACAACGTCGACGAGAAGCGGCGCCAGCAGCGCGTCAAGGACAGCTTCGACAAGCGCAAGTAGGCGGCGCTGGGGAGCATCTCGGCGTGCCAGCGGCTACCAGAGCACTCAAAGGCGGAGAGCCAGGGTCAGACCCTAGGGTCTGACCCTAATTTTACGCCGCTGGGGTTTGCTGGCGCACCGCAGGGCTAGCGCTTCAGCTGCGACAGGTCGCGCACGGCGCCGCGGTCGGCCGAGGTGGTCAGCGCGGCGTAGGCTTGCAGCGCCTGCGAGACGACGCGGTCGCGCTTGGTCGGCAGCCAGGCGCCGGCGCCCTTGGCCTCCATGGCGGCGCGGCGCGCGGCCAGCGCGGCGGCGTCGATGCGCAGGTTGATGCTGCGCTCGGGAATGTCGATGTCGATCATGTCGCCCTCCTCCACCAGGCCGATGGCGCCGCCCTCGGCCGCCTCCGGCGAGGCGTGCCCGATCACCAGGCCGGACGAGCCGCCGGAGAAGCGGCCGTCGGTGAACAGGGCGCAGGCCTTGCCCAGGCCCTTGGACTTGATGTACGAGGTCGGGTACAGCATCTCCTGCATGCCGGGGCCGCCCTTCGGTCCCTCGTAGCGGATGATGACGACGTCGCCCTCGTGCACGCTGTCGCCGAGGATGGCCTCGACGGCCGCGTCCTGGCTCTCGAACACGCGGGCCTTGCCGCTGAACTTCAAAATGCTTTCATCGACGCCGGCGGTCTTGACGATGCAACCCTTCTCGGCCAGGTTGCCGTACAACACGGCCAGGCCGCCGTCCTGCGAGTAGGCGTGCGCCTTGTCGCGGATGCAGCCGTTGCTGCGGTCGGTGTCGACGGCGGCGTAGCGCTCGGACTGCGAGAACGCCACCTGGGTCGGCACGCCGCCCGGCGCGGCGCGGAACAACTGGTGCACCGCCGGGTCGTCGCTGACCTTGACGTCGTTGCGGGCGATGGCCTCGGCCATGGTCGGCGCGTGGATGGTCGGCAGCGTGGTGTCGAGCAGGCCGGCGCGGGCCAGCTCGCCGAGGATGGCCGAAATACCGCCGGCGCGGTGGACGTCCTCGATGTGGTATTTGTCGGTCATCGGCGCGACCTTGCACAGGCAGGGCACCTTGCGCGAGATGCGGTCGATGTCGGCCATGTTGAAGTCGACGCCGGCCTCGTGGGCGGCGGCCAGCAGGTGCAGCACGGTGTTGGTCGAGCCGCCCATGGAGACGTCGAGCGCCATGGCGTTCTCGAAGGCGGCCTTGCTGGCGATGGCGCGCGGCAGCACCGAGGCGTCGTCCTGCTCGTAATAGCGCTTGGCCAGCTCGACCACCAGGCGGCCGGCGCGCAGGAACAGCTCCTTGCGGTCGGAGTGGGTGGCGACGATGGTGCCGTTGCCCGGCAGGGCCAGGCCGAGCGCCTCGGTCAGGCAGTTCATCGAGTTGGCGGTGAACATGCCGGAGCAGGAGCCGCAGGTGGGGCAGGCCGAGCGTTCGATCTCGGCCACGTCGGCGTCGCTGACCGAGCTGTCGCCGGCCTTGATCATGGCGTCGACCAGGTCGAGCTTGATGATCTTCTGCGCGCCGTCGACCACCTTGATGACCTTGCCGGCCTCCATCGGGCCGCCGGAGATGAACACCACCGGAATGTTCAGGCGCATGGCGGCCATCAGCATGCCGGGGGTGATCTTGTCGCAGTTGGAGATGCAGACCATGGCGTCGGCGCAGTGGGCGTTGACCATATATTCGACCGAGTCGGCGATCAGGTCGCGCGAGGGCAGCGAGTACAGCATGCCGCCGTGCCCCATGGCGATGCCGTCGTCGACGGCGATGGTGTTGAATTCCTTGGCGACGCCGCCGGCCGCCTCGATCTCGCGGGCGACCAGCTGGCCCAGGTCCTTCAGGTGGACGTGGCCGGGCACGAACTGGGTGAAGGAGTTGACCACGGCGATGATCGGCTTGTCGAAATCGCCGTCCTTCATGCCGGTGGCGCGCCACAGGGCGCGGGCGCCGGCCATGTTGCGGCCGTGGGTGGTGGTGCGGGAACGGTATTGCGGCATGATGAAGTCTCCAGGAGGGGCGCGCCCGGCGCGGCTGGCGCGGGGGCGCGGTATTGGGGTGTTGGGGCGCAGCGTAATGACCACCAGATTGCCTTGCGCGGGGGCGGGTGTCAAATATATCATTCGCCTGTCTGTGAGTCGCAAAAGATATCGAACTCGCCAATTTAAATAGAAACGCATATCGATGAATCTGGAACTGCGCCAACTGCGCTACTTCGTCAGCGTCGCCGAGGAGCTGCACTTCGGCAAGGCCGCGCTGCGCCTGCACATGACCCAGCCGCCGCTGTCGCAGACCATCCTGGCGCTCGAGGAGCTGCTGGGCGCCGCCCTGTTCGAGCGCAACCGGCGCGGCGTGGCGCTGACGGCGGCCGGCGCCGCCCTGCTGCCCGAGGCGCGCCGCCTGCTGGCGCAGGCGCAGGCGCTGCCGCAGTTGGTGCAACGGGCCGCCGCCGGCGAGGTCGGCCGGCTGACGCTGGCCTTCGTCTCCTCGGCCGACTACAGCGTGCTGCCGCCCTTCCTGCGCGCCTACCGCGCGGCCTATCCGCAGGTGCAGATCACGCTGCTGGAGGCCACCTCCGACCTGCAGCTGGACGACCTGCTGCACCAGCGCATCGACGCCGGCCTGCTGATCCCGCCGCTGCCCGACCGCGCCAGGGTCGAGCTGGACTACCTGCCGGTGCTCAAGGAGCCGCTGGTGCTGGCCGCACCGAGCGGGCTGGCGGCCTTGAAGAAGCCGGGGCCGGTGGCGCTGGCCGGCCTGCCGCCGCTGCCGCTGATCATCTTCCCACGCGCCATCTCGCCGGCCCTGCACGACGCCATCTTGTCGGTGTTCCGCGGCGCCGGCGTCACGCCGCCCATCGGCCAGGAGGCGATCCAGATGCAGACCATCGTCAGCCTGGTGTCGGCCGGCATGGGCATCGCCCTTGTGCCACAATCGGTGTCGAAGCTGATGCGCCCCGGAGTAGAATACCGCTCGCTGTCCGATCCCACGCCACAAGTGGAGACCGGGCTGGCCTGGCGCCGCGACAACGACTCGCCGGTGCTGCAGGGCTTTTTGGAATTACTACGAAAGAACACACAATGCTGATACACCCGATGCCCAACCCGATCGCCCTCTCGCTGGGGCCGGTGCAGATCCACTGGTACGGCCTGATGTACGTGCTGGCCTTCGCCCTGTTCATCGCCCTGGGCCGGGTGCGCATCCGCCAGCCGCACATCGCCGCGCTGGCCTGGAAGAACGTCGACCTGGACGACATGCTGTTCTACGGCATGCTCGGCGTGGTGCTCGGCGGCCGCCTGGGCGAGGTGCTGTTCTACCGCCCCGGCTACTTCTTCGCCCACCCGCTGGAGATCTTGCAGGTGTGGCACGGCGGCATGTCCTTCCACGGCGGCTTCATCGGCGTGATGCTGGCGATGGCCTTCTGGGCGCGCAAGTCCGGCCGCAACCTGCTCGACGTGTACGACTTCATCGCCCCGCTGGTGCCGCTGGGCTACGCCTGCGGCCGCCTGGGCAACTTCATCAACGCCGAGCTGCCCGGCCGCGTGGCCGACGCCAGCCTGCCGTGGGCGATGATCTGGCCCAACGTCGACGCGCTGCCGCGCCACCCGTCGCCGATCTACCAGCTGCTGGTGGACGGCCTGCTGGTGTTCGTGCTGCTGTGGCTGTACGCGCGCAAGGAGCGGCCACGGCTGGCCGTCGGCGCCATGTACACTCTGCTGTACGGCTGCGCGCGCTTCTTCACCGAGTACTTCCGCACGCCGGACTGGGAAGTCGAGTTCGCCGGCTTCAACATCTCCTCTGGCCAGGTGCTGTCGCTGCCGATGATCGTCGGCGCACTAGTGCTGCTGGCCTGGGCCTACCGCGACAAGGGCACGCGCACGGCGCGGGCCTTGGCGTGAGCGCCGGCGTGAGCGTGCGCGAAACGCCACGCTTGCCGCCGACGCGGCAGGAGACGGAGGGCGACTCGCCCGAGGCGGTCGCCGCCAGAAGGCTGGCGCGCGAGCAACGGGACGCGCTGGTGCGCGGCGTCAGCTCGATCGACGACATGCGCGAGGCGATCAAGCGCGCCGCGCGCGGGCTGCCGACCATTGCCGCCGTGCCGCGTTTGGGTTCGCTCGACGCCAAGGCCTTCCGCGCCCGCGCCGCCCAGGGCCTGCCGTTCCTGACGAGCGGGCTGGTCAACCGTTGGCCGCTGACCGCCCTGACGCCGCAAACGCTGCGCGAGCACTATAGCCACCTGCCCGTGCGGGCGCGGGTGGGCGACTACATCAACACGGCGTTCGCGACCGACCGGGCGATGCAGGACATGTCGATGCTCGAGTATCTCGAGCTGGTCGCCAGCGGCGCGCACGAGCTGCCGCCCTACCTGGGCAATCTGGAACTGCGCGAACTGAATCGCCTATGCCACTGGCCCACCTACTTCGACAAAATGGGTCCGCCGCGCTTTTGGCTCGGCCCGGCGGGAACGGTGACGCCGTTGCACTGCGACTACGACGACAACATCTTCGCGCAGATCTGGGGGACCAAACGGATCTTCCTGTCGCCGCCGCACCACGACGAGTTCCTTTACCCGCGCGAGGCGAACGCCATCCTGTTCGGTTCGCCGTTCGACCCCGAGGCGCCGGACTTCGATAAGTTCCCCCTGGCCCGCCAAGCGTTGATGATCGAGGTCATCGTCAACCCCGGCGACCTGCTGTATGTGCCCGCCGGCTGGTATCACCAGGTGCGCGCGCTGACGTTTTCGCTGTCCTCCAACCGCTGGGCCAGGGCGCTGCCGTTCGCGTTGACCGGCGACACCTCCCTGCAACGCCCTGCCGACTAGCAACAGCCACCGGCGACAAAGCACCTTTTGCTACGCGCCCACAATTATCTGATCGGACGCGATCCGATGTAAAATTGTTGCACCAGCGAGCACCTACCAAGGAGCAAATTCATGCAAGTGGAAATGACGCAGCGGGCGACTATTGCGCTCCAAAAGGCGGAAGGTGAATTGAAGCAAGGGCTGGCAGAAGTACTTCGTGCCTTTGAGTCCGGCAAGGCCCTGCCCGTCGAACAGGTCAGATCTTCCAACTCGCGCCCCGGCGTTCTTGTCGCGAGAATCAAGGATTTCCGCTTGTTCTACCAGCCGGGCGAAGGAGTGATTCAGGTACTCGACATCGTGCCGCGCTCGGAAGCTTAGCAATGATCGAAATGATCGGCTTGAAGCTAGACTTACGTCAGGCTCATGCCGACTTGGCGGCGCTGGACAAACTACTAACGGACAACGAGCAGTTAGAGGAAACCGGGCCAGGAGGCTTGCAGGAATTCTTCACATCGCATCCGCACCTCTTGCTGCTCATGTCGCGCGCATTTTGCCCAGGACTACTGCCAGCAGCCTACCTTCCCGAATGTTCTGTTGTACAAGAATTCCGCGCCGACTATGCGGTGGCAAATGAGGATCGCACAAAATTTCTTTTCGTTGAGTTTGAGCATGCGAAGAAGGACAGCATTTTTGCCACCAAGGCTAAAACGAAAGCGAACCAGAGCTATCAATGGGCGAAGACGTTTGAACACGGCTTTAGTCAAGTGGTTGACTGGTACTTCCGCCTCGATGATTACCAGAGAACGAGCAAAATTGACGAGCATTTCGGTGCGCCGAAGATTGATTACGTCGGAATCCTTGTGCTTGGACGTGACCAGTTTTTGAAGAAAACAGGTCTAAGCCAGCGATTCGAATGGCGCAGGAAGTACACCGTAATCAACAGTCAACATCTGCATTGTTTTACCTTCGACGAACTCGCTCGAGAGCTCAGGGGGCACTACGACACGCTAATTGATCTAGCGGAAACAGTCTAGCGCCACACGATCCGGTGACCGCAGGCGGCTAGTTGTAGCGACCTGTGGCTGATCTAGGCCGACTAGCAACAAATGCAAATACAACTGGCGCGGCCTGAAGGTGCAACAAACCTCCGTTCGCCAAACGGCGGCCGACCCTTGCCTGCGCTACCATGTGATTGCGTTGTGACACATAGGGGTAAGTCCATGAGCGAAGCAAGCTTTACCTTCCGAGTCGATGAGAGCCTGAAAGAGCAATTCATGACAGCCGCCAAGGGCCGCGACCGTACCGGCGCCCAGCTGCTGCGCGCCTTCATGCGTGACTTTGTTCGGCAGCAGCAGGAAGCGGTAGAACAAGACGCAGGGTTTCGTCGCCAAGTGCAGATCGGCCTGGACTCGGCCAATGCCGGCAAGCAGATCCCGGCCGCTGAGGTTGAAGCCAAGTTCGCCGCCAAGCGCGCCGCCACACATCGTCGGCTGGAAGCCGCAGAATGATTGAGTTGTTTTGGACGCCAGGGGCGATTCAAGACTGCTGCTGAATGCAGGTTCATTTGCAAATGCTGGTTTGAGAGGCGTGTCAGTTGCAGTTGGTCCTGGCCGAGAATTTCGTCAAATGCAGGTCGGAGCGGTTTCAAACGCAGCTCGCTACAGCTAGTGGAAAGCCTTCCACAACATATACGCGGCCAGGCAGTACAGCACCACGGCGAACACCTTCTTCAGCGTCGCCACCGGCAAGCGGTGCGCGGTGCGCGCGCCGAGCGGGGCGAACAGCACGCTGGCGGTGGCGATCACCGCCAGCGCCGGCAGGTAGATGAAACCCAGCGAGTACGGCGGCAAATCGGCCACTCCCCAACCATAGAAAATGTTCGACAAGGTGCCGGCCAGCGCGATCGGGAAGCCGAGCGCGGCGCTGGTGGCGACGGCGTTGTGGATCTTCACATTGCACCAGCCCATGAAGGGGATGGAGATGAAGCCGCCGCCCGCCCCCACCAGCCCGGCCAGCAGGCCGATCAGGCCGCCGGCGGCGAACATGCCGACAGTGCCGGGCAGCTCGCGCCCGCCGCTGGGCTTTTTCCCCAGCAGCATCTGTGTCGCCGAGAAGGAGATGAACAGGCCGAAGAACAGCGCCAGCACGGTCGACGACATCTGCTTGCCTATCCACGGCCCGATCCACGAGCCGAGCAGGATGCCCGGCGACAGCAGCGCGACGATGCGCCAGCGCACCGCGCCGTGCAGGTGGTGGGCGCGCACCGAGGACATCGAGGTGAACAAGATCGTGCCGAGCGAGGTGGCGATGGCCATGTGGACGATCACCTCGGGCGCGAAGCCGCGCGCGCTGAAGATCATGGTGATGAAGGGCACCAGGATCATGCCGCCGCCTATGCCCAGCAATCCGGCCGAGAAGCCGCCGAAGGCGCCCATCAACAACAACACCAGCACCAGTCCCCAGTCCATCAGCGGCCCCCTGGCGCGCGGGCCGGCGCGACGCCACGCGGGCCCGGCGGATGAACATGGGCCGGCGTGGCGGCGGCGAAGAACGGCGAAGGCGAGGACATGGCGATGGCGGACCGTGGAGGTTGTCGAGCGGACGCCGCGCTCGTGGCACGCGGCAATATTGCTCGATGGTACACCATGGCCGCGCCCCGTCGCATATTGGCAACAGGGCAATATATTGCGGAAACGAAAGTCACTAGCGCTTTCTTTGTGGAATTTTTTGCGATATTGTTGACGCCACGCATTGCGCGCGCCTTCACTCCTTAAACAATTCGCGCCTTCGCCGGCGCCGCCCTATCATGAAGAATTTGAATATCGGTACCCGCCTCGCCGCCGGCTTCGCCCTGCTGCTGGCCTTGATGATGCTGATGACGGTGATCGGCATCCACAACCTGCAAACCGTCGCCGAGGGCACGCAGAACATGATGCATCAGCCGCTGGCCAAGGAGCGCATGGTGGCCGACTGGTATACGCTGATCCACACCAGCGTGCGCCGCACCGGCGCCATGGCGAAGAGCAGCGACGCCTCGCTGGTGGCCTTCTTCACCGAGGACGTGGCCAACTCCGCGCGCGACGTCAACGCGCTGCAGCAGAAGGTCGAGGCGCTGCTCGAGACGGCGCAGGAGAAGGAAAAATTTGAAGAAATGAAGGTGGCGCGCAAGAACTACCTGGCGATCCGCGACAACGTCGGCAAGCTGAAGGCCGAGGGCCAGTCGGAGCAGGCCAACGCGCTGCTGGACCAGCAGTTCGTGCCGGCCGGCAAGCAGTACCTGGGCAGCCTGCAGACCCTGCTCAACATGCAGCGCGCCAGCATCGACGCGACGGCGGCCGAGATCAACTCGGTCTACAAGCACAGCCGCAACTTCATGCTCGGCTTCGGCACGCTGGTGCTACTGTGCGGCGTGGCCTGCGCCTGGTGGCTGACGCGCGGCATCATCGTGCCGCTGCACCACGCCGTCGACATCGCCGTCGCCGTCGCCAACAAGGACCTGCGCAGCGAGATCACGGTCGACTCGGCCGACGAGACGGGCCGCCTGCTGCAGGCGCTCAAGACGATGAACGACAGCCTGTTGCACATCGTTATCGACGTGCGCAACGGCACCGGCAACATCGCCAGCGGCAGCAGCGAGATCGCCGCCGGCAATATGGACTTGTCGGCGCGCACCGAGCACCAGGCCAGCAGCCTGGAGCAGACCGCCTCGTCGATGGAGGAGCTGACCTCGACGGTGCGGCAAAACGCCGACAACGCGCGCCAGGCCAACACGCTGGCGCAGACCGCCTCCTCGGTGGCGCAGGGCGGCGGCGCCGCCGTGGCCGAGGTGGTCGCCACCATGGCGGCGATCCACGAGTCGGCGCGCAAGATCGGTGACATCATCAGCGTGATCGACGGCATCGCCTTCCAGACCAACATTTTGGCGCTGAACGCGGCGGTCGAGGCGGCGCGGGCCGGCGAGCAGGGCCGTGGCTTCGCCGTGGTCGCCAGCGAGGTGCGCAACCTGGCCCAGCGCAGCGCCGCCGCCGCGCGCGAGATCAAGGAACTGATCAACGACTCGACCAGCAAGGTCGACGCCGGCAGCGCCCAGGTGACCAAGGCCGGCGCGACCATGCGCGAGGTGGTCGACAGCATCCAGCGCGTCACCGACATCATGGGCGAGATCACCACCGCCAGCGCCGAGCAGAGCGTCGGCATCGAGCAGGTCAACGAGGCCATCACGCAGATGGACGAGGTGACCCAGCAAAACGCCTCGCTGGTCGAGCAGGCGGCGGCGGCGGCGGCCTCGCTGCAGGAGCAGGCGGCCGCGCTGGCCGAGGTGGTCAGCGTGTTCAAGCTCAACGAGGGCGGCGTGGCGGCACTGCCGCGTTGAGCGCCGTCCGGGCGCGGAGTCGAGCGCCCATGCCGATCAAGGTCGGGGGCTGCGCAACAGGCAAAGCGCCAGGGTCAGACCCTAGGGTCTGACCCTTCTAGGGACGCGGCGCCGGCCCCAAGCAGCTTGACGATGGCGTTCCACTGGCCGGCGCTGACCGGCGTGATCGACAGGCGGCTGCCCTTTTGCAGCAGCAGCATGTCCTCCAGCGCGGGAATGGTGCGCATCTCGGCCAGCGGCAGCAGCCGGGTCTTCCTTAGCGCGCGCACGTCGACCGCGCTCCAGCGCGGCTGCTCCGGCGTGGCCTTGGGGTCGTGGTATTTGCCGCCGGCGGCGAACTGGGTGGCGTCGGGATAGGCGGCGCTGGCCACCTCGGCCAGGCCGGCCACGCCGGGCTGGGCGCAGCTGGAGTGGTAGAACAGCACGCCGTCGCCGGGCCGCATGGCGTCGCGCATGAAGTTGCGCGCCTGGTAATTGCGCACGCCGAACCACGAGACGGTGTGGCCGGGCGCGGCCAGCACGTCGTCGATGCTGACCTCGTCCGGCTCGGATTTCATCAACCAGTATTGCATCGCGCTCTCTCCAGACGGACAAACCTAGACACTAGGGACGTAAAAAAGCGGCTGCGCACTCGATGTTCGCAACCGCTCTTTTGGAATAGTACCCCGCCTGTGCCGCTATGCCGGCATCCCGAACCAAACGGTTCAAGGTGGTCACAGTTAGTTCAACTTCGGGTTCGTCGGACTAGCGACGCTCACTCCCATCAAACAAAATCCCGCAACCGGTGCACATAAATGGTTCAAGGAATATATGACAATCGCGAACACTGCAGGGTGCCACGAAGTTTACTCTCTTGTCCCGGCGAGGGGAAGAGCTTTGACGAATTAAAACAAGGCTTCCTGCGGCGTCAGCGCGCCGTCCAACACCTTGTGCATGGCGCTGATCTTCTGCTGCACCTCGAGGATCGACAGGTCCGACAACGGTCCCTGCGGCGATTTCACCGAGAGGAATTCGGCCGCCATGCCCAGCGCCGCCATGACGGCGATGCGGTCGTTGCCCTTGACCTTGCCGGCGTCGCGGATCGAGCACATCTTCTTGTCGAGGAAGGCGGCCGCCTCGCGCAGCGCCCTCTCCTCGTCGGCCTTGCAGACCAGGCGGTAGGGTTGGCCCATGATGGCCACGTCGAGCTGGATCATTGCGCGTCCTCGGTGTCGGCCGACGCCATGGATTCGGCCACCAGCGCGGGGATCTGCTCGAGCAGCGCCTCGACGCGGCCGGCGGCCTCGCTCAAGCGGGCCTGGTAGCCGAGGTTCTCCACCACCAGGGCGGAGTTGGCTTGGCGCAATTGGGCGTTCTCCCGGCGCAAGGCCTGGGTCATCGCGGCCAACTGGTCGATTTTGTCGGATAGTTCTTGGAATTCGGAAATCATCCCGTCACTATAGGGCGGCTTGCGAAGGCGAGTCAACAGCTACACGTGCGGGACGCGCATATTTCCACGCTTGGCGGGGCATCCACGTGCGCCGACGGCGCGCGAGGGCGCCGCCGGCAGGGAAATTGCCTTTTTAATCAGCAAATCGGCCGCGCGGCGGTGGCCGCGCGGCCTTCCCGCTGGCCGGATCAGACCGTCGCCGTGCCGACGCCGACCAACTGCACGGCGTCGTCGCCGCCGGTGATGGACGCCGTCAACAGGTCGGCGAAGCTGTGCAGGCGGTCCGCCGTCCAGGTGGCGGCCATGGCATAGCTGTCGGCGCCGTGCTCGGCATGGGCGATCAAGTCGGCCATACTGAGCGCGGCGACCTGCTTGCCGGCGGCGTCGACCACGTCCACTTCGCTGAAGCCGGTCTTGGCGTAGTCGACCACGGTGAACTGGGCGTAGGACTTGCCGCCATCGACATAGTTGATGACCAGGTCGCTGCCGTCGATGTTGGCCTTGACGTGGTCGGCGCCCATCGCCACCGAACTGAACAGCTTGTTGCCGGTGAACTTGAGCACGTCGCCGCTGCCGGACGTGTCGTAGACCTTGTCCTTGCCGTCGCCCATCGACATCACGTAGCTGTCCTTGCCGGCGCCGCCGTACAGCGCGTCGTTGCCCATGCCGCTGTAGAAGGTGTCGTCGCCGTCGCCGCCGAACAGGCGGTTGTTGCCGGCATACTTGTAGCCCAGCGAGTAGGCCATCAGGCCGGCGATGAAGAAATCGGCGCCCTGGAACTCGCTCAGGTGCAGGTTGATGCCCAGGTACTTGCCGAGCCAGTCGACGCCGTTGCCGCTGGCGTTGGAGGCGGTCTTCAGCGCGTCGCCGGTCCACGCCACGGCGTCGGCCAGCGCCGTGCCGACGTCGGCGTCGGCGACGTAGTTGACGCCGCTGCTGATGCCGTTGACGGCCGTGTTCAGGCCGCTCTTGCCGCCGTCCAGCGCGGCCTTCAGCGGGCTGGCCACGTCGATGCCAGAGGCCGACAGGCCGGTCACGCCGGCCACGCCGGCCAGCGCGTCGTTGGCCACCGTGTTGAGACCGTCGGCCAGCTTGGCGCCGCTGGCCGTCGCCTTGGCCAGCTCGGCCTTGATACCGTCGGCCACGCCGCTCCAACCCTTGCCGATCTCGTCGGTCAAGGTGGTGTTGAGGTACTTGGTGATGGCGTCGAAGCCGGCGCCGGCGTCCTTCCAGGCCGCGTTCAGGGTGTTGGCCTTGCCCACCAGCAGGTGGTCGATGACGCCCCAGCCCATGCCCATCATGGTGTCGTTGCCCTTGCCGCCGCCGACGTAGCTGCCGGCGTTGGTGGCGAAGATGGTGTCGTTGCCGTCGCCGCCGACGATCACGTTGCCCACCAGGTTCAGGCTGCCCAGGTTGCCCTTGGACAGGGCGCCGTACTGCGAGCGGATGAAGTTGGCGTTCATCGCCGCGCCGACCCAGTCGCCGGCCGACTCGTAGTCGTTCTCGACGATGGCCTCGGCGGCGTTGAAGACGGTGATCTCGGCCAGGCCGATGATGACGTCGTCGCCGGCGCCGCCCAGGGCGACGTTGTTCTGGCCCGACGAGACGATCAGGTCGTTGCCCTTGCCGCCCATGCCGATGGTGGTGGTGCCGGCCAGGATCATGGTGTCGTTGCCGTCGCCGGCGTGGACGAAGTTGATGCCGGTGTCGATGCTGACCTTGGCCTGGCTGGTGGTTTGCGCCTTGTCCGCGCCCTCGACGGCCTCGGTGGTGGTGCTGCTGTAGCTCAGCTTGCTGCCCGAGTTGAGCACCACCAGGAAGTCGTCGCCGCTGTCCGACAGCACCACGTTGTGGTCGCCGTAGACCACCGCCGTGTCGTTGCCGGCGCCGGTCCAGGCCAGGTTGAACTGGGTGCTGCCCTTGGTGGTGCTGGTGGTGGTCTGGCCGCTGCCCTCGACCTCGTTGGTCTTGGTGCTGGTGTTGCCGCCGCCGTAGCTGACCATCACCAGCACGTCCTTGCCGCTGCCGCCGATGACGGCGTTGTCCTTGCCGACCACGGTTTCGACGTTGTTGCCGTCGCCGGCCACGATCAGGTTGCCGTTGACGTTGACGGATTTGGCCGCCGTGCCGAAGGCCAGCGCGGTGAGCACGTCGTCGCCGCTGCCGCCCTCGATGATGTTGGCCTTGCCCAGCGCGGTGACGACGTTCCTGCCCTCGCCGGCCAGCACCACGTTGTTCGTTCCGATCACGGTGACGACGTCGTCGCCGGCGCCGGTGGCGATGCCGCTCTTGCTGCCCAGCGCGGTGACGACGTCCTTGCCGGCGCCGGTGACGACCAGGTTGTTGACGCCGAGCGCGGTGGCGGTGGTGTCGGCGCTGCCGCCGACCAGCACGTTGTTCTTGCCGAAGGCGGTCATGACGTCGCGGCCCGACTGGCCGGAAGCCAGGCCGGACAGGCCGGCCTTGCCGACCAGGTCGGTGGCGGCGCCGCCGGCGGCGACGGCGTCGAGCAGGCCGACGGCGGTGGCGGCGATCTCGGCGTAGTTGCCGCCGGCCAGCAGGTTGTTGGCGCCGACCGCCGTCAGGGTGTCCGCGCCGGCGTCGCCCCACAGCAGGTTGCGCGCGCCGAAGGCGGTCACCGTGTCGTTGCCGCTGCCGCTACACACCACGTTGTTGGCGCCGATGGCGGTGACGACGTCGTTGCCGCTGCCGGTGTAGACCACGTTGCTCGAGCCGATGGCGCTGACCACGTCGTTGCCGTCGCCGTGGGCCAGGTTGGCGCCGATGAAGGTGGACACCGCCTTGGTGACGCTGCCGCCGACGGCGCCGGACAGCTTGGCGCTGACGTCGGCCAGGCCGTCGCCAAGGCCGGTGACGACGACGTTGACCGAGCCGGCCGCCGTCACCACGTTGTTGCCCGCCGTGTTGACGACGATGTTGTTGCCGCCCAGCGCGGTGGTGACGTTGTCGCCGCCGTTGGCCAGCACGATGTTGTTGCCGCCGGCTGCGGTGACGACGTCCTTGCCGCCGCCGGTGTAGACGACGTTGTTGCCGCCGACGGCGACGACGACGTCGTTGCCGCTGCCGCTGTTGATGCCGGCGGCCAACTTGGCAGTGGCGTTGCCGATGGCCTTGGCCGCGTCCTTGCTCGGCATGACGTCGGCCAGCACCTTGCCCAGGCCGCCGCTGGCCGCCTTGACCATGCCGCCCAGCTCGGTTAACACGATGTTGGTGCCGCCGATGGCGACGGCGGTGTTGCCGCCGACGGTGGCGGCGACCAGGTTGCCGCCGCCCAGGCCGAGCAGCTTGTTGCCGCCGCCGTTGGCCAGCAGCACGTTGCTGACGCCGACGGCCGCCTCCAGGTTGCCGCCCTGGTTGCTGACCAGCGCGTTGGCGTCGCCCAGCGCCACCACCTTATTATTGGCGCCGCCCGTGTAGGCGATGTTGAGCAGGCCGCCCAGCACGATGCTGCTGTTGCCGCCCTCCTCGACGACCACGTTGGCGCCGCCGCCGGCCACCAGGTTGTCGTTGCCGTCGGCCGCGCTGATGCCGTTGGCGCCGCCCAGCGCGACGACGGTGTCGCTGCCGATGCCGGCGGTGACGACGTTGGCGCCGCCGATGGCCAGCACGTTGTCGTTGCCGCCGCCGACGTTGATGACGTTGGCGCCGCCGTTGGCGTTGACCTTGTCGGCGCCGGCGCCGCTGTTGAACACGTTGGCGGCGCCGTTCAGGCTCGCCGTGTTGTTGCCGGCGCCGGCGTCGACGACGTTGGCGCCGCCGTTGGCGGTGATGTTGTCGTTGCCGCCGCCGCTGTTGACCACGTTGGCCGCGCCGCCGACGGTGACGCTGTTGGCGCCCTCGCCCGCGTTGACCTTGTTGGCGCCGCCGTTGGCGCTGATGTTGTCGTTGCCGTTGCCGCTGTTGACGATGTTGGCCGCGCCGCCAACGTTGACGCTGTTGGCGCCGTCGCCGGCGTTGACCTTGTTAGCGCCGCCGCTGGCGCTGATGCTGTCGTTGCCGTTGCCGGTATTGATGAGGTTGGCCGCGCCGCCGGCGTTGATGGTGTTGCCGCCGTCGCCGGCGTTGATGGTGTTGGCGCCGCCGTTGGCGCTGATGTTGTCGCTGCCGTTGCCGGTAGCGACGAGGTTGTTGCCGCCGTTGGCGGTAACGGTGTTGTTGCCGTTGTCCAGGTCGATGTCGTTCCAGCCGCCGTTGGCCGTCACGCGGTCGTCGCCGTTGCCGGCGTCGATTTCGTTGTAGGCGCTGTTGACCGACAGGACGTTGTTGCCCTCGCCCAGGTCGACGTCGGCCGCCGCGCCGGCCAGCACCGTCACGTTGTCGTTGCCGTTGCCGCCGAAGATCTTGTTGTAGGCGCCCACCTCGACGCGGATGGTGTCGTCGCCGTTGCCGCCGTCGATGCGGTTGTAGCCGCCGACCTTGACGGTGATGTTGTCGTTGCCGTCGTCGCCGTACAGGTTGTTGTAGGCGCCGGCGGTGACTGTGATGTTGTCGTTGCCGCCCTCGCCGTGGATGATGTTGGCGCCCAGCGAGCTGGCCGTGTAGCTGTTGTCGCCGTTGCCCAGGCTCTTCTTGGTGTAGCCCAGCTCGCTGATCTTCTTGGCCGCCGCGTTGATGTCGTTGCCGACCGACTCGAAGGCGTCGCCGATGCCGTTCAGGTCGCCGCCCAGGTCCTTCACCGTGTCGCCGACCTTGTCGACCACCTTGACGATGGGCTTGACCACGTTCTTCTTGATCCAGCTGCCTATGCTCATGTGTATTCTCTCTATGTATGGTTTGACACACTTGCATTAAATCAACACAGAATGACAGCCGGACCAACAAAACGATTACAGCGTTGTAATCAAGCGGCCGGATTGACGGCGGCCGGGCCAGCCGGGACAATGCCGGAATGAAAGCCTCTACCGTATGAAAGCCCTCCTCCTGGAAGACGAACAGCGCATCGCCGCCTTCGTCTGCGCCGGCCTGCGCGAGCACGGCTTCCTCGTCGACCATTGTGAAGATGGCAATCTCGCCCACGACTACGCGATGAGCCGCGACTACGACGTGGTGCTGCTCGACGTGATGGTGCCGGGCCGCGACGGCCTGTCCATCCTGAAGGCGCTGCGCGGCGCCGGGCGCGACATGCCCATCATCCTGCTGACCGCCCGCAACGAGCTCGACGACCGCCTGGCCGGCCTGAACCTGGGCGCCGACGACTACCTGGCCAAGCCCTTCTTCGTCGAGGAGCTGGTGGCGCGCATCCACGCGCTGCTGCGCCGGGTCAGCGGCGAGCGGCAGAACATGCTGACAGTCGGCCCGCTGCGGCTGGACCGGCTGAGCCGGGTGGCCGAGGTCGACGGCCGCGCCGTCGAGCTGACCAGCCGCGAGTTCAACCTGATGGAATACCTGATGCGCTCGCCCGGCCGGGTCTACACCCGCACGCAGATCCTCGAACACGTCTGGGGCTATGACTTCGAGCCGCAGACCAATATGGTCGACGTCTGCGTGCAGCGCCTGCGCAAGAAGCTGGAGCTGCCCGACTGCGCCGCCATCGAGGCGGTGCGCGGCGTCGGCTACCGGCTGCGCAAGCCGGACGGCACGGCGTGAGCCGGCAAGACGGCGACGCCGCGAGCGGCCACGCCGCCGCCACGCCGCCGCCGGCGCGGCCGGGCCGCTGGGCGGCCCTGCGGCGCCCCGGCGGCCGGCGGCCGGCGCTGCGGCTACGCTCGTTCCGCCTGCGCATCGCCCTCAGCTCCACCGCCACCGCGCTGGCCGCCATCCTGCTGCTGTACGCCGCCGCCAGCTTGACCATCGTCACGCGGCGCGCCAACATCATCGACCGCATGCTGTCGGCCCACCTGGCCGGACCCGGCCTGCACGCCACGCCGGCCGCGCTGTGGCCGGCCACCGACGCCCAGCTCAACGCCAGCTTCAGCGGCTTCGTGCCGGACGGGGCGAGCGCCGCCTACGCCATCCTGCGCGTCGAACACGCCCAACAGGGCCTCGTCTACCGCAGCGCCGGCTGGCCGGCCGGCCTGGCCGACGCCGCCCCGCCTCCCGCCGGGCAGGCGCCCGAACCGGCGGCCGGGCAGCCGGGCGGAGCGCTGGGCACCGTCGAGCAGGGCGGCCAGAGCTGGCGCCTCGGCCGCGCCACGCGCGGCCCGGTGACGGTGTGGCTCGGGGTCAACCGCAGCCTGTCGGACGCCCAGGTGCGCGCCAGCCTGGGCCGCTTCGGCGCCGCCATCGCCGTGCTGGCCGCGCTGATCGGCGCGCTGGCCTGGTATCTGGCCGGCCGCGCCATGCGTCCGGTGCAACATTTGACCGGGGTGATGCTGAAGCTCAAGGCCAGCGAGCTGGACCAGCGCGTCTCGGCCGCCGACGAGGACCTCGAGTTCGCCCAGCTGGTGACGGTGTTCAACGCCATGCTCGACCGGCTCGAGCGCGGCTTCCTGCAGGCGGCCCGCTTCTCCGGCGACGCCGCCCACGAGCTGAGGACGCCGCTGACCATCCTGCAGGGCGAGCTGGAGCGCGCCTTCGCCGCCGCCGCCGAGCAGCCGCAACTGGAGCAGGGCCTGGCCAATATGCTCGACGAGGTGCGCCGGCTCGACAGCATCGTGCGCAAGCTGTTGCTGCTGGCGCGGGCCGACGCCGGCCAGTTGCAGATCCCGCTGGCGCGGCTCGACCTGCGCCCCCTGCTCGACGACCTGGCCGAGGACGTCGGCCTGCTCGACGCCGCGCGCGAGGTCCGCCTGGACTTGCCAAAAAGAATACAAGTGGGCGGCGACGCCGAGCTGCTCGGCCAGGTCTTGCACAACCTGGTCAGCAACGCCGTCAAATATGGCCTGGCCGGCGGCTGGATCGGCCTGGCGGCGCGGCTGGACGGCGCTTGCTGGCACATCGACGTCGCCAACGCCTCGGCCGGCATTGCCGCCGAGCACCGCGAACGCCTGTTCGACCGCTTCTACCGGGCCGACCACGCCCACAACCGGCGCATCGCCGGGGTCGGCCTGGGCCTGTCGCTGGCGCGCGACATCGCCCGCGCCCACGGCGGCGCGCTGGTCCTGGCCGAGGCCGGCGCGGCGGCGGCGGACGGCGGCGGCGTCGTTTGCTTCCGCCTGAGCTTGCCTGCGGCCGGCGGCAACGATCAAATATGTTGATGTATGTCTTGAAATAGCCCCATACCGTCCCTATAATTGGCACTCGTTAGTAGAGAGTGCTAACAACTCTTGATGGCTGTGTCAACATTGTTGATGTGGCAACCCTACTGGGGACGGGGCCAGGCACACGCCGGCTCCGGACTCACACGCACTACAACCATTGAACTAAAGGAGTTTTGTATGAACCTTCGCCCTTTGAACGATCGCGTCATCGTCAAACGTCTCGACCAGGAAACCAAAACCGCGTCCGGCCTGATCATCCCTGATGCAGCCGCTGAAAAACCGGACCAAGGCGAAGTGCTCGCCGTAGGCAATGGCAAGATTCTGGAAGACGGCAAAGTCCGTCCGCTGGATGTCAAAGTAGGCGACCGCGTCCTGTTCGGCAAATACGCCGGCCAGACCGTCAAAGTCGACGGCCAGGAACTGATGGTCATGCGCGAAGAAGACATCATGGCGATCGTCGTCAAGTAATTTTTACTCAGACGTAGCAATCCCCTATTCCACAAAATTCTGGAGAAACAACATGGCAGCTAAAGAAGTAATTTTCGGCGACGCAGCGCGCGCCAAAATGGTTGAAGGCGTCAACATCCTGGCCAACGCGGTTAAAGTCACCCTGGGTCCTAAGGGCCGCAACGTGGTGCTGGAGCGCTCGTTTGGCGCCCCTACCGTCACCAAGGACGGCGTATCGGTCGCTAAAGAGATCGAACTGAAAGACAAGCTGCAGAACATGGGCGCGCAAATGGTCAAGGAAGTTGCTTCCCGCACCAGCGACAACGCCGGCGACGGCACCACCACCGCCACCGTTCTGGCCCAGGCGATCGTGCGCGAAGGCATGAAGTTCGTTGCCGCCGGCATGAACCCAATGGACCTGAAGCGCGGCATCGACAAGGCAGTCGCTGCCACCGTCGAAGAGCTGGCCAAGATCGCCCGTCCTTGCACCACCACCAAAGAAATCGCCCAAGTCGGCGCCATCTCGGCCAACTCGGACTACTCGATCGGCGAGCGCATCGCTGAGGCGATGGAAAAAGTCGGCAAAGAAGGCGTCATCACCGTGGAAGACGGCAAGTCGCTGAACGACGAGCTGGACATCGTTGAAGGTATGCAGTTCGACCGCGGCTACCTGTCGCCTTACTTCATCAACAACCAAGAGAAGCAAGTCGCGATCCTGGACAATCCATTCGTCCTGCTGTGCGACAAGAAAATCTCCAACATCCGCGACCTGCTGCCGGTACTGGAACAAGTCGCTAAAGCCGGCCGTCCACTGCTGATCATCGCAGAAGACATCGAAGGCGAAGCGCTGGCGACCCTGGTGGTCAACAACATCCGTGGCATCCTGAAAACCTGCGCCGTCAAGGCTCCAGGCTTCGGCGACCGTCGCAAAGCCATGCTGGAAGACATCGCTGTCCTGACCGGCGGCCAGGTTGTTGCTGAAGAAGTCGGCATGACCCTGGAAAAAATCACCCTGGAAGAACTGGGCCAGGCCAAGCGTATCGAAGTCGGCAAAGAAAACACCATCGTCATCGACGGCGCCGGCCAAGCTGCCAACATCGAAGCCCGCGTCAAGCAAGTGCGCGTGCAGATCGAAGAAGCGACCTCGGACTACGACCGTGAAAAACTGCAAGAGCGCGTGGCCAAGCTGGCCGGCGGCGTTGCCGTGATCAAGGTTGGCGCTGCCACCGAAGTCGAAATGAAAGAGAAAAAAGCCCGCGTTGAAGATGCACTGCACGCCACCCGCGCTGCCGTGGAAGAAGGCATTGTTCCTGGCGGCGGCGTTGCCCTGCTGCGCGCACGTGCCAACATCACCGTCAAAGGCGACAACCCGGACCAGGACGCAGGTATCAAGATCGTTCTGCGCGCCATGGAAGAGCCACTGCGCATGATCGTGCAAAACGCCGGCGAAGAATCGTCGGTCGTGGTCGCGGCTGTCCTGGCCGGCAAAGGTAACTACGGTTACAACGCCGCCAACGGCACCTACGGCGACATGGTCGAAATGGGCGTGCTGGATCCAGCCAAGGTCACCCGTTCGGCACTGCAAAACGCAGCGTCGATCGCCGGCCTGATGCTGACCACCGATTGCATGGTTGCTGAAGTCGCAGAAGACAAAGCAGCCGGCGGCATGGGCGGCATGGGTGGTATGGGCGGCATGGGCGGCATGGACGGCATGATGTAATTGCCGGCCGGTCGGGCGCGCGCCGCTACGGCGGCGCGCGCCGGCCAGCCAAACTAAAAAGGGCCAGTTCCTCGCGGAGCTGGCCCTTTTTTTGTTTACGCCGGCCGGCGCCACCCCGCACCACCATTTCGGCGGACCGCACGCGGCGCCAATGGGGGGTCAGACCCCGCATGGGGTCTGACCCCGAATCGGGCTGCCGGCACATCGCCACACTGTTTTCGCGGGGTTCGCTTGCATCAGCGCGGGTAGGTGTCGGCGGCGACGCTGCGCACGGCGTCGAGCAGCATGCGGGCGCCGGGCGAGAGCAGCTGGTTCTGCCGCGTGATGATGCCGAAGGCGTCCATCTGGCAGGGCAGCTCGACCGGCACGATGGCGAACAGCTTGAGCCGCGCGTAGTTGTGCGCCAGCTCGCGCGGGAAGGCGTGCAGCAGGTCGGACTGGCGCAGCAGCTCGCTGATGACGGCCAGCTCGCTGGTGTCGATGACGTTGGCCGGCGGCTCGATGCCGACGCGGCGGAACATCATGTCGAATTTGTGGCGCAGCACGCTGCCCGGCGGCGACAGCACCCAGCCGTAGCCGGCGATGCGCGCCAGGTCCAGCCTGGGCTCGCCGAGCAGCGGGTGGCCGACCCGCGCCACCACGCACAGCGGCTCACTGGCCAGCTCCTCGTAGTGGAACTGGGCCTTGTCCTGGCGTTCGAGCAGGCGGCCGATCATGAAGTCGAGCGCGCCGGCCTGCAGCTGCTCGATCAGGCTGTTGCTCATGTCGACCTGGATGCCGATGCGCAGCAGCGGCGAGTGCCGCTTGACGCTGAGCACGGCGGCGGGCAGCAGGCTGACGCTGGGCGTCATGATGGCGCCGACGTTGACCTGGCCGACCAGGCCGGCCTTCAGCGCGGCGATGTCGTCGTGGGCGTTGTTCAGGTTGGCCAGCGCCATGCGGGCGTGGCGTATCATCGCCTCGCCGAAGATGGTCGGTTCGACGCCGCGCGTGGTGCGCTCGAACAGCTGCACGTCGAGCAGCTCCTCGAGCTCCTTGAGCTGCTTGGAGGCGGCCGGCTGGGTCATCGCCATGTCCTCGGCGGCGCGGTGGATGTTGCGCTGCTCGTCCAGCGCGACCAGCAACAACAGTTGGCGCGTCTTCAGGCGGGTGTGCGGCGTGCGCCGTGGCGGTGCCTGGCTCATGGCGCCGAGGCGCCGAAGCGCGCCACCGGCACGCCGGCCACCTCGACCCGCACGGCGAACAGGCCGCCGGACAGCGGCGCGGCGGCCAGCTGCTCGACGCTGTTGCCCTCGCGCGCGGTGGTGATGTACAGCGTTTTCAAATCGGCGCCGCCCAGGGTGCAGGAGGCCGGGTTGCGCACCGGCAGACGCACCGTCGCCAGCAGCTCGCCGCCCTCGCTGTAGCGGCACACGCGGGCGCCGCCCCACTGGGCGATCCACAGGCAACCCTCGCTGTCGACGGTCATGCCGTCCGGGCCGCCCTCGGCCGCCTGGTCGAACTGGCGCCACAGCGTCGGCTCGCCCAGGTCGCCCCGGACGTCGATCGGGTAGGCGTACACGCGGCCCAGGTAGCTGTCGGTGTGGTACAGGGTGGTGCCCTCGCGGTTGAAGGCGGGGCCGTTGCAGATGTGGTAGCCGCCGGCCTGCACCTGCCAGCTGAAGTCGTGGTCGAGGCGGATCAACTGGCCGTCGGTGCGGTGGTAGTCGCCGTTGTGCATCGAGCCGGCCCAGATGTGGCCGGAGGCGTCGGCCTTGGCGTCGTTCAGGCGCACGCCGGCGGCGGCGTCGAAGGGCCGCGCAACGTACTCGAGGCGCAGCTCCGGCTCCAGCCACAGGTGGGCGATGCCGTCGCGCAGGCCGGCCATGAAGCCGTCGCCGTCGCGCCGCGGGATCAGCCAGCACAGGTACTCGGGCAGGGTCCAGCTGTGCCGCGCGCCGGCGCTGCCGGCGGCGGCGGGGTCGGGGTCTAGGTCGAGCGCGTGCAGGCGGCGGCCCTTCAGGTCGACCAGGTACAGCCGGTTCTGCTCGGCCAGCCACAGCGGCGCCTCGCCCAGTTCGGCGCCCAGCGCCCAGATGCATTCCGCTTCCAGCTCAACCATCCAGTCCTCCCCGTATCGACATTGCATTCCCGAGCCGTCATCATACGGCCATACCGGGCCGCCAGCTAGCACGCTTGGCGGCCGCCGGCCGCCGCCACGCCTAGTGCGATTCGCGCGGCACGGCGTCGCCACGGCAGCCGACCAGGAAGTCGAGGTCGACGCCCCGGTCGGCCTGCAGCACGTGGTCGAAGTACAGCTTGGCGTAGCCGGACTTGGGCGCGACCGGCGCCACCCAGGCGGCGCGGCGGCGCGCGATCTCGTCCTCGGTCACCAGCAGCTCGAGCCGGCGGCCGGCCACGTCGACCTCGATCATGTCGCCGTCGTGCACCAGCGCCAGCAGGCCGCCGGCCATCGACTCGGGCGCCACGTGCAGGATCACCGAGCCGTAGGCGGTGCCGCTCATGCGCGCGTCGGACAGGCGCACCATGTCGGTCACGCCGGCCGCCAGCAGCTTGGCCGGCAAGCCCATGTTGCCCACCTCGGCCATGCCGGGGTAGCCCTTCGGCCCGCAGTTCTTCAACACCATGATGCAGTCGGCGTCGATGTCGAGCAGCGGGTCGTCGATGCGCGCCTTGTAGTGCTCGATGTCCTCGAACACCACTGCGCGGCCGGTGTGCTGCAGCAGCGCCGGCGTCGCCGCCGACGGCTTGATGACGGCGCCCAGCGGCGCCAGGTTGCCGCGCAGGACGGCGATGCCGCCGCTGGCCAGCAAGGGCTTGGCCAGCGGGCGGATCACGGCGTCGTTGAAGCACTCGGCGTCGCGGTTGTTCTCCCACGCGGTCTGCCCGGTGACGGTCAAGGCGTCTTTGTGCAGCAGGCCGGCCTCGGCCAGGCGGCGCAGGATCACCGGCAGGCCGCCGGCGTAGTAGAAGTCCTCCATCAGGAACTCGCCCGACGGCATCAGGTTCAAAATGGTCGGCACCTCGCGGCCCAGGCGGTCCCAGTCGTCCAGGCTGAGATCGACGCCGACGCGGCCGGCGATGGCCAGCAGATGCAGCACGGCGTTGGTGGAGCCGCCGATGGCGGCGTTGGCGCGGATGGCGTTCTCGAAGGCGGCGCGGGTCAGGATGGCCGACGGGCGCAGGTCGGCCTCGACCATCTCGACGATGCGGCGGCCGGCCATCAAGGCCAGCGCGTGGCGGCGCGAATCGACGGCGGGAATGGCCGCGTTCTCCGGCAGCGCGATGCCGAGCGCCTCGACCATGCTGGCCATGGTCGAGGCGGTGCCCATGGTCATGCAGTGGCCGGCGCTGCGCGACATGCAGCTCTCGGCCTTCATGAACTCGCCCTGGCTCATCTGGCCGCCGCGCACCGCCTCGGAGAACTTCCAGACGTGGGTGCCGGAGCCGATGGTCTCGCCGCGATAACGGCCGTTGAGCATCGGCCCGCCCGACAGCACCAAGGTCGGCAGGTCGACGCTGGCGGCGCCCATCAGCAGCGCCGGCGTGGTCTTGTCGCAGCCGACCAGCAGGATCACGCCGTCCAGCGGATGGGCGCGGATCGACTCCTCGACCTCCATCGCCGCCAGGTTGCGGAACAACATGGCGGTCGGCCGCATATTCGTCTCGCCCAGCGACATCGCCGGGAACTCCAGCGGCAGGCCGCCGGCCTGCAGCACGCCCTGCTTGACCTTCTCGGCCAACTGGCGGAAGTGGGCGTTGCAGGGGGTCAGCTCGGACCAGGTGTTGCAGATGCCGATCACCGGGCGCCCGTCGAAGCTGTCGTCGGGCAGGCCCTGGTTCTTCATCCACGAGCGGTGGATAAAGGCGTCCTTGCTGCTGCCGCCGAACCAGTGCTGCGAGCGGCGCATCTTCTTGCCGTCGGGGGTGTCGCCGTGGTTGCCGTTGTTGCCGCCGTTGTTCTCTTCGTGCTTGCTCATCTCTGGGTATCCTTATTGGGTAAGCGGCGAGGCCGCCTGGGTCCGGCGCCAAGCCGCGACGTAGGCGGTGGCGCGTTGCGCCAAGGCGTCCAGGCCGGCGCCCGGGGTGTAGAGCTGGCCGCCGATGCCGAAGCCGCTGGCGCCGGCGCCGACCCAACCGGCCATGTTGTCGGGCGTGATGCCGCCGACCGGCCACAGCGGCACCGAGGCCGGCAACACGCTCTTGAAGGCCTTCAGGCCGGCGTGGCCGAGCATATCGGCCGGAAACAACTTGAGCGCGTGGGCGCCGGCGTCGAGCGCGGCGAAAGCCTCGGTCGGCGTCGCCACGCCGGGCGCGCAGTACATCTCCAACGCGGCGGCGCGGCGGATCACCGCCGGATTGCAGTTGGGCGCGACCAGCAGGCGGCCGCCGGCCCGGTGCACCGCCTCGACGTCGGCCACGCTGAGCATGGTGCCGCCGCCGATCAGCGTGTCGGCCGGCGCGCTGGCGGCCAGCAGGGTGATGCATTCCAGCGCGCCGGGCCGGTTCAGCGGCACTTCGAGCGCGCGCATGCCGGCCTGATAGAGCACGTCGGCGATCGCCAGCGCCTCGGCCGGCGCCAGTCCGCGCAGGATGGCGACCAGGGGAAGTTCGGGGAGAGTGGGTGTCATGGTCTAGGCCTGGTTGAGGAATCGGGACAGCGCGGCGCAGTAGACCTGGTGCGGGTCGAGCACCGCGCATTCCAGGCCGAAGTGGGCGGCGGCGACGGCGTAGCGCTCGGCCAGCGCCGGCGAGCCGATGACGTCGATGCGGGCGCGGGCCGGGTGCCGCGCGGTGGCGGATATCACGCCGGGTGCGGCGGTCTTGGAGGACGCGGAGCCTGTGGCGGCGGCCGAGCTGGCGCCGAATCCGGCGGCGGCGCTCGCGGCGGCGGCGAACTCGGCGCCGATCAGCAGGCCGCTGACGAAGCCGGCCGCCTGCGCCTGCGGCATGGCGCCGGCGACAACGCGGGCGCGCACGCGGAACAGGGAATTGGACAGCGGCTCGCCCAGGCCGGCCTGGCGCAGCCCGGCGGCGAAGGCGTGCGGCTCGGCGCTGTCGCCGTCCATCAGCGCGGCCAGCGTGCCGCCGGCGGCCAGCATCGCGTACAGCTCGCCGGTCATGTAGGTGGCGATGCTGGCGACGGCGCCGTCGCGCAGCAGCACCCATTTGCTGTGGGTGCCGGGCAGCACCAGCCAGCCGTCGCGGCGGCCGAGGGCGACCGCGCCGAGCAGCTGGGTCTCCTCGCCGCGCATGACGTCGACGGCGGAATCGGCCATGGCATCGGCCCCGGCGTCGGCGCGGTAGCAGTAGCCGGGCACGATGTGGCCGCGACCGGCCCAGGCCGGATCGGCCAGCGGCGCCAGATGGGCGGGCAAGCGTTCCAGCGGCAGCGCGCAGTCGGCGTAGGCCACCTCCTGCCAGCCGGCGGCGCTGCCGACCATGCCGGACAACAGCAGCGGCACGTCGGCGCCGATGTCCAGCGCGGTGAGCAGCCCGGCCAACGACTCGCCGAAGCGGCCGCGCACGGCCAACATGCCTTGCTTGTCCTCGTGGCGCGCCAGGCAGTTGCCCTGCCGGTCGATCAGGTAGGCGCGGCGGTTGCTCGTGCCCCAATCTATACCAAGTAGTGTGTGATTCATGAAGGTGGTCGGAAGACGTACTGGACGAAACTGCTGGAACCCTGGCAAGGAGTGTATGAAAACCAGGAATAACATTCCAATGAATTAAATATGAAAAGTGATAACCAATTCGAATCACTCTGCCGCAGCAGAGCCATGCCGCTTGCGCCGGCGCAAGCGGTGTTGCAGCCGGCGCCCCTATAGTGAAAGGCCAACCGCCCGTTCCAACCCCGTCGAGGAGCCGTCATGGACACCGTCAGCCCGCACCGCCCCATCGTCAATTCACAGCAGAAACAACAGGCCTTCGACGCACAGGCGCACAAGCTGGGCCTGAAACCGCGCGACCCGTGGGTGGGCGGCTACGTCGACTACGAGTGGGACCACCTGCGGCTGGTGCTCGACGCCATGCCCTTGCAACTGGAGGGCGTGCCGGTGCTGGAGTTCGGCTGCAACGTCGGCGCCTCGGCGATCTTGTTCTCGCACCTGGGTGCGCACGTCAGCGCCACCGACATCTCGGCGGAGTGGGTCAGCCTGGCGCGGCTCAACGCCGAACGCTACGGCATCGACAACATCGACTTCCGCCACGTGCCCGACTCGCGCCAGCTGCCCTTCGCCGACGGCCAGTTCCAGCTGATCGCCTGCAACAGCGTGCTCGAATACGTCGCGCCGGGGCAGATCGCCGCCGTGCAGCGCGAACTGGACCGGGTGCTGGCGCCCGGCGGCATGATCCTGCTGACCGGCACCAGCAACCGCCTGTGGCCGCAGGAGGCCCATTCCGGCCTGTGGCTGGTCAACTACCTGCCGCGCTGGCTCGACCGGCTGTGGGGCAAGCCGCCGCAGCGCGGCATGTGGCCCTGGCGGGCGGTGCACGGCTTCGGCCCCGGCTACGCCAACCTCGACACCGCCGATCCCGACAACTTCTTCGCCCGCTCCCGGCTCAGCATGGGCGCGCCGGCGGCCAAGCTCAAGCCGCTGCTGTGGGTGGCGCGCCGGCTCGGCGTCGGCCCGGGGCTGCTGGCGCACAACATCTCCTGCCTGCTGCAGAAACCTGGCGCTTGAACGCTGCGCCGCGCCGGGCGGCGCGCGCGGTGCCCGGCGCGGCGCCCTTCGACGCGGCGGCGCCCGACGCAGCGGCGCCCGACGCAGCGGCGCCCGGAGCTAACTGTTGCTCGGGGGATTTCTTTGGTTTAGTATGGCCGACTCTTACTATTCCACTGCAAGGCAGCTGTCATGGCGCAACGCCGCTCGAACAAACACTCCGCCGCCGACAAGACCGCCATGGCGCTGGCAGCCGTGCTGGTGGTCGCCCTGGGTGGCGCCCTTTCCTACCTGAAGCCCGTTACCGCCCTGCCCGCGCCGCTTGAGGCGAACAGCGCGGCGCAGCCAACGGCCGCGCCGCAGCCCGCGCCGACGACGGCCCGGCCGGCCGACACCAGCGGCGAGGCCGCTGCGCCAGGCAAGCGTCGCAGCAAAGAACAGGCCGCCGCCGCGCTGATGGCATTGCCCGAGTTGCGCGCCTGGTCGGCCCAGCTGGACAGGGAATCCGGCGGCAAGGTCCACGGCGCCATCATCGAGTACGACACGGCGCAGCGCACCGTGAAGGGCAAGCGCTACTACCAGTTCAGCTTCGTCGAGAACAGCGCCGAGGCCGCGCTGCGGCGCGACAGCTTCCTCGTCTCCGACAGCGACGACGAGATCCTGGTCGAGGACGTCGTCAACGACGAGCTGATCAGCCTGGCCCGCTGGCGCAAGAACCACTAGGCAACGCCGTCCAAGCGGACGCAAAAAAGCGGCGCCCCGACCTTCGTCGCGGCGCCGCCGTCACATCAAATGCCGGAACGCCGGGAACGCCGGGGTCAGTGCCGACATTCGGACACGAGCTGAGCCTTGCAGCCGTCGCAAACGCCGGGGTTTCAACACAGCGGCTGAGGCCGTGTCCAAATGTCGGCACTGACCCCGCCGGCTGACCCCGCCGGCTGACCCCGCCGGCTGCTGCCCCCCGCAGGGTGTTGATATCAGGTGGCTGCGCGCGCGGCTGGGGCCGGCGCGGCCGCTGCGCCGTTGACGCGGCCGACCCACCATACCGTGAACAAGGTCAGGCCGGCGGCGAGGTAGCCGTTGCTGCCGTAGCCGATGATGTGGCCGCTGCTGTCGCTGTGCAGGCTCATGCCGCCGATCAGGGCGCCGACGCCGCTGCCCAGCTGTTGCAGCGCGGAGTTGGCGCTGAGGAAGGCGCCGCGCTTGGCCGGATCGGGAATCGTCGTCATCAGCGCCTGCAAGGGAATGTTGCGGCCGGCGACCGAGGTCATGAAGAAGGGGAAGAACAAGATGATCGCCAGCAGGGGCATCTGCGGCATGTGCGTCATGAACAGCATCGGCAGTATCGAGAACAGGGCCATGTAGCGGTACACCTGGTGCTTGCCGACACGGTCGGCCCAGCGGCCGATCAGCCGCGAACTGAACAAGGTGGCGCAGCCGCCGGCCAGGTAGACGTAGGTGATCTCGGCCGGCTGCACGCCGAGGTTGTTGACCAGCACCGGCGAAATGAAGGGGATAACCAGCATGCCGGTCAGCATGTTGACACCCGACAGCAGGAAGGCGCTCAGGTGGCGCGGCACGCGGAACAGGCCGATCAAATTCGGCACCACCTCGGACAGGGGCACGCGCTTGCTCAGGTGGCCGTCCAGCTTGGGCAGCACGCGGGCGGCCAGCGCCCAAATGATGAGCGAGAACACCACCAGCAGATAAAACGGCGACTGCCAGCCGAACTTGGCCGCCAGCACCACGCCGACCGGCACGCCGGCCACGGCGGCCATGCTGAACGAGGTCATCACGATGCCGGTGGCGGCGCCGCGCCGCTGCGGCGGGATCAGGTCGCCGATGATGGCCATGACGATCGAGGCCAGCACGCCGCCGGTCAGGCCGGCGAAGGCGCGCGACCACACCAGCAGGTGGAAGGTGGGCGCCAGCGCGCAGGCGAGGTTGGACAGGTTGAACAGGAAGAACATCGTCAGCAGCAGGCGCTTGCGCGAGAAGCGGTCGATGTAGGTGGCCGCCAGCAGGCCGGACAGGCCGGCGCACCAGGCGTAGACGGAGACGGCGCCGGACACGGTGCTGGCTTCGATGTTGAAGGCGCGCATCAGCTGCGGCGCCAGCGGCATCATCACCATGAAGTCCATGACGACGGTGAACTGGGTCAGCGCGAGCAGCCACAGCAGGATGCGCTCGCGCGCCGGGGACAAGGGGACAGTGGTCATATTGTTATTGGTAGAGGTTGGTGAGTGAGCGCCTACAACTGCTCGATCTCGGCGGTGGCGCGGCGCAGGATGGCCTGGATCAGGGCCAGCTTGGCCTCGTCCGGGTTGTTCTCGCGCACTTGCTGGATCACCGCCACTTTCAACGCGTGCATGCTGCCACGCACGTCGCCGTGGCCGCCGGCCGGCTCGTTCATGCGCGCCATGATGGCGTCGACGAACTGGCGGTTCTCGGCCAGGAAGGCCGCGCCCTCGGGCGTGATGGTGTGCAGCTTCTTGTTACCGTCCGGCGTGGCCGAGACGTGGCCCATGTCGAGCAGCATCGACAGCAGCGGGTAGATCGCGCCCGGGCTGGGGGTGTAGCTGCCGCCGGCGCGCTGCTCGAGCTCCTTGATGATTTCATAGCCGTGGCGCGGCTTTTCGCTGATCAGCTGCAACACGATGTAGCGCATGGCGCCGGCGTCGAACATCTTCGGGCCACGGCCGCCGCCGCCGTGGTGACGACCATGCATGTGGTGGAAACGGTGGGCTGCGTGAAGAAAACGGAACATGGTGAACTCCTTAAGATATATCGCAATAAGATATATCTTAAACTGTTTTTTGCTGAGTTCAAGAAGTTTTTTTGTAACACGTATGTGTCTGAGAAATGTGTCCGAGAAAGTTCCATAATGCAAGGAAGTGGCTTGCATGTTGTACACTTTCCCACATGAGACCGACCGCCCCGCTATTCCGCCCACTGTCCATCGACGACGTCGACGCCTTCCGCGCGCTGCGCCTGCGCGGCATGCTGGAGAAGCCGGAAACCTTCCGCACCAGTTACGCCGAGGAGGCCGCCCTGCCCCTGATCCGCCTGCAACAACGGCTGATCCACACGCCGCACCAGCGCATGTTCGGCGCCTGGGATGGCGACACTTTGGTGGGCATGGCGGGCTTGAAGCGCGAACCGATCGCCGTGGTGCACGAGCGCGCCAACATCTGGGGCGTGTATGTGGCGCCGCAGGCGCGCGGCGCCGGCTTGGCGCGCGGGCTGATCGGCGCGGCGCTGGACTACGCGCGCACGCTGCCGGAACTGCGCCGGGTGACCTTGATGGTGAACGTGGACAATGCGGCGGCCCGCGCCTTGTACCGCAAACTGGGTTTCACATTGGTGGCGGGAACGCTGGATGCCCAGCGGGACGAGCAGATGCAGCTGTTACTGAGGCCTGCGGAGGCTGTAGAGGCTGCCGCAAAATAGGCGCGGCAAGCAAAGCGCCGCAACGACGTTGCGGCCCGTTGCGGCTGCCTCGCCTAGCTGTCGAGGTGGGAGATCAACAGGCGCCGGCTTTCCGCCTCGACACCCTTGCTGGCCTTGCGCTCCAGCACCAGCTCGGAGTTCTGCGCGTCGAGCGAAATGCCGACCGACAAAATGTCGATCAGCAGCAGTTGCAGGATGCGCGAGATCATCGACAAGAAGGTGGTGCTGTCCTCGCTGTGGTCGACCGCCAGGCAAACGGTGGCCTTCTTGGCCAGCGGCGAGTTGCTGCTGGTGATGGCGATGACGTCGGCGCCGGCCGCGCGCGCCGCGTCGACCGCCTGCAGCAACTCGGGCAGCTTGCCGGAGTTGGAGATGGCGATCACCACGTCGCCCGCCGTCAACAGCTCGGCCGCCAGCGTGAACAAATGCGAGTCGCCGTACACCGAGGTGGGGATGCGGAAACGGAAGAACTTGTGCTGGCCGTCCAGCGCCACCACGCGCGAATTGCCCATGGCGTAGAACTCGACCCGCTTCGACTTGGCGATCAGGGCGATGGCGCGGTCCAGCGAGCGCACGTCCAACTGGTCGCGGAATTTCAAAATCGCCGAGACGGTGTTGTCGATCACCTTGGCGCTCAGGTCGTGGGTGGAGTCGCTGATGCGCACCTGGCTGTGGCGCACCGGAATCGCGCCGGTCAGGCTGCTGGCGAACTTCAGCTTGAAGTCGGCCAGGCCGAGGAAACCGAGCGAGCGGCAGAAGCGGATCACGGTCGGCTGGCTCACCTCGGCCATGCGGGCGATGTCGGCGATCGGCTCGTTGAGCACCAGGCGCGGCTGCTCCAGCACCAGGCTGGCGACGCGCTGCTCGGCCGGCGTCAGCTCGTGCTGCAGATGCTGCACGCGCTCCATCAGCGTGTTGGCGCCGCTGCGGCCGCGCAGGTGTTCGGACAAAATGGTCGCCACGCCGTAGAAGGCCGGGTTGGGCGTGGTGATGACGTAGGTCGGGATCTCCGACAGATAGCTGGTGAAGCGCCCCTTTGCCTCGAAGCGCGAGCGGAACGGCGACGATGCGAACCATTCGCCCATGCGCGGCACGATGCCGCCGCCGATGAACACGCCGCCGAAGGCACCCAGGGTCACGGCCAGGTTGGCGCTGGCGCCGCCCAGCATGGCGCAGAAGCATTCCAACACTTCCAGGCACAGCGGGTCCTTGTCGCTCAGCGCGCCGGACATGATCTCCTGCGAGCTCAGGTCGCGCACCTGGCGGCCGTTGCGCTTGGCGATGGCGCGGTAGATGATTTCCATGCCGGGGCCGGAAATCAAGCGCTCGGTGGACACGTGCGACCAGGTTTGCCAGGCGTATTGCAGGATCGAGTATTCACGCTCGTCGGCCGGCGCGAAGTTGGTGTGGCCGCCCTCGCTGCCCAGGGTGACGAAGCCGTCGACCGTGGGGATCACGCCGGACACGCCCAGGCCGGTGCCCGGCCCCAGTACGCCGATGACGGAGTTGCTGGCCGGCGCGCCGCCGCCCACCTGCATCAGGTCGGCCGGCTTGAGGCCCGGCAGCGACATCGCCAGCGCGGTGAAGTCGTTGACCACCAGCAGGGTGTGCAGGCCGAGGGCGCGGCGCACCTCGTCGGTGGAAAATTCCCAGTCGCGGTTGGTCATGCGCACCTGGTCGCCGCTCACCGGGTTGGCCACCGCGAGGGCGGCGTGGTTCAGGGTGATGTCGGCGTGGTCGGCCAGATAGGAGCGCAATAGCGGCACGATGCCGGTGAAATCGTCGCATTTGAGCACGCGCACGGCGCGGAACTCGCCCGGCGCCGTTTGCAGCGCGAAGCGGGCGTGGGTGGCGCCAATATCGGCCAGCAGTCGCGGCCCGTCGGCAAAGGCGGTGCGGTTGAGTTTTTGGTCCACTTCAGCTTGTTTCATCGTCGATTCAGTCAAAACAGATGGGCAACGGGTTTTGTTGAGAATACTTTAACGCCCCGAGAGGCGGCAAGGATAACCGAAATACGCGATGTTAAGAAGGAACTGCCTGCAAACAGTGATCGCGGCGCTACGTCCAAGATGTCGGCGCAACTAGCATAGGGTCAGACCCTAGGGTCTGACCCTGACATCCGCCCGTTGATCGCCCCGCCCAAGACGTTCCCGAACAAAGCGTCGCATATCACCCTATGAAGATGCGCTTATTTGAGCAGGCCGAACCACGCGCCGAAGGCCGTCAGTTGCAGCACGCCGTCGACCAGCTCGCCCGGCAGCCCGTAGCCGGCCATCTTCTCGGCGCCGGCCGCCTGCGGCAGCGCCATGCTGTGCGCCGCGCCGCCCAGGTTGAACACGGCGACGATGCTGCGCTCGCCGGCCAAGTCGCGGCGCAGGGCCAGCAGCGGCTCGGGCGCGTCGAAGAAGACGATCTCGCCGCGCGTCAACTGCGGCAGCTGGCGGCGCCAGGCGATGATCTTGCGAGCGAAGGCCAGCGCCGACTCCGGGTCCTTCTCCTGCAGCGAGGCGGCCTTGGCCAGGTGCGGCGCGGCCACCGGCAGCCACGGCTTGCCGCTGGTGAAGCCGCCGGCCGGCGCCTGGTCGTCCCAGGCGATCGGCGTGCGGCAGCCGTCGCGGCCCTTGAACTCGGGCCAGAAGGTGATGCCGTACGGGTCTTGCAGCAGCTCGAAGGGCACGTCGGCCTCGCCGAAGGCCAGCTCGTCGCCCTGGTACAGGCAGGGCGTGCCCTTCAGCGACAGCTGCATCGCCAGGATCATCTTGGCGAAGGCGACCGGCGCCTCGGCGCCGCCCCAGCGGCTGGCGACGCGCTGCACGTCGTGGTTGCCGACCGACCAGGAGGCCCAGCCGCCCTTGACGCGCGCCTCGAACTGCTCGACCTGGGTGCGGATGTACTGGGCCGAGCATTGCGGCACCAGCAGGTTGAAGCTGTAGGCCAGGTGCAGCTTGTCGCCGTCGGCGGTGTACTCGGCCATGACGGCCAGCGAATCGTCGGCGCCCACTTCACCGATGGCCACGGCGCCGTACTCGTTGAGCAGGCTGCGCAGCTTTTTCAGGAAGGCCAGGTTTTCCGGCCGGCTCTTGTCGTAGACGTGGGCCTGCATGCCGTAGGGATTGACGTCGGACACGGTGGCGGTGTCGCGGTTGACGGCCGGCGGATTGCTGCGCAGCTCGGTGTCGTGGAAGTGGAAGTTGCAGGCGTCCAGGCGCACGCCGTCGACGCCGCGTTCCAGCCAGAAGCGCAGGCAGTCCAGATGGGCCTGCTGCACCTCGGGGTTGTGGAAGTTCATGTCCGGCTGGCTGACCAGGAAGTTGTGCATATAGTATTGGCGGCGCCGGCTGTCCCATTGCCACGACGAGCCGCCGAACACCGACATCCAGTTGTTCGGCGGATTGCCGTCCGGCAGGGGATCGGCCCAGACGTACCAGTCGGCCTTGGGATTGTCGCGGCTGGCGCGGCTTTCCTTGAACCAGGCGTGCTCGTCAGCGGTGTGCGACATCACCTGGTCGATCATGATCTTCAGGCCCAGGCCGTGGGCGCGGGCGACCAGCTGGTCGAAGTCGGCCAGGGTGCCGAACATCGGATCGACGTCGCAATAGTCCGACACGTCGTAGCCGAAGTCCTTCATCGGCGACTTGAAGTAGGGCGAGATCCAAACGATGTCCACGCCCAGCGAGGCGATGTAGTCCAGCTTGGCGGTGATGCCGGGCAGGTCGCCGATGCCGTCGCCGTTGGTGTCGAGGAAGCTGCGCGGATATACCTGGTAGATGATCGCGTCGCGATACCAGGTGGACTGGGCGGAGGGCTGGGGTGTTGGCATCGTCATATCGTTATCCTGGGGGGAGGTGGCGCCGGCGGGCATTTCGCCTATATTGAGTTTGTAGATAATATACATCATGAAAATGAATTTTTCAATCAGCACAGCGCCTTAGCAATACAAGCAAATACCCTTTAAAATCAATATGATATCAATAATTAAAGGAATCAACACCGAATAAGATAGTAGTCAAACTACACAAATATTGAACAACATGGCTTTGCCGCCCCAACTTTCATCAACGTTCCCTGCTTGCCAAGCCCTGCCGTTCCACTTAGCATCCCGAACAGTTAAAAATAAGGGGACACACAATGTCACTGGACACATTACAAACGGGCAACGGACCGATGCCCAAACAAATTCCATACATCATCGCCAACGAGGGCTGCGAACGCTTCAGCTTCTACGGCATGCGCAACATCCTGACGCCCTTCCTGATCAGCACCTTGCTGCTGTTCATCCCGCTGGGCGACCGTCCGAGCGAGGCCAAGCACATCTTCCACACCTTCGTCATCGGCGTGTATTTCTTCCCGCTGCTGGGCGGCTGGCTGGCCGACCGCTTCTTCGGCAAGTACAACACCATCTTCTGGATGAGTTTGATCTACGTGGCCGGCCACGCCTGCCTGGCGATCTTCGAGGACAACCTGAAGGGCTTCTACTTCGGCCTGTTCCTGATCGCCTTCGGCTCGGGCGGCATCAAGCCGCTGGTGGTCTCCTTCGTCGGCGACCAGTTCGACCAGAGCAACAAGAACAAGGCCAAGGTGGTGTTCGACACCTTCTATTGGATGATCAACTTCGGCTCCTTCTTCGCCTCGCTGTTGATGCCGATCTTCCTGCGCGACTACGGCCCCGGCGTCGCCTTCGGCATTCCCGGCATCCTGATGTTCATCGCGACGATGGTGTTCTGGCTCGGCAACAAGAAATACGTCCACGTGCCACCGGCGCCGCCGAATCCCGACTCGGTGATGAACGTGGCGCGCACCGCGCTGCTGGCCAAGCGCGACGGCCAGGGCAACCCCGGCCTGGTGATGGCCGGCGTGGGCGTGCTCGGCGCCATCGGCTCGCTGGCCATGACGCCGCAATGGGGCTTCGTCATCGCCGCCTGCACCGCCGTGGTGTTGTTGCTGGCCTTCGGCGGCATGGGCACCGCGCTGCAACTGGAGCGCGCCCGTGGCGCCCACCCGGACGAGGCGGTCGAGGGCGTGCGCGCCGTGCTGCGCATCCTGATCGTGTTCGCGCTGGCCACGCCGTTCTGGTCGCTGTTCGACCAGAAGGCCTCGACCTGGATCATCCAGGCCAACGACATGAACAAGCCCGACTGGTTCCTGCCGGCGCAGATGCAGGCGCTGAACCCGGCGCTGGTGATGCTGCTGATCCCGTTCAACAACCTGGTGTTGTTCCCGCTGCTGCGCCGCCTGGGCTGGGAGCCGAGCTCGCTGCGCCGCATGACGGTTGGCATCGCCTTCAGCTCGCTGGCCTGGATCGTCATCGGCGGCATCCAGGTGTACATGGACGGCGGCACCAGCATGTCGATCGCCTGGCAGATCCTGCCCTACGCCCTGCTGACCTTCGGCGAGGTGCTGGTGTCGGCCTCCGGCCTGGAATTCGCCTACAGCCAGGCGCCCGCGTCGATGAAGGGCACCATCATGAGCCTGTGGTATCTGGGCACGACCATCGGCAGCCTGTGGGTGCTGATCGCCAACGCCAGCGTCAAGAACGACGCCGTCAACGCCTACATCGCCTCGACCGGCATGAGCGTGATCTCCTTCCAGATGTTCTTCTTCGCGGCGTTCGCGATGGTCGCCGCCGCTTTCTTCGGCTGGTACGCCAAGAGCTACCGCATGGTCGACAACTACCGCAGCGCCAAGGCCGCCTGAGGCCGACCCCGCGCCGGCGCCGGCAGGCGCCGGCGCGGGGGCGCGGCACGCCAGGGCCGAACCGCAGGGTTCGGCCCTTTTTTTGGTTCCACCCCGCACGTCGATACGCCACGGGGTCTGACCCCGGATGGGGTCAGACCCCTCTGGTTGCGGGGTAAGGCTGGCGTACCACGAATCCGCGAAGAACCTCGTACTTGCGCGGAAATCCGCACTGCCACCCCGCCGCATTGCGGATTTCCGCCCGGAACGCCCACCTCGCCGCCGCCGGCCGCGCTCCCCTTCCTTACAAATCAATAGCTTAGCCCCGCCCCGCCCGCTGGCACGGAACCTGCAATTGCTTTTGGCATACAAACCAGAAGGAGACCCGCATGTCCACATTCCACCGCAGCACCCTCGCCGTCGTCGCCACCGCCTTCGCCGCCAGCTTCGCCGGCGCCGCCCAGGCCGAGGACGTGGTCCGCCTCGGCAACCTCAAGTTCGCCCACTACGGCGCCGTCTCCTACATCAAGGAAATCGCGCCGAAATGCGGCATCCGCGTCGAGGAGCACGTCTTCGCCAAGGGCCCCGACGTGATGCAAGCCATCCTGGCCGGCGAGCTCGACGTTGGCGCCACCGCCTCCGAGGCGGCCATCTCCGGCCGCGCCAACGGCGCGCCCATCTACATCGTGGCCGGCTTCGCCAAAGGCGGCGCACGGCTGGTCGCCCGTCCCGACGGCAACATCAAGTCGGTCAAGGATCTGAAGGGCAAGAAGGTCGGCGTGACGCGCGGCGGCATCCACGAGGTGCTGCTGATCGCCGAACTGGCCCAGCACGGCCTGAGCGCCTCCGACCAGCCGGGCAAGGACGTGCAACTGGTGTTCCTCGCCTTCGCCGACCTGAACCAGGCACTGCTGGGCAAGAACATCGACGCCATCATGCAGTCCGAGCCGCAATCGTCGCAGGCCATCAACAAGGGCTACGGCGTCGAGGTGATGAAGCCCTACGACACGCCGATCGGCGCGCCGGTGCGCACCATGGTGATGAGCGAGAAGTTCTACAAGGAACGCCGCGCCGTCGCCGCCAAGTTCATGAGCTGCTTCGTCCAAGCCACCAAGCTGTTCATCGACAACAAGGCCGTCGCCGAGAAATACGTGCGCGAGACCATCTTCAAGAACCAGATCACCAAGGACGACTTCGAGGACGCCATCAGCAACTCGCCGTACAGCTACGACATCACCGCCGAGCACATCCAGACCACCACCGACGTGATGGCCAAGTTCGGCACCGGCAAGATGCGCAATCCGCCCGTGGCCAAGGACTGGGTCAAGACCGACCTGCTCGACGCCGCCAAGAAAAGCCTCAACATCCAATAAGCGGGAGACGACATGACACAGCAAAAATGGCGAGACATCGCCGCCGGCACCGTGGTGCCGGTCCTCATCGTCGCGCTCTGGCAAGCCAGCGCGATGCTCGGTTGGATCAACCCGCAGGTGCTGCCCTCGCCGGTGGCGGTGGTGCGCAAGTGGTTCGAATACCTGCTGCCGTTGACGGCCTACGACCCGGCCGGCGGCTCCTGGCTGGCCTGGGCCGTGTCCGGCGAACTGCTGGGCGACACGCTGAGCAGCATGTACCGCGTGGTGGTCGGCTTCGCCGTCGGCGCCGGCCTGGCGCTGCCGCTGGGCCTGGTGATGGGTTCCAGCAAGCGCGCCTACGCCTGGCTCAATCCGCTGATGCAGGTGCTGCGGCCGATTCCGCCGATCGCCTACATTCCGCTGGCCATCCTGTGGTTCGGCCTGGGCAACGCGCCGGCCGTGTTCCTGATCGCCCTGGGCGCCTTCTTCCCGGTGCTGGTCAACACCATCGCCGGCGTGCGCCAGGTCGACGGCATCTACATCCGCGCCGCCCGCAACCTGGGCGTGAGCCAGCGCACCATGTTCGTCCGCGTCATGCTGCCGGCCGCCGTGCCCTACATCCTGTCGGGGGTGCGCATCGGCATCGGCACCGCCTTCATCGTGGTGATCGTCTCGGAGATGATCGCCGTCAACAACGGCCTGGGCTTCCGCATCCTGGAGGCGCGCGAGTACTTCTGGTCGGACAAGATTATCGCCGGCATGATCAGCATCGGCCTGCTGGGCCTGGTGATCGACCTCGGCATGAACAAACTGAACAACTATCTGCTGCGCTGGCACCGCGGTCTGGAGAACTAAGATGAGCGCAACCCACATCACCGTCCGCGGCGTCAACAAGGTCTTCAAGACCGACAGCCGCGAAGTCGTCGCCCTCAAGGACATCAACCTGGAGATCCCGCAGGGCCAGTTCGTCTGCCTGCTGGGGCCATCCGGCTGCGGCAAGTCGACCCTGCTCAACGCCATCGCCGGCTTCGCCCTGCCCTCCTCGGGCGAGATCCACGCCGACGGCAAGCTGGTCACCGGCCCCGGCCCGGAGCGCGGCATGGTGTTCCAGGAGTACGCGCTGTTCCCTTGGATGACGGTGGAGAAGAACATCGCCTTCGGCCTGGAGATCAAGGGTATGCCGCAAGCGCAGATCGACCAGAAGGTGGACCAGTTGCTGGCCATGCTGTCGCTGGGCGACTTCAAGCACCGCTTCCCGAAAGACCTGTCGGGCGGCATGCGCCAGCGCGTCGCCATCGCCCGCGTGCTGGCGCTGGACTCGCCGATCATGTTGATGGACGAGCCCTTCGGCGCCTTGGACGCGCTGACCCGGCGCAATCTGCAGGACGAGCTGCTGCGCATCTGGGCCGAGCTGAAGAAGACGATTATTTTTGTGACCCACTCGATCGAGGAGGCGATTTATCTGGCCGACCGCATCGTCGTCATGACCTACCGTCCCGGCACGGTCAAGCGCGACATCGTGGTCGAGCTGCCGCGCCTGCGCGATCCGGCCTCGGCCGAGTTCAACAGCCTCAAACGCGAGCTGGGACAACTGGTGATGGAGGAGCAGCAGCGCCACCACAACGACGAGATCCGCCTGGCGGCCGTCGACTAAACGCGGCGGGCCGGTCTTGTGCGCCTTTAGGCCAAGGCGCAGGGGACGCCAGCAGACCCCTACGGCAGAGAGCCAGGGTCAGACCCTAGGGTCTGACCCTAGATTTGCGCCGTTGGGTTCCATTGCGCTCACTGCACTTCACTGTGAACCTAGAACACCACGCCCGCCACCAAAATCACGTTGGCGTACGGTGTGTGCTCGCCCGTGCGCACGATGGCGCGCGCACCGCAGCAAATCTGCTTGAACTCCTCGTGGCTGACGCCGGCGCGCTGCGGCAGATTCATCGCGTCCAGCGCGGCAGCCAGCGCCGGGCTGCGCAGCGCCATCTCCTGCGCCACGATATGGCGCTCCACCTGCATCTCGCTGAGCACCACCTCCACCGTCTGCACAAAGCCCGGCACGCCGGCCGTCAAGGCCAGGTCGATCAGCGGCACGCCCGGCGGCACCGGCAGCCCGGCGTCGCCGATCACCACCATGTCGCCATGGCCCAGCGAGGCGATCAACTGCGACAAGGCGATGTTGAGCAAGGGAGTCTTTTTCATGCTGCGTCCAGTTCGTGCAAATAGGGGATGGAGGTCTGCGCGCCACGGCGCGTGACGCTGATGGCGGCGGCGCGCTGGCCCAGCGAAATGGCCTGCTCCAGCGTGGCGCCGGTGGCCAAGGCGGCCACCAGGCCGCCGATGAAGGTGTCGCCGGCGGCGGTGCTGTCGACCGCCTTCACCTGGCGCGCCGGGTAGTAGTGGCCGCCGCCGGCGTCGGCCGCGTAGACGCCCTCGGCGCCCAGCGTGACCAGCACGTTGCGGCAGCCCAGCGCCAGCAGCTGTTCGGCCTGCGCGGCGACGACGGCGCCGCCGCGCGCGTCGGCGCCCAGCAGCATGGCCGCCTCGATCTCGTTGGGCACCAGGTAGTCGACCTGCGCCAGCAGCTCGACCGGCAGGCTGCGCGCCGGCGCCGGATTCAGCAGCACGGTCTTGCCCAGGCTGTGCGCCAGCTTGATCGCGTGGCCGACCGTCTCCAGCGGCACCTCCAGCTGCAGCACGACGATGCTGGCCGCCGCGATCAGCTCGCGGGCGGCGTCGATGTGGGCCGGCGACAGCAGCGCGTTGGCGCCGGCCGCCAGCACGATGCTGTTCTGCCCCGCCGCGTCGACCAGGATCGAGGCGACGCCGGTGGCGGTGGCGGCGATGGTGCTGACGTGGCTGTCGTCGATGCCCTCGTCCTGCAGCGCGGTGCGCAGCGTGTCGCCGAAGCCGTCGTCGCCGACGCAGCCGACCATGGCCACCGGCACGCGGCCGGCCGCCAGACGGGCGCAGGCCACGGCCTGGTTGGCGCCCTTGCCGCCGGCGATGGTGGCGAACGGGCCGCCGCTGATGGTTTCGCCCGGCATGGGCATGCGCGGCACGCCCAGCACCAGGTCCATATTGATACTGCCGATGACGACGATCATATTCCGGTTCCTATTGTTTCATTGATTGAGGCGACGGCGCTGGAGCCGCGCACGTGGAGTTCGGGCGCGATGATGCGGCGCTGCGGCGCCATGTGCGGCTCGGCGATGCGCGCCAGCAGGCATTGCGCGGTGATGCGCCCCATCTCGCGGGTGTTCTGCGCCACGCTGGTCAGCGGCGGGTGGACGAAGCTGGCCAGGTCGATATCGTCGAAGCCGACCACGGCCAGCTCCTGCGGCACGCGCAGGCCGCTTTCGGCGGCGGCGCGCAGCGCGCCGATGGCCATCAGGTCGTTACAGCAGAACAGCGCGTCGGGCCGGCTGGCGGCCGGCTGGCGCAGCAGCGCTTGCGCCGCCCAGTAGCCGCCGGCGCTGGTGAAGTCGGCGTAGTGGCAGGCAGCCGAGGCGACGCCGGCGGCGACCAGCACGCGCTGCAGCCCGTCGATGCGCTGGGTGGAGATGGCGATGTCGGCCGGGCCGGCGATGCAGGCGATGCGGCGCCGGCCCTGCGCCAGCAGGTGCGCGGCGGCGAGCGCGCCGCCGCCCTCGTTGTCGACGCCGACCATGTCGATCACCATGTCCTTCGGCGCGCGGTCGAGCAGCACCGCCGGCACCTTCATCTTGCGCAGCAGCTCGCCGTCGGTCTGCGACAGCGCCGCCAGGATCAGGCCGTCGCAGCGCTTCGACAGCAGCACGTTGACGTAGTCGCGCTGCTTGGCCGGGTCGTCGTCCGAATTGCACAGGATGACGCTGTAGCCGGCGGCGTAGCAGCTGTCCTCGATGCCGCGCGCCACTTCCGAGAAGTAGGGGTTGGTGTTGTTGGGGATGATCAGGCCGATGGTGCCGGTGGTGCGGCTCTTCATCGAGCGCGCCAGCGCGCTGGGCACGTACTGCAGCCGCTCGGCGGCGGCCAGCACGCGCTCGCGCGCCTCGGCGCTGACCGGCCGGGTGTTGTTGAGCACATGCGACACGGTGGTGAAGGACACCCCGGCCTCCTGCGCGACCTGCTTGATGGTGGCCATGGCGAGCCCTCCCCTAGGCGCGTTCGCCGCGCCGGCGGTAGGTGTCGAGCACCACGGCGGCGACGATCACCAGGCCGGTGACGATGCGCTTCATCGGCTCGCTGACGCCGACCTGGGCCAGGCCGGCCTCCAGCACGGAGATGATCAGCACGCCGATGAAGGTGCTGACGACCGAGCCGCGCCCGCCCATCAAGCTGGTGCCGCCGATGACCACGGCGGCGATCACCTGCAGCTCCATGCCGACGCCGCCGTTGGGGTCGGCCGCCTCCAGGCGCGACACCTGGAACAGCGCGCCGACGCCGGACAACAGGCCCATCATGGCGTACACCAGCACCTTGCGCGGACGCGGCGCGATGCCCGACAGGCGCACCGCCTCCTCGTTGGTGCCGATGGCGATCCACTGGCGGCCGATGACGGTGCGGGTCAGCACCAGTTGGCCGGCGATCACGATGGCCAGCGCCGCCAGGATGGCCGGCGACAGGCCGAAGATGATCGGTGCGCTGATCGCCTCGACGGCGCTGCCGATGTATTCGGTGCGCGAGTTGGTGACCTGGTAGGCCATGCCGCGCGCGATCTCCAGCACGCCGAGCGAGACGATGAACGAGGGGATGCGCCAGCCGACCGAGATGGCGCCGGTGGCCGCGCCGCACAGCGCGGCGCAGGCCACGCCGAGCAGGCTGGCGGTCCACACCGGCCAGCCCCAGCGCACCACCGCCATCGACAGGATGGAGGCGGCCAGCGCCATCACCGAGCCGACCGACAGGTCGATGCCGCCGATGATCAGCACGAAGGTCATGCCGACCGCCATCACCACCAGCGTGGGGATGTCGTTCGACAGCGTGCCGAGCGTGCTGAGGGTGAAGAAGTGGTCGCTGGCGAAGCCGAACAGCACGCACATGGCGAGCAGCGCGCCGGTCAGGCCGGCATAGGTCTTGACGCCGCCGACGACGCCGCGTTGGAAGGAGGAAGTGGTCATGTGGGGTCCGAAATTCAGGCGGCGGCCAGGGGCGCGGCCTTGTTTGTTTGATTGTCGTTGGTGTCGCCAGTGCTGCCGTTGCCGCCGCCGTTGGGCGACAGGTAGCCGCTGAAGGCGGCGGCCAGCAGTTCGTCCTGGCTCCAGGCGCCGCGCTCGAAGGTGTCGACGATGCGGCCGGCGCTCATCACGGCGATGCGGTCGCAGATCAGCATCAGCTCGCGCAGGTCGCTGGAGACGATCAGCAGGCCCTTGCCTTGGCGCGCCAAGTCGGCCAGCACGTTGTAGATGTCGAACTTGGCGCCGATGTCGATGCCACGGGTCGGCTCGTCGAACAGCATCACCGCGCAGTCGCGGTACAGCCAGCGGCCGATGACGACCTTCTGCTGGTTGCCGCCGGAGAGTTCGGCCACCTTTTGCTCGCCGTTGCGGCTGCGGATGCCCAGTTGGTCGATGTAGCGCCCGGCCACCTCGGCCTCGGCGGCGCCGTCGAGCCAGCCGGCACGGCTGACCCCGTCCAGCCGCGCCAGGCTGGCGTTGACGGCGATCGATTGCGTCAGCAGCAGGCCCTGGCCCTTGCGGTCCTCGGTGATCATGGCGATGCCGGCGGCCACGGCGGCCCGTGGCGAGTCGATCGTGGCCGGCGCGTCGCCGTGGCCGAGGAAGATGTCGCCGCTGTCGGCGCGGTCGGCGCCGAAGATCAGGCGCAGCAGCTCGGTGCGGCCGGAGCCGATCAGGCCGGCGATGCCGACGATCTCGCCGGCCTTCACCTCCAAGTCGGTCGGCTGCACCACGCCCGTGCGGCCGAGGCCGCGCAGACGCAGCAGCGGCCCGCCGATGTCGCGCCCGCTCAGGTCGATCTCGGCGTCGGCGGCGCGGCCGACCATCAGCTGCACCAGGTCGGCGCTGCCGTAGCCGGCGATGTCGTCGTCGCAGACCAGCTCGCCGTCGCGCAGCACGGCGATGCGGTCGGCCACGCGCTTGAGTTCCTCCAGGCGGTGCGAAATGTAGATGATGGCCACGCCCTGCGCCGTCAAACGGGCGATCTGGGCGAACAACAGCTCCACCTCGCGGTGGGTCAGCATGGCGGTCGGCTCGTCGAGCACCAGCAGGCGGCAGTCGCCGATCAGGTTGCGGGCGATCTCGATCATCTGCTGGTGGCCGATGCCGAGCTGGCCGACCGGCGTCCACGGGTCGATCTCGTCGAGGCCGACCTGCGCCATCAAGGCGCGCGCGTCGCGCTCCAGGCGGGCGCGGTCGATCCAGCCGAAGCGGTGCGGCAGCTGGTTCAGGTAGAGGTTCTCGGCCACCGACAGCGTCGGCAGCAGGTTCAGCTCCTGCATCACCATGCGGATGCCGAGCTGCTCGGCATGGCCGCGCGAGGCCGGCTGGTAGGGCAAGCCGTCGAGCAGCATGGCGCCGGTGGTGGCCGGCTCCAGTCCGCAGATGATTTTCGACAGCGTGCTCTTGCCGGCGCCGTTCTCGCCCGTCAGCGCCAGCACCTGGCCGGCGTGCAGTTGCAGGGCGACGCCGCCGAGCACCGGCTCGACATAGGTCTTGCCGATGTCGGTCAGGCTCAGCAAGGGGCTGGCTTGGGGGGCGAGGGTCATGGCGTACTCCGGCTAGGCGCGATTGAATCTACAACTTAGGGCTTGGTGACCAGGGCGACCTTGGTCTCGATCACACCGCCCATGGTGGCCTGGGTCTTCTTCTCGGCCAGCGCCTTGAGCAGGCTCTCGATGCCGAACACCGCCTGCTGCGAGCCGAATTGGTCGACCGTGGCCAGCACGCGGCCGTCCTTCAGCATCGGCTTGATGGCCTGGATGTTGTCGTAGCCGATGACCTTGACCTTGCCCGCCTTGCCGGCGGTGCGGATGGCCGAGATGGCGCCGATGGCCATGTTGTCGTTACCGCACAGCAGAGCCGTGATGTTCGGATTCGCGTTCAGCATGGCCGAGGCGACCGTGTTGGCGCTGGCGATTTCCCACTGGCCCGACTGCACGCCCACCACCTTGACGCCGGCCGCCGTCATGGCGTCCTGGAAGCCCAGCGTGCGTTGCTGCGCGTTGAAGGTGGTCGAGACGCCTTCGATGATGCCGACCTGCTCGCCCTTCTTCAGCTGCTTGCCGAGGAAGTCGCCGACCAGCTTGGCGCCCTTGCGGTTGTCCGGGCCGACGAAAGGCACCAGGAAGCCCTTTTCCTTCAGCGCGGCGTCGTCCAGCTTGTTGTCGATGTTGACCACCAGGATGCCGGCGTCGACGGCCTTCTTCAGCACCGGCACCAGGGCCTTCGAGTCGGCCGGCGCGATCACCAGCGCGTTGACCTTGGAGACGATCATCTGCTCGACCAGCTTGATCTGGGCGGCGGTGTCCTGCTCGTCCTTGATGCCGTTGGCGACCAGGTCGTACTGGGCGGCGTGGGCCTTCTGGTGCTCCTTGGCGCCGTTCTCCATGGTCAGGAAGAACTCGTTGGCGAGCGACTTCATCACCAGCGCCACCTTCGGCTTGGCCGCATCGGCGGCGTTGGCGCTGGTGGCCAGCGCCGGCAGCAGGGACATCAGGGCGGCGGATGCGAGCAGTTTCAATTGGGTGCGACGAGTCATCTGTGTCTCCATATATTGATTTTAAGCATCTTTTCGATGCAATTTGGTGCGCGCAAACGTTTGCGCGCTCGAAATCATAGCGCAATTTTTCACGCCTGGCACATCGGAAACAAAAAATTTGGGACGCCAAGGCGCCGGGCATGCCGGCAAACCCCAGCGGCAAAGAGCCAGGGGCTGACCCTAGGGTCTGACCCTAGGGTTGCGCCGCTGGGGTTTGCAAGCGTCCCGCCCATCCATAAATGAACCAACACCAAACGCCGCCCCCTCCCAAACCGCCCTGTCCCATGTTGCCCACGTGCAGTAGAATCCCCCTTGCTGACCGTGGAAGCCTATGCGCGCTAAAAAATCACTGCTGATATTGCTGGGCCTGCTGTTGGCGGGCGGCCTGATCGCGGCCGCCGGCCTGCTCGGCGCGCAGCGCGCCCGCGCCGAGCTGATGGCCCAGGGCCAGCGCCAGCTGCAGCTTATGGCGCCGGACCTGCAGTCGGTGCTGCAAAAATTCGAAACCCTGCCCTTCGTGCTGGGCTTCCAGCCCGACCTGATCGAGGCGCTGGCCCACCCCATCGACGCGCGCGCCATCGCCCGGCTCAACAGCACGCTGCAAACCATCCAGCAGCAGGCCAAGGTGGGCGCCATCTACGTGATGGACCGCGACGGCATGACCCTGGGCGCCAGCAACTGGGACCAGCCGCTCGGCTTCGTCGGCAAGAACTTCTCCTACCGTCCCTACTTCCACACCGCGCTGCGCGGCAAGGCCGGCCTGTTCTACGGCATCGGCACCAGCACCAGCGAGGCCGGCTACTTCATCGCCCAGCCGGTCTACCGCGACGGCAGCAAGCGCGGCGCCGTCGCCGGCGTGGTGGCCGTCAAAATCAGCCTGGCCGAGTTCGAACGTACCTGGCGCAGCAGCGACGACCCCATCGTGCTGGCCGACAGCCGCGGCGTCATCTTCCTCAGCAACCGGCCGGACTGGATCTACCACAGCCTGGGCAAGCTCGACGCCGCCGCCGAGCGCGAGCTGGCCAGCACCCAGCAGTACATGGGCCAAACCGTGCGTCCGCTGGCCGGCCACTCGCCCTACTTCGTCACCCAGCCGGTGGGCCAGCTGGGCTGGCAGTTGATGCTGTTCCCCGGCCAGGCGCGGGTGCTGCGAGTCGGCCTGTTGTGGGCGCTGGCGGCGGCGCTGCTGCTGGTGTGCGCCGCCGTGTCCAGCTGGGCGCTGTACCAACGCCGCCGCCGCTTGGAGGAGGGACTGGCCTCGCGCGTGGCACTGCAGCGCGCCGCGCTGGAGCTGGACGACAAGATCGTCGAACGCACGCAGCAGCTGCGCCTGACCAACCAGAACCTCGAACACAAGTACACCAAGCTGCAGGAGGCCGAACACCTGCTGCGCTCGACGCAGGACCAGATGGTCCAAGCCGGCAAGCTGGCCATGCTGGGGCAAATGGCGGCTGGCGTCACCCACGAGTTGAACCAGCCGCTGGCGGCCATCCGCGCCTTCGCCGACAACGCCCGCACCTATCTGGAGCGCGACCAGCCGGCGCAGGCCAGCGCCAACCTGGGCCACATCGCCGCCGCCAGCGCGCGCATGGGCGCCATCATCAGCCAATTGAAGGGCTTCGCCCGCAAGGACGAGACCATCGCGCCGGTCGACCTGGCCGCCTCGATCCGCGCCTCGACTTTTTTGCTCGACAGCGAATTCCGCCGCCACGACGTGGCGCTGACGTTCGAGGCCACGGCCGACGCCTTGCAGCGGCCGCTGCAGGTGACCGGCAACACGGTGCGCATCGAGCAGGTGCTCATCAACCTGCTGCGCAACGCGCTCGACGCCGTCGAGGATGCCGCCGAGCGGCGCGTCGCCATCACCTTGGCGCGCGACGGCGACGAGGCCTTGGTCTGCATCAGCGACAGCGGCGCCGGCATCCCCGAGCAGGTGGCGGCGCACCTGTTCGAACCCTTCTTCACCACCAAGCCGTCGGGCAAGGGGCTAGGCCTGGGCCTGGCGATCTCCTCGTCCATCGTGCAGGCCATGAACGGCCGGCTCAGCGCGCACAACCCGGCCGGCGGCGGCGCCCGCTTCGAGCTGCGCCTGCCGCTCTCACACCAAGGAGTCATCGTTGCAAGCCATCCTGATTGAAGACGAGGCGCCGCTGCGCCTGGCCACCACGCAAACGCTGGAGCTGGGCGGCTTTTCCGTGCAGGCCTGCGCCAGCGCCGAGGAGGCGCTGGCCCTGCTGCGCGCCGACTTCGCCGGCGTCGTCGTCACCGACGTGCGCCTGCCCGGCCGCTCCGGCCTGGAGCTGCTGGCAGACACCGCCGCGCTCGACGCCGAGCTGCCGGTGATCGTCGTCACCGGCCACGGCGACGTCGGCATGGCGGTGGCGGCGATGCGCGGCGGCGCCTACGACTTCATCGAAAAACCCTTCGCCGCCGAACGCCTGCTCGACGCCGTGCGGCGCGCCCAGGAGCGGCGCGCCCTGGTGCTGGAGAACCGCCAGCTGCGCGCCGCGCGCGCCCGGCATCCCGACATGCCGGACTTGATCGGCCGCTCGCCGGCCATCGAGGAATTGAAGCTGGTGATCCGCAACGTCGCCCCGGCGGCGGTCGACATCCTGATCCATGGCCAGACCGGCAGCGGCAAGGAGGTGGTGGCGCGCCTGCTGCACGCCGCCAGCGGCCGCAAGGGCAACTTCGTCGCCATCAACTGCGGCGCCCTGCCCGAGTCGGTGTTCGAAAGCGAGATCTTCGGCCACGAGGCCGGCGCCTTCACCGGCGCCCACAAGCGGCGCATCGGCAAGCTCGAATACGCCCAGGGCGGCACGGTCTTCCTTGACGAGATCGAGAGCATGCCGATGGCCTTGCAGGTCAAGCTGCTGCGCGTGCTGCAGGAGCGCCGGCTGGAGCGCCTGGGCGGCAATGAGGGCGTGGCGCTGGACTGCCGCATCGTCGCCGCCACCAAGGTCGACCTGTTGCAGCTTGCGGCGCAGGGCCTGTTCCGCGAAGACCTGTACTACCGCATCGGCGTGGTCAGCCTGGAGCTGCCGCGCCTGCGCGACCGGCGCGACGACATCCCGCTGCTGCTGGCCGACTTCGTGCGCGACGCCGCGCTGCGCTACCAACGCCCGATCCCCGACTGGACCGCGCAGCAGATGGCGCAGTGGCAGGCCGGCGACTGGCCCGGCAACGTGCGCGAGCTGCGCAACTTCGCCGAGCGGCTGGTGCTGGGCGTGGCCGGCGCCGGTATGGCGGCGGCCGGCGCGGGCGCGCCGACGGCAAGCACACCCACCGCACCAGCGCCGGCCCACACGGCACAGGACGGCGCCGAGCCGCTGCCGCTGCCGCAACAGGTCGACCACTACGAGCGCGAGCTGATCATCCAGGCGCTGGCCAGCGTGGACGGCAACGTCGCCCAGGCCGCCGACAACCTGATGGTGCCGCGCAAAACCCTGTACGACAAACTCAAGAAGTACCAGATAGGCACCGGCCGCAAATGAGCGAAGCAGACCCGCGCATGGACGACGCAAGGAGCCCGGCCGCGCCCGAGCTGATCGACAGCGCACAATTCGCCGCCCTCAGCCTGCGCGCCATCGCGGCGTGGCAGGCCAGGGAGCTGGCCGATCCGCAAGCGCCGCCTTTCGTGGCGGGCATCCCGTCGCTGCAACGCGGCGCCGTGTGGGACGCCGGCCAGGTCGAGCTGCTGTGGGACTCCATGATGCGCGGCTTCCCGGTCGGCTCGCTGGTGCTGTGCCGGACCCTGCCCTCGCAGTCGTCGCGCCGGCATACCCGCGACAGCGGCTGGCGCGGCGAGGAGATCGGCTACCACCTGCTCGACGGCCAGCAACGCTGCAACGCCATCGCCCTCGGCTTCCTCGATCCGCTCGACGCCAAGCTCGCCGAGGCCGACCTGCCGGCCACCTTGTGGCTGGACCTGGCCGACACCGAGCGCAAGGCCGGCAGCACCCGCCAGTTCCTGTTCCGCGTGCTGAGCAAGGCCCACCCCTGGGGCTACAAGAGCAACGACAGCGCCGACACGCTCGGCGTCGACGCCATCCGCAAAGCCTGCGCCAAGCTCGCCTGCGCACCGGGACAAAGGCCGCAGCTCAAACACGCCTGGCCGACGCAATGCGAGCTCGCCGTTCCGCTGGCCTGGATACTGCACCCGCTGCTGCTGCGCCAAATGCGCGGCGACTCGCTGTGGCGGGAACTGGCGCGGCGCTGCCGCCAGCATGCCGACCTGCCTTGGGCGGTGTCGGTGGCCGACGCCATCGACAAGCGGAGCGTGGACCTGGCGCCGTTGGACCAGGCGCTGGAGAACCTGCGGGCCAGCCGCGTCATCGCGCTCAAGGTGCAGCCCGAGGTGCTGGCCGACGGCACCGTCCAGACCTCCGGCCCGGCCGGCGACGAGACGGGCGGCATCGCCGCCGTCGAGCAGCTGTTTCAACGATTAAACAGCGCCGGCACCGTGCTGCGCGGCGAGGAGCTGGCCTTCTCCATGATCAAGGCGTATTGGCCGCGCATCGAGGAATCCTTCGACGCCATCCGCGACCGGCACCAGCGCAAGCAGCAGCCAATGCCGGGCTCCCACCTGGCGTCGCTGGCCGTCCGCGCCGCGCTGATGAACGCCAAGCCGGACATGGCCAAGCTGCCCGCGCCGCTCTCGATCAGCCGCATCCGCGCGCTGTCGAGCGCGGCCGACGAACGCGACCAGCTGCTGAACTACCTCGGCATCGCCAACGAGCAGGCCGGCGGCGACGACTACCGCAGCGCGCCGCTGCATGGCGACCTCGCACAAGTCGACCACTGGCTGTTGTACCGCCCCGAGCAAGACGGCGACTGCGGCCTGCCGCCGGTGCTGCGCACCAGCATGGCGCGGCGCACGCCGGAGCTGTTCCTCCTGCTGCTGTATTTCGCCCAGTGCGCGCGCCGGCAGGCGCTCACGCCCGAGCAAAGCGAGTCCTTGCGGCCGTCGATACTCGGCCTGGCCACGGCGTTGTGCTGGTTCAGCGACAACCCGGCGAACGCGGTCGACAAACTGTTCGGCCAGCGCTTCGCCGGCCGGACGCTGTCGCCCTCCTGCTTCCAACATGCGCTGCGCGACTGCAAACTGGGCTTCGGTCTGCGTTCGCCGGCGCAGCTGGCGGCCTGCGTTCCCGAGGCGCAGGCCGCCGACCTGCAGCACAAGCCGCGCTGGACCCTGCGCCACGTCGCCGTCGAGCGCCACGCCGACGCCGAGGCGCGCGAGCGCGACGACTGGCCCTTCATCGAACGCGCCCTGAAGGACCGCAATTTGCTGCTGTACGCGCAGCGCGCCTTCCTCGCCCAGCGCTTTCCCGACTACGACCCGGCCAACGCCGACACCTGGAAGCAATCGAACCGGCCGTGGGACTTCGACCACATCCTGCCGTCCGCCACGCTGTACTACACCAAGGCCAACGCCAGCACCTCCCTGTTCCGCGAGTGGCTCAACAGCACCGGCAACCTGCGCGCCTGGCCGATGGAGGAGAACCGCAGCAAGGCCGACGCGTTGGGCACGATCGCACCGGCCGATCTGGCGCCCAGCCTCCTGAACGAGGACCAGCATCGAGCCTACGAAGTCGCCCGCGCCGACGTCAACCAGCCCGAGCTGGCCCTGCGCTTCGCCGCTACGGCCCGCGCCCGCTCGATACGCATCTACGCCGAGTGGTTCGATCGATTGGGCATCGACCAGTTGCTATAGCCTTAGCCACTCTCCGTCGATTCAATTTAGTATGAAAACTACATAAATTGAATTACCATATACCGCACAATTACGGGCTTACAACATAAATTTGTAACCCGACTACTAAGAAACCGGTAATGGAGACAAATTTATGAGTGGCAACGAATATGCGGTTTGGAAGCGCGCGCTGGCGCTGTCGCTGGGCGGCACGCTGGCAATCGGTGGCACGACCGCGCACGCCGCCAGCGCACCCGGCCTGGACAGCTGCACCGCCCCCTTCGCCACCGTGCTGCGGGCCAGCAGCGCCAGCGACGCGCGCGGCTACTGGCTCAACCGCCAACTGATACGCTGGCCCGGCGCCGACGCCGCCGGCAGCTTCAAACTCTACTACTCGGCCACGGGTCAGCTCAAGGCCACGGCCGGCGCGCCAGTCAGCGGCGCCGACGGCGCGCTGGCGCTGAGCGCCTTCAACGGCGCCCTGCCCGCCGACGTCGCGCAACGCTTCAAGTTCGTCGGCAGCGGCCCGACCTTGTCCCTGCCGGCCGAAGCGCTGGCCGTCCTTGGCGCGCTGCACAAACAGCAGCTGCTGCTGGTGCTGGAGGCGGCCGACGGCAACGTGCTTGACGCCACCTCGCTGCAAAGCGCCGGCGCGCTCGACGACCTGTACGCGGCCGCCGCCAACGCCACCGACCTCGGCGTCAGCGTCGGCAAGGCCGGCACCGCCTTCAAGCTGTGGGCACCCACCGCGCAGCAAGTCGCCGTCTGCACCTACGACAGCGGTTCCGGCAAGGCCGCCGCCATCACGCCGATGCAGTTCGACGCCGCCAGCGGCATCTGGTCGACCGCCACCGGCGCCGACCTGTCCGGCCACTACTACCAGTACGTCGTCGACGTCTTCGCCCGCAACAGCGGGGTGGTGCGCAACTTGGTCACCGACCCGTACTCCATCAGCCTGACCACCGACTCCAAGCGCAGCTACATCGCCGACCTCGGCTCGGCCAAGCTCAAGCCCGCCGGCTGGGATAAGACGCCGCTGCCGCGCAAGGTCGCCGCCCAGCCCGACATGACCGTCTACGAGCTGCACGTGCGCGACTTCTCGATCAACGACAGCACGGTCAGCGCGGCGCATCGCGGCAAGTACGCCGCCTTCACCGAGGCCGGCTCGAACGGCATGAAGCACCTGGCCGCGCTGAGCCGCGCCGGCATGACCGACATCCACCTGCTGCCCGTCTACGACATCGGCAGCGTGCCCGAACAAGGCTGCGTGACGCCGGCGCCGAGCGGCGCCGCCGACAGCGACGCCCAGCAGGCGCTGGTGGCCGCCAGCCAGGCGCGCGACTGCTACAACTGGGGCTACGACCCCTACCACTACAGCGCGCCCGAGGGCAGCTACGCCAGCGACCCGGCCGACGGCGCCCGCCGCATCGTCGAGTTCCGCCAGATGGTGCAGGCGCTGCACCGCACCGGCCTGCGGGTCGGCATGGACGTGGTCTACAACCACACCTACATCGCCGGCCAGAACGAGAAGTCGGTGCTCGACCGCGTCGTGCCCGGCTACTACCACCGCCTCAACGCCAAGGGCGAGATCGAGCGTTCGACCTGCTGCGACAACACCGCCACAGAGCACCGCATGATGGGCAAGCTGATGATCGACTCGGCGGCGCTGTGGGCCAAGCAGTACAAGATCGACTCCTTCCGCTTCGACCTGATGGGCCACCAGCCGCGCGCCGCCATGGAGCAGTTGCAGGCGCGTGTGGACCGCGACAGCGGCCGCCACGTCAACCTGATCGGCGAGGGCTGGAACTTCGGCGAGGTGGCCGACGGCGCCCGCTTCGTGCAGGCCTCGCAGTTGTCGCTCAACGGCAGCGGCATCGGCACCTTCAGCGACCGCGCGCGCGACTTCGTGCGTGGCGGCGGCGCCGGCGACTCCGGCACGGAGCTGTTCAGCAAGCAGGGCTACATCAACGGCCTGGTCTACGCGCCCAACGCCTACGCCGGCCAGCGTCCGGCCGGCGAGCTGCTGCACGCCGCCGACATGGTGCGCGCCGGCCTGGCCGGTTCGCTGCGCGGCTACACTATGACCACCGCCGACGGCGCCAGCAAGGCGCTGCGGGACATCGACTACGGCGGCCAGCCGACCGGCTACGCCAGCGAGCCGGGCGAGGTGGTCAACTACGTCGAGAACCACGACAACCAGACCCTGTTCGACATCAACGTCTTCAAGCTGCCGCCGGCCACCAGCGGCGCCGAGCGCGCCCGCGTGCAGATGCTGGCCGCCGCCATCAACGCCTTCAGCCAGGGCGTGGCCTACTTCCACGCCGGCTTCGACATCCTGCGTTCCAAGTCGCTCGACCGCAACAGCTTCGAGTCGGGCGACTGGTTCAACCGGCTCGACTGGAGCTACCGCGACAACTACTACGGCGTCGGCCTGCCGCCGGCCGCCGACAACGGCAAGGACTACGCGCTGCTGCGCCCGCTGCTGGCCAACGCCGCCATCAAGCCGGCGCCGGCCGACATCGCCTTCGCCCGCGACGCCTTCCGCGACCTGCTGGCGATCCGCTCCAGCAGCACCCTGTTCCGCCTGCGCAGCGCGGCCGACGTGCAGCGCCGCCTGAGCTTCTCCAACACCGGGCCGCAGCAGGTGCCGACGGTGATCGTCGCCCACCTCGACGGCGTGGGCTATCCGGGCGCGCGCTACAAAGGCATCACCTACCTGATCAACGTCGGCCTGGACGAGCAGCGCATCAGCGTGCCGGCGCAGGCGCACAAGGGCTGGCGCCTGCATCCGGTGCACAGCCGCACCGGCGCCGCCGATCCGCGTCCGGCGCAGTCGGCGCGCTACGACGCGGCCAGCGGCAGCTTCACCGTGCCGGCCCGCAGCGCTGTTGTTTTTGTGGATTAATTGGCAAGATTAGAGGGCGTCCTCGGGAAGCTGTCCGCTACACTGGGCAGCTCTTTTCCGCAAAGGACAGCAATGACATCTCCCGCAGCTTGGCTGGCCCTGCCGGCAATCGCGCTGGCACTGGCCGCCTGTGGCGGCGGCGAGTATCAGCCGCCCGTCAACGCCGCGCCGGTGGCCAAGGTCGGCCCTGCGCAGACCCTGGACGCCGGCAGCAAGGTGACACTGGACGGCAGCGGCACCGACCCCGAATCGGACCTGATCAACTACGTCTGGACGCTGGTCAAGCCGGCCGGCAGCAACGCCACGCTGCTCAATCCCAAGGTGACCAATCCGGTCTTCATCGTCGATGTCGCCGGCAGCTACACGGCCACGCTGGTGGTCGACGACGGTAAGCTCTACAGCGCGCCGCAGACCATCAACCTCACCGTCGTGGTGCCGGCGGTGAGCTTCGCCAAACTGTGGGACGGCGACCAGTGCAGCAGCCGGCGCCGCGTGGTGGTCATCGACCAGCGCCTGGTCTACACCGAGAGCCATTCGAACAGCTGTTCGGACTCCGACAGCTACGGCTTGTACGACAGCACGTTGGCGGTGCGCCTGTGCACGGCCGGCGGCGTCTCCGGCGCGCTTTCCTGTACCAACAACACGGCGCTGGAGATGATGAAGACCATCCTGGCCAATCCGGCCAAGGCCGATCTGGGGCTGGGTGGCGGCCACACCGTTCAGCAGACTTACGCGGTCGGATTCTGATCGCGCCGGGATTTTCCGGATCCCAGTGGCGTAGAGCAGGGTCAGACCCTAGGGTCTGACCCTCAATTTACGCGATTCGCGGCACGGGCATCTACTGCCCGATCAGCACGATCGACGAGCCGGCCGGGAAGCGCGCCTTGCCGTGCTTGACCACGGCGCGCGCGCCGGAGTAGCCGTCGCGCACGCGCTGGCCGTCGGCGAACACGCCGCCGACATCGATGACGTGGGCCTCGCCCACCGGCAGGTCGAGCGCCACCACCACCTTGTCGCTGACACCGTTCCGCTCGTACGTGCGCTTGAACACGTAGGGTTGCGCCTGCAACTGCTGGTGCACGCCCGCGCCGACGGCCACGTGGGCCTGGCGGAACAAGCCCAGCTTGGCCCAGTGGCGCTGCACGTCGGCGATGTGGTAGCCGTCGCGCGCGGCGTTGCGCGCCAGCTCGTCCCAGTTCATGTAGGAGCGCAGGCGCGCGTCGCCCAGCGCGTCGGCCACGTCGAGCCGGCGCGCCGTCTCGTCGCCGTAGTAGATCTGCGCGGCGCCGGGCGCCAGCAGCAGCTTGGTGGCGCTCTCGAAGGGCTTGCCGCGGGCGGCGTCGAAGGGCTGTTCGTCGTCGTGCGAAGACAGGTAGTTGAGCACCGAGCGGCCCTTGAGGGCGCCCTGCAACAGGCCCGAGTAATTGCTGAACAAGGTCTCGTAGTCCTGCCGCGCATCGTACTTCAGGCCGAAGTTGATCATGCTGTCGAAGCCGTTGTCGAAGTAGTTCACCTGCTGGCCGCCGTCGTAGGTGAACAGCGGGCCGCCGGCGATGTTGTAGCCGTAGGCCTCGGCCGTCATGAAGAAAGCCTGCGCGCCGGGCAGCTTGCCCGGATTGGCGCGCTTCCATTCCTCGTAGGCGGCGCTGGCCTCGGTCTTCAGCGCCTTCCAGCTGGCCGGCTCGACGTGCTTGACGGTGTCGGCGCGGAAGCCGTCGACGCCGTACTTGCGGATCCAGTCGGTGTGCCATTTGACTAGGTGGTAGCGCGGCGTGCGCGGGTGGCCGGTGCGGGCGAAGAAGGCGTCCAGCTCGGCCACCTCGCGCTCGTAGCGGCCCTCGGCCTTCCACTGCTCCACCAGCGCCGGCGGCAGCGCCACCGGCGTGTCGCTTTCGGTGCGCAGGTCGGGCAGGTTCTTCACCAGCGTGCATTCGACCGTCGTCGCCACGTCCTTGTAGCTGCATTGCGGCGCGGTGCGCACCCAGTCGGCCGGCCACGCCGGGTCCAGCCCGGTGACCGGGCCGGTCTGGTTCATCACCACGTCGAGCAGTACGCGGATGCCGTGGGCGTGGGCGCTGGCGACGAAGTCGCGCATGTCCTGCTCGGTGCCGAGGTTGGCGTCGACCTTGCTCCAGTCGCGCGCCCAGTAGCCGTGGAAGCCATAGGACAGGCCGGTGCCCTCGTCGGTGCCGGCGTGGATCTGCTCGACCGGCGGCGTCAGCCAGATGACGTTGACGCCGAGCCGGTCGAAGTAGCCGTCGCGGATCTTGGCCGTGATGCCGGCCAGGTCGCCGCCCATGTAGCCGCGCTGCGGCGCGGCGTCGGCGCGGCGGCCGTAGGCCAGGTCGTTGGCCGGGTTGGCATTGTTGAAGCGGTCGGTCAGCAGGAAGTAGACGGTGGCGCTCTCCCACAAAAATGGCTTGGCGGCGGCGCGCGCCGTGGGCGCCTGGACGGCGGCCTTGGCGGCGGCCGAGCTGGCGGCGGGCGCCAGGGTCGTGCCGGCCAAGGCCAGCGCCAATGTCATTGCAAGTGGGGTCTGCTTCATGCGTCTGCTTCCTGTTGGTGGGGGGGGTTAGGTGATCACGCTCGGGCTGGCGCGCCCGGTGCGCGCGGCGATGCCGGCGAGCTGCTCGGCGACGGCCACCAGGCCGGCCAGCGCCTGCTGGGTGGGCAGGTGGTGCTGCGCCGGGTCGGCCTCGTAGCGCTCCAGGTAGACGCGCAGGGTGGCGCCGTCGGTGCCGGTGCCGGACAGGCGGAACACCACGCGCGAGCCGTCGCGCATGACCACGCGCACGCCCTGCTGGGTCGAGACGGCGCCGTCGACCGGGTCGGTGTAGGCGAAGTCGTCGGCGAAGTCGACGGTGTACGCGCCCAGAGTCTGCCCGGCCAAGCCGGCCAGGCGTTCGCGCAGCGCCGCCATCAAGGCGTTGGCGGCGGCGCTGTCGATCGCCTCGTAGTCGTGGCGCGAGTAGTAGTTGCGGCCGAAGCGGGCCCAGTGCTCCTCGACCAACTGGCGCACCGGCTTGCCGGTCGCGGCCAGCAGGTTGAGCCAGAACAGCACGGCCCACAGGCCGTCCTTTTCGCGAATATGGTCGGAGCCGGTGCCGTAGCTCTCCTCGCCGCACAGCGTGGCCTTGCCGGCGTCGAGCAGGGTGCCGAAGAACTTCCAGCCGGTCGGCGTCTCGTAGCAGGGCACGCCCAGCGCGGCGGCGACGCGGTCGGCCGCGCGCGAGGTCGGCATCGAACGGGCGATGCCCTTCAGGCCGGCGCGGTAGCCCGGCGCCACGCCGGCGTTGGCGGCCAGGATGGCCAGACTGTCGGACGGCGTGACGTCGAAGCGGCGGCCGACGATCATGTTGCGGTCGCCGTCGCCGTCGGAGGCGGCGCCGAAGTCGGGCGCGTCGGCGCCGGCCATCAGCGCGATCAGCTCGGCGGCGTTGACCGGGTTGGGGTCGGGGTGGTGGCCGCCGAAGTCCTCCAGCGGCACGCCGTTGATGACGCTGCCGGCCGGCGCCCCCAGCATACCCTCAAGGATGGTCGTGGCGTAGGGGCCGGAGACGGCGCCCATGCCGTCGAAGCACATGCGAAAGCCGCCGGCGAACAGGGCGCGGATGGCGTCGAAGTCGAACAGGTCCTGCATCAGGCCGGCGTAGTCGCTCACAGGGTCGATCACCTCGACCTGCATCTGCTCGATGCGGTCGGCGCCGAGCCGGTTCAGGTTGACGTCGGCGCCGTCGCTGATGCGGTAGCGCGTGATGCTTTCGGTATGGCGGTAGATCGCCTCGGTGACCTGCTCCGGCGCCGGGCCGCCGTTGCCGATGTTGTATTTGATGCCGAAGTCGCCGTCCGGCCCGCCCGGGTTGTGGCTGGCCGACAGCACGATGCCGCCCAGCGCGCCGTGCTTGCGGATCACGCAGCTGACGGCCGGCGTCGACAAGATGCCGCCCTGCCCCACCAGCGTCTTGGCGAAGCCGTGCGCGGCCGCCATGCGCAGGATGGTGTGCACCGCCGCGCGGTTGTGGAAGCGGCCATCGCCGCCCAGCACCAGGGTCTTGCCACTGCAGTCGCCGAGCGTGTCGAACACGCTCTGCACGAAATTCTCCAGATAGCCGACCTGCCGGAACACGGTGACTTTTTTCCGCAGGCCGGAAGTGCCAGGCCGCTGGCCCGGGAAGGGGGTGCTTGCTACCGTCAATATCGTCATATTCGCTCCGCATGGATAAACAATTGCGACCAAGCGGCGGCCGACACCGGCCGCCATTTCGCCGCCACGCTTATACCCTGCCGGGCAGGAAGATGGCGCACGAATGCATTGTCACAGGAGCAATACTAACCCATGCCGCACAAACGCCGGGGTCGGGACGCCGCGGCGGCGCGCAAATTGGCGAAAATTAGCCCAATTTGGCGCAGCTTAGGCGGCGGCCGGCACGGCCACGGCCTTCGCCGCCGGCGCGGCCTCGTCCTTGACCAACAGGGTCAACAGGCCGGCCAGCACCATGCACACGCCGCCCAGCACCAGGGTCATGACGGCGTGGCCGGCGAGGAAGTGCTTGGTGATGTAGCCGAGCAGGAAGCCGCTGGCGATCTGCGGGATGACGATGAAGAAGTTGAACACGCCCATGTAGTAGCCCATCCGGTTGGCCGGCAACGCGCCGGCCAGGATGGCATACGGCATAGTCAAAATGCTGGCCCAGGCGATGCCGACGCCGACCATCGGCAGGTACAGGTAGTTGATGTTGTGGATCATGAAGATGCTGATCAGGCTCAGGCCGCCGACGATCAGGCAGCTCATGTGGACGAACTTGCGGCTGGTCATGCGCGCGAAGACCGGCAGCACGAAGGCGGCCAGCGCCGACACGCCGCCGTAGACGGCGAACATCACGCCAACGCGGTTGCCGGCCTCTTGGAAGGCGGCCGACTGCGCGTCGACGGTGCCGAACACGTTGTCGGCGATGGCCGAGGTGGTGTAGATCCACATGGCGAACAGGGCGATCCAGGTGAAGAACTGCACCACCGCCAGTTGCACCATGGTCTTGGGCATTTTGCCGAAGCCGCCCAGGATCTCGCGCAGCGCGTGGCCCAGGCCCTTCGACTTGGCGCGCTCGGCCTCGAACACGGCCATGTTTTCCGGTGGCGCCTCCTGCGACGAGAACACCGTCCACATCACCGACAGCAGGAACACCGCGCCGCCGAAGTAGAAGGAGTAGCGCACCGTGTCGGGAATGGCGCCGTTGACGGGCACATTGCTCACACCCATGATGTCGGCGAAGAAGGTCGGCAGCAGCGAGGCGATCACGCCGCCGCAGCCGATGAAGAAGGTCTGCATGGCAAAACCGGCGGTCTGCTGCGAGGGGTCGAGCTTGTCGCCGACGAAGGCGCGGAACGGCTCCATCGAGACGTTGATCGCCGCGTCCATCATCCACAGCACGGCGACGGCCATCCACAGCATGCTGGAGTTGGGCATCAGGAACAGCGCGATCGAGGCGAGGATGGCGCCGATGAAGAAGAAGGGTCGGCGGCGGCCCCAGAACGGGTGCCAGGTGTTGTCGCTCAGGTAGCCGATGATCGGTTGCACCAGCAGGCCGGTGACGGGCGCGGCCAGCCAGCACAGCGCCAGGTCGTCCTGGTTGGCGCCCAGGGTCGAGAAGATGCGGCTGGTGTTGGCGTTTTGCAGCGCGAAGCCGAATTGGATGCCGAAAAAGCCAAAGCTCATGTTCCAGAGCTGCCAAAACGACAGTCTGGGCTTGAAGGATGAAGGTTGCATGCCGCGTGTCCCCGATTAGGTGTCCGAACTTGGTGCCGGATTGAGCAAAAACTACAGAATTTGTAGCAAAATAACACGCGAAAACATGAGTGTCAATGGAAACAACTTCATAGTAGAATAAAGCGAATTAGCGGCTTTGCGGCCTATCGCCGTGTAGTCAAATGTAGTCAAAGAACAAAAAACAGAGACCTTTGAATATGACAAGAAACCATCTGCTCGCCGCCGCCTGCGCGCTCGCCTGCGGCACCACCCTCAGTCCCCTCGCCTCGGCCCAGAACGCCGGCCGCAGCGTGCAGGACGTGGTGCAGCGCGCCGACCGCCTGGAAATCACCACCAACGACGGCCTGTACCTGATCAAACCCTATTCCAGCAGCATTGTCGAGACCTCCTTCGTGCCGCGCGGCGAGCGCTTCGAGCCGGCCTCGCACGCGGTGGTGCTGGCGCCGGCCGCGCCGGCCGTCAGCTTCAAGCAGGACGCCAACAGCATCGAGTACGCCACCGCCGGCCTGGTGGTGACGATCACCAAGTCGCCCTTCCAGATCGCCTACAGCTACAAGGGCAAGGCGCTGGTGGCGGAAAAAGCCGGCTACCTGAAACAAGGCGCCACCGAGAGCATCGAGTTCGCCCTCGACCAAAGCGAGGCGCTGTACGGCGCCGGCGCGCGCGCGGTCGGCATGAACCGGCGCGGCAACCGCTTCACGCTGTACAACAAGGCGCACTACGGCTACTCGACGCGCTCCGAGCTGCTCAACTACACGATGCCGCTGGCCATGTCGTCCAAGCTGTACGCGCTGCACTTCGACAACGGCCAGATCGGCACGCTGGACTTCGACAGCAAGAAAAACAACAGTCTGGCCTACGAGACCATCGGCGGCCGCAAAACCTACCAGGTGATCGCCGGCGACACCTGGCAGGACGTGGTGGGCAACTACACCAGCCTGACCGGCAAGCAGCCGATGCCGCCGCGCTGGGCCTTCGGCAACTTCGCCAGCCGCTTCGGCTACCACAGCGAGCAGGAGGCGCGCGCCACCATCGCCAAGTACCGCGCCGAACAGGTGCCGGTGGACGCCATCATTTTCGACCTGTACTGGTTCGGCAAGGAGGTCAAGGGGACGATGGGCAACCTGGCCTTCGACCAAGACACCTTCCCAACCGCCAAAAAGATGATCGCCGACTTCCAAACGGATGGCGTGAAGACCATCCTGATCACCGAGCCCTTCGTGTTGACCACCTCGTCGAAGTGGCAGGAAGCCGTCGACAAGAAAGTGCTGGGCACGGACGCGGCCGGCAAGCCGCTGACCTACGACTTCTACTTCGGCAACACCGGCCTGATCGACGTGTTCAGCCCGGCCGGCCGCGACTGGTTCTGGAACATCTACAAGGGCCTGCAACAACAGGGCGTGGCCGGCTGGTGGGGCGACCTGGGCGAGCCGGAAGTGCATCCGGCCGGCATGCGGCACGCCACCGGCACGGCCGACCAGGTGCACAATCTGTACGGCCACGAGTGGGCCAAGCTGATCTTCGACGGCTACCGCAAGGACATCCCCGGCCAGCGCCCCTTCATCCTGATGCGCGCCGGCTACTCCGGCTCGCAGCGCTTCGGCATGATCCCCTGGTCGGGCGACGTCGAGCGCAGCTGGGGCGGCCTGCAGTCGCAACCGGAGATCGCGCTGCAGATGGGCATGCAGGGCGCCGGCTATATGCACTCGGACCTGGGCGGCTTCGCCGGCGCCATGCTCGACGACGAGCTCTACACGCGCTGGCTGCAATACGGCGTGTTCCAGCCGATCTTCCGCCCGCACGCGCAGGACGACGTGGCCTCCGAGCCGGTGTTCCGCGAGGACGCCACCAAGCGCCTGGCGCGCGAAGCCGTGCGCCTGCGCTACAGCCTGCTGCCCTACAACTACACCCTGGCCTTCGACAATAACCAGCTGGGCCTGCCGCTGATGCGGCCCATGCTGTACGAGGAGCCGGACAACGAGGCGATGCGCACGGTGGCCTCGGCCTACCTGTGGGGCAACGAACTGCTGGTGGCGCCGATCACCGAACCCGGCGCGCGCCGCAAGGAAGTCTACCTGCCCAAGCGCAGCGCCTGGTTCGACTTCAACAGCGGGCGCCGCTACAACGGCGGCATCACCGCCGTGGTGCCGGTGGCGCTCGACCACATCCCCGTGTTTGTGCGCGCCGGCGCCTTCCTGCCGATGGTCGAACCGGTGCAGACCACGCGCGACTACAGCACCGCCAAGCTGACGCTGCACTACTACCACGACCGCAGCGTCGCCGCCGGCAGCGGCAAGCTCTACGACGACGACGGCGCCACGCCGCAGGCCTACGAGCAGGGCAAGTACGAGCTGCTGACCTTCGCCAGCAAGCTGGCCGGCAAGGAGCTGGCGATCAGCGTCAACAGCGAGCTGGGCAAGCAGTACGCCGGCAAGGCGCGCAGCATCGCCCTGCGGGTGCACAACATCAACGCCAAGCCGGCCGCCGTGCGGGTCGACGGCAAGCCGGCCGGCTTCAAGTGGGACGGCGCTCGGCAGTTGCTGACGGTGCCCGTGGCCGCCAAGGCGGGCGCGGCCAGCGCCGTCGCCATCACCCTGGCCGGCGGCGACGCCGGCTGAGTATCTTTGACAACTTTGCCTGACTGACGGTGTATATTACTGGCCATCGAATCAACCGATTCGGTGGCCAGATCACTTCAGGAGACAACAGTGTCATCAAGAATTCTTAGTGCATTGCTGGCGGCATCCGCCATAAGCGTTGCCATCAGTCCAGTCCAAGCCCACGCCGCCGCCAAGGGCAAACCGAGCGTCGCCGAAGCCGAGCAATTCCTCGCCGACGCCGAACAGCGCCTCAACAAGCTCAACAACGAACAAGCCCGTGGCGCCTGGGTCGGCGCCAACTTCATCACCGACGACACCGAGGCCATCAGCTCCTTCTTCGCCGAGCGCTTCCTGACCGCCTCGGGCGAGGTGGCGATCGCCGCGCGCCGCTACAACGACCTGAAGCTGAAACCAGAATCGGCGCGCAAGCTCAAGCTGCTGCAACAGACGCTGGTGTTCTCCGACGCCAAGGAACGCGAGGCCTACACCACCATCCAGGCCGCCATGACGGGCGCCTACGGCAAGGGCAAGTACTGCCCGAAAAACGCCGACGGCACGGTCGGCACCTGCCTGGCGCTGGGCGAGATGGAAAAAGTGCTGGCCGAGAGCCGCGACCCGGCCAAGCTGAAGGAGATGTGGGTAGGCTGGCACGCCCAGTCGCCCGCCTACAAGGACCGCTACGCCGAGTACGTCGCGCTGTCCAACAAGGGCGCCAAGCAAATGGGCTTCGCCGACACCGGCCTGATGTGGCGCGCCCAGTACGACATGCCGCCCGAGGCCTTCGAGGCCGAGATGGAACGGCTGTGGCAGCAGGTCAAGCCGCTGTATGATTCGCTGCACACCTACACGCGCCACAAGCTGCGTCAGACCTACGGCCCGGACGTGGTGCCGGCCAGCGGCCCGATCCCGGCCCACCTGTTCGGCAACATGTGGAGCCAGACCTGGGACAACCTCTACCCCATCCTCAAGCCGGCCACGGGCGCAAGCAGCTACGACCTGAGCAAGGTGCTCGAAACGCGCGGCACCAGCGCCAAGGACATGACCGCCTACGCCGAGCGCTTCTACACCTCGCTGGGCATGCAAAAGCTGCCGGAGAGCTTCTGGGAGCGCTCGCTGCTGACCAAGCCGAAGGACCGCGACGTGGTCTGCCACGCCTCGGCCTGGCCGATCGACGAGAAGGACGACGTGCGCATCAAGATGTGCATCACGCCGACCGCCGAGAACTTCACCACCATCCACCACGAGCTGGGCCACATCTACTACTTCCTCGGCTACAACAAGCAGCCGCTGCTGTTCCGCACCGGCGCCAACGACGGCTTCCACGAGGCCATCGGCGACACCGTCGCGCTGTCGATCACGCCGGACTACCTGCAAAAGGTCGGCCTGATGGACGCCAACCAGGCCGACAATGGCGGCGCCGACGCCGAAGTGGGCCAGCTGCTGCGCCGCGCGCTGAGCAAAGTGGCGATCCTGCCGTTCGCCTACTCGGTCGACAAGTGGCGCTGGGACGTCTACTCCGGCAAGACCAAGCCGGCCGACTACGACGCCAGCTGGTGGAAGCTGCGCGAGCAGATGATGGGCATGCAGCGTCCGGCGCCGCTGGCGGCCGGTGGTTTCGACGCCGGCGCCAAGTACCACGTCGCCGCCGACGTGCCGTACGCGCGCTACTTCCTGGCCGACATGTTGCAGTTCCAGTTCCACCGCGCGCTGTGCCGCGAGGCCGGCTACACCGGCCCGCTGCACCGCTGCTCGGTGTACGGCAACGCCAAGGCCGGCGCCAAGCTGCAGGCGATGCTGGCGATGGGTTCGAGCAAGCCGTGGCCGGAGGCGCTGAAGGCGATCTCGGGCGAGGAGAAGATCGACGGCGGCGCGCTGCTCGACTACTTCGCCCCGCTGAAAACCTGGCTCGACGCGCAGAACCGCCAGTTCGCCGCCGCTGACAAGAAGTAAGCCGCAACAAACGGGGCGGCCGAGCGCCGCCCCATTCGCCTCCTTACCGCAAGCTATCTTGCACTCCTCAATACGCAATCAAACCGCCGATTGTGTCGATGTAAAAATTCTATATACTCAAACCGTGAACACCCTCCCCCCAAAAAAACAGTGGAGTTGGGGAAATGAGCAATCAAAAATTTTCCAGCGTTTGGGACGCCATCGAGGATACCCCTGCTGAGGCGGAGAACATGAAGCTTCGCTCAGTATTGATGATGGCGCTAGAAGAGCACATCCTACGCACTAAAATGAGTCAGCTAGATGCGGCCAAGCTGCTGAATGTTTCGCAGCCCCGCATTTCTGACTTAATGCGCGGCAAGATCAATCTGTTCGCCCTTGACGCCTTGGTGAACATGGCAGCAGCGGCCGGCTTGCACATCGAGATGCGCGTACAGCGCGCGGCCTAGTCAGCTCTCGAGACACGTGCTGGCCAAACGCATGCTGAGATGATCCAAGTGCATTGATATCCTGCGGCAGCGAGGTGGGATGTGAAAAAGCCCCGTCGCGCGAGCGCCGGGGCTTTTGTGTTTCCACTACCTGGACGGCTTAGAACTTGTAGTTCGCGCCCATCAGGATGGTGCGGCCGTATTTCTGGTATTCCAGTTGCTGGCTGCGCACGCCGGTGTAGGTCTCGTAGGCGCTGTTGGTCAGATTGTTGACCTGCAGCAGCAGGCCGAGGCCCTTCATGCTGCCCTCGTTGAAGGCGTAGCCGACCTGGAAGTCGATGACGTTCTCGCCGACCACGTAGCGCAGCGCGCGGTCGTTGGAGAAGTTGCCGATCTCGCCGACGAAGTCGGAACGCTTGCGCTGGCTGACGCGGGTCTCGAAGCCGTCCTTCTCGTAGTAGGCGGTCAGGTTGGTGACGCGCTTGGACAGGCCCGGCAGCGTGATGTTGGTGCCCAGGCTGCTGGTCGGGTCGTTGATCTTGATGTCGCTGCTGCTGAAGGTGGCGCTGGCTTGCACGCCGAAGCCGCTCAGCGATTTCGACAGCAGTTCCAGCGGCATCGAACCGGAGAATTCCAGACCCTTCAAGGTGCCGCCCTGGCCGTTGTACGGCGCGGTGTAGTTGCCGGTCACCTGCTTGGCGATGGTGCCCGAGGTGAAGGCCGAGAAGTCGTAGTCCTTCGACTGGGTGAAGATGTAGCTGGTCAGCTTTTTGTAGAAGCCGGCGACGGCGACGTAGGCCTTCTTGTCGAAGTATTTTTCATACGAGACGTCGAAGGCGTTGGCGCGCCACGGGTCCAGCTTGGCGTTGCCGCCGGTCGCGCTCGGCTTGAAGGAGGTCTTGTCGATGTCGAACTCGAAGGCCGAACGCAGCTGGTCGACGCGCGGACGGGCCAGTTGCTTGGCCAGGGCGAAGCGCAGGGTCTGCTGGTGGTCGAAGCCGAACGCCAGGTTCATGCTAGGCAACACGTCGGTGTAGCTCTTGCCATCGTCGACGTCCTTGAACTGCTTGCCGGCGGCGGCCGACTTGTCGACATAGCGCGACTGCGACGACTGCTCGGTGCGCTGCACCTGCACGCCGACATTGCCGCGCACGCTGACGGTGCCCAGTTCGGCCTCGATGTTGGCCTTGACGAAGCTGGTGCTGATCTTTTCCTTGACGTCCCAGGCCTTGGTGATCAGGTAGTCCAGATCGTCGACAGGCTTGAAGGTCATGTATTTTGCGACCACGCCGGGCACGTTCCACGCCGGGATCATGCCGACGCCGGCGAAGCTCAGGTCGACCGGGGCGTATTGCAGGTCGCTGGAGATGGTGGTCGGGTTGGCGATCAGGGTCGGGCCTTCCGGCTGGCGCTTCTTCTTCGAGCGGTCGGTGTAGTTAAAGCCGATGTCGACGCCGGAGAAGACCTTCTCGAACATGTCGGGCACGGGCAGGCTGGCCACCAGTTTGAACCCGGTCAGCTCGTCCTCGACCTTCGGCACCTTGCCGTAGCCGGAGCCGTAGATGGTGTCGCGCACGAACAGGGTGTTCGGATCGCTGTAGTTCAGGCCGGTCTTGATGGTCGGGTAGCCGCCGCTGGCGTAGCGCAGGTTGACCGAGTCGAGGAAGGCGGAGCCGCCCAGCGGGTTGAGCTGGGTGTTGTTCTCCAGGCTCAGCTCGTCACGCTTGGCGTGCGAGTAGTTGAGGTCGGCGAACAGCGACCAGTTGGCGAACTTGAAGGTGTTGCTCCAACCGGCAGCGCGGATCTCGTCCTTGCGCTTGTTGTACATGCCGCGCACCAGCGGGTAGACGCTGGTGACCGTGCCGCCGCTCAGCGAACCGTCGACGATGACCGGGTTGACGTAGTTCACCTCCGGCTTGAAGCCGCCGTTCCAGCCGTTCAGGTTGATTTCCAGCTGGTTGGCCGTGTCCTCGCTCTTGAACTGGGAGGCGTAGACGTCGACGATGCTGGTCCACTGCTTGGTCGGACGATATTGCAGCACGCCCATGAAGCCGTCGCGCTTGGTGACGCCGCTCTTGGCCACGGCCTTGATGCCGTCGGCGGCGAAGCTGCCGCTTGGAAGGCCGGAACGTGCGTCGGTCTTCCACGGCTCGTACATGCCGGTCTGCTGCTCCAGCACGGGCGCTTCCATGTGGGCGAAGCCGAGCGCGATACCGATGGTGCGGTTGGCGAACTGGTCGATGTAGCTGGCGCTGAAGCGGTTGCCGGTCGACTTGGCGTTGGCGATGCTGCCCAGCGAGTTCTTCTCGCCGCGCACATTGACCGACATGGTGCGGCCGGGGAAGGACAGCGGACGCACGGTTTGCATGTCGATGGTGCCGGACAGGCCCTGGCCGACCAGGCCGGCGTCCGGGGTTTTATAGACGGTGACGCCGCTCATCAGTTCGGACGGGTACTGGTCGAACTCGACGCTGCGGTTGTCGCCGGTGCTGACCTGCTCGCGGCCGTTCAGTAAGGTGGTCGAGAAGTCGGGCGACAGGCCGCGCACGCTGATCACCTGGGCGCGGCCGGCGACGCGCTGGGCGGCCAGGCCGGGCAGGCGGGAAATCGATTCGGCGATGCTGATGTCCGGCAGTTTGCCGATGTCCTCGGCGGAGATCGCCTCGACGATGGAGCTGGCGTCTTTTTTGACCGAGATGGCGTCCTCGATGCCGCGGCGGATGCCCGACACGGTGACGCGGGCCATCGGCGCGGCCTCGGCCGCCGGCGCGGTTTGCGCGTAGACCGGATTGGCCAGGGCGGCGACGAATACGGCACAGCCTGCGGCGACCGGACTCAGTTGGAAAGCTGCGCTATTGCGCTTGTTTGCGAAAATACTCATGAAATGTCCCCTCACAACGACACCAAAATAATTCCCGCCACCATCGGCCGCTCTGCTTGCGCAGCTCGCTTCAACTACACGGGATCCAAGGAAATGCAACGCTCTACATGACGTTATGCAAGAATTTTGTACTAAAACTAGATTGGGTGTCAATGAAAGTTCAGTTTACCTACGGATTTGCTAGCGCAGCGGGGAGGCGCTCTCCTAGCGACAGGGGCAATCTCGTTGTATTCAAGCTACAGAAGGCTGATACAGGAGTTGTAGTAGAACTACATAACAATGTAAAACATTATCTGCTACGCAACGCAATTAGGGCCGACGGCAAGCCACCATGCAGGCCAAGGCGGGAAAAGCCGGCGATCCGGGCCAACTCCGCCTGCGCGCACGCCAAGTTTATGTAACTTCACTAGATTTCCATGACGATGAGATCAAGCATATTTTTGATAAGCCCATGTTTTCATAGTAATCTTCCCGGTAAGCGCGAAAACTGCGGCATTCACACCACAAGCGATGTCGCCACCCGTTTTGTAGTACGGCTACCAAAAATACTCACCACGGAGACCCCATGAGAAGATTCCTCGCCGCCGCCCTGCTGGCGGCCTGTCACGCGCTGGCCGGCGCCCAGGACTACCGCATCGAGCAGGTCGAGCCGCCCTTCTGGTGGACCGGCATGGCGCACAAGCGGGTGCAGTTGATGGTCCACGGCCGCCAGATCGCCGAGCTGGAGCCCAGCCTGAGCTACCCCGGCGCGCGCATCGTCGACGTGGCGCGGGTGGCCAACCAGAACTACCTATTCATCACGCTGGAGTTGGCGGCGGACGTCGCGCCCGGCACGGCCACGCTGCGCTTCCAACGCGGCGCCCGCGTGCTGGCCTACGACTACCGGCTGCTGGCGCGCGCCGAAGGCTCGGCGCAGCGGTCCGGTTTTTCCGCCGCCGACGTGATCTACCAGCTGATGCCGGACCGCTTCGCCAACGGCGATCCGGCCAACGACAACCTGCCGGACATGCGCGAGCGGGCCGACCGCAAGGGCGGCTCCGGCCGCCACGGCGGCGACATCGCCGGCATCATCAAGCACCTCGACTACATCGCCGCGCAGGGCTACACCATGCTGTGGCCGACGCCGCTGCTGGAGTCCAACATGCCGCAGGGCTCCTACCACGGCTACGCCACCACCAACCATTACCGCGTCGACCCGCGCTACGGCAGCAACGACGACTATCTGCGGCTGGTGGCGCAGGCGCGCGCGCGCGGCATCGGCGTGATCCAGGACGTGGTGTTGAACCACATCGGCAGCGCGCACTGGTGGATGGCCGACCTGCCGACGCCGGACTGGATCAACCACCAGGGCCACTTCGTGCCGACCCAACACCACCGCGTCGCCGTGCAGGACCCGTACGCGGCGGCCGAGGACAAGCGCAACTTCACCGCCGGCTGGTTCGTCGAGGGCATGCCGGACCTGAACCAGCGCAACCCCTACGTCGCCAACTACCTGATCCAAAACGCCATCTGGTGGATCGAGTACGCCGGCCTGGCCGGCTTGCGGGTCGACACCTACAGCTATTCGGACACGGCCTTCCTGGGCGAATGGTCGCGCCGGCTGATGCAGGAGTATCCCAAGCTGAACCTGGTGGGCGAGGAGTGGAGTCCGCACACGGCGGTGGTGGCGCACTGGCAGGCCGGCACGCGCAACGCCGACGGCTACGTTTCGCACATGCCGAGCATGATGGACTTTCCGCTGGCCGACAGCCTGCGCCGCGCGCTGGCCGCCAAGGAAGGCGACGAGGTCGGCCTGACCGAGCTGTACGAGACGCTGTCGCAGGACCACCTGTACGGCGACGCCGGCAAGCTGGTGCTGTTCGAGGGCAACCACGACATGGCCCGTCTGTTCAGCGTGTTGCACGAGGACCAGCAGTTGTACCGCATGGCGCTGGCCTACGTGTTGACGGCGCCACGCATCCCGCAGATCTACGCCGGCACCGAGATCCAGATGAGCAGCACCGTCAAGGGCCGCGACGACGCCTCGTACCGGCGCGACTTCCCCGGCGGCTGGGCCGGCGACAAGGTCGACGCCTTCAGCGGCGCCGGCCTGAGCGCGGCGCAGTTGTCGGCGCAGGCCTACCTGCGCAAGTTGCTGAACTGGCGCAAGCAGCAGCCGGTGATCCACCACGGCAAGACCATGCACTTCGGCCCGGAGCACAACACCTATGTCTACTTCCGCTACGACGACAGCAAGAAGGTGATGGTGGCCATCAACAAGAACCGCAGCGAGACGGCGCTGCCGACGGCGCGCTTCGCCGAGATGCTGGACGGCGTGGCCGCCGGCGTCGACGTCGTCAGCGGCAAGCGCTATCCGCTGGCCGGTGAACTGCGTCTGCCGCCGCGCTCGGTGCTGGTGCTGGAGTTGCAGCCCTGAGCTGCCAGGCCGGGCCGCCGGCGCGGATCGCCGCGACCAGCGCCTCGGCCGAGACGGCGGCGCCGACCGCGTCGCCATAGGCTTGGTCGCAACCGAGCGCGGCGAGCCGGGCCAGCTGCGCCGGCGTCGCCACCGGGCCGGCGACGACACGCCGGCCGAGCGCGTGCGCCAGCTCGATGGCGGCGCGCAGCGGCGCCTGCGCCTCGGCCGCCTCAGTCTCGTCCGCCGCCATCTGTGCCTGCGCGGCGTCGAGCCACAAGGCATCGACGGCGAAGCGGCGCAGGTAGTTGAACGGCCCCCGGCCGCTGGCGTCGCGGATCGCCAGCCCCATGCCGCACTGGCGCAGGCGGTCCAGGATCGCCTCGCAGTCCTGCTGCTTGTCGATCAACATGGCGCGATCGAGCGCCAATTCGATGTGGCAGGCCGGCAGCCCCGCTTGGCGTAGCAGGGCGGCGAAGTCGACGGCCAGGTCCGGCTGAAAGAACTGGCGCGCCGACAAGGGCAGCGACACCGTCAGCGAGCAACCCTGCTCGATCCAGCGCGCGGCTTGGGCGGCGGCCGTTGCCAGCGCCCAAGCACCGACCGGCAGCGTCAATCCGCTTTGCTCGAACTCGTCGATGAACTCGGCAGGCGCCAGCAGCCCCAACTCGGGATGCCGCCAGCGCAACAGCGCCCTGGCGCCGACCACGCGCCCCGAGCGCAAGTCCAGCATGGGCTGGTAGCACAGCGCGAACTCCTGTTGCGCCAAGGCGCGCAGCGCGGCGCGGCACAAGGACGCGGCTTGGCGCAGTGGCGGCAAGGGAGGGATGGAGCGCCGGTCGGGGACGTCCGACTGGTCGAGTTCGCCGCGCCGGTCGAACGCTCCGCGCGGCGCCAGCTTGCCCTCGATCGACAGCGGGCCGACCATCCGCCGGCCGCGCGCGCGCCACCTCAGCAGGCAACGCAGGACCGGGCGGCGGGCCGCGGCGACGAGGACCGGCGCGGCGACGGCGACGGCGATGTTGAGAATGGCGGCGAGACGCATGCTTCCCCTTCCGTCCTGACTGGCCGCGCGGCGCCGGCACCGGCGCCGGCGGGGATCGAGGGACCCGGGGCAGGAGCAAGCATGGTAGCCGATCGTGCGGGCCGCACGGCAGCGTTCACTCAGCAGTTTGCGGGGAGTCAAAAATGCCGCGTCGGAGTTCGAATCGGACACGCCGGAGCTGAACTCCGGTGGATAAAATCGGTCTAAGCTGCGGGTGTCCACGGCAGAGGACGCCGGCCGCCGCCAGCGCCGGCGGCCGTGTCAGGTCGCGTCACGTCACATCACGCCTCCTCCCGCTGCGCTCAGCCCCGCGCCAGCGCCCGCTGTGGACGGCCCGCCGCCGGCAGGCGCGCCGGCGCGCCGCCGCCGTGCTCGTGCTCGTGCTCGTGCAGCTTGAAGACGCTGACCGCCTCGGCCAGGCTGGCGGCCTGTTGCTGCAGCGCGTCGGCGGCGGCGGCGGCCTGTTCGACCAGCGCGGCGTTCTGCTGGGTCACGCTGTCCATCTGGCTGATGGCGATGCTGATCTGCTCGATGCCGTCGCGCTGCTCGCCGCTGGCGATGGAGATCTCGCCGATGATGGCGGTGACCCGCTGCACGCTGCTGACCACCTCGTCCATCGTCTGGCCGGCCTGGCCGACCAGACGGCTGCCGGCCTCGACCCGCAGCACCGAGTCGCCGATCAGCTCCTTGATCTCCTTGGCGGCGGCGGCCGAGCGTTGCGCCAGGTTGCGCACCTCGGAGGCGACCACGGCGAAGCCCCTGCCCTGCTCGCCGGCGCGCGCCGCCTCGACCGCCGCGTTGAGCGCCAGAATATTGGTTTGGAAGGCGATGCCGTCGATGACGCTGATGATGTCGACGATCTTGCGCGACGATTCGTTGATCGCGCCCATGGTCTGCACCATCTGGTCGACCGCCGCGCCGCCGCGCTGCGCCACGCTGGAGGCGGTGTCGGCCAGCTTGCAGGCCTGCTCGGCGTTCTCGTTGTTCTGCTTGACGGTGGTGGTCAACTCGATCATCGAGGCGGCCGTCTCCTCCAGCGAGCTGGCCTGCTGCTCGGTGCGCGAGGACAGGTCGAGGTTGCCGGTGGCGATCTCGCTGGTGGCGGTGGCGATGGTGTCGGTGCCCAGCCGCACCCGGCCGACGATGCTGGCCAGGTTGCCCTGCATCAGCTTCAAGGCGCGCAGCAGGTCGCCGATCTCGTCGCGGCCGCCGGCCTTGACCTCGCTGCGCAGGTCGCCGGCGGCCACCGTCTGCGCCATGCCCACCGCCGCGCCCAGCGGCACGGTGATGCTGCGGATCAGCCAGACCACCGTCAGCGCGCCGACCACCAGGGTCAACAGCACGGTGGCGGCCATGGTCATGGTCGCCTTGCTGTGCTCGGCGGCGTTGGCCGCGCCCATCTCCAGCGTGACGCGGCGCGACTCCTTGTTGATGAAGGCGACGATGTCGTCGATCTTCTTGGTCGGCTCGCGGTCCATGCCCTTGACCAGGTTGTCGACGACATGGGCACTAGCCGGGTTGGCGCTGTCGTACTGCTTGAGCGCCTCGAGGTACTTGCTCATCAGCGTGCTCTGGGTCTGCAGCGCCTGGTCCACCAGCGGCGTGGCCAGTTGCAGCTTGGCCAGGATGGCGGCCAGCTTCTGCAGCTCGGCCCGGGTGCTCTCGCCGGTCTTGACGAAGGCCTTCGAGTACTTGTCGAAGTTGGCCGGGTCGTTGCCGCGCAACAGGGTGTTCTTCCACTCCTGCACCTCGATCTTGAATTCGACCTGGGCGCCGCGCGCCGTGTCGACGGCCTCGCCGAGCAGGTCGGCGCGGGCCATGGCGGCGGCGCTGCGGGCGTTGCTGCTGCTCAGCGCGCTCCAGCCGCCGGCGGCGACCACCATCAGCGCGGCGAAAAAGAAGCCGCCCAACAGCCCCAGGCGTACGCCGATTTTGAGATTGGCGAGTTGCATGACATCCCCCTTGTTCCAGCATTCATCCGAGAAAAATGCGATCAGAACTGTTCCGCCGCGCGTGCTGGGGCGGCGGTCGAACCGGGCTTTGTGCATGCGTCTTTTGGGCGCCGGCGGCGCGACAGGACAAAGCGATGAAAAACAACGACTTGAAAAACATCATGCGCTTGCACGTGGAAAAAGTCAGCAATTTCCACGAAGAAATCCATCCAATTCCCACCTCTGCAACATTCACATTCACATTCACATTCAGGCCGGCGCGGCGGCGAACTCCAGCCGGTAAAGGTTGGTCGGCCGTTGCTCCGCACCCAAGATGGTCGTTTCGACCAGCGCCAGGCCGAGCTTTTGCAGCAGCCGGTTCGAGACGATATTGTCCGGATTGGTGATGCCGAGCAGGCGCTTCAGGCCGACCCGGTCGCGGCCGTAGGCCAGCACGGCGGCGGCCGCCTCGTAGGCGAAGCCACGGCCCCACCAGGCCGGCCGGATGGCGTAGCCGATGTCGACGTCGGGCAGGGTGTCGCGCTTGATCAGGCCGCACATGCCGATCGCCGCGCCGCCGTCCTTCAGCTCGATCACATACATGGAATGGCCCAGCTCGCGCTGCATGGCGCAGGGCACCTGCTCGATGTAGGCGCGCGATTGCTCCAGGGTGCGGATGTTGCGGTCGCCGATGTAGCGCAGCCAGCTGGGGTCGTTGACCAGTTCCAGGTAGAAGGCGGCGTCGTCCACCTCGATGGTGCGCAGGGTCAGTCGTTCGGTGTCGAGTATGTGCATGAAGGAAAGGGGATGGGGAGGATTAATCGGCGCGGCGCAGGCGGAAGTCGACCTGTGGCGGCCGCCCCGGCAGGCTCAGCGTGGCGGCCGCGCGCGGCGCCTCGCTGACCACCTCGCCACGGCGCAGCACCAGGCGGCGCGCGGCGCGCAGGCGGATCGCCTCGACCGGGTCGGCGGCGTCGAGCAGCACCAGGTCGGCGTGGCAGCCGACGGCCACGCCGTAGCCGTCCAGGCCGAGGATGCGGGCCGGCGTCGTGGTCACCGCCGCGAAGCAGTCGAGCATGGCCTGCTGGCCGGTCATCTGCGCCACGTGCAGGCCCATCTGCGCCACCTCCAGCATGTCGCCCGAGCCCAGGCTGTACCAGGGGTCCATCACGCAGTCGTGGCCGAAGGCGACGTCGACGCCGGCGGCCAGCAGCTCGGGCACGCGGGTCATGCCGCGCCGCTTCGGATACGTGTCGTGGCGGCCCTGCAGGGTGATGTTGATGAGCGGGTTGGCCACCGCCGCCACGCCGGCCTCGCGGATCAGCGGCAGCAGCTTGCTGACGTAGTAGTTGTCCATCGAGTGCATCGAGGTCAGGTGCGAGCCGGTGACGCGGCCGTGCAGGCCCAGCCGGTTGCTGTGGTAGGCCAGCGTTTCGATGTGGCGCGACATGGGGTCGTCCGACTCGTCGCAGTGCATGTCGACGCGCAGGCCGCGCTCGGCGGCGAACTCGCACAGGATGCGCACCGACTCGGCGCCGTCGGCCATGGTGCGCTCGAAGTGCGGGATGCCGCCGACCACCTCGACGCCCATGCCGATGGCGCGCTTCAAATTGGCCAGCGCGCTCGGGCTGCGCAGCAGGCCGTCCTGCGGGAAGGCGACCAGTTGCAGATCGAGATAGGGGGCGACGCGGCGCTTGACCTCGAGCAGCGCCTCGACGGCCAGCAGGCGGTCGTCGCAGATGTCGACGTGGGAGCGGATCGCCAGCAGGCCGCGCGCCACCGCCCAGTCGCAGTACTGCAGGGCGCGGGCGATCAGCGCGTCCTGGGTCAATTGCGGCTTGAGCTCGCCCCACAGCGCGATGCCCTCGAGCAGGGTGCCGGACTGGTTGACGCGCGGCAGGCCGTAGCTCAGCGTGGCGTCCATGTGGAAGTGGGCGTCGACGAACGGCGCCGTGACCAGGTCGCCGGCGGCGTCGATCTCGCGTGCGCCGCGCACCGGCAGCGCGGCGCCGACGGCGGCGATGCGGCCGGCGGCGATGGCGATGTCGACGCCACGGCGGCCGTCCGCCAGGTTGGCGTTGCGAATGACTACATCCATGCCGGACTCCCCAGTGATCGCCCGCCTACTTTTTCCAGTAGGCGAATTCGGTTTCGTAGCAAACGTGTTCGATTTCGGCGATCTTGTCCTGCATCGCGGCTTGCGCATCGAGAATGGCTTGATTGTAGACAGAAGGGCCGATTTCGCGCAAACAATAATCGAGCAGCAACTTGGCCTTCAGTTCGCCCACCTCCTCGTCCAGGTTGGCGGCGCAATAGCGTTGGATCGAGCCGAGCAGGCGCTGTTCGACTTCTTTGTTGAGTTTGATGGACATGGTGGATGGCTTCGTCAGATTAATATTGTTGGGATTTATGTTGCATCGCATTAATTCAGCGCCGATTCCGCCGCCGGACCGCGTCGCGCCGCGGCAACGTTTGCGCCGTCCGATCCGCCGCCGCGACGGCCCGTGCCATTGCGGGGCATGGCTTGCAAGCTGGAATTGACTGTTCGGCGTGGCTCAAAAAATAACTTTCCAAGGCGGCGAATCGCCGCTAGAATGGGTTTATTGCAGCGCATCATAAACTTACTTCGCCCGCATTTGGGCGCCGCGACCGACCTCGGCGCAGGGCGCTGGATGCGGCGCCAGCCAGCATTTTAATCGTCCCAGGAGAAACCATGTTTTCGATCACCGAACAGTTTTCCGCAGCCACGAAATCGCAGTTGGAAGCACAGCTCAACCTCATCAACAACTTCGCCAGCAAGGCCGTCGAAAGCGCCGAGAAGGTCATCGCCCTGAATCTGAGCACCACCAAGGCGACGGTGGAAAAGTCGTCCAGCGCCGCGCAACAACTGCTGAGCGCCAAGGATGGCCAGGAGTTCTTCCGCCTGAGCGCCAGCCAGACGCCTAGCCTGGACCACCTGCTGGCCTACGGCCGCCAGTTGTTCACCATCGCCTCGGACGCCCAGGCGATCCTGCTGCAAAGCGCGCGCGAACAGATCAAGGACGCCAAGCCGGTGTTGTTGCTCGCCGCCTTGAGCGAAACCGTCGTCGTGCCGGCCGCCAAGGCCGAGGTCAAGACCGAGGTCAAGGCCGAGGTCAAGACCGTGGCCGAGGTGAAGGCCGCGCCGGTGCTCGAAGCCAAGCCGGTGGCAAAAGTTGAAGCCAAGGTCGAGGCCAAGGCCATTGCCGAGCCCAAGCTGGAAGACAACTTGGACGAAGAGGAAGACGAGGACGAGTACGAGGAAGTGCAACCGGAAGTTGTCGCCAAGCCGGTGGTCGCCGCCGCGCCGAAGCCGGCCGCCCCGGCGGTGGCCGACGCCAAACCGGCCGCGCCGGCCAAGAGCGCCGCCAAGCCTGCCTCGACCAAGAAGTAGGCTTCCCGCCGCGCACCAGCGGCTCGGCCGAGGGCCGAGCGGCGCCGCCAATAGCAAAAAAACCAACGGGCCTCGGCCCGTTTTGCGTTTCCGCGCGTTTTTACGCGATGTGTTCGCTTGTTGTATCCTAGCGAGCTTCACGCCCGCCGCGACCGCGCCGGCAGGCATCGTTTGCAAGGATATTCCATGAGTCTTTCCCGGCTGGTTATCGGCTTCGTGCGCCAGCACAGCCGAGCCTACCTGCTGGCCGGCGCCATGCTGGCCGGCGTGGCCGCGCTCAGCGTCTGGGTGCCGCGCAAGGTCGGCGCCATGATCGACGGCCTGGCCGCGCACCGCCTCGGCGGCGGCGAGCTGCTGCTCGAACTGGGCACGCTGCTGCTGATCGGCGTCGCCATCTACCTGCTGCGCGTCGGTTGGCGCCAAACCCTGTTCGCCGCCGCCTACCAGCTCGGCGTGTCGCTGCGCACCCGCCTGTACCAGCGGCTGGCGCGCCAGGGCCCCGGCTTCTACCAGCGCCAGCGCACCGGCGACCTGATGGCGCTGGCCACCAACGACATCGACGCCATCGAAATGGCCGCCGGCGAGGCGATGCTGGCCGGCTTCGACGGCACGCTGACCCTGCTGATGGTGCTCGGCATCATGCTGCTCGGCGTCGACTGGCGCCTGGCGCTGATCGCCCTGCTGCCCTTCCCGCTGATGGGCCTGGCCTTCTGGCGCATCTCCAGCCACATCCACACCGCCTCGACCGACTCGCTGCAGCGCTTCAGCGCCCTCAACGACCACGTGCAGGAAACCCTGGCCGGCGTGCGCACCCTGCGCGCGCTGGGCCTGGAGCAGCGCAGCGGCGCCCAGTTCGCCGAGCTGGCCGGCCACGCCGCCAAGGCCAGCCTGAGCGCGCAGGTGTGGGAGGCCGCCTACGAGCCGGCCGTCGGCCTGACCCTGGCCACCGCCAGCGCGCTGACCCTGGGCCTGGGCGGCTACCTGGTCTGGCAGGACCAGTTGACCATCGGCGCGCTGACCAGCTTCACCATGTACCTGGGCCAGTTGATCTGGCCGATGTTCGCCGCCGGCTGGGTGCTGTCGCTGATCGAGCGCGGCCGCGCCGCCTGGGCGCGCGTGCAGCCGATGCTCGAGATGCCGCTGGCCATCGAGGACGACGGCACGCTGGAACAGCTGGCGCCCGGCGCCATCGAGCTGCGCGGCGTCGGCTACCGCTACCCCGGCCAGGGCGTGGCGGCGCTGAGCGAGATCACGCTGACGCTGCGGCCGGGCCAGACGCTGGGCCTGGTCGGCGCCACCGGCAGCGGCAAGTCGACCCTGCTGCGCCTGCTGCTGCGCCAGTTGACGCCGCAGTCCGGCCGGCTGCAGTGGAGCGGCGCCGCGCTGGCCGACTACCGCCTGGCCACCCTGCGCGCGGCGATCAGCTGGGTGCCGCAGGAATCCTTCCTGTTCTCGGCCAGCATCGCCGACAACATCGCCCTGGCGCGGCCCGGCGCCAGCCAGGCCGAGATCGAGCGCGCCGCCGACCTGGCGGCGATCCACGACGACATCCTGCTGTTCCCGCAGGGCTACCAGACCGCCGTCGGCGAGCGCGGCATCACCCTCTCCGGCGGCCAGCGCCAGCGCGTGGCGATCGCCCGCGCCCTGCTGGCCGACAACGACCTGCTGCTGCTCGACGACGCCCTGTCGGCGGTCGACACCGGCACCGAGACGCAGATCCTGCGCCACCTGGAACAACTGCGCCTGGCCCGCCCCGGGCGCAGCGCCATCATCGCCAGCCACCGCCTCAGCGCGGTGGTCGGCGCCGACCTGATCGTGGTGCTGCGCGAGGGCCGCGTCAGCGAGAGCGGCAGCCACGAGGCGCTGCTGGCGCGCGACGGCTGGTACGCCAGCCAGTGGCGCTACCAACAACTGGAGGCCAGCCTGAATGCTGACTAAACCCGACGACACCTCGGCCCGCCGGCAGACCTGGCAGGCCTTCGCCCTGCTGCGCCGCGCCGCCCGGCCCGACCTGCGCCACTTGTACTGGGCCCTGCTGTGGCTGGTGCTGGCGGCCGCGCTGGAGGTCACCGGCCCGATCATGGGCAAGGCGCTGATCGACCAGCACCTGCTGCCGCGCCACTTGGACTGGCCGCGCATGGCGCTGCTGCTGGGCGGCCTGCTGCTCAGCGGCTGGATCGCCAGCGGCCTGCGCTACCTGCAGCTGGTGCGCCTGTCCGGCCTGGCCATGCGCTCGGTGCAGCGCCTGCGCGAGCAGGTCTACAACCACGTGCTGCGCCTGCCGATGGCCTTCTTCGACCGCGCCATCACCGGCCAGCTGGTGTCGCGCGTGACCAACGACACCGAGGCCGTCAAGACGCTGTACGTGCAGGTGCTGTTCGTCATGCTCGACAGCTCCATCGTCCTCATCGGCACGGTCTGCGCGATGGCCTGGCTGGACTGGCACCTGATGGTCATCGTGCTGGCGCTGCTGCCGGCGGTGCTGGCCATCGTCTGGCTGTACCAGCGCCTGAGCGCGCCGGCGGTGACGCGCGCGCGCGCCCTGCGCAGCGACATCAACGGCCAGATGGCCGAGTCGATCGGCGGCATGAGCGTGCTGCAGGCCTGCAACGCCGAGGCGCGCTTCGCCGCCCGCTTCGGCGCCACCAACGGGCAGCACTACCAGGCCCGCATGGCCGAGCTGCGCGCCAACGCCTGGCTGCTGCGGCCGGCGCTCGACATGCTCAACATCGTGCTGCTGGCGGCCGTCATCTTCGTCTTCGGCCAGCGCGACATGACCGCCACCGAGGTCGGCGTGCTGTACGCCTTCATCAGCTACATCGCCCGCGTGATCGAGCCGCTGATCCAGATCACCATGCAATTCAGCCAACTGCAGCAATCGGTGGTGGCCAGCGCCCGCGTCGCCGCCCTGCTGGCCGAGCCGGGCGCCGCCGAGCACCTGGCCGGCCGCGCCGAGCTGGCCACGCCCGCCGGCGCCGGCGCCGACGCCAGCCTGCCGGCGGTGGCCATCCGCCACCTCGACTTCGCCTACAAGCCGGGCCACCCGGTGTTGCACGACCTGTCGCTGGAGATCGCCCAGGGCGACTTCGTCGGCATCGTCGGCCACACCGGCAGCGGCAAGTCGACCCTGCTGTCGCTGCTGCTGCGCTTCTACCCGGTGCCGGCCGGCGCCATCACGCTGCACGGCGCGGCGCTGGCCGAGATTCCCAACGAGCGCTTCCGCGCCGACGTCGGCCTGGTGCCGCAGGACCCCTTCCTGCTGGCCGCCTCGGCGCGCGAAAACATCGACATGGGCCGAGGCCTGTCGCAGGCCGAGGTGGAGACGGCGGCGCGCGCCGCCCACGCCCACGACTTCATCGCCGCCCTCGAGCGGGGCTACGACACGCCGCTCGGCGAGGGCGGCTCGCGCCTGTCGGTGGGCCAGAAGCAGCTGATCGCCATCGCCCGCGCGCTGGCCGGCAGCCCGCGCATCCTGCTGCTCGACGAGGCCACCTCGCACATCGACAGCGCCACCGAGCAGATCGTCCAGGGCGCGCTTGACGAGCTGCGCGGCCGCGTCACCATCATCGCCATCGCCCACCGCCTGTCGACCATCCGCGCGGCCGATCGCATCGTCGTGCTCAACCACGGCCGCATCGCCGAGTCGGGCGGCCACGAGCAGCTGATGCGCATAGCCGGCGGCCTGTACCAGCGGCTCTACCTGCTGCAACAACTGGCGGCGTGACAGCCGGTGGCGCCGGCCGCGCGGCCGGCGCCGGCAGATGGCCGCGCCGCCCGTTGCTTGCTAAAAACGCACAGTTGATTGCGCTTTTTTTGTGGAAAAAAAACCCGCGGCGGCGGGATTTCTCGCTTGCAACAAGAATATAATTGTCTAGACACTTTGCGCAAAAATTGTGCAGTGCGGGACAAGGGGCGGCGCATTGGCAGGCATACGGGATTCTTCGGTATCACTAGGACTGCGCCGGCTGGCGGCGGCATGCTTGCTGCTGCCGGCGCTGGCCGGCGCGCAGACGGCGGTGGACAGCCAGCTGGCCGAGATCCGCGAACAGAGCCGCTTCGTGCCAGACAAGGCGCTGGCCCAGCTGCTCAAGCTGCAGGGCGAGGCGCAGAACGAGTCGGCCGCCACCCGCGCCGAGCTGATCAACCAACTCAGCCTGGCGCGCATGCGCCTGGGCCAGAACGAGGCGGCGCTGCCGCTGGCCGACGAGCTGATCGCCTTCGGCCGCCAACAGCGCAGCGACGCCATCATCGCCAAGGGCCTGCTGGCCAAGGCCTATGTGCTGTTCGCCATGACCGACGTCAAGGGCGCCCACCAGTTCGCCTTCGAGTCGGACCGCCTGGCGCAGACCACCAGCGACCTGGCGCTGCGCGTGCAGGCCGCGCTGTCGGCCGGCCAGGCCTACGCCGAGCAGGGCAACTTCCCGCCGGCGCTGGGCAAGATGCAGGGCGCCGTCGAGCTGGCGCGCCGGCTCGACGACCTGGTGCCGCTGGCCGCCGCGCTCAACTCCCAGGCCCGCCTGTACACCCAGATGAAGGAATACGAGCAGGGCTTCGCCGCGCTCGACGAGCTCATCGCGGTGGCCGGCAAGCTGCAGTCGCCCGGCCGCCTGGCCATGGCCAAGAGCACCGAGTACGGCCTGGCGATCGAGTCGCGGCAGACCCGCCGCGCCCTGCGCGCGCTGCAGGACGGCTTGGAGCTGGAGCGCCGGCTGGGGGCGCAGCGCATGATCGCGGTGACCCTGGTCAACCTGTCGGACAGCTACCTGAAGGAGCAGGACTACGCGCGCACCCTGCAGTACGCCAACGAGTCGCTGCAGGTCTCGCGCCGCAGCAACGACTCGGCCACCGAGGCCACCGCCCTGGTCAACATCGGCCAGGCCTACCTCGGCATGGGCCGCCTGGCCGACGGCAAGCGCAGCTTCGAGGCCGGCCTGGCCTTCTATGAGCGGGCCAACAGCCAGCCCGACCTGCAGGCCGTGCTGATCGAGTACGGCATGGCCTTGGAGCGCGCCGGCGACCTGCGCGGCGCCGTCGCCGCCTACCACCGCGAGCGCGCCATCTCCAACCAGCTGTTCGAGCGCCAGCGCCAGCAGGCCGTGCTCGAGCTGCAGGAGAAGTACGAGACCGAGAAGAAGCAGCGCCAGATCGAGCTGCTGCGGCGCGAGAACCAGGTCAAGGGCGCCGAGCTGGACAACCGGCGCCTGCAGCAGCGCGTCTGGTGGCTGCTGGCGCTGGTGTTCGCGCTGGCCGCCGTGATCGTCGGCCTGCTGTACCGCAAGGTGCGCCACGCCAACGCCCAGCTCGAGGTGAAGAATCTGGAGCTGAAGGCGCAGAGCGCGCTCGACCCGCTCACCTCGCTGTACAACCGGCGCCACTTCCAGGACTTCATGCGCAGCCAGCACCTGCCGGCGGCGCACCAGCCGGAGCTGCGCAAGGCGCACGGCGACGACATCGTCGGCGCCCTGTTCCTGCTCGACGTCGACCACTTCAAGCACGTCAACGACACCTACGGCCACGCCGCCGGCGACGCCGTGCTGCGCATGATCGCCGAGCACCTGCGCATCGCCCTGCGCGAGACCGACATGATCGTGCGCTGGGGCGGCGAGGAGTTCCTCGCCTTCCTGCCGGCCATCCCGCGGCACGGCATCGACGAAGTGGCGCGGCGCATCCTGAGCAGCATTTCGAGCCAGGCCGTGCTCTACCAGGGACGCAGCATCTCGGTCAAGGTCTCGCTCGGCTTCTCCCCCTTCCCGCTGGTGCCGGGCGAGGACGGCGCCGCGCTGCCGTGGGAGCGCGCCGTCAACCTGGTCGACATGGCGCTGTACCTGGCCAAGGCGCACGGCCGCAACCGCGCCTACGGCGTGCGCGGCTTCCACAACTTCGCGCAGACCTCGATGGAGGCCATCGAGCAGGACCTGGAGCGCGCCTGGCGCGCCGGCTTCGTCGACTTGACCGTGGTGCTCGGCGCCAGCGCCGACGGCGCGCCGGGCGAACCGGCGGCCGAGCAGCCGGCGCCGGCCGACAAGGTGTCGCCGGCCGGGGCGCCGGCGGCGCTGCGCAGCGGCGCCGGCTGAGCCGGCCCGCGCCCGCACGCTTCGAGGACGCCGCCAAGCCGCAACGGCGCAACGGCGCAACTTAGGGTCAGACCCTAGGGTCTGACCCTGGCCCTGCCCCGTGGGCTTCGCCGCCGGCTACTTGTCGGCCTTGCCGGCGGCGTCCTGCTCGCGCGCCTCCTGCGCCTTGGTCTGCAGCTTCTCGCCGGCCTGCTCGAGCTTCTTGCCGGCCGCCTCGGTGGCCTTGTTGAGCTCCTCGCCGGCGGCGCCGGTGGCCTTGTTGATCTTGTCGCTGGTCTCCTTGGCGGCGTCCTGGATCTGCTGGTTGGCCTGCTTGGCCGCCTCGGTCAGCTCGTGGCCGGCCTTGTCGGTGGCCTGGTCGAGCTTGCGGCCGGCCTGCTCGGCCGGGCCGGCGCCGATGGTGTCTTCCTTCTTCTGGCAGCCGGCCAGCCCGGCCAAACCGAGGGCCAGGGTGACGGCCAGGGCCGCCGGCAATACCGCTTGCGAAATGGTGCGCATGGTGTTCTCCTATGGGTTGGCACGACGATAACTTTCCGCCCACAGCATACACCGCCGCCGCCCGCTGCGAGCGCACAACAGCATGGAAAATGTCGATTGACAGCGCGCCGGCGAATCCCGACAATCGCACGACCGTTCACTTTTCGACAAGGCCAGGCCATGACCCAGCACACCGCCGCCGACAGCCGCAGCGCGCACCGCATCTGCCCCTTCTGCGAGGCCGCCTGCGGCCTGCTGGTCGAACACGACGGCGTCCACCCGCTGCGCGTGCGCGGCGACGAGGCCGACGTCTTCAGCGCCGGCTTCCTCTGTCCCAAGGCGGTGGCGCTGAAGGAGCTGCACGAGGACGCCGACCGCCTGCGCAGCCCGCTGATCAAGCGCGACGGCGTGTTCGTCGAGGCCAGCTGGGACGAGGCCTACGCCGAGATCGAACGGCGCCTGCTGCCCATCATCGCGCGCCACGGCGCCGACGCCGTCGCCACCGTGCTGGGCAACCCGGTGTCGCACAAGATGGGCCTGTCGCTGGCCTTCCCGCGCCTGGCGCGCGCGCTCGGCACGCGCAATATGTACTCGGCCTCCAGCGTCGACCAGGTGCCGAAGATGCTCTCGGTCGGCCTGATGTTCGGCAGCTGGCTGTCGGTGCCGGTGCCCGACATCGAGCGCTGCGACTTCCTGCTGATCCTCGGCGCCAATCCGATGGTGTCGAACGGCAGCCTGTGGACCGTGCCGGACTACCGCGGCAAGGCCAAGGCGCTGCGCGCGCGCGGCGGCAAGATCGTCGTGGTCGACCCGCGCCGCAGCGAGACGGCGCAGGCGGCCGACGCCCACCACTTCATCCGCCCCGGCGCCGACGTGTTCTTCCTGCTCGGCCTGGCCCACACCCTGTGCGACGAGGGCCTGGCGCGGCCCGGCCGGCTGGCCGAGCACCTGGCCGGCCTGGACCAGCTGCGCGCCGCCCTGCTGCCCTATGCGCCGGAAAAAATGGCGGCGCGCTGCGGCATCGCCGCCGCCACCATGCGCGAGCTGGCGCGCAGCCTGGCCGGCACCGAACGGGCCGCCGTGTACGGCCGCATCGGCACCTGCACCCAGCAGTACGGCACGCTGTGCTCGTGGCTGATCGACGTCGTCAACATCCTCAGCGGCCACCTCGACAGCGAGGGCGGCGCCATGTTCCCGCGCGCCGCCGCCTTCGCCGCCAACACCCGTGGCAAGCCGGGCACGGGACGCGGCGTGGTCAGCGGCCGCTACCGCAGCCGCGTCTCGGCCGCGCCCGAGGTGGCCGGCGAGCTGCCGCTGACCTGCCTGTCCGAGGAGATCGACACGCCCGGCCCCGGCCAGATCAAGGCGCTGATCGCCATCGCCGCCAACCCGGTGCTGTCGGCGCCCAACGGCGCCCGCCTGGCCGCCGCGCTCGACGGCCTCGACTTCATGCTCAGCCTCGACATCTACCTCAACGAGACCTCGCGCCACGCCGACGTCATCCTGCCCGGCGTCTCGCCGCTGGAGGACGGCCACTACGACGTCAGCTTCACCCAGTTCTCGCACCGCAACCACGCCCGCTACAGCGCGCCCGTGCTGGCGCGCCCGGCCGGCCAGCCCGACGAGTGGGACAGCATGCTGCGCCTGGCCGCCATCGTCCAGGGCCACGGCTGCAACGCCGACATCGCCGCGCTCGACCAGGCCGCGCTGGAGCAGGAGGTGGCCAAGGCGGCCGGCGCCGCCGCGCCGCAGGTGCTGGCCGCGCTGGCGCCGCTGTCCGGCGTCGAGCGGGTGCTCGACCTGGCCCTGCGCAGCGGGCCCTACGGCGACCAGTTCGGCGCCCAGCCGGGCGGCCTGACGCTGGCCAAGATCAAGGCGGCGCCGTCCGGCATCGACCTGGGCGCGCTGGCGCCGCGCGTCCCCGAGCTGCTGCGCACGCCGTCGGGCAAGATCGAGCTGGCGCCGGCCGCGCTGCTGGCCGACCTGGCCCGCGTCGCCGCCGACCTGGCCGCGCCGGCGCCGACCGCGCCGCTGGTCATCATCGGGCGCCGCCAGCTGCGCTCCAACAACAGCTGGATGCACAACCTGCCGGTGCTGGCCAAGGGCGCCTTCCGCTGCACCGCGCTGCTGCACCCGGCCGACGCGCAGCGCCTCGGCCTGGCCGACGGCGCGCGCGCCGAGATCAGCAACGGCGCGCGGCGCATCGAGGCGCAGGTGGAGCTGAGCGAGGAGATGATGCCCGGCGTGGTCAGCCTGCCGCACGGCTGGGGCCACGACCTGCCCGGCGCGAAGCTGGGCGTGGCGGCCGAGCGGCCCGGCGCCAACCTCAACGCCCTGCTCGACGAAACGCTGCGCGACCCGCTGTCGGGCAACGCCGTGCTGTCCGGCGTGGCGGTGCAGATGCGGCCCCTGTAGTTGACGCGGTTGACATGGGTTCTCGGCGGTGTAAACTCTGTTGTATCGATTGGAGTCCATCATGTCTGCAGCGAGTGTAAAAAAAAGTCCTACAGTCCAGCGGAAGAAACGTGCTCCGCAAGAGCTTAGCGCAGCCGAAAAATCCTTTGCGGCGCATCGGGCCGGAGAACACTCGGTTTTTTCAGCCGCAGACGTGGAACGATCCGCCGACCTCGGCGGAGGTTACGTGATTGTCAAGTTTCGTGACTCGCGGCCCGCCAAGCTGCGCAGCCAAAGCATGCCGGGGACTCCGATAGAGCTTCTTGACACGAGTTTCCCGAAAATCCCGCGCAGCAAGGTCAAAGGCTTGCTGGAACGCTATGCCGTCCCCGCGAAGGTCTTGCGCCTCGCTGACAATCGTGAAAACGATGAATTCACCGCCAAGCTCAATAGTCAGAGCCTGCTATCCAGGCAGAAGCACCTGGAAGAAGGTAACTTGTTGACCTCGTCCGATATTTGCCAGCGTCTCGCGTTCAGCCGCCAAGCGCTGAGTAAAGCTGTTAAGGAATTCCGCATCTTCTCGATCGAGGGACCGTCGAACTCCCAGCTGTATCCGGCTTTTTTTGCGAGCGATAAACCGGAGCGCCGCGAATTGGAAAAAGTTTCCCAAGCCTTGGGCGATATGCCCGGTCCGAGCAAGTGGGAGTTCTTCATCACGCCAAAGACTTCCTTGGGCGGCCGCAGCCCGGTTGCGGCAGTGGCAGAAGGTGATTTACAGCGCGTCCTCGCTGCGGCCTCCGGTTTCAAGGGGCGCTAACTTGACGGCGAAACCTCTTGGCTTACCGCCAACGGTTCTTTCCACAGACAAGCAGCCTGTAACATACCTCTCGCCCGACAAGCTCTTTAGGATCAGTGCCTATACGGATGGTGAACCTTACTTTGGCCATTCAGGAGCCAACCGATTCGATGCGCCAGGGTGCCTCGCCGGCGCCCCTCCCTGCTCCGCGCCGCCCCGCCCGGGCCCTCAATCGAAGCTGACCTCCTTGCGGTTGTCGCGCGAGACCCGGTCGATCATCTTGTTGTATGGGTCGACACCGACGTCGAAGGGCTTGTCCTTGACCGTCACCGTGACGCTCGGCTCGGCGCCGGACAGCAGGCGCTTGTCGCTGAACAGCACGCGCTCGTCCTTCTCCTTGGCGCCGGCCGGGCGGGCGAAGACGGCGATCTCGACCGGCTCGTCGTAGGCGCGCGGCGTCTCCCTGCCCTTGCCGTCGGCCTCCATCTTCGCCAGGTGCAGCTTCATCGTCACGTCCCACTGGCCGTCGGCGCGCTTGACCGCCTTCGCCTCGACCACCCGGTTGTCGTAGAAGACGATCTTCTCGAACAGGTCGGTGATCAGTGCCTGCTTGTCGGCCGGCGCCTCGGCGCGGATGTAGGCCAGCAGCTCCTTGGAGGTGGTGAACGGCGCCTGCTGGAAGCCCTTGTCCTGCAGGTAGCGCTTGAGCGCGCGGTTGAGCGGCGCCTCGCCGATCTCGTCGCGCAGGCGGTAGAACACCAGGCTGCCCTTGCGGTAGTGGAGGTACTGCTGGCCCTCCACCTTGTACAGCGGCAGCTCCTCGACCAGCTCGCCGCCACGGTCGCGCAGATAGCGGTCCAGCTCGAAGCGCAGGAAGCGGCGCAGCTTCTCGCGGCCGTACTCCTTCTCCATCACCATCATGGCCGAATACTGCGCCAGCGATTCCATCAGCATGGTCGAACCCTGCACCTGGGCGCCGACCACCTGGTGGCCCCACCACTGGTGCGCCATCTCGTGCGCGGTGACGTAGAAGACGTAGTCGATGTCGTCCTTGTCGCGCAGGTCGGCGATGAAGCCTATGCCCTCGGAGAACGGGATGGTATTGGCGAACGACTGGGCGAACTGGGAGTAGGTTGGAAACTCCAGAATGCGCACCTGCTTGTGCTGGTAGGGCGTGAACTGGGTGGAGAAATAGTCGAGCGACTTCTGCACCGACTCTACCATGCGGCCGGTGTTGTAGCCGTGCTTCTTGTCGTAGTAGACCTCGATCGGCAGGCCCTTCCACTCGGCCCTCCTGACCTCCCACTTGGCCGACAGGTAGGCGAAGAAGGGCATCGTCGGCTGGTCCATCTTGTAGTGGAAGTAGCGGCGGCCGTCGCGCTCCCAGCTCTTTTGCAGGTAGCCGGGCGCCATGGCGATCTGCTCGGCGCTGGTCGAGACGGTGGTGTCGAAGTTGATCCAGTCGGCCTCGCCGCCGAACACCGCGTCGACGTAGGCGGCCGTGTCCTCCAGCTTGCGCATGCGCTCCGGTTCGCCCAGGCCGCGCTTGCGCCGCTCGTTGCGATCGACCAGCTCGCGGCCACGGTCGTAGCCGAAGTGCGGGAAGAACTCCTGGTTGTTGAAGAAGCTGCCGTTCAGGTTCAACGTGTCGGGCGCGCCGCTGTTGGTGAAGCCGGCGCGGCGCACCTCGACGCTGAAGTCGAGCGCCAGCCGCTGGCCGGGCGCCAACGGCTGCGCCAGCTTGACGATCTTGAAGCCGAGCTGCTTGTCGTCCAAGGTCAGCTGGTGCGCCGGCAGGTTCTCCCAGCGGGTCCGCTCGTCCGGATTCTCCTGGATGCGCAGGGTGTCGAGCGGCGCGTTGGTCTTGTTCTCCAACACGTAGTGGCCGCGCACGGCGACGCGCCGCTCGGCCGGGAAGATGTCGACGTCGGCGCGCACGTCGGTGATCTTCGGCTGCGGCAGGTCGACGTATTGGCGGTACAGCTTCTCGTAGCGCGCCTGCAGGTCCATCTGGGCGTCGGAGGCGCGGTAGGTGTTGAGCACGTTGGTGTTGTAGAAGATCCAGCCGCCGGTGGCGGCGAAGGCGGCCAGGCTGAGCGCCAGCGCCGCGCCGGCGCCGCCGCGCAGGCGGCGGCCGGCCAGGCGGACGCGCGAGCGCCAGTCGACCGACAGGCCGCGCCCCCAGAACGCCTGGGCGACGATCAGCAAGGCCAGCGTGAACAGGCCCCAGTACAGGGCGAACCAGGACCAGCCGGTGAGGAAGTGGCCGTAGCCGTTCATCTCCGAATACGGGCTGGCCGGCAGCGCGCCGACGCTGTACAGGTTGTGGTCGAAGTGCATGACGCCCATGACGATCTGCGCCACCATCAGCACGATCATCAACAGGTAGCCGATGAACTTGTTGTTGGTCAGCACCTGCAAGCAGACGGCGATCAGGCCCATCAGGATGAACGGCGTGGCGCTCAGCAGGCTGCCTTGCAGGTACAGCAGCGGCTCGACCGGGGCGCCGCCCTTGAACAGCTGGAAGGCCATCGCCGCCAGCACGCCGGCCAGCAGGAAGCCGAGCACCACGCCGACCATGGCCAGGCTCTTGGCCAGCAGCGGCGCCCAGTTCGGCACCGGCATGGCGTCGCTGACGTCGGCGATCTTGGCCTGGCGCTCCTTGAAGATCAGTTCGCCGGCGTAGAAGGTGACGACGATGATCAACATGAAGTTGAAGCTGCTGTTCATCGTCCGCAGCATCAGGTAGCTCCTCGGGTAAAGCGCCGTGCCGAACATCGCGTCGGCGGCGCTGGCGCTGCCGATCAGGTTGGCCACGCCGAGCAGCAGCAGCACCAGGAAGGGTACGCTTTTGAACACGGCGCCGGCGTCGAAGCAGAAGATGCGCCAGCACTGCGTCCAGCCGGTGGCGGCGCCGAAGCGCGGTTCGATGCGCGGCAGCAGCAGCGGCGCCGTGGCGACAAGCGCGACGGGCGCGGCGGCGGCCGGCTTGGCCTGGCCGAACAGGCGGCGGCCGGTGCCGGCGCGCTGCGGCTTGAACAGCGCCACGGTGGCGCCGAACATCAGCAGCGCGACGCCGCTCCACAGCGCGCGGTTGGCCAGCAGGTAGCCGCCCAGCGCCGGCAGGCCGCTGTTGGCCTCGGCGGCGGAGTAGTAGCGCGTCATGCGGCCGAAGGCGCGCACGCCGAACGGGTCGATCAGCACGGCGATCCACTCGTTGTTGATGTCGCGGGTGAACACACCGGCCACCACCCACAGCACGAACAGGGCCAGCACGCCGACGTAGACCAGCATCATCGAGCGGGTGGTGGCGGCCAGCAGCATCAGCAGCGCGCCGATGAACAACAGGTTGGGCAGCACCAGCACGGCGAAGGTCCACAGGTAGGCGGCGCCGGGGAAGGGGCCGACGCGGGCCTGGTCGACCCAGGGCATCAGCGGGCCGAGCATGGCGCCGGCGGCGATCACCACGAAGATCAGCAGGCAGGCCACCAGGCCGGCGGCGAAGCGGCCGAACAGGTAGTCGAGCTTGCGCATCGGCGTGGCAAACAGCATGTCGGAGATGCCGACCTCGCTGTCGCGCAGCACGGCGCCGGCGATGAAGATGGTGACGATGAACATCGAGATCACGCTGAAGCTGCCCAGCAGCTGTGCCACCACGGTGGGCGCGTTGCGGTTGACGTTGCCGATGGCGCCGCCGACCTGGATCGCATCGCTGGTGGTGGCGCCGAAGGCCATCGCGGCGAGCAGCAGCGCGCTGACCCACAGCAGCGGCTGGCGCAGCTGGTAGTCCAGGTCAAACTTGAAAAATTCCCTCCACATGGCGCGCTCCTTAAACCGACACAATGTCGGCGGCGGCGGCGCGCGCGGCGGCCGGCGCGGCGGCGCGGCCAGTGCCGCCCGCTGCGGCGGCGTGGCGCACCTGCAGGAAGTAGACGTCCTCCAGGTCCGGCTCGACCATGACGAAGCCGTCGTCCGGCTGGCTCTCGGCGTAGACGTTGATCTGCGGCTTGCCGCCGACCAGGCGGCTCGACAGCACGTTGAAGCGGCTCTGGTAGCCGGCCAGCTGCTCGGCCGCCACGCTGCGGCGCCAGACGCGGCCCTTGAGCGTGTCGATGGCGGCCTGCGGCTCGCCCTGGATCAGCACCTCGCCCTTGACGATCAGCGCCATGCGCGGGCACAGGTCGGTGACGTCGTCGACGATGTGGGTCGACAGGATCACCACCACCTGCTCGCCGATCTTGGCCAGCAGGTTGAGGAAGCGGTTGCGCTCGTCCGGGTCGAGGCCGGCGGTCGGCTCGTCGACGATCACCAGGCGCGGCGCGCCCAGCAGCGCCTGGGCGATGCCGAAGCGCTGGCGCATGCCGCCCGAGTAGGTGCCCAGGCCGCGCTTGCGCGCCTCCCACAGGTTGGTCTGCTGCAGCAGCGCCTCGACCGCCTCCTTGCGCTCGCCCCGGCCGGCCAGGCCCTTGAGCACGGCGAAGTGGTGCAGCAGCTTCTCGGCGCTGACCTTGGGATACACGCCGAAGTCCTGCGGCAGGTAGCCCAGCTGGCGGCGCAGCCCCTCCTTGTCGGCCAACACGTCGAGGCCGTTGAAGTGGATGCTGCCGCTGTCCGGGTCCTGCAGGGTGGCGATGGTGCGCATCAACGAGGACTTGCCGGCGCCGTTGGGGCCGAGCAGGCCGAACATGCCGTTCGGGATCTCCAGGCTCACGTTGTTGATCGCCTTGACGCCGTTGGCGTAGGTCTTGTTCAGCCGTTGAATGGTTAGCATGCGGCCACTCTCCTGATGGTCCTGGGACGCGGTGGTCGACCGCCTGGTCGGCGGTTCCTTATGGGCGCGGCGGCGTGCACCGCGCGCTGGCGACACTCTAGCCCGCCATGCGAAATTGGCATTGTTTTTGCGACAAGCGGTCGCTTTGGCGGAATGGACGGCGGATTTGTGGCGGATAGTCGCGCCGTTTCCTTGTTCCCGCTCAAGGCGAACGGTCTTGCCACGTGTATTACAGTAGTGATACAGTGATTCACATGAACTTCGACATCGCCCCCGCCGCCGCCACCCCGATCTACCGCCAGATCGTCGACCAGGTGCGCCGCTTGGCCGCCAGCGGCCAGCTGGCACCCGGCGCCGAGCTGCCGTCGGTGCGGGCGGTGGCGCAGCAGCACGCCATCAACCCGATGACCGTCAGCAAGGCCTACAGCCTGCTGGAGGCCGAGGGCCTGCTGCAGCGCCGGCGCGGCCTGGGCATGGTGCTGGCCGAGGCGGCGACGCCGGCCGCCGCCGGCGACAAGGCGGCCCTGCTGCGCCCCGCGCTGGCCGGCGCCGCGCGCATGGCCAAGCAGCTGGGCCTGAGCGACGCCGAGGCGCAGGCACTGTTCCAGGCCTGTCTGCAAGACCCCTCTTCGAAAGCACCGTATGAGCACGACTGACTACGCCATCGAGGCGCTGCGCCTGACACAGCGCCACAACTTCCACACCGTGCTCGACGACGTCACGCTGCGCGTGCCCGCCGGCGCCGTGGTCGGCCTGGTCGGCCGCAACGGCGCCGGCAAGTCCTCGCTGCTGCGCTGCCTGGTCGGCCTGGAAGAGCCGGAGAGCGGCAGCGCCTTGCTGCTCGGCTGCGCCGCGCTGGCCCTCGACGACGCGGTGCGCCGCCGGCTCGGCTACGTGGCGCAGACGCCCGACCTGTTCGACTGGATGAACGTGCTCCAACACATACGGCTGATCGGCCGCGCCTACCCGCGCTGGAACGAGGACCGCGCGCTGGCGCTGGCGGTGCGGCTCGACCTGCCGCTGCACGGCCGGGTGGCCGAGCTGTCCGGCGGCGACCAGCAGAAGCTGGCCGTGCTGCTGGCCCTGGCCCACGAGCCGGACCTGCTGCTGCTCGACGAGCCGGTCGCCAGCCTCGATCCGCTGGCGCGGCGCGAGTTCATGCGCGCCCTGTTCGCCGCGCCGAGCCGCGACGACGCCGAGCCGCGCACCGTCGTCATCTCCAGCCACATCCTGAGCGACCTGGAACGGGTGGTGTCGCACGTCGCCTTCCTGCGCGACGGCCGCCTGCAACTGTTCGACGCCTGGGATGCGCTGCTCGAGCACCTGCGCCTGCTGCCCGACGACGCGGCCGCGCCGCCGCAGGCGGCCTTCGTCAGCCGCAACACGGCGACGCGCCAGTTGGTGATCGACAGCCGGCGCGCGCCCGCCTGGGCCGGCGCCGGCCGCGCCATGACGCTCGATGAACTGTTCGCGGAGCTCAACGCATGAACACCGAACGCCTGGCGCTCCACCCGCCGCAAAAAATCCTCGGCCTGAAACTGCTGCTGGCGATGGGCGGCGTGTATTGGGTCTGCCTGCTGCCCTTCACCACCGCGGCGCAGCCGGCCGGCGCCGCCGGCGTCAGCCTGCTGTTGGTCTTCGCCTGTGTCGTGATGGCGCTGTTCGGCCGCGCCCACGTGGCGGCGCTGGCGCGCGGCGCCGCCGTGCTGGGCGGCCTACGCACGCCGGACCTGGTATGGCGCCTCTGGTTCGCCGAGGCGATGCGCGGCAGCATGCGCGCCTGGAGCCTGCTGCTCACCGCGCTGACCATCCAACTGGCGCTGCCCGGCACGTCGATGCACGTGGCCAGCGGCGCCGCCCTGCTGTCGCTGGCGCTGGCCCTGAGCGTGCTGCTCTCGTTGGCACGGGCCGGTTGGCTGGCGCGGCCGCTGGCGCTGCTCTGCTACGCCGGCGCCGGCGCGCTGCTGGCGGCGCTGGCCACGCGCGCCGTCCGCCAGGGCCTGGCCGCCACGCTCGACGCCATCGGCACCCTGCCGGCGCCGCAGCTGCTGGCCATGCTGCTGTGCTGGCCGGCGCTGGCGCTGTGGATGAAGCACCGCTGGGGCCGGCTGCCGCCGCGCCCGCGACGGCGCGCGCGCGAAGCGCCGGGCGGGCTGGCGCGGCGCCTCGGCGGCCATCTGCAACGCTACCAGGTGCTGCAATGGAACCAGCAGGGCCAGCCGATGGCACCGCAGGGCGGCGGCGCCGTCATGCGCGCCGTGGCGCTGCTGGGGACGGCGTTGCCCGCCATTGTGCTGCTACTGCTCACCACGCCGGCCAGTTGGGGCGAGCCGCTCCGCCTGCAGCACTTGCTGGCGCTGGGCTACGTCAGCGGGTTTAAGGTCTCCACGCTGGTCGCGCGCGACCTGCATTGGCGATACATGTTGCGGCCGGGCGGGGGGCGCGGCGGCCTGTTGGCCAATCAGCTGCTGCTGCCCAACCTTGACGTGCAGCTGGCGACGCTGCTAGCCGGCGTGCTGGCCTATGCGCTGCTCCAGTATGGTTGGAACGAGCGTCCAGCCACCGCCATCCTGCGTGCGATCGGCGAGCACACACCCATTTTGATCGAGCTGTTGTTCGTCACCAGCGCCGGTCTGATGTTGCGCACGCTGGTGATTCGATCATGGATATTCGTCCTGGTGTACCTTGCGATACTCGCCTTGGGATGCGCCAGTGTTCTGCATTTCGGCTACGACAAGATGCCGCTGTTGTTCAATGCCGGCCCCGGCTACGCGCTGGCGCTGCTGGCCGCCAGCCTCGCCTTGTTGGCGGTGGCAAAACGGCGCTGGACGCCGCAACGGCTGGCGCCCTTCCTGCAAGGCGGCCGCCGCGCCGGTTGAGCAGCCGAACTGGCTACTGGCAGTGGTCGTCGACCCAATCGGCGCCGCTGGCCAGGCAGCGTTGCAGCTCGCGTTGCAGGCGCTCGGCCTTCTGCCGCAGCGCCTGGCAATCGCGGTTGCCGGTCTCCGCCAGCGCCAGACACTTGTCGGCCTTGTCCAGCGCCGCCTTGTAATTGTTTTGCCCCATGTCGCGCTCGGCCTCGGCGAGGAAGCGGCGCGCCGTCTGCGCGTTCTGCGCCACCGCCGGCGAGGTCGTCAACAGCGTTGAGCGGGGCGCCTCGACGCGGGCCGGCGCGGCGGCCTTCAGTGCCGCCGCGTTGCCGGCGGCCGCGCCACCCTGCCCTGATTCCTGCGCCGACGGCTGGCCCAGCAAGGTCGCCTCCAACAAGCGCGACAAGGCGTCGCGCAGCGTTCTGATGCGCGCCTCGGCCTCCGGCCGCTTGAGCTTTTCGGCCGCCAACAGCTTGCTCTCCAGGCAGACGCGGTCGCTGCGGTTCAGGCAGGCCTGCGCCTCGTCGAGCAGTTGGATGACGCGCTGGCCGTCGATGCGTTCGTCGCGCTCGCGCGTGTCGGCGTCGTCGCCCCACTTCTTGCGGAAGGCCGCCAGGCGGGCGGCGGCCTTGTCCAGCTGGCCGGCGCGCACGGCGTCGTCGATTTGCGGGCGGGCGTCGTTCCAGGCCTTGACGCGCAGGCGCTTCTTCTCGCAGGTGGCCGCCGCGCCGAAGATGGCGTCCTGCAGTGGCTTGAGCTCGCTGGCGCTGGCCTTGCTGGCCTTGAGCGTGACCAGCGCGGCGCGGGCGTCGTCCAGCTTGCACTCCGCCGCCAGCGCGGTGGCCGCCTCGATGCGCGCCGCCAGCTTCTTGTGCGGATCGGTCGGCTTGGCGACGATCCAAATTCCCAACAGCGCCAGCATCACCGCCAGCCAGGTGCCCTTGCCGATCGGCTTGCGCAACGGCGGCCCGAGACGCCGCTCGCCCGAGCCGGGGGCGGCGGGCGGTATGCGCATCGGCTTGGGACCCAGATCGACCTTCGGCCGCGATGCCGACGCGGGTATCGGTGCTGGTACAGGTGCGGGCGCCGCCGCTGGTGTCGGCGCGGGAGTCGGCGCCGGGCTTGGCGCGGGCGCGGGTGCCGGTGCCGGCGCAGGTGCAGGTGCGGCAACTGGCGCGGCCAGCGGAACCGGAGCAGGCACAGGCGCGGCTACCGGAACTGGAGCAGGCGCCGGCGCCGGCGCGCGCCCCGCCTCGGCGGCCTGGCGCGTGCCGCAGTAGGGGCAGAACGCCACCGCGCGCGGGAAGCCCTTGCCGCAGCCCTGGTTGATACAACGATAAATCACTTCAGCCACTTCTTCACCTTGCTGTTATTCCGGATCGGGAATGTCGTCTTCCGGGTCGGGAATGACCGCCTCGAACAGGGCGGCCAGTTCGGCCATGTCGCCGGCGGCCTTCCACTGGTCCACGCGCGGCACCCACAACATGTTCCACACCTTGGTGGCGGCGTCGATCTCGCCGTGGACGATGCGCTGGCCGATCTCCTCCAGCGAGTACGGGCCGTGCTGCACCTTGTTGAGGAACACCTTGTAGCTGGCCGGCCGCTTGGTTACCGGCAGATGGTACTGCATCGCCTGGGCGGCCTGCTCCACCGCCGCCTTGTGCAGCGACGGCCCCGGCGGCTGGGCGGCGCCGAACACGCCGGCCGCCTGCGTCTCGCTGACCAGGTACTCGGGCTTGAGCACGCGCTTGTCCGCGCTCTGCTGCACCTCCCAGCTGTAGGCGTCGCTGGCCGAGTCGGCCACCTGCTCGCTCCACTGCGCCAACAGCCCCGTCGCCGTTTCGACGGCCTGCGCCGACACCGCCGGGTTCAAGCCCTGGGCGCGGCGCAGCCAGGCGTCGTACAGGCGCTTGGCGGTGATGTTGGGCAGCGACGGCGATGGCAGCTCGGCGCCGGTCTCGTCGACGTCGAGCTTGGGCTGGTAGACCTTCAGCTGGTAATGGCGCATCAGCGCCGCCAACAGCAGCAGCTGGCTGGCACCGGCGCGGGCCAGGCGTTGCTGCACCGCCGCCACCACCTGCTCGCGGTAGTAGGCCGGCAGGCCGTTGGAGCGGATGGCGAACTCGTTGCCGATCTGGAGCCACTCGCCGGAGCCGGCCTCCACCTCGAACAAATATTGGCCGCGCGGCTGGAAGCTGGCCTCGCGGTCGGACAGGTCGGGCTTGCGCTTGACCACGCCCAGCGCGATCGCCTGCAGGAACCACTCGTAGTCGTCGGCCAGGCGGTTCAACTCGTCCATCGACGGCGCGATCGGATGGCGGAAGCGGGTCGAGTCGAAATGCAAATGGGTCGGGATCTTCGGGTTCTCGATCTGGTAGGAGGTGCGCCAGGTCGGCAGGCCGCGCAGCACCGTCATCGGGAAGCCGGACAGCTCGATGTAGCAGACCGCCTTGCCGACGATGCCGGTGTTGACGATGCTGACCAGGTCGCCGTGGAAGAAGCCGGTCGGCACGGCGGCCTTGATCTCGGCCTCCATCTTGCGCCAGGCGTTGGCGTCGCCGACGCCGATGAAGCATTTGAACTGGTCGGCCTTGGGCGTGAACTCGGCCGAGAAGCGCGCGTTCACCCACGGCATGGCGCTCTTGATCCACTCGTTGAAGGTGCGCTGGCGCTCCGGCGCCGACATCGCCGCCAGGCGCTCCAGCAGCGGATCGACGGGTTCGCCGTCGACCGCCTGCTCGCGGCTCAGCTGCGTCTGCGCGCGGCGGAACAGCTTGAGCAGCAGCGAGGCGCGCAGGCGCTCGTCGCCCAGCTGCGGGAACAGCCGCGCCGAGCCGCCGAATTCGAGCAGCACTTCCTCGCTCCAGCTGCTGATGTCGCCGGTCAGCTTGACCGGCTCGGGCAGCGTGTCGCTGGCCAGCTTCATGTAGGTGGCGTGTTCGTGCTGGGCGTCGGCGCGCAGCTGCTCGATGCGCTGGTCGACCGCGCCCAGCATCGCCTCGACGCAGCGGCGGCCATCCTGGAACTCGCCGGCGATGCCGCTCCACACGGGCTGCCCCTGCTCGTCGACCGAGGTGGCGTCGCCCAGCCAGGTGGACATGGCGCGCAGCACCTCCATCGCCTGGCCCGCGGCCACGGCCAGCAGGTGGAAGCGCAGGTAGTCGGCGATGTCGCGCTTGAGGTGGCTCATCACCTCGCGCGCCTGGGCGTCGCGGCCGAACATTTTGCCGGCCGCCTGCGACAGGTTGTTGAGCGACTCCTCGACCTGGCGGGTGCGCAGCGCGTCGCGCATGTCGCGGTAGCGCTTGCCGTTGCGCTCGGCGCAGGCCAGGTCGCGCTGGGCCACGCGCGACTTGATCTGTTCGAGCAGCGACAGGACGAACTCCAGGCCGCCCTGCTTGCGGTCGTCCAGCAGCGCGTACAGCTGCTCGCGGCAGCGCCCCTTCAGGCGCAGCAGCAGCTCGGCGGTGTGGCGCTTGATGCGGTCCTCGCTGGTCTCGGCGGTGGCGCCGGCCTCGCGGATGGCGTCGCGCTCGAGCTGCGGCAGCAGCTCGGCGACCTTCTCGCGCCAGACGTTGAGTTCGTAGGCGCCCATGATGCGGTCGATCTCCAGCTGCACCTTGCTCTCGACGCGTTCGAGCAGCGAGCGCTCGTCCTTGTCCATCAACAGGCGGTCGGTGAGCGCGTATTCCTGGAAGGGCGTGACGTCGACCGTGCCTTTTTTGAAGTCGGGGAAGGTGTCGAAGGGGTGCTCGGCCATCGCCATCTGCTCGCGCATGAAGATGTCGCGCTCCTGGTCGCCGGCGCGGCGGGCCGGCGCGCCGTCGCTGCCGACGATGCCGAAGAAGGCCTTGACCATCAAGGCGGCCAGCTCGTAGGCGCGGATGTCCTCGCGCAGGCTTTGCTGGGTGTCCAGCACGGCCTGGCCGAAGGCCGAGTAGACCTTCGAGTAGGACAAGCGCATGTCGCCGAAGCGCTGCTCCGGCACGCGCGGATTGAACGGCCCCAGCTTGTGCTGCTGCTGGTTGACCGCCACCGAGCGCTTGCGGTTGGCGAAGTCGGCCGAGGCGAAGTCCTCGAACAGCGAGTCGGCCACCATCTGGTAGACGTCCTTGACGTCCTGCGTCGCCTTGTTGGCCAGGTTGGCGGTGTCGACGAAGTAGACGTCGTCGAAGGGCGCGCCCTTGCCGACCAGGCTGTCCGGCTCGGCCCAACGCACCTGCGCGTTCATGTCGCGCATCGCCGTCTCCAGCTCCATCATGGTGGCGTAGGCGTTGGCCTCGGTGCGCTCCTTGTTGGCCTTGGCGTAACCGGAGGGCATGAACATCACCAGGTCGACCTGGCTGTCGGACACCTCCTGGCGGGCGATGGCCTTGGCGATCCAGCCCAGGTCCATCAGGCTGCCGGCGCCGGTGCCGCCGGCGTTGGAGCCGATGACGACGATGCGGAACTTGGAGGTGTCCACCGTCAGGCCGAGGCGCTGGTAGTTCTCCTTGCGCTCGTTGCCGGCGTTGGAGCTCAGGAAGTTCAGCGCGCCCTTGATGCGGCCGCGCAGCTTGGGGTATTTGTCGAACAGGTAGAGGCGCGCCACGGCGCGGATCTGGCCGGCGCCCTTGGACGGGTCGATGCCGAGCGAGCGCAGCTTCTTCGGCCGCAGCGGCATCCACTGCTCGATCAGAGGGAAGCGCGCCAGGCTGTCGTCGGACTCGTGGTACTGCTGCAGGTCGATGTGCTCGACCAGGCGTTCCTCGTCGCTCAGCTTGACCAGCTCGTACCAGGGGTCGCTGCGCTGCGACTTGCCCTCGTCGATGACGGCGCCGCTGTCCAGATCGAAGTGGAGGAAGCGCGCCACCGGGAACTGGCCGATCGACTCGACGCGGGCCGGGTTGTGGCGGTTCCACACCGCCGACAGGATGCGCCGGCGGATGCGCATCATCACTTCCATGCCGGTGCCGCCGGCGCCGATGAACAGGGTCGGCCGCAGGTCGACCTTCAGTTCGGCCTTCTTGTCGGCGCCGCCGAGGATGCTGCTGGAGCTGGGGAATTCTGCCATGGCGTTCTCTCGAAAAGGTTAGCGGCGGCCGGTCAGCCAGGCGCCGACCAGGGCGGCCACGCCGAGCAGCAGCAGGGTGCCGGTGATGGCGCCGCTGAGGAATTTACTCGCGTTCATCACCGCCAGCACGACGGCGGCGCTGACGAAGCCGAGGCCGCAGAACAGCAGCCAGCCGGAGGTGTCGGCCGAGGACGGCGCCACGCGGCGGCGCACCAGGTGGTTGCTGAAGGCGTTGCGGGCAAAGAAGAACACCAGCAGCAGCACCAAGAAGACGGCGCCGGCGATCAGCTGGTCGCGCGCCGAGGTGTCGGTGGCGGGCGCGCCCTGCACCGGCGCCACCTCGATGCCGTTGGCGTTGGTGCCGCTCGTGCCATTCGTGCCGGCGGCCGGCGACGGCGTGGTGATGTCGACCGGCTTGCCGGCCGCCGACGACGCGGCCGAAGCCGAGGCCGGCGCGCTGGCGCCAGGCACCTTGAAGCCGGGGTCGGTGTTGGCCTGCGCCAGAAGGATCGGTTGCTCCGTGCTGCCTTGCTGAGTGTTTTGCATGTTCTTTTCCTGATGTGTTCAATGGCCCAGGCGCACCTGCGCGCCGTCGCGCAACTGCGTCAATGTGTGGCCGAATAGGGTCGTGCGCAACTCGGCCACCTTGTTGCCGGCCTTGTCGAAAATCGGTGTCTGCATGCCAGCCTTGCTGTGCATGGTGCGCGGCTCGCCCTCCACCGTCAGCGCCACCTTGCGCATGCGCGTCAGGCCCAGCACGGCGGCGGCCACGCCGGCCAGCAACGCCAGCATGGCGCCGCCCAGCGCCAGCAGCGGGCCGAGGCCGAAGTGGACGCGCACGTCCAGCGGCAGCACGGCGCGCGAACCCTGCACCTGGCGGGGCGGGGTGAAGATGTCGGGCAGCGGGTCGCCGGGGAACAGCGCCGCCATGCGCTGGCGGAAGGCCTGCGACAGTTCCAGTTTCTGCTCGCTGAGCTGTACCTCGATCTGGCCCGGCATCACGTACGCCGAGCCGGCCGACTTGAAGGCGGCCAGCGACCAGCTGCCCGGCAGCTGGGCCACCGGCAGCTGCATCTCGGACGCCAGCGGCTGGCCCTGGCCGGGCGCCAGCGCGCGCACGCTGTCGGTGCCCAGGCTGATCGGTTTGTCCTCGCCGGCCAGGCGCGAACGGGCCGCCAGCGTGGCGCTGCTGATCGTGTAGGGGTAGATGGTGTTCTCCAGCCGCCAGGCGATCTTGGCGCGCGGCGCGGTGGCGCCGGCGTCGATGTCGGCGCGCAGCGAGCCGTCCGGCGTCATCGAGAAGGCCACGCCGGGCGCGTTGTCCACCTTGACCGGGGCCAGGCGCACGGTGTCGCGGTCGAGCGGCTTGAGGCGCGCCGGCGGCTCGGTGACGACCCGTTGCAGCCGGCCCGAGCGCAGCAGCGCGTCGAGCTGGCGCGCGCCCTGCTCGTGGATGGCGAACACGTATACCATCAGGCCGTTGGCGCTGTAGCGGCCGGCGTGCACCGGCATCTTCAACGGGAAGGCCAGCGCGGTGCGGATCGCCGCGCCGTGGTGGATCAGCTGGTAGAACTCGCGGTTGCGCTGCGCCGTGGCCTGGTCGTTGTTCGGGCTGTTCTTGTTGTTGGTGAACAGCCAGACCAGGCCGGGCTGGCGCGCCAGGGCGGTGTCGATGGCGGCGCCGACGGCCTCGCCCAAGTCGGTGTCGGCCAGCGCGGCGCTGCCCGGCTTGTGCGCCGTCTGCAGCGCGGCCAGCGCCTGCGCCACCTGACGCCGGGGCGGCTCGGCCTCGACCTTGGCGGCCAGCAGCGCGCGCGGCGACGGCGCGCCGGGCAGGCTCTGGTTGAAGGCGGCCAGCACCAGCGCGTCGCCCGGCTGGGTGACGGCCAGCACCACCTCGGCCACCAGCGCCTTGTACTGCGAGGCCGGGTCGCTGTAGAACGGGTCCATCCAACCGGAGTTCTGCACCAGGAAGACGTGCGCGGTCGGCGCCGGCGCGGCCGGCGCGGCGGACGCCAACGCCGCCAGAGCGACGGACAGCAGCAGGCCGGCGCCAGCGAAGGCCCGCGTCACGCCGGCGCCTTCAAATGCCAGCCGCGCATCTCGTTCCACTTCGGATGGTGCAACCACAGGCAGCCGTCGTAGACGAAGGGCACGCAGTCGCCCGGATGGCTCAGGCGCGCCACCTCGTCGAGGATGACGTTGCGCTGGCCGACCCATTCGATGAAGGTGCGCGGCAGCACGTCGCCGTCGAGCGCCGCCTCGGCCGTGCCGGGGTAGTGCTCGATGCGCAGCACCAGCCCGCAGGGTTGGCTGCGCGTGCTGCTGACGTTCTCCAGCAGCGGCAGCACCAGCGCCTCACCCTTGGTCTGGTCCTCGACGTGCTCGGGCTCCCAGGGCTCGTCCTTGACCTGGTGGCCACGGCGGAACAGCAGCGTGCCGAAGCCGAGGCGGGCACCGCCGATGCGCTCGATCTGCCCGCCGGCGCGGCCCAGTTCGAGGAAGCAGTAGCTGTGGCCGTCGTGGCCGATCAGCCACAGCAGGCCGTGGCGGCTCTTCACCGGGCCGCCGAACTGCAGGCGCGGCTGCCAGCCCTGCGGCCAGGCCAGCCACTGCGGATCGGTGCCGGGCAGCCAGACCAGGTGGCCCTCGGCGTGCAGCCAGATCAGTTTGCCGTCGTAGCTGAAGGGGCGCGACCAGCCGGCCAGCGGCGCGGCGCCGCCGGCGCAGTCCTGTAGCTCCGGATCGGCGCCGTCCGGCAGCGCGCTCCACAGCTGCACGCCGGCCGGCCCCTCGAGCAGGCAGGCGATCTGCCGGCCCACCGCGCCGGGCGCCGCGACCAGGGTGGCGGCGTACAGCAGCTCGGTGCTATAACTCTCGTTGAACGGGTTGATGCGCAGGCGCAGCAGGCCCTGCGCCGACGGCACCACGGCGACGTCGCCCCGCCGCGCCGGCGCGGCGGCGCTCGACGACAGCGGCAGCCAGGCGTAGTCGGAGCGGATGAAGGACAGGTCGGCGGCGTCCCGCTGCGGCGCCAGCACCAGCCAGCGCGCCGCCAGCGGGTCCCAGTACTGCAGCACGTTGCGGCTGTAGGCCAGCGCCAGCAGGCGCGGCGCGGCGAAGCCGAAATGGGCGGCGGCGAACACGCACAGCGCGTTCGGCGGCGTCGGCAGCTTGCGCTCGGCCTGGCCGACGGCCGGCTCGGCCGGCCGCGCCTCCAGGCTGGCGGCCAGCGGCAACGCGCTGATCGGCAGGCCGTGCGGCACATGGCGCGGCAGCGGAGAGTCGGCGGCCGCCAGCGCCTTGCTGCTGGCGCCCCACCAGGCCGGCTGGCGCGCGCCGGCGCCCGCCGGCGCGGCCGGGCGCAAGGCCTGGCCGCACTGCGGGCAGAAGGCGAAGCCCTCGGGGTAGACGGCGGCGTGGGCGCAGGCCGCCGGCAGCGCGGCGCCGAGCAGCTGCGCCAGATCGGCCAGGCGGCCGGGCGCCTGCGCGCTCGAGTCGAGCGGCCCCAGGTCCCTGCTGTCGGCCAGTTCAAACTGGCCGTCCTGCCGTTCCAGCCAGACGCTGTCCGCCGTTTCCCATCGATATGCCATGTCGCTACTCAATCCGGAGCCACTCCGTTGTCGGATGATTACAAAGTTTTCGTGCCGGCACTGTCGCTGCGCACGGGGGCCGGCGGCAGTTGCCCATCGAATAATAGCGCAAGTGGCCAAGGGGACGGGACAAAAAAGCGGGCTTCTTTGCGATCCGGCGCGACGCCGGCTTTGCCCCCGGCTGCGGCGTGGCGGCCGGGTGCGAAGGCGTGGGTGCTGACTAGCGTTGCACGAGCAGCAGCTTGATCCCCAGGCCGATGAAGGCGGCGGCGAAACCGCGCCGCAACCAGGTCAGAATGGGGGCGCGCGACAGCACGTGCTCGCGCACGCGCGCCGCGAAGACGCCGTAGCCGGCGAAGACGACCAAGGTCATCGCCATGAAGACGGCCGACAGCTCCAGCATGAGTTCGGTGGGCCGCGCCGCGCCGTCGGGCACGAATTGCGGCAGGAAGGCGAGGAAGAATATCGACAGCTTGGGGTTGAGCATGTTCACCCAGATCGCCTGCCACACCACCGCGCCGGCGGAGCGCGCCGGGCCGTCCGCCTCGATGCTCAAGGGGCCGTGCGCCTTGAGCGTGCTCCAGGCCAGGTAGAGCAGGTAGACCGCGCCGGCGTACTTGATCGCCGCGAAGGCGGTGTGGTTGCTGTGCAGGAGCACGGCCAGCCCGGTGATCGCCGCCAGCATGTGCGGCAGGATGCCGAGCGTGCAGCCGACGGCCGCGTACAGGGCCGCGCGCGCGCCGGACGACAGACCGGTGGCCACGGTGAGCAGCACGCCGGCGCCGGGCGAGGCGACGACGACGAGCGAGGTGAGCAGGAACTCGAGGGTCATCGGGCCGGCCCTCCGGCGGTCTTGCCGGCGCGCGGCGGTTGCGCCGTGCCGGGCTGGCCGCCGGCGCGGCCGGCGGCGCTGCGCACGCTGTCGCTGGGGGCGATGCGGATGCTGGCGCTGTGGGTGTTGGGGGATCTCAAGGTGGCTCCTTCGGTTGGGGGGATGAGCCCCCATCCTCGCCGCCCGGGATGCCGCCGTCTTGAATGAAATTGCAGGCCGGCGCCTCAGGCTAGGCTAGCGCCTTGGCGTAGCTGCCCGGCGCCATGCCGAAGCTGCGCACGAACAACCGCGTCATGTGGCTCTGGTCGGCGAAGCCGCTGGCGGCGGCCGCGTCGGCCAGCCGCACGCCGCTGCCGATCAACTGGCGCGCCCGGTGGAGGCGCCGCTGCACCAGGTAGGCGTGCGGCGTCAGGCCGGTGGCGCGGGCGAAGCCGCGCAGGAATTGGAAGCGGCTCAGGCCGGCCTCCCTGGCCAGCTGCGCCAGCGTCGGCGCGGCGAGGGGATCGTCGTCGATCATGGCCCGGGCCGAGGCGATGCCGGCAGGCACCGCCGGCAGGCCGCCGCGGCGGGGCTGCAGCACGGCGCCCAGCATGAGCAGCAAGGCCTGCTCGGTGGCCAAGCCGTCGCGGCCGGCGTCGGGCGCGGTGACGGCGCGGAACAGGCGGCCGAACAGCGGCACCATGCGGCGCTCGCTGAAGGTGGGCGCGGTGAATTCGCAACTGGGGGGAAGGCCGATGTCGGCGGCCAGCTCGGCGACGATGGCCGGCGCCAGGTAGAGCATGCGCCAGGCCCGGCCGGCGTCGCCGATCGGCGCGCCGTCGTGCACCTCGGCGGGGTTGACGGTGACGATGTCGCCGGCGCCGGCCTCGACGACGCCACGGCCGCTGGCCGATTTCTGCGCGCCGCGCAGGATCAGGCCGACGCCGAACTGCTCGTGGGTGTGGCGGCCGAAGGTGAGCGTGGTGTCCGCCGCCACCGCTTCGATGCCCGGAGTTTGGCTGCGCAACAAGCTGACTCGTTTGCCGTCCATCGCGCCGCCGGCCGCCGGGGTTCTTCGCTTATTTATAGATGCCGACGCCGATCACGTACTCGCCGACCTTCTCGACGTAGGTGTTCTTCTCTTCCAGCTTCTTGCTGATCGAGTTGGGCCAGACGTAGGTGACCCAGCCCTTGCCGGCCGGGCTGTTGCCGAGCTTGAGGAACTCCTTGATCGGGAAGACGCCGCCGGCGCTCAGCTCCATCAGGTTCTTGTTGACCATCTTGGCGTTCTGGCCGTGCGCCAGCGCCACGCCCTCCTTGTCGAACATGAAGACGTACAGGTCGCCGGCGATGAACTCGCCCTTCGGATCGTTGAAGGCGGCCACCGCCTTGTCCTTGCCGTTCTTTTGCAGGAAGGCGCCGGCCTTCTTGACCATCGCCACGGCCTCGTCGGCGGTGCCGCGCTTGGGCGCGTCCTCGGCCATGGCGGCGCCGCCGCCAAGGCTCAGTGCGAACAGGGTCAGGCCGAGGAATCGAATCAGGTTTTTCATGGTGCGTGTCTCCAGGATGAAATGGGGGCGCTCCGGTCTGCTGACCGTGTGGTCGCCGCGAGGCGGCGCGTGGCGCGCCGCTACTTTCCACCATACCATGGCGCAGGCGGCGATTTCATTTCTCCGGAAAAATATTACTTCTCGGCACAACAGCGCCGCGGGCGCGCGGCGCGCGGCCGGGCGCGTGTGTGCCGATCAGCCGATCTTTTTCGGCGGCGGCGGCGGCGTCCACAACACCACCTCCTCGGCCGGCGCGCTGTCGAGCGCGTCGGAGTATTCCAGCCAGCGCAGCAGCGAGGGCATGCGGCGCACGTTGATCGACTTGCCGTTGATGTAGCCGACCTGCTCGAAGTTCTCCGGGTCGCACACCATCTTCGACACCGTCGGCAGGTTCTCGGCCAGGCGGTCGTAGGCCTTGCGCGCCTTTTGCGCCCAGCTGGCCAGCGCCGGATCGTTGAAGCGGTTGCTCTCGAAGTAGATCGTCAGCGTGCGGTCGTGGTTGCCGAAGCCGACCACGGCGGCGCCCTTGCGGATGGTCTGCAGCAGCTCTTCCTTGATACTCTGGCTGGGGACGAACAGCGCCGAACGGCTGCTGTCGGCATCGGGCCGGCCCAGTGGTAAATCCTGTCCGAGCATTAAACTCATCGAAGCATCCCATTCTTATCGGTTTTTGACGTCAACGCGCCCCGGCGTGCCCCGGCGACGGGGCCGCGTGGGCGCGCGGCGGAATTGCTTTGGTCCAAGGTGGCGGCCGGGCGTCTGACCCGGGTCAAGTTGCCCTTAGGCTATATTTGATTGAATTCTACATCGCACCCCTGCCCTGTACAAGGAGAAAGCACAGACATGGAAGCCGTCTGTTGCGGGCCGTATAATGGCGGGCTGGTCCGGCGCGCCCTGCGGCGCCGGCCGCGCCGCCATTTTGCCGCCCCCTTTTGCCCGAATCCGCCCATGAGCCAGACCGCCACCGCCGCCGCCGCCCTTTCCGCCGAATCTTCCGCCGCCCCGCCGGCCGGCCGCTACGGCGCCATCGCCGACAGCGAGGTCGCGCGCGCCGCGCGCCACGTCGCCGACCTGCTGGCGCTGGCCGTCGAGCACGGCCCCGGCCATGCCGCGCTGATCGTCTACGACACCCGCTGCGACCTGAACCTGGCGCTGACCGAGGCCTACCGCCGCGCCGCGCCGGAGGCGACCTTCGTCGACTTCGACAGCGTCACGCCGGAAGCGGTGCTGGCCGCCTTCGCCGCCATGGCGCCGTCCGACCTGGTGGTGCTGATCCAGTCGACCAGCTTCCGGCTGGAGGCCTTCCGCATCCGCATCGAGCTGTTCAAGCGCGGCCTGAAGGTGATCGAGCACGTCCACCTGTCGCGCATGCCGGGCGCCCAGGGCGAGTACTACATCGACTCGCTGGCCTACGACCCGGCCTACTACCGTGGCGTCGGCCACGCGCTGAAGGCGCGCATCGACCGCGCCCGGTCGGGCCGGGTCGACAGCGGCGGCGAGCAGCTGGTGTTCGGCTCGCCGTTCGAGTCGGCCAAGCTGAACATCGGCGACTACAGCGGTATGAACAACGTCGGCGGCCAGTTCCCGCTGGGCGAGGTGTTCACCGAGGCGCAGGATTTGGAGGCCGTCAACGGCCGGGTACGCATCTTCATCTTCGGCGACACCTCCTTCCACGTCAACCGGCCGGCCGCGCCGATCACCCTGATCGTCGAAAAGGGCCGCGTCGCCGGCGCCGAGAACAGCACGGCGGAGTTCGACAACATGCTGGCCATCATCCGCGCCCACGAGGGCGAGGTCTGGTTGCGCGAACTGGGCTTCGGCATGAACCGCGCGTTCTCGCGCAGCCGGCTGGTCGACGACATCGGCACCTACGAGCGCATGTGCGGCATCCACCTGTCGCTGGGCGCCAAGCACGGCATCTACGCCAAGCCGCAGTTCAAGCGCAAGGACACCCGCTACCACGTCGACGTGTTCGCCGTCACCGAGGCGGTGTATCTCGACGACGAGCGGGTCTACCAGGACGGCGCCTGGCAGGTCGCGCAGTAGACTACAAGCCGGCGGCCTGCAGCGCGCGCTCCCACGGCGGCAGCGGCTGGTACTCGGCCACCAGGAAATCGATCAGCGCGCGCACCTTGGGCGAGGGCTGGCGGCTGGCCGGATACAGCGCGCTCAGATGGTTCAACGGCAGCTGCCAGTCGCCCAGCACCGGCACCAGCGTGCCGTCGAGCAGGGCGCGCCAGGCCAGGAAGCTGGTGTTGTAGACGATACCCAGGCCGCGCTCGGCGGCCTGCTGCAGCACCAGGCCGTTGTTGGCGGTGAAGGCCGGCGTGACACGCACGGTGTGCTTCTCCTCGCCGCGCGTAAAGTGCCAGCGCGGGCCGTCGGTCAGGTGGCTGAAGTGCAGGCAGCGGTGGCGCTGCAACTCCTGCGGCGTCTGTGGATGGCCCCACTTGGCCAGGTAGGCCGGGCTGGCGCACAACACCGCGCGGCACGGCGCCAGCGTGCGCATCGACAGCGCCCGGCTGTTGGGGATGCCGCCGACGCGGATGGTCAGGTCGAAGCCGTGCTCGATCGGGTCGAGCAGGGCGTCGTCGACGCACAGCTGCGGCGTCAACTGCGGATGCGGCAGGCTGAAGCGGGCCAGCGCGTCGGCCAGCCAGGCGCTGCCGAAGCTGGACGGCGCCTGGATGCGCAGCGGCCCGGCCAGCTCGGTGCCGGCGTGCGTCAGCACCCGCGCCGCCTCCTGCGCCTGCGCCACCGTCGCCATGCACGGCTCCAGATAGGCCAGGCCGGCGTCGGTCAGGCTGACCTCGCGGGTCGAGCGGTGCAGCAGGCGCGCCTGCAGCTTCTCCTCCAGCTGCATCACCTGCTTGCTGACCATGGCGCGGGTCAGCCCCAGGCGGCGGCCGGCCGCGCTGAAGCTGCGCAAGCGCGCCACCTCGACGAAAATCTCCATTGCGCGTAGTTGGTCCATGCGGCGATTGTCGCCAATTTTGCGACAATGTGTCAACCGTTTGGCGATTGTCCGGCCCGGCGCGGCGTCTTACAATGGCCACCTGCCCCCTTCCCCACCCGCCCCCTGGAGCCGCCATGCTGACCGACCAACAAAAACAAGACTATCAACGCGACGGCTACCTGGTGCTGCCCGGCTTCAAGAGCCTGGACGAGATCGCCCTGCTGCGCGCCCGCGCCGCGCAGATTGTCAACCAATTCGATCCGACCGAGGCGGCCGGCATCTTCACCACGCGCGAGCAGGAAAAAAGTACCGACGACTACTTCCTCGGCTCCGACAACACCATCCGCTGCTTCTTCGAGGAGGAGGCCTTCGGCGCCGACGGCCAGCTGAAACAGGACAAGTCGCTGTCGATCAACAAGATCGGCCACGCCATGCACGACCTCGACCCGGTGTTCCGCGCCTTTTCGGCCGACGCCCGGCTGGCCGCCGTGGCGCGCGACCTGGGCCTGGCCGACGCCCGCGTCTGGCAGTCGATGTACATCTTCAAGCAGCCCGGCATTGGCGGCGAGGTGCGCTGGCACCAGGACGCCACCTACTTCGACACCACGCCGATCAGCGTCACCACCTTTTGGTTCGCGCTGGAGGACGCCACCCTGGACAACGGCTGCCTGTGGGCCGAGCCGGGCGGCCATCGCGGCCCGCTGCGCGAGCGCTTCGTGCGCCACGGCGACCAGGTGGCGGTGGAAAAGCTCGACGGCACGCCCTGGCCGGACGACAGCACCGCCGTGCCGCTCGAATGCAAGGCCGGCAGCCTGGTCTGCTTCCACGGCCTGCTGCCGCACTACAGCGCGCCGAACCGCTCGCCGGTGTCGCGCCACGCCTACACGCTGCACGCCACCGACGGCGCCACCGCCTACTCGGCGCGCAACTGGATCCAGCGCGACGCCGCCTTCCCGGCGCGCGGCTTCATCTAAGGCCGCCATGCAAATCCTGATCTTCGCCCCGCACTGGGGCAGCAACGAACTGGCGCCGCAGGCCTTCATCGAGCGCGTGCTGGAGGCCGGCTTCGACGGCATCGAGATGTCGCTGCCGCAGGAGCCGGTGGCGCGCGCCGACTGGCTGCAGCGCATCGCCGGCGCCGGCCTGGGCCTGATCGCCCAGCAGTGGGAGACCGTGTTCCACCCCGGCTTCGAGGCGCAGCGCGGCGCGCTGGCCGAGCTGCTGCACAACGCCTGCTCGGCGCGGCCGCTGCTGGTCAACTCGCACACCGGCAAGGACTACTTCACGCCGGCGCAGAACCGCGAACTGATCGAGCTGGCCGACGCCATCGGCGCCCAGTACGGCGTGACGGTGCTGCACGAGATCCACCGCAGCCGCTTCAGCGGCCACCCGATGCTGCTGCTGCCCTACCTGGAGCGGCTGCCCGGGCTGCGCCTGACGGCCGACCTGTCGCACTGGTGCTGCGCCTGCGAGTCGCTGCTGGAGGACCAGCCGGAGACGCTGGCGGCGGTGCTGCCACGGGTGCGCCACATCCACGCCCGCGTCGGCCACGCGCAGGGGCCGCAGGTGGCCGACTTCCGCGCCCCCGAGGCGCAGCAGGCGCTGGCGCGGCACCTGCACTGGTGGGACGAGGTGGTGGCGCTGCGCCACGCCGCCGGCGCCGAGCGGATCACGCTGACGCCCGAGTTCGGCCCGGTGCCCTACACCCAGACGCTACCCTACAACGGCCAGGAGGTCTCCAACGCCTGGGAGCTCAACGTGGCGATGCTGCAGCTGCTGCGCGCCCGCTACGGCCGCGACCGCGCCTGAGCAAGCGGGGTCAGTGCCGACATTCGGACACGACCTCAACCATTTCCCATGCCACCGAGCCTCATTACTGCTGAGTCCGTGTCCGAATGTCGGCACTGACCCCGGCGGCGCTGACCCCGGCGGCGGCGGCCCCCGGCGGGGCTGACCCCGGCGGGGGGGACGGCTGGACGGCGGCCGGCAGCGCCAGCGGCAGGGTCAGCACCACGGTGGTGCCCGCGCCCGGCGCCGAGTCTATGCTGATCTTCCCCTTCAACACGGCGCCGACGATGTTGTAGACGATGTTCATGCCCAGCCCGGAGCCGCCCTGCCCCATCTTGGTGGTGAAGAAGGGGTCGAACACGCGGCGCAGCGTCTCGGCCGTCATGCCGCGGCCGTCGTCGCGCAGCGCCAAGCGCACCATGCCGCCCTCCTCGCGCCGCGCGCTGATGGTGATGAGGCCGCTGGCGCGTCCCTCGAAGCCGTGCAGCAGCGCGTTGTTGAGCAGGTTGCTGAGCACCTGCCCCAGGCTGCCCGGATACGAGTCGAACTCCAACTCCGGCGCCACGTCGAGCCGCACCGTGCAGTTGGCGCGGCGCAGCTGCACCGCGTAGGTGGCCAGGGTGTCGTGCAGCAGCTCGTCGAGGCGGAAGCGGCGCCGCTGGCCGCTGGCCTGGTCGACCGCCACCTGCTTGAACGAGGTGATCAGCTCGGCGGCGCGGGCCAGCGAGCCGGCCATGATGGCGCAGGCCTGGCGCACGTCGCCCAGGTGGGCCTGCAGCACCGAGCGCTTGACGCCGCCTTCGCCGCTCAGCTTGCGCTCGAACTCGACGGCCATGTCGCTCAGCGCGGTGGCGGTCAGCAGGCTGTTGCCGATCGGCGTGTTCAACTCGTGCGCGATGCCGGCCACCAGCGCCCCCAGCGAGGCCATCTTCTCGGCCGTGATCAGGCTCTCCTGCAGGGCGCGCTGCTCGTCCAACGCCTGCCCCAGCTGGCCGCTCAGCTCGCGCCGGCGCTGCCAGGCCACCAGCAGCGCGGCGATCAGGGTGCTGATGATGAAGCCGGCCACGGCGATCAGGCCGACGGCGGCCGGGTCGCGGCTGTAGCGCGGCCCGCCGCGCCCCTCGAAGCGCAGCACCCAGCGCCGCTCGCCCATGCTCAGCTCGAGCCGCGTGCTCAGGCCCGGCGCGGCCGGCGCCGACGCCGTCGCCTTCGCGCCCAGCTGGCCGGCGCTGTCGAACATCAGGTTGTCCTGGCTGGCCGGGGCGGCGCCGCCGTCGCGCAGGTAGCCGGCGTCGTTGACGCGCACCCGCAGGTGCTGCAGCAGCGCCGGCTCGACCACCTCGCGCATCAGCGTGTTGACGCGGAAGACGATGGCGACGAAGCCGACCAGCGCGGCGCGGCGCTGCTCGACCGTGTGCAGCGCCGCGCCGTTGCGGTAGACCGGCGCGCGGGCGACGAAGCCGGGCTGGCCGCTGGCGTCCTGCACCAGGGTGATGCGCTCGGTGGCGACGATGGCGCCGCTGTCGGCGCCCAGCCGCAGCGCGCGCAGGTGCGGCGGCAGCGCCGCCAGGTCGAGGCCGAAGGCGTTCTCGTTGCCCTTCAGCGGCTCGGTGTATTCGATCACGTAGTGCTCGCCGCGCGCGTTGGCCGGGTGGACGCGGAACTGCGGAAAACCGTCGCCGCCGTCGCTGCGGTCCTGCCGCACCGCCTCGACGAAGCCGGCCAGGCCGTCCGGCGCCACGCGGCGGACGAACTGGATGGCCTGGAAGCCGGGGTAGCGCTGGGCCAGGTCGAGCTGGCCGATGAAGCGCCGGAACTGGCCGCGCTCGATGCGGTCCTCCAGCGCGTACATGCCCTTGATGCTGAGCAGCATGTCGAAATAGGTCTGCAGGCGCACCTCGGTGTCGCGCTGCACCTTGTCGCAGTCGCGCTGGAAGCGCAGGGCGATCTGCTGCTGCTGCGCGTCGGCCACGTACAGGCAGACCCAGACGGTGAGGCAGAGGCCGACGATGAAGGCCAGGTAGCCGTAGGCGCGCATGGCCGGCGCGTGCTTGCCGGGGCTGGGGGCCGCTGCGTCCGCCATGCCGCGCGCCCTAGTGGACCGGCTCGGCGAAGCGCGCCGCGATGGCCATGAACTCCTCCTCCACGGTGAGCATGGCGTCGACCACGTCGGGGTCGAAGTGCTCGCCGCTGCCCTGGCGGATCAGCTCGAGCGCCGTCTCGTGGGTGAAGGCGGGCTTGTAGACGCGCTTGGAGATCAGCGCGTCGTAGACGTCGGCCACCGCCATCAGCCGCGCCGAGATGGGGATGGCGTCGCCGCTCAGGCCCTGCGGATAGCCCGAGCCGTCGAACTTCTCCTGGTGCGAGTAGGCGATCTCGCGGGCGTAGCGCAGGAAGGTGTTGCTGTGGCCGAGGTGCTGCTCGACGCCGGCGATGGCGTCGCGGCCGTACACCGTGTGCAGCTTCATGACGGCGAACTCCTCGTCGCTGAGGCGGCCCGGCTTGAGCAGGATGGCGTCGGGGATGGCCACCTTGCCGATGTCGTGCAGCGGCGCGGCCTTGTACAGCAGCGCGATGTTGGCGTCGCTGAGCTCCCCGGCGAAGCGGCGCTGCCCCTGCAGCTGGCGCGCCAGCGCGGCGACGTAGTGCTGCACCCGGCGGATGTGGTTGGCCGTCTCGTAGTCGCGCGTCTCGGCCAGCGAGGCCATGGCCCAGACCACCGCGTCGAGCGTCTGCCCCAGCTCGCGCGTGCGCTCCTCGACCAGGTGCTCGAGCAGCGTGCCCTGGTGGCGCAGCAGGCGGCGCGCCTGGGCCAGCTCGAGCTGGCCGGCGACGCGCGCCCGCAGCGTCTCGGCCAGCAGCGGGCGGCGGATCACGTCGGCGGCGCCGGCGGCGAAGCTGGCGCGCTCGGCGTCCTCCTGGCCGGCGGCGTGCAGCACCAGCAGCGGGATGGCGGCGGTGTCCGGGCTGGCCTTGAGCTGGCGGCACAGCGCGGCGCCGTCGGCGCCGGCCGGGCCGGCGTCGAGCAGCGCCAGGTCGGGCCGGGGCAGCTGGCCGGCCAGGCGCAGGCCGTCGGCGCCGTTGTCGGCCAGGCGCACGTCGTAGCGCTCCTGCAACAGCGCGCCCAGCCGCACCAGTTGTTCGGGCAGCGGGTCGACGATCAGGATCAAGGCCTTGCTGGGGGGATTCATAGACGACTTCTCCGGGCGGTGCGGTGCTGGGCTGTGCGAGTTTCCGACAATCATCATACGCTAGCGTTCTTGCACGCAAAACATTTTTTCGTGGAAATAGCTTGCAACTCAATAGCACGCTACCTATACTGCGGAAAATGAACCCCGCCCAGCCCACGCCCGCCATGTCCCCCTCGTCCCCAAGCAATCCCGCGCCCGCCCTCGATACCGCCCACCCGCTGCGCCAGGTGCCCCAGCTCGACGGCCAGTTGTGCTTCGCGCTATATTCGACCTCGCTGGCGATGAGCAAGCTGTACCGCAAGCTGCTGCGCCCGCTGGGCCTGACCTATTCGCAGTACCTGGTGATGATGGTGCTGTGGCAGCGCGACGGCCTGACCGTGTCCGAGGTCGGCGAGCGCCTGTTCCTCGACTCGGCCACCCTGACGCCGCTGCTCAAGCGCATGGAGGCGGCCGAGCTGATCACCCGCGCCCGCGCCGCCAGCGACGAGCGCCAGGTGATCATCTCGCTGAGCGCGCAGGGCGACGCCATGCGCACCGAGGCGGCCAAGCTGCCCGAGGCGATCATCGGCGCCACCAAGTGCAGCCTGCCGCAGGTGGTGGCGCTGCGCGAGGAGCTCAACGCGCTGCGCGCCAGCCTGGTGCAGGCGGTCTGACCGGGCGCCGCCGCGTGGCGGGCTCGGCAAAGATGGCCGCCGCGTCGTAGAATAGCCGGACCACCCACGCACCCCGGCCACGATGAGCACCTCCGCACCGATCTTCACCTCCCCCGACCACGTCAGCGCGGCCCTGCGCGGCGACGGCTACGCGCTGCTGCGCCCGCACGACCTGGCCGCGCTGGCCGGCTGCCCGGCCGCCGCGCTGGCCGCGCTCGAGCCCAGCTGGGACCAGCTGGCGCCGGACAACTACCTGAAGGACGGCGGCCGCTACCGCCGCCGCCGCCACGCCTGCTTCGTCCAGGACGAAACGGGCGCGCTGCGCCAGGTGCCCCACCGCGCCCACTGGCAGCCGCTCGAATACAACGCCCTGCACGGCGGCATGCACCGGCTGTTCGAGCCGGTGCTGGCCGAGACCGTGGCGCGGCCGGCCTGGAGCGCCCTGCTGGCCGGCGTCGGCGCGCTGTGCACGGCGGCGCGCGGCGGCGCCGCCCGCCCCTGGTACATCGAGGCGCACCAGTTCCGCATCGACACCACCGACGGCATCGGCCGGCCCACGCCGGAGGGCGCCCACCGCGACGGCGTCGACTTCGTCGCCGTGCTGCTGGTCGGCCGCCACGCCATCAAGGGCGGCGAGACGCGCATCTTCGAGGCGGCCGGGCCGAACGGCAAACGCTTCACGCTGAGCGAGCCGTGGAGCCTGTTGTTGCTCGACGACGCCAGCGTGATCCACGAGTCGACGCCGATCCAGCCGCTCGGCGCGCACGGCCACCGCGACACGCTGGTGCTGACCTACCGCGCCGGCGCCTTCCAGGGCCAGGACGAGAGCGCGCGCTAGAATCCGCACGGCAACAAAAACCCACCCGCCGGCGGGCAAATCCGCTATAGTCGGAGAACTCATTGAGCAAGACGCGGGGGGGTGTTGGCGGCGCACGGCCGCGGCCCGCCGGCTTTCCAGGAGACGGCCCGTGGACAGCAGTTACGACATCCGACCCGACGAGATCGAGATCCTCATCGTCGAGGACAGCCCGACCCAGGCCGAGCGCCTGCGCCGCCTGCTCCAGTCGATGCGCTACGGCGCCCGGGTGGCCGGCAACGGCCGCCTGGCGCTCGAGGCGATCCGCGCCCGCCCGCCGCAGCTGGTGCTGTCGGACATCGTCATGCCGGAGATGGACGGCTACGAGCTGTGCCGCTCGATCAAGGCCGACGCCGCGCTGCGCCACATCCCGGTGATCCTGGTCACCTCGCTCAACGACCCGAAGGACATCATCCGCGGCATCGAGTGCGGCGCCGACAACTTCATCCGCAAGCCCTACGCCGAGGACTACCTGCTCAACCGCATCGGCCACATGCTGATGAACCAGAAGCTGCGCCAGGGGCAGAACATGGAGGTCGGCATCGCCCTGGTGCTGGGCGAGCAGAAGCACTTCATCAACGCCGAGCGCCAGCAGATCCTCGACCTGCTGATCTCCACCTACGAGCAGGCGGTGCAGGTCAACAGCGAGCTGCAGGCGCGCGAGCGCCAGGTGATCGAACTGAACATGCGGCTGGCCCACCACGCCGGCGAGCTCGAGACCATCAACCGCGAGATCGCCCTGAAGAACCTCGAGCTGGCCGAGGCCAGCCGGATGAAGTCGGCCTTCATCGCCAACATGTCGCACGAGCTGCGCACCCCGCTCAACGCCATCATCGGCTTCACCGGCGCGCTGCTGATGAAGCTGCCCGGCCCGCTCACCGTCGAGCAGGACAAGCAGCTCAACACCATCCGCGGCAGCGCCCGCCACCTGCTCTCGCTGATCAACGACATCCTCGACGTGGCCCGCATCGAGGCCGGCAAGGTGACCCTGCTGGTCGAGCCGGTGCGCTGCCAGGAGCTGGTGGCCGAGGTGGCCGACACGCTGCGCCCGCTGGCGGCGCAGAAGGGCCTGGCGCTCGAGGTCGAGCTGGCGGCGCAGCCGATCAGCGTCGACACCGACCGCCGCGCGCTGACCCAGATCCTGATCAACCTGGCCAACAACGCCATCAAGTTCACCGAGCGCGGCGCGGTGCGCCTGAGCCTGGGCCAGCGCGAGGAGGAGGGCCAGCTGGTCACCGAGTTCGCCGTCGCCGACAGCGGCGCCGGCATCCGCGAGGAGGACCAGGCCAAGCTGTTCCAGGCCTTCTCCCAGCTCGACTCGACCTCGACCCGGCATGTCGAGGGCGCCGGCCTGGGCCTGTACCTGTGCCAGAACCTGGCCAACCTGATCGGCGGCACGCTGTTCTTCCGCAGCGACTTCGGCCACGGCAGCACCTTCACCCTGGCGCTCAAGAGCCGCCACTAGGCACTAGGCAAGCGAACACGCGCGCCGGCGCGCCGGCGGGACGAAGGAGCAAGAGCATGGCACGCATCCTGATCATCGAGGACAACCAACCCAACCGCGAGCTGTTGGTCTACCTGCTGGCGGCGTTCGGCCACCAGCCGCTGGCGGCGGTCGACGGCGAACAGGGCCTGGCGCTGGCACGCGCCGAGCGGCCCGACCTGATCCTGTGCGACATCCAACTGCCCGGCCTGGACGGCTACGGCGTGCTGCTGGCCCTGCGCGCCCATCCGGCCACGCGCGCCATCCCGGTGCTGGCCTCGAGCGCGCTGGCGCCCGGCGAACTGGGCGAGACCACCCGGCTGGCCGGCTTCGACGGCTGCCTGAGCAAGAGCTGCGAGCCGGAGCTGCTGCTGGCGGCGCTGCAAGCCCACCTGCCGCAGGAGCTGCGCACCGCCGTGCCGGCCGCGCCGGCCGGCACGGCCACGCCGGCCGGTTTGGCGCCGGCCGTGGCTTCGCCCGCGCCGCCCGCCGGCGCCGCCCGCCTGCTGCTGCTCGACACGGCGCCGCTCAACCACGGCCTGCTGGCCACCATCCTCGGCCATGTCGGCCACACGCTGACGGTGGTCGACTCCGCCGCCACGGCGGCGGCGGCGCGCGGCCCCTTCGACCTGCTGCTGTGCGACTACGACCCGGTCGACGCCGCCGCCCGCGGCTTCCTGGCGCCGCTGCTGCGCGCCCACGCCGCGCTGCCGCTGATCGTGCTGCGGCCGGACGCCGGCCAGGGCATCGCGGCGCTGCTGGAGCACCATCCGGCGCCGGCACACCTGCTCAACCATCCGCTCGATCCGCCGCTGCTGATCGAGGTGGTCGCCGCCTGCCTGGCGGCCTCCGGCGCCGGCGCGGCGAAAGAATAAGTTTGCAATCCTGCCATCATGGCCGCTTCGTCATAGTAGTTTTACCGTATTGCGGTGCAATATAAATCGGCCTATATTGAACCTGTCTCCTCCAAACGTTCCCCGAACATTGGATTCAGCCCGCGCCGCAAGGTACGCGGGCATTTTTTTGGGTTCTTCCCCGGCAATCCAAGAAAATCACAAAAAGGCGGGATGGAACGATGTCGCCGCCACGGCCGGCAAAACAAACATTAACGCTAAGGTTGCAATCGACAGGACCGGCTATCGTCTTCGACAGTTGCCCGTTGCTTGAACGATTGGGTACTGCGCCACCGCTATTGTGGACGGCGACCCTCATTTTTGGATCTCCTTCTTTTCTACCAGTTTCCACAACGTCGGGAGTTCGCTTTGAAAGGTCGGTTGCTCGCGCTTGACGACCTGCCACAGCGTGCGAGGCAACAGCAGCGTGGCCTGATCCATGCCCTCTCCCTTCCGGTAGTACTGGGTACGGCCGCGGAACACCTTGACCTTGTCGTCGCCGTCAAAACAGCGCCACCAGCCGGTTTGCGGGCAGGCCGTTCCCGCGTAGGCTTGCGTGGCCGGTGGCGGTGGTTCGGGGACGACGGGCTTGGGAATAGTGGTCGGCCGCACGCGCAGACTCGACAGCATTTTGTCCCACAACTCCAGCACCGCCTTGTCGGAAAGGCTGGCGTTGAGTTGTTCGCCGGGCCTACCGAAGCCATCAGCCAACTTCAGCATAAGTTCCGGCTTGTAGACGTCATTCCTATCGTAGTTGATCGATTCCCACGTCAAGCTGTGGCTCTCCACACCGTTGATTTCGCGCACTCGCTCAAGATACTCCTGCCCTTCGATGGCGCCGATATTTCTGACGCGTCGGCGGAGGAGGTGGAAGGCGCTGGGATTGGCGAGCCTGACGCTGTTTTGCGCGGACCGCTCCAGCAACGGAAGATCGCCTTTCAGGCCGGCCTCGGTGTCGAATGCGATCGAAATGTCGCGGTGGTCGTTGAAGCCGACAAACATCGTGACTCTTTCGCGCTGCTTGGCTGTCAGCGGTTCGCGGATGATGCCGCGTTCGACGCAAAAGCCAGGCTCGGATGGAATCTCGCCATCCGCCAATGGTCTGATCTGACTGATGATTTGTGCAAGCTTACTAGTTTGCTCTGGTCCTCGCTCAGTGGCGAAAAGAGAAAAACTGACTCCTCCACTGCGAACCAGGGCAAGAATTTCAGCCGACTCAGCAGTGATCTTCTTCTCCCCCTCGTTCCACGTATGCCAATATCGACCAGAGATGAAGAATTTCCCTGAAAATCCGGCGACGGTGACTGCTTCTATCGTATATCGATTGGGCTCACCATCTTTGCCTTTGGCAATCTTGAGTGCAGCCTCCTTCTCGTTCATCCAGTCGGTGAACTCTTGATCGGTTTGGTCCGGGATGGAGGAGATATCCCACCCAGACAGGAAGGCTGGCCGGAACGATGTCTCGGCCACTTCCGGCACATCGATCAGAAACCGTCCGACGCACATTGTCTTCATTTTTTCAAGCATGTGTTTCGCCTCCTCGGAGTGCTGCTTGCCGTTTGCCTTCGTTTCAGCCCTCACGCTATCGTTGGTAGCTAAGAGCAATAACGCCAGCGCCGTAGTTGATAGATATCGTTGAAGGAATATCATTTCGCGGCCTGTACGATCTTGACGATAAGGTGCTGCGTCAGGTTCAGCATGGCCTCGTCGTTGTAGCAACCTTGGTGGCTGAAGCGCTCTGTGGCGAATGCACCCAAAACCTTCCCGCGAGGCTCGGCGCCTGACTTGCTTGGCACGGTGCCGTCGCCTTGAGCGTCTGGTGTTGCTAGCTCGAAGTACATGCTTCCCCTGCCATCGACCATAACGCTTCGACCGCCGGTAAGCGTGTGCCCTATGGTTTTCGCCTTCCGAAGCGCGTCGGCGCCCACCTCGCCCGTTGTAACGTTTGCCGTCCAGCGACATGCTGCGTATGAGGGGTAGCCGGCGTCGTTGCCGTAAAACGCATAGCTGTTTGGATGGTAGTAAGTGCCGAGCACTGTGGTATGGAACTTTTCGGCCTGACCTATGGCTTGTGTGATAGCAAGCGTCAGGCCTCCATCCTTGTCGTCATATTTCCCAGCCGGATCGGCAATCGTCGGATCGATCAGTCGGTACCATGACGTCATGTCCCGGTACAGGTCGTAGGTATTTCCCATCGGTAGGGATAGGATGTTTTCGACCGCTTGACCGCCGCGTTTGATCGAGACGAACAGCCAGGGTTTTGGATAAAGGTGGTTCGGCAACAGCTCCAACGCTCCCGGCGAGACCGCCATGACCGGGGTGGTCGCTTCAGTGGAATTGCCGGCTATCTCTGAGAAATAGCGGAGTCCGCCCTTTTCAGTGCCGCAGGCTATGCGGCGATAGGACAGTGGCGCGCCCAGCGTCGGCATCACGCCATGCACGATGCCGACAATACTGTCCGGTATCTTGCGGGCGCAGGCGCGCGCCACCAGCCCCCCCATCGAGTGGGTGACCAGAATGACCTGTTTGCAGGTGTGCTTGCAAGCGGTCCAGTAGCGTAAAATTTCCTCGATGCGTGTTTTGAGATGATCTGCGGACTGTTCGTTCGATTCGAGCCAGTTGTAGCCGAAGGCGTAGACGGGGTACTGGTAGTGGGCAAGCTTCTCCAGTTCCTGCTTCGTCAAGGGGGCCATGTCGGGCGCGTTCCAACGCTTGCGGTCGAAGCGGTTGATCGCCGACCAGTGCTCCCTGAAGGTCTGTTTCCCGCTGTGGTCATCGATGAATGTCGAATTCAAGTGCCGTTCCAAGGTGTATAGCAAGAGTCCGTAGCTCATCGAATGGATCTCGCCCCACTTACGGTCGCGCATGTGGCTTTCATTGATGCCGAACCGCTGGGCGTCCTCGTAGACAGGAACATGGCCACTGTCGTCGACTTCCAGCGTGGCTGCATCAAGCATCTGTTGACGCTGTCCAGGTTTGTAGTTTACCCATGTGGCAGCCTGGTTTTGCAGTTCAGGTAGATTGTTGGGCGGGCGCCAGACCGGCGCTCCCGCTTTGACCTCCTTGTTCTGCGGCCGCGACGGGTTGGTCGTGGCGCGCAGATTGCTCCCCATCACACCCGGCACGACGATGACGGGAATCACGAATTGGATGGAGTCCGCGACCGCGCCGATGATCTTGCAGCTCTTGGGCGTGGTCATGCTCTTGGTGCGCAGGGTGCCGTCGCTGTCCACGGTGGGATTGGGCAGGCGCCGCGTCGGTTCACTCATAAGGAATGTCTCCGTGGTGTGTTCATGCGGAATGGCTAGGGACGCATGTGGTGCGGTACTTTCCCGAGCCGTGAATCATCGACAAGTATTTGCGACGATCCCAAAGCGGCACTTGCGACAAATCACGAAATACTCACACAACAGCAAGCGCGGCCTGCCCGAGAGTTGGTTTGCGGCAAGCATCTTTCCATGCACAAGTTAAACAAACGATTTACTTATACCGTTTGTTTGAGATATGTGTTTAAATCCCCGCATGATTGACAAAATAACCCCGGATTTACCCCGAGCGCCCGACGACGTCCGCAAGCCGCGCGCCGACGGCGAGCAGTCGCGCGAGCGCCTGCTGCTGGCCGCCATGCGCCTGTTCGCCGAACAGGGCTACGCCAAGACCTCGACGCGCGAGATCGCGCTGGCGGCCGGCGCCAACGTGGCGGCGATCAGCTACTACTTCGGCGACAAGGCCGGCCTGTACAGCGCCACCTTCGCCGAGGCCTGCACCGACCCGGGCGACAGCATCGCCATGTTCGACCAGCCGCACTTCACGCTGACCGAGTCGCTGCAGGGCTTCTACCGGCAGATGCTGGCGCCGCTTCAGCAGGGCGACGAGGCCGAGCTGATGCTGCGCCTGTGGTGCCGCGAGATGATCGAGCCGACCGGCCTGTGGCTGGCCGAGATCGACAACAGCATCAAGCCGGAGCACCTGGCGCTGGTCGGCGTGCTGTGCCGCCACCTCGGCCTGGCCGCGCCCGACGACGACACGCACCGGCTGGCCCACGCCATCGCCGCCATGGCGATCCAGCTGATGGTCGGGCGCGACATCATCGAGCGCGTCACGCCGCGCCTGCTGACCGGCGCCGACGCCATCGAGCAGTGGGAGCGGCGCCTGGTGCGCTACGCCCGCGCGATGGTCGAGGCCGAACGCGAGCTGCTCCACCCCACCCCGCAATCCGCCACTCCAAGCAAGGACTAACATGACACGACTCCGCACCGCCGGGCTGCGCACCACCGCCCTGCTGGCCGCCGCCGGCGCCCTCAGCGCCTGCGCCAGCCAGGCCACGCCGCCGCAGGTCGCGGCGCTCGCGCCGCCAGAGTGGCAGGCGCCGCTGCCGCACCACGGCAACGTGGCCGAACTGAGCGACTGGTGGCGGCGCCAGGACGACGCCCTGCTGGTGCAGCTGATCGACGCCGCCCAGCAGGTCAGCCCGACGGTGGCCACCGCCGCCGCGCGCATCGCCCAGGCGCGCGCCGAGCGCGTCGCCAGCGGCGCCGCGCTGGCGCCCACGCTGGACGGCGCCGCCAGCGTCGGCCGCAGCAGCCAGCAGTCGGCCATCCCGCTCGGCACCACCTCGCAGGCGGCGTTGCAGGCCTCGTGGGAGATCGACCTGTTCGGCGCCGGCCGCGCCGCGCGCGACGCCGCCCAGGCCCGCCTCGACGGCGCCGGCGCCGGCTGGCACGACGCCCGCGTCTCGGTGGCCGCCGAGGTGGCCAACCAGTACTACGGCCAGCGCGCCTGCGAGCAGCTGCTGGCCGTGGCGCGCCAGGACGCCGCCTCGCGCGCCGACACGGCGCGCCTGACCGAGCTGTCGGCCAAGGCCGGCTTCCAGTCGCCCGCCAGCGCCGCGCTGGCGCGCGCCAGCGCGGCCGACGGCAGCAGCCGCGCCACCGCCCAGCGCGCCAGTTGCGAGCTGGGCGTCAAGGCCCTGGTGGCGCTGAGCGGCATCGCCGAGCCCGAGCTGCGCCAGCGCCTGGCCGACGGCGCGCCGCGCTGGGCCGCCGCCTCGGGCACGGCCGCCGCCAACGCCGCCACGCCGAGCAACGGCGCGGCGTCAACCGGCGGCGCCGGCCCGGCGCTGGCCATCGCCGCGCTGCCGGCGCAAACGCTGGCCCAGCGGCCCGACGTGTTCAACGCCGAGCGCGAGGTGGCCGCCGCCAGCGCCGAGGTCGACGGCGCCCAGGCGCAGCGCTATCCGCGCCTGACGCTGAGCGGCGCCGTCGGCGTCGCCAACTTCCGCAGCGACGGCCAGAACACCAAGGCCGACACCTGGAGCATCGGCCCGCTGGCGCTGAGCCTGCCAATCTTCGACGGCGGCCGCCGCCGCGCCAACGTGGTGGCCGCCGCCGCCCGCTACGACAGCGCGGTGGCCGCCTACCGCGCCAGCGTGCGCCAGGCCGTGCGCGAGGTCGAGGAGGCGCTGGTCAATCTGGACAGCAGCGGCGCCCGCGCCGGCGACGCCCGCACCGCACTGGACGGCTACCGCGCCAACTTCGTCGCCGTCGAGGAGCGCTACAAGAACGGCCTGGCCAGCCTGTTCGAACTGGAGGACGCGCGGCGCAGCCGCCTGGCCGCCGAGGACACCGTGGTCAGCCTGCAGCGCGAGCGCAGCAGCGCCTGGGTGGCGCTGTACCGCGCCGCCGGCGGCGGCTGGAACCCCGCCACTAGCCAAACCGGCGGCACGGCCACCGCCTCCGCCACCACCGCCGCCACCCGATAACCGATAACCGATAACCGACAGCCGCACCGAACCACGACGGATACCCCATGAAAAGCTACCCAATCAAACCCCTGGCCGGCGCCCTGCTGGCCGTCTGCGGCATCGCCGGCATCGGCTTCGCCCTGTTCCCGCCGGCCTCCAACGCCGCCGACGACAAACAGGCCGCGCCGCAAAAAGCCGCGCTGACCGTCACCACCGCGCGGCCGCAGGCTTCGCGCCTGCCGATCAAGCTGGCCGCCAACGGCAACGTCGCCGCCTGGCAGGAGGCCAGCGTCGGCAGCGAGTCGAACGGCCTGCGCCTGACCGAGGTCAAGGTCAACGTCGGCGACCAGGTCAAGGCCGGCCAGGTGCTGGCCGTGTTCTCGGCCGACGCCGTCAACGCCGACCTGGCCCAGGCCCGCGCCGGCCTGCAGGAGGCCGAGGCCAACGCCGCCGAGGCGGCCGCCAACGCGGTGCGCGCCCGCTCGCTGCAAAGCAGCGGCGCGCTCAGCGCCCAGCAGATCAGCCAGTATTTGACCGCCGAGCAGACCGCCAACGCCCGCATCGCCTCGGCCAAGGCGGCGCTGGCCACCCAGCAGCTGCGCCTGCGCTACACCCAGGTGCTGGCGCCGGACGCCGGCGTCATCTCGGCGCGCAGCGCCACCGTCGGCGCCGTGGTCGGCGCCGGCACCGAGTTGTTCCGCATGATCCGCCAGGGCCGCCTGGAGTGGCGCGCCGAGGTGGTCGCCGCCGACCTGCGGCAGATCCACGCCGGCACCGGCGCCGTGGTCACCGCCGCCAACGGCGCCGTCCTGAGCGGCAAGGTGCGCATGATCGCGCCGACCGTCGACCCGCAGACCCGCTCGGCGCTGGTCTATGTCGACCTGCCGGCCGGCGCGCTCAATGAGGCCGCGCCGTTCAAGGCCGGCATGTTCGCCAGCGGCCAGTTCGAGCTGGGCACCTCCGAGGCGCTGACCGTGCCGCAGCAGGCCATCGTCGTGCGCGACGGCTTTTCCTATGTGTTCCGCCTCAACGCCGACCAGCACGTCAGCCAGCTGAAGGTCAAGGCGGGCCGCCGCCTGGCCGAGCGCATCGAGGTGCTCGACGGCGTCAAGCCGGACATGGCCGTGGTGGTCAGCGGCGCCGGCTTCCTCAACGACGGCGACCTGGTGCGCAACGTCGCCGCGCCGCAGGCCGTCGCGGCCGCCGCCACCGCCACCGTCAAGCCGGCCAAGTAAGGAACGGTCATGAACTTCTCCTCCCTCTCGATCAAGAACCCGATCCCGGCGATCATGCTGTTCGCCCTGCTGACCCTGGCCGGCCTGCTGGCCTACCGCAGCAACCCGGTGCAGGACTTCCCCGACATCGAACTCCCCATCGTCACCGTCACCGCCGTGCTCGAGGGCACCGCCCCGGCCCAGCTGGAGACCGAGGTGGCGCGCAAGATCGAGGACTCGGTCGCCACCCTGCAGGGCATCAAGAACATCTACACCAACGTGCTCGACGGCGTGGCCACCATCACCGTCGAATTCATCCTCGAGAAGCCGATCGCCGAGGCGGTCAACGACGTGCGCGACGCCGTCGCCCGCGTCAAGGCCGACATGCCGGCCGAGCTGCGCGACCCGACCGTGACCAAGGCCTCCACCGCCGGCCGCGTCATCCTGACCTTCACGGCGGCCGCCGCGCAGGGCCACGGCCGCCCGCTCGACCAGCAGGAACTGAGCTGGTTCGTCGACAACAGCGTCGCCAAGCGGCTGCTGTCGGTGCCCGGCGTGGGCGCCGTGAAACGGGTCGGCGGCGTGTTCCGCGAGATCCGCGTCGAGCTCGACGACGCCCGCATGGCGGCGCTCAAGGTGTCGGCGCTGGACGTCTCGCGCCAGCTGCGCCAGGTGCAGAAGGAGGCGCCCGGCGGGCGCGGCGACGTCAGCGGCGCCGAGCAATCGGTGCGCACCATCGCCACCGTCAAGACGGCCGCCGAGCTGGCGCAGATCGACCTGCCGCTGCCGGACGGCCGCCACGTCCGCCTCGACCAGGTGGCCACGGTGAGCGACACGGTCTCCGAGCCGCGCTCGCTGGCCGAGCAGGACGGCAAGAACGTGGTCGGCTTCGAGATCTTCCGCACCAAGGGCGCCAGCGAGGTGGCCGTGGCCGAAGGGGCGCGCGCCGCCATCGCCGAGCTGCAGCAGGCCCACCCCAACGTGGTGCTCAAGCAGAGCATCGACAACGCCTTCCCGGTCGAGGAGAACTTCCACGGCTCGATGGAGCTGCTGTACGAGGGCGCGCTGCTGGCCGTGCTGGTGGTCTGGTGGTTCCTGCGCGACTGGCGCGCCACGCTGGTGGCGGCCGCCGCGCTGCCGCTGTCGGTGATGCCGGCCTTCCTCGGCATCTACTGGTTCGGCTACACCCTCAACACCGTCACGCTGCTGTCGCTGGCGCTGGTGGTGGGCGTGCTGGTCGACGACGCCATCGTCGAGATCGAAAACATCTCGCGCCACCTGCGCATGGGCAAGACGCCGATGGAGGCGGCGATGGAGGCGGCCGACGAGATCGGCATGGCCGTCATCGCCACCACCTTCGCCCTGGTCGCCGTGTTCCTGCCCACCGCCTTCATGGGCGGCGTGCCCGGCCTGTTCTTCAAGCAGTTCGGCTGGACCGCCGTGCTGGCCGTGCTGGCCTCGCTGGTGGTGGCCCGCCTGCTGACGCCGATGATGGCCGCCTACATCCTCAAGCCGGCCAAGCACGGCGAGGAGAAGGACGGCTGGATGATGCAGCGCTATATCCGCGTGATGCGCTGGTGCCTGACGCACCGGCTGGTCACCGGCATCGCCTCGGCCTGCTTCTTCGTCGGCTCGATCCTGCTGGTGCCGCTGCTGCCGACCGGCTTCGTGCCGGCCGCCGACCGCAGCCAGACGCAGATCAACCTCGAGCTGCCGCCCGGCTCGACGCTGGCCGAGACGCGCGTCGTGGCCGAGCGCGCCCGCGTCGCGGCGATGCAGGTGAAGGGCATCACCGGCGTGTTCAGCTCGATCGGCGGCGGCTCCAGCGGCGACGCCTTCGCCCCCGGCGCGGCGGCCGAGGCGCGCCGCGCCGTGCTGACCCTGACCACGGTGCACCGCACCGAGCGCAAGGAGTCGATGGCCGACCTGGAGGCGCAGATCCGCCACAAGCTCGACGACGTGCCGGGCGCCCGCTTCACCGTCGGCGCCGCCGACAACGGCGTCAAGATGCAACTGGTGCTGCGCAGCGAGGACCCGGTCGCCCTGGTCGAGGCGGCGCAGAAGGTCGAGCGCGAGATGCGCGGCATGAAGGGCATCGGCAACGTCAGCTCGAGCGCCTCGCTGGTGCGCCCGGAGATCATCGTGCGGCCCGACTTCGCCAAGGCGGCCGACCTGGGCGTGACGGCGGCGGCCATCGGCCAGACCGTGCGCGTGGCCACCGCCGGCGACTACGACACCGACCTGACCAAGATGAACCTGCCGGAACGCCAAGTGCCGATCCGCGTCAAACTGCCCGACGCCGTGCGCGCCGACCTCGACGCCATCGGCCGCCTCACCGTGCCGGGCAAGAACGGCCCGGTCATGCTGGCCAACGTCGCCAGCATCAGCATGGAGAGCGGCCCGGCGCAGATCGACCGGCTCAACCGCAGCCGCAACGTCACCCTCAGCGTCGAGCTGGGCAAGCGCACGCTGGGCGAGGTCAACGACGAGGCGCGCGCGCTGCCGGCCATGAAGGCGCTGCCGCCGTCGGTCAAGATCGCCGAGCTGGGCGACGCCCAGGAGATGGTGGCGCTGTTCGCCAGCTTCGGCCTGGCCATGCTGATCGGCGTGATCTGCATCTACTGCGTGCTGGTGCTGTTGTTCAAGGACTTCATGCAGCCGGTGACGATCCTGGCGGCGCTGCCGCTGTCGATCGGCGGCGCCTTCGTGGCGCTGCTGATCACCGGCCGCGCCCTGTCGATGCCGTCGATGATCGGCCTGATCATGCTGATGGGGATCGTCACCAAGAATTCGATCCTGCTGGTCGACTACGCCATCCTGGCACGCCAGGCCGGCATGAGCCGCTTCGACGCCCTGGTCGACGCCTGCCACAAGCGCAGCCGGCCGATCATGATGACCACCATCGCGATGGGCGCCGGCATGATGCCGCTGGCGCTGGGCTGGGGCGCCGACCCGAGCTTCCGCTCGCCGATGGCGATCACCGTGATCGGCGGCCTGATCACCTCGACGCTGCTCAGCTTGCTGGTGGTGCCGGCCGTGTTCACCTACATCGACGACCTCGAGCACCTGCTCAAGCGCCTGCGCGACAAGCTGCGCCGCCATCCGCACGCGCCGCACCCGGTGCCGCACCCGGTGCCGCACATCGTGGCCAAGCCGGCCAAGCCGGCCGCCGTCGCCAATCTGGACCAACCCTGAAGCAGCACTTGAAAGGACCAGCAGCATGGATGTGAAAGTAATCGATATTCCGGCGGTGCCGGTGGCCTACCTGCGCTACAAGGGGCCGTATGGCGCCGCCATCGGCGACTTCTGGATGGAGGTGTTCGCGCCGTGGCAGCAGGCCGCCGGCCTGCAGGGCCGCACCACCTACGGCGTCGCCGTCGACGACCCGGCCACCACGGCGCCGGAGGAGTGCCGCTACGACGCCTGCGTCGAGATCGAGCCGGGCTACCAGCCGCAGGCGCCGGCCCGCCTGGCCGAGCTGCCCGGCGGCCGCTGCGCGGTGGCCGCCTTCAAGGGCACCGGCGACCAGATGCCCGCCGCCTGGGGCGAGCTCTTCGGCCAGTGGCTGCCGGCCAGCGGCTTGCAGATGGACGCCCGCCCCTGCTTCGAGCGCTATCCGGCCGACTACGCGATGGAGCCGGACACCGGCGTGTTTGAATGCGAGCTGTGCATCCCGGTCAAATAGGCTGAAGCGCGCCGCGCCGGGACCGAACCCCGAGGCAAAAATCAAGGGTCAGACCCTAGGGTCTGACCCTAGTCGCTGCCGGCCGCTGAATCCCAGCAAGCAAAACAGAAACGCCGCGATCATCGCGGCGTTTTCACATCCAAACCACAACGCATCACTACGGCGCCCAGCCGCCCCCCATGGCGCGGTACAGGTCGACCGAGGCCACCAGTATCCGCGTGCGCAACTGCAGCCGGCCGACGTCGGCGCTGTACAGCGTGCGCTGCGCGTCGAGCTCCTCAAGATAAGAAGCGTAGCCGTTGCGGTAGCGGTTGTGCGCGATGCGCAGCGTCTCGGCCGCCGTGGCGCGGCGCGCGTCGTTCTCCAGCGCCTGCTCGCGCAAACGCCGCACCGCGCCCAGCCCGTTCTCCGTCTCGGCGAAGGCGGCGCGCACCGCGTTCTCGTAGGCGTAGACGGCCTGGTCGCGCTGCGCCGCCGCCGCGTCGGTCTGCGCCTGCACGCGGCCGCCGTCGAACAGCGGCGCCGCCACCAAGCCCGTAAAATGCCACAGCGCCGTCGGCGCGTTGAGGAAATCGTGCAGCTTGAGCGACTGCACGCCGCCCACCGCCGTCAGCTTGAACGAGGGCAGCAGCTGGTCGCGCGTGGCGGCCAGGCTGGCGTTGAGCGCCACCAGGTTGCGCTCGGCGCGGGCGATGTCGGGCCGGCGCCGCAACAGGTCGGACGGCAGCCCGGCCGGCACCGGCGGCGGGTTCAACTCGGCCAGCGCGGCGCCGCGCGCCACCGCGCCGGGATTGCCACCGCTCAGAATCGACAGCGCGTTCTCCAACTCGAAGATCTGCCGCTTCAGCTGCGGCACCTGTTCGGCCGCCGCCTGGTACTCGGCCTGCGCCTGCAACCACTCCAGCCGCGAACTGTAGCCCACCTCGAACTGGCGCTGCGCCAGCGCGCGCGACTGCCCGCGCAGCTTGAGCGTGGCCTCGGTCAGCTCGAGCTGGGCGTCCAGGCCGCGCAGGTTGAGGTAGCCGCTGGCCACGCTGGCGGCCACGGCCAGCGCCGCCGCGTCGGCGTTGGCCTGCTCGGCGTGGTAGCCGGCGGCGGCGGCGTCGGTCTGCGCCGCCAGGCGGCCCCATACGTCGATCTCGTAGCTGGCCTGGAACTCGGCCTGGTAGACGTTGGTCACATACGGCACGCCGTTGTAGGCCAACTGGCGCACGCGGGTCGGCGCGCTGTTGACGCTGACGGCCGGACGCTGGGCGGCGCCGGCCACGCCGACGCGGGCGCGGTACTCGGCCACGCGGGCGCGGGCGACGCGCAGGTCGCCGTTGTGCGCCAGCGCCGTCTCCACCAGCGCGCTCAGCGCTGGATCGCCGAAGCTCTGCCACCACTGCCGCTCGGGCGCCGGCGCGGTGGCCAGCGGACCGACCGCGCCGCGCCAGGCGGCCGGCGTTTGCAGGCTGGCCGCTGGCGGCGGCGCCACCGTGGCGGCGCAACCGGACAGCAGCGCCAGCGCCGCCAGCACGCTGGCCGGCCGCCGCGTCAGCGCCATGCCGGCGGTCGGCAACTGCGGTGTGGACGCCATGCCGGCGCCGCTCGCTGGCCGCAGCGCGAGCGACAACGCCGTGCGCAGAGTGCCGCCCACAAGCTCGCGCATGATGCCGCGCGCGCTCACGGCTTGGCTCCGCCCTGCGCGGCCGATGCGGGCGCGGAGGCGCGCGCACGCGCGGACGCCGCCGCCGCCGGCGCGCCGCTGGCGACGTCGTCGGGATCGGCGTCGTTCAGCACCGCCGAGGTGTCGATGCTGACCACCACCGACATGCCCGGCCGCAGCCGGCGCGCCGGCGCCTGGCCGGCGTCGATGCGGATGCGCACCGGGATGCGCTGGGCGATCTTGACGTAGTTTCCGGTGGCGTTATCGGCCGGCAGCACGGCGAACTCGGAGCCGGTGGCCGGCGAGATGCGCTCGACCTGGCCGGTCAGCGTGGCGCCGTCGAGGGCGTCGACCTTGAAGGTGGCGCCCTGCCCCACCTGCACATTGGCCATCTGGGTCTCCTTCAAATTGGCGATGACCCACAGCTGGCGCGGCACCAGGCCCATCAACTGCGCGCCGGTGTTGACGTAGGCGCCCTGGCGCACCATCACCTGGCCCAGCTGGCCGTCGGCCGGCGCGCTGATGCGGGTGTTGTCCAGGTCGACCTTGGCCGCCTTCAGCGCGGCCTGGGCGTTGGCCACCGCCGCCTCCAGCGACAGCTTGTTGACCGTCACCGTCTGCACCGATTGGCGGGCGATGTCCAGGCTGGCGCGCGCCTGCGCCACCGCCGCCACGCTTTGCGCGCCGGCCGCCCTCGAGCCGTCCTGCTCGCGCAGCGACAGCGAACCGTCGGCGGCCAGCTGGTTGACCCGGCCCAGGTCGGCCGCCGCCTTGCGCGCCTGCGCCTCGGCGTTGGCCAGCGTGGCCTGGTTCAGCGCCACGCCCGCCTCGGCACTGCGGCGCGCCTGCTCCCAGTTGGCCAACGCGGCCTGCTGCGCCGCCAATTGGGCCTGGGCCTGCTCGTAGCGCTGCTGGTAGATGCGGTCGTCCAACCGCACCAGCAGCTCGCCCTGTTTGACCTGCTGGAAGTCCTGCACCCTGACCTCGACCACGTAGCCGGACAACTGGGTGCCGACCAGCGTGACCTGGCCGCGCACCAGCGCGTTCTCGGTCGAGACGACGGCGCTGCTGAACGGCGGCAGGCGCCAGGCGTACAGCACCACCAGCACGCCGATCAGCGCCACCGCCGCGAAGGCGATGGCGCTGATGATCTGGTTGCGCCGCTCCGGCTGCGCCGGCGCCGCAGCGGCGGCGGTGGCAGCAGGAGCGGCCTGAGCGGCGGCAGGTGCTGCGGCCGGGGCGGCGGCGGACGGCGTCGGGGCGGCGGCCGCTGTCGGGGCGGCGGCCGGTGTTGGGCTGGCGGACGTGTCGGGGGTGTTGTTGCTCATGTGGCTCCAGAATTGTTAAGCGAAACGTTGGCCATGCCGGTCTGCGCGTTTTGCGCCGCCGGCACCGCCTTGCAAACGGTGCAGATGTGCCACAGGTAGCGCGCCGCCAGCCAGGCCATGGTCAGCAGCGCCAGCACGGCAATGGCCATGAAGACGTCGTTGTAGGCCAGGATGTTGGCCTCGCGGCTGGCCGCCGCGCCCAGCGCCGCCACGCCCTTGGCGTTGCGCGCGGCCGGGTCGCCGAGGACGCCGCCGAGCGCGGCGCCGCCGGCCTGGATGCGCGCCGCCACCTGCGGGTCGAGCAGGGTCAGGTGCTCGACCAGCTGGCTCGAGTGGTACTTCTCGCGCAGCACCTGGAAGGTGCCGACCAGGGCCGAACCGAGCAGGCCGCCGATGTTCTGCGAGATGGTGAACATCAGCGAGAAGCTGATCAGGTTACTCGGCGCGGCGATCACCGCGCCGAAGCCGGAGACGAAGGTGGGGCCGAGGAAGAAGGCGCCGCCGAAGGCCAGCAGGAACTGGCTGAGGTACATCTGCGCCGGCCGCGTCAGGTTGCTGGCGCGCGAGTCCATCGCCGCGCCGACGGCCATCAACAGTAGCGAGAACATCAGCGAGGCGGGGATGCGCGCCGGCGTGATGGTCAGCGCGCTGGCGGCCAGGCCGGCCACGCTGCCGAGCAGCACCCACAGCCACAGGGTCTGCATCTGGTCGTTGTTCAGGCCCAGCGCCTGCAGGAAGCCGACGGTGCCGGTGGCCTCGGACAGCACGATGCGGATCAGCAGCACCGACAGCGCCAGCCGCAGCATGTTGCCGTTGCTAAGCCAGCGCGTGTTGAGCAGCGGCGCGGCGCGGTTGTGCTCGACCAGCAGCGCGGCGCAGATCAACACGATGGCGCCGGCCAGGCTGTAGCCCAGCCACGGCGCCTCCAGCCACCAGACGCTGCGGCCCAGCGCCAGCACGGCCGACAGCAGGGCCACGCCGGGGGCGAACAGGGCGAAGGTGAGGAAGTCGAGTTTTTCAAAGGCCTTGACGCGGTCGCCCGGCGGCAGCTTGAGCAGCAGCACGCAGCCCAGCGCCAGCAGGGCCAGGCCCAGTTCGAAGAAGTACAGGCCGCGCCACTCGCCCAGCTCGAGCAGCTCGGACGAGAACAGCCGCGCCAGCGGCATGGTCAACTGGGCGAAGCCGACCCCCAGCACCACCGCCTTGAGCCGGTGCCGCGCCGGGAAGGCCTGCAGCGTGTAGTACAGGCCGAGCACCGTCAGCGCCGCGCCGCTCATGCCGCTGGCGGCGCGCACGGCGATGGCCGAGCCCAGGCCGTGGACGAACAGGTGGGCCAGCGTGGCCAGCGCGTACAGCACCAGGAACAGCTCGGTGAACAGGCGCAGGCCGTACTGCTGGCGGAACTTCACCAGCAGCAGGTTCATCGACACGTTGGCCATCACGTAGGCGGCCGGCAGCCAGGCGATCTCGGTCGAGTAGACGCCCAGCGAGCCCTGGAGATACGGCAGGTTGACCGTCACCAGCGCGTTGCCCAGGCCGCCGGTGAGGGCGACGATCAGGCCGACGACCAGGTAGGCGTAGCGGCGCCGGTCCGAGTGCAGCGGCGTCGATGGCGAGCCCGGCAGCATAGGCCGTTCATGCGGAAGCCAGGTCCTAGGGGCGTACTCGTTCATGCGTGGTGGTGTAGGTTAGCGCTAACGGCGCCAGCATAGCACGCCGGTGCTGCTAAAAACACCACTAAACGGGGCGCCCGGCGCCGCCTTATTTGCGCGGGCCGAACAGCTTGGAGAGGCCGTAGCCGGCCGCCGCCGCCAGCAGCACCGAGGCGACCGGACTGCTGCGCACGTAGCCGCGGCCGCTCTCGGCGAAGCGCTTGTACGAGTCGGCCAGCTGGCGGCTGCGCGCGGCCACCGCGTCGGCCGCGCCGTCGGCCCGGTCGGCCACCGCGTCGACGCCGCCGTGGGCGCGCTCGGCCAGGCGGTTGGTCAGCGGCGGCACCTGCTCGGCCACCTTGTCGATGACGCTGTGGGCGTCCGCCCGCAGGTCCTTGCCGATTTGCGTGACGCCGTCGCGGCTAGCGCCGATTTTGTTTTCCAGATGGTTGCCCATGGTGGTTTCCTAATGTGGTTGAACGGAATAGGGGAACTGCAGCGCCTACAATAGACCCGCCGCCGCCCGCCTACCGTGCGCCAGCGAACCAAATGGCGCAGCCCACCCCGCCTGCGGCGTTCCGCCAGCCCTGGCGTGGCCGGGGCGCCGGCGCGAAACCGAATATTATTCCGCCGCGCCGCCGTTTGCGGCCCGAAGGGGCGAAAAATACACCCCGTCGCGGCCCAAGTCACACATTAATATTTTTCATTTTTAGCGATAATTCAGGGCACGCCCCGCCACGCACGGCCGGGGCGGCCACCACATATCGGAGACCGAATGACTCTCAAGCCCATCCTCAAGCACATCGTCAAGCACAGCGCCGCCGCCCTGGCGCTGCTGGGCGCGGCCGGCGCCGCCGGCGCGCAGGACCTGCTCGTCAAGATCGGCCACAGCGGCCCGCTGTCCGGCGCCCAGGCCTTCTCCGGCAAGGACAACGAGAACGGCGTGCGGCTGGCCGTCGAGGAGCTCAACGCCAAGCCGATCACCGTCGGCGGCAAAAAGCTGCGCTTCGAGCTGCTCTCCGAGGACGACCAGGGCGATCCCAAGAGCGGCATGGCGGCGGCGCAGAAGCTGATCGACAAGGGCGTCAAGTTCGTCGTCGGGCCGTACAACTCGGGCGTCGCCATCCCCGCCTCGCGCGCCTACAACGACGCCGGCGTGCTGCTCGCCACCGTGGCCACCAACCCCAAGGTGACCCAGCAGGGCTACGCCGGCCTGTTCCGCATCAACGCCAGCGACACCCAGCTCGGCTCGAAGATGGCGCTGTACGCCGCCAAGGAGCTCAAGTTCAAGAACGTCGCCGTGATCGACGACCGCACCGCCTTCGGCCAGGGCGTGGCCGAGGAGTTCAAGAAGCAGGCCAAGGCCTCCGGCATGCAGATCGCCGGCCACGAGTTCACCACCGACAAGGCCTTCGACTTCAGCGCCATCCTCACCAAGCTCAAGACCAAGCAGCCCGACGCCATCTTCTTCGGCGGCTACGCGCCGCAGGCCGCGCCGATGGCGCGCCAGATGCGCCAGCTGGGCATCCACGCCAAGCTGCTCGGCGGCGACACCATCTGCACCGCCGAGATGGGCAAGCTGGCCGGCGACGCCGCCGGCGACAACGTGCTGTGCTCGCAGGGCGGCGCCCTGCTCGACAAGGCCAGCGCCGGCCCTGCCTTCAAGGCCAAGTTCAAGGCCCGCTTCAAGCAGGACGCCGACGTCTATGCCGCCTCCTACTACGACGCCACGCTGATGTACGCCCAGGCCATGCAGAAGGCCAACTCGACCGACCCGGCCAAGGTCGGCCCGGCCGTCAGCGCCGGCGCCTACCAGGGCGTGGCCGGCACCTACTCCTTCGACGCCAAGGGCGACATGAAGCAGTCGCCGGTGACCATCTTCACCTTCAAGAACGGCCAGCCGCTGCCGCTGAGCAGCTACTAGGCGCGGACCGCGCTATCCGAAGAGAGGCAAGCGCGGGCTTCCGTCGATCGATCTTAAACGGACACTGCGCGGGCCGGTACTCGATGGCGGGACGGGGACGACCGGTTGGCGGGAGGACAGTCGACATGATCGCCCCATAAGCTTGCCCGTCAGCAACAATCCGCGTCGAGCACAGGCGTGCCACTTCTCAGCCGCAAAAAGAAAAGCCGTTCCTGAATCTCATGCGAACAGCAGTAGGCCACCTCGAATCGCCAACCAGTCAAACACCGTGCGAATGTTCAGACCGAAAGCGTTGGCTAGGTCGGCGACCGCCTAGCCTTCGCGCACAGCTTCCCCCCCCTTGTTGGCGCAACACCTGGAGCGTGTGGTGATCCAGTTTGCGGCCGTGAGAAGTTCGTTTGCATTTCATGCATGCATTATATTACGGGCTGGAATTACTTTCTAGAAGGTTAGCAATTCACCTAGTAGAAAACCGTGATTTATATATTTCCGAGAAAATTACTTAATTATTTTTACCATTAAAATATTTCATCTGAATAAAGTAAAATCAAAACAGAAATACTCACCTTCACATCTAGAAATACTTACCGCATTAAATTTCACTTTAACGTCATTAAGAATTGCACCTTGCTCAACATGTCCTAGCTCGTGGTTCGTATAGTCGCATTTCGGCATGATCGTAACAGGAAAAGTGTCGGCTTCCAGCAATGCAAATGAATAGTAAAAATATCGGCCAGGGTTTCCAAAGTACTGCTCACTCCAAAGACAGTAAAACTTCGAACTGAAATTCAACCTAAGGGCCAGTCTACCATCACTAACATCATGTGCACACGCATCCGCAAATGTAGATGCACCTAACGAAAGGGGAATTGGGAAAATACTAAACCTATTAGGCCAGCGATGGCGAAGCAGCACTAAACATACACTGCGAACTGAATTTTCAAGATAATTTACTTGCAAGAGTGCGTTTGCAAATCGATAACCGGCGCGATCTTCTTCCCATTGATGTGGCTGACCTAATAGTTCAACGACCTTATCTAGATGAACATAAGGTCTGATAACTTCTAAAATATTTGAATGAGCTAACTTATAGCCACCTGATTATGTTCTTACGTCAGCCTTTCCCAGCACCATCCATTTCGGGCACGGCCTCGTCTGTGCCAGCGCGACCGCCAATCGCGGCACCATGGCGGCCATGTCGGCGCGGCGGTTGAAGCGATACTGGACCTCGGCGAGGTATCGCCGGGCATACTTCGCGAATTTAAACGCGTGGTGCGTCCCGGACAGGGCCGTTTTCAGGTTCCCCAACAAGACGTTGAGCCATTTGAACGGCTCGATCTCCGTGCCCGCCTTACCGCGCGGCGCCAGCACCACCTTATGCGTATAGCCCAGCTTTTCGAGCACTTCGAAACCCAGCAGCCCGTCGGACAAGACGCAGCTTCCCGGCGCCACAGCCAGGCGCGCCCAGGGCGTCAGGGCCT